>JAABSX010000038.1 GCA_011390205.1 Microscillaceae bacterium | reverse complement strand
ACTATTAACTCGCCTTGCCATAATTCTTGGATGTAATGAAAGCCAAATCTTGTTAATCTATCTTTATGCTCTACTACGATTTTGGTTACCAACACGGTCATAGACTGACAAACCATTGTCTAGATTGTTCATGTTTTTGAGCATTGAAACCTTTTAACCACCACAAAAATAACCAAACTTAATTACTAAATCTTGAATGTGCCAGAATCTAACCTTTCTGCAAATTGCTGAGGGCTTCTTTGATTTTATCAAAAGGAAAACGAGCCATAACTTGTGCCATTTTTTGTTTGATTCTTTCTGTACCCAGATTTCCGATACTGCCCAAGTGTGTGTGGTTTACTTCTCTTTGAGCTTCATAGTTTCCTTCCTTGATGGAAGCAGCCACTTGCTGATAGGCTTCTCTGAAAGCTGTGCCTTCAAGCACCAGACGATTGACTTCTTCTACCGTAAAAAGGTAATCATACTGTGCTTCTGAGATGATGTCTTCTCTAATCTCTATTTGCTGCAATGCCAAATTGGCAATCTCTAAGCAATCTTTTAGGTTTGAAAAAGCAGGTAAAAAACGCTCTTTAAGTATCTGAAAATCACGGTGATAGCCCGAAGGCAGATTTCCCGAAATAAAGCCCATCTCTTGGGGCAGGGCTTGAAGTTGATTGCCTTTGGCACGGATTAACTCAAAAATATCAGGGTTTTTTTTATGGGGCATAATGCTTGACCCCGTAGTGAAGCCTTCTGGAAAGCGCAAAAATGCAAAGTTTTGCCCATTGTAAAGACAAATATCCATGGCCATTTTTGCCAAAGTAGCCCCCAAATTGGCAAGGGCAAAAGCCACAATTCGCTCTACTTTGCCTCGACCCATTTGTGCATAGACGACATTGTAATTGGGCTGTGAGAAGCCAAGCAAATCACTGGTCATCTCCCTGTCTAGAGGGAAAGAAGAGCCATAACCCGCTGCCGAACCCAATGGATTTTGATTGCAAATCTCAAAAGCACTCTGAATCAAGAGCAAATCATCTGTCAGTGCCTCTGCATAGGCCCCAAACCAAAGCCCAAAAGAGGAGGGCATCGCTACTTGCATATGTGTATAGCCAGGCATGAGTATGTGTTTGTATTGCTCGCTGAGTGCCTGCAAGGTCTTAAAAAGTGTGTGGGTATATTCTACGATTTGATGTAACTCTGCACGGATAAATAGCTTAAGATCTAGCAGCACTTGGTCATTGCGTGAGCGGCCACTGTGTACTTTTTTGCCAATTTCACCCAGTTCTCGAGTAAGGTCTAGCTCTACCTGTGAGTGAATATCTTCTACACCTGCTTCTATGGTGAACGCTCCTGCGTCTATCTTATGCAATATTTTTTTGAGTGCCAAGTTAAGCTGGCTCAGGTCTTGGATAGAGAGCAGGTTGATTTTGTGCAACATTCGGATGTGTGCCATTGTGCCAAGCACATCATAATGGGCAAGTAGCAAATCCAGTGTGAGGTCTTGCCCTATGGTAAATTTTTCTACTTTTTGGTTGATTTCGGCGTCAGATTTCCAGAGTTTACTCATTGAGAAGTTAATTATATGTAAATGTGCTAATTAATGGTATTTTGCTTGAATAAGCACTTAATCATACTACTGTAATTCGAGAAATGTATGGTAGTATGGCACTTCATTTATTATTGGATTCTACTGTATCCATTCACAAATTTACTCAAAAAGCTGGGATTTATAGAATGAAAAATAAAGAGCTGTTTTTTCAGGTATTCTAATATTATATTTCTATAATTTAGAATACCTTTGTGAGTTGTATCTCAAAAAATGATAAAATACCTACTCACACCCATACTATTTTTGTGCTTTGTCTGTGATGCTTGTGGGCAGCTAGATGAGCAGAAAGCCTATCACACGCTCAAAAAAATAAAAGGTACTTGGGTAGCACAGCAAGAGGATAAGACTATCTATGAAACTTGGCAAAAAGACGACAAAACAAGCTTCCGATGGATGCGCTATACACTCCAAAATACAGATACTACTTTATTAAGTAAAGGCTCTATGCGTTATCAAAGGGCAAGTATCTTACGCCAGGCTTATTTTATCTACCAGATTTATGCACTAGACAAGGATTGGGTGTATCCATTCAGGCTGCAGGGAGTTAAGAATGAAAGCCAATTTGAGTTTGAGAATTACAATAACCAAGAGCTTCACAAGGTGATTTATCATCTGATAGACAAAAAAAACCTCACTGTCAGCCATTTTTCTAAGGAGGGGACACAAACTTTTTTTCTCAAATTTACTAAAAAATAAAATTATTTATGAGTGCAAAACCCTCTCTCCACCTGTTGTTGATGGCAGTTCTTTTTTCTGGATGCCTTTTGTTGAGTGCCTGTAGCAAAGAAGCTTCTAAGACTCAGCACACCTCAGCCCAAGAAAAAACAAATTTCAAAGAAATAGAAGCCAACTATGAAAGCTGTGCAGTCTATGCCTCTGTTACGAGGTTTTATTTTCAGCCTTCAGAGGGGAATTTGATAGAAGTTACGGTCTTTAATGAAGGCATGGATGAGTACCCCTCCCCCATCAAAATACCTGGCAATCTGCTAGATGACATCGAGGATTCAGAAGGTCCTCCTGGGGCAAATCCTGCACTTGTCGGCAAAAAGTTTAAGCTAATTTACAATGCTACAGATGAGCTTATCGAGATAAGACCTGCCTACTGATAAAAGCCTTTGACCCGAATCATTGTTTCTACTGCCTCAGGCACAAGGTAACGTATGGAGTGCTTCGCTTGGATGGATTCTCTGATAAATGTAGCCGAAATATCCAGCACAGGAGCAGGTACTTCCCGCACCTTCGGGTGCTCAAACAAGGCATGGCTGCTTACACTTGGGCGTGGATAGACATAAACGGAGTGGTATTCTAAGATTTTATCGTGGTTTTTCCACTTATGGAAGTGTGTCAGGTTATCACTGCCCATGATGAGCACAAATTCATGCTCGGGGTGTTTTTCTTGCAGTGCCGTGAGTGTATCTATGGTGTAGCTAGGTTTGGGCATTCTGAACTCTATGTCTGTTGCCCTGAGTTTGTAATTTTCGGAAATGGCTCTGCTGACCATTTCGTAACGGTCAAACTCATGCAAGAGTGCTTTTTGGCTTTTGAATGGATTTTGGGGCGATACCACGAGCCAGACCTCCCTCAGGTCAGTATTCTCTGCCATCGTATTGGCGATGATAAGGTGCCCAATATGAATGGGATTAAATGAACCAAAAAAAAGCCCGATTTTCATGCTTGGTAGGTTTATTTAGAAACAGGAATGGATTCTACATCTAAAAATTCAAGCAAAACCCGTTCTACTTCTTCTAAAGCCTCTTTTAAATCTTTATTAACGATGACCTCATCAAACTCAGGTTGGTAGCCGAGCTCTACTTCATACTTGGCGATTCTCTTCTGGATGCTCTCCATAGAATCTGTCTGCCGCCTGATAAGCCGCTGCTCTAGGGTCTCTATAGAAGGCACAGTGATAAAAATGGCAAGGGCATTGTCTTGAAAGTATTTTTTAAGCGCCAGCCCTCCTTTCACATCCACATCAAAGAGTACGTGTTTGCCCTGTTTCCAGAGTCTGTTGATTTCTGTTTTGAGTGTACCGTAGTATGAGCCCTGATAGACCTCTTCAAACTCTATGAAAGCATCTTCTTTGATTTTTGCTTGAAACTCCTCTTGTGCCAAAAAATAATAATCTTTGCCCTGTATCTCGTTGGGTCTTTTGGGGCGGGTGCAGGCTGAGATAGAAAACCCAAAGCAATCATATTTTTCTAGTAAATGATTGACGATGGTAGTCTTGCCTGCTCCAGAGGGGGCAGAAAATATAATGGCTTTTCCAGATATAGGCTCATCAGATTGCTTCACAGTTGTATTTGTTTGGGGTTTATTCTTGTGCTAAGTAAGTACTAATTTTTGACTGGATGAGGAGTGTGAGGTCTTTGGGTGTATTGATTTTCTCTATTTTTTGACTGATGGTCTGCTTGAGTGTCTTATCTACTTCATAACATTCAAAACAATAGCCACAGTTGTCTATGTGTTCATTCACAAATTCTATCTGTTCTTCATTGGCTTCATTGTCTAATACGACCTGTAATACTTCTAAGAAAGTTTTGCATTCTTGGCAGCTATATTTTGCTGACATAGAGGTAGGTTGTGTATTGTCTTGCATAATTTTTAAAGTTTAGAGTGTTATTTTTTATTCTGTTTTTAATCATTAAATGTCAAGTGAGCTTCACTTAGTTTGATATATTTTGGGCAATCTATCCTTGGTTAAAAACTTGTTAAGAAAACACAAACTGTTTTGAAATAGTTGATTTGCATGTTTTTTTTTTATTATTAAGAATAATTCTTGATAAGTATTTTACCTTAAATCAATCTAGCTGTCTGAAGGCTACTCGCATGATTCTTTGCCCAAATCAAAGAAGATTCTCGGACGTATTCATATAAATTTATTTCATAGTGTAAATAATCCGTTACAGAGTGCTAATTTTTGTTACAAAAAGCTAGACTCCAATACCATAGCTGCACTTACCATTAAATAGGAGAACCCTGCAACGGAAAATCTACACCAACAGTTTTATTATACCTGATGTTTTCAGTGCTATCCCTCACCACCATAGCCACTTTTTTTGACGTGGTCTTGGAGTTTTTCTTTCAAGATATTGCGGGCTCTGTGCAGTCTGGAGCGTACCGTCCCGATGGGAATGTCTAAGATTTTCGCCATTTCTTCATAGGTAAATCCTTCTATATCACAGAGGATGATGACCGTCCTGAAATCAATGGCAAGAGAGTTCAGCGCATTGGCTACCTCATCTCCTATCATGCCCTGTAGCACATCCACACGAAGGTCCGTGGTGAGGCTCATGGCGGTATCTTCGGAGTTATAGACCTGCTCTACTTCTTGGTAATCTACTTTGGAAGGTTGCTTTGATTTTTTGCGGTATTCATTGATAAAACTATTTTTCAAGATTCGGAACAGCCATGCTTTTGCATTTGTACCTTGCTGAAAAGAAGTAATAAAACGAAAGGCTTTCAGATAAGTATCTTGCACTAAATCTTTGGCATCATCTTCATCTAGAGTAAGTCTAAAAGCAAAGTTATAGGCAGCATCCATGAGTGGCATAAACTCGTTGTTAAATACATGGTGTTTTTCTTTTTCAGAGTATTGGGGGCTTGTATCGCTCATAATTGATTATGGATGAGAATTGATTATATGTCTAACTTTGAGCATAATAAAGCGTAAGATATTGATAATCAGTATTTTATGTTTTTATAACTGTTTTGTCTTGCTTTACACTTATTTATGGAGTTCAAATTTACGAAAATAGTTATTTCTTATAGAAATTATTTGTCTAATTTTGGCATTTTGAATTACAGGGGGGTAGTAGTGGAAAAGCTAAGCTTGTCATACAAAGACAGACCCTACCTGAGAACGACAAGAGATTTTTTGAGCAAAATGAAACAAACAAGTACTGATTATCGGTCCAAAAGTATTTCTGTGGTCATCCCCAATTACAATGGCTATGACTTGCTCAATGCCAATATCCCTCTAGTATATGAGGCTTTGCAAGCTGCTGAGGTAGATTATGAGCTAATTGTGGTAGATGATGCCTCTACAGATGCCTCCGTAGCACTGCTCAAAGAAAAATTTCCAGATGTGAAAATACTCATCAATGAGGTAAACGAAGGCTTTTCCCCTACCATCAATCGGGGGATTATGGCAGCGACAAAAGACTTGGTATTTGCCCTTAACAGTGATGTAAAGCTTCGCAAAAGCTATTTTTTGCCCTTGTTTAAATATTTTGAAAAAGAAGACACCTTTGGGGTCATGGGGCAAGTCTTAGACCTTAGCGGGCAAAAAGTACAAGAAACTGCCAAATATCCCCAACAAAAATCAACTCAAAAAATCAACTCTACTATCAATTTTATACTTGAACCCATCCCCGAAGGGTTTTGGATACCTACCCTGTTTTTGTCAGGTGCGAATGCCTTACTAGACCGCAAAAAAGTACAAGAGTTAGAAGGCTTTGAGGAGCTGTATGCCCCTTTTTATGGAGAAGATTTAGACCTATCACTGCGTGCTTGGCGGCTGGGCTGGGCTTGTTATTATGAGCATGAGGCTATTTGCCATCATCCTGCCTCCACCACGATTGCAGCTTACCACAAAAAACGCAAAATTTACATCATCTCTATGCGAAATAAATTTATCTTGCATGCCTTGCACCTGAGCGGCACAAGCAAATTTATCTGGAATTTAAAACTCACGCTTAATTTCCTAAGCTACTGGCTGGTATTCAATACACGTTTTTACAAAGCGTTTTTTATGTTTTTGAGCCAATCAAAACAACTCAGCCAATCAAAACAAAAAATGAAAAAACTTCTCAAAAAATACCATCGCTCAGCCTCTATCAATCAGATTATCAAAAAAATGCAGCAAGACATAGAAGCACATCACGTAGTAAAACCAAGTATTTAAATCAAAAAAGCTCCCTATACAATGGATTGTAGAATTTGTGGAAATGAGGCCAATAACCAAAGCTATGAGGCAAAAGAAATGCAAATCGGTACGAGAGATATATTTACTTATTTCCAGTGTGCAGCCTGTAAGTGCTTGCAAATCAGTGAAGTCCCTGAGAATTTATCAGATTATTATCCTAGTGAATATTATAGCTTTAATATTTCTCCTGAGAGTTTCTATCAGGGCTTAAAGGGTAAATTCAAGAAGCTACGCTACTCCGCCACTTTACTTCATAAAAATCAACTCATAAGCCGTCTATTTCCTACGAAAACTTATGATTTAGTAGCTCAGATAGGAGTAAATCCACAAAGTAAAATTCTGGATGTGGGCTGTGGCACAGGGTATTTTTTATATGCAATGGCAGAGGTAGGTTTTGAGCATCTAGAGGGGATTGACCCCTTCATAGCCAAAGATATCAGCTATGCCAATGGATTAAATATCTACAAAAAAAGTATCCATAAGATGAGTTCCAAAGATTGGGATTTAATCATGTATCATCACTCTTTTGAGCATGTGCCTGATCCGCTTGAGCACCTACAAAAAGTAAAAGAACTACTCCGCCCTGCGGGAGTCTGTATGATTAGAATCCCTACGGCTTCTTCTTATGCTTGGGAGCATTATCGCACCAACTGGTTTCAGTTAGATGCACCTCGGCATATTTTCTTGCACTCCGTAGAGAGTATGCAGATTTTGGCAGAGAAAGCTGGTCTAGAACTCTTTGATACTATTTATGACTCAGAGGATTTACAATTTATCGCAAGTGAAAAATACATCAAAGACATCACACTAAACCAAAAAAGCTACAAAGGACTCACAGGCAAGATCCAAAAAAAGCTCGATAAATGGAAGTACCGTAAGAAAGCAAAACAACTCAATACTGAAAAACGTGGAGATCAAGCCGCATTTTTACTCAGAATCAAGCAATAGACCCGAAGTGTAAGCATGCTTATAAGCCGATTTTCTTGCGTATTCTTCTGAGTTTTAGCCAGAAGTTTGTCCAGAATAATTGGCTTTTTTCTTTGGGAGTAACCTCAAATGTGCCTTCCTTTACAAATACGGTATCGCTACCATCTTTGTACCATACTTGATAATTGTTTTTTTCCATCCAATCCAAGATTTCTTGGATAAAGGGATTGATGTATTTTTTGCCATGGGTCTCTACCGAAATGACATCAGGGCGGCTTTTTAAATGCTTCAATACATACCACTCTCCCCCTTCTATGTCTATGCTCAGTAGGTCAATACTGCCATCATCCAGAGTATCAAAAGTAGTGCAAGGTACTTCAAATTTGTCTTCGGGCTGTATGGTATATTTATCATTGATGAGTGCAGGGCTTCCTTTTAGGTCTGCTGCAAAGGTAGAAGAGTCTCGGTTTACAAGCACAAGTGTACCCGTATAATCATACACTGCCAAAGGATGAATGGTCAAATTACCAGCTTCTTTAAAATAAGATTTGATTTTTTCTACTGTCTGGAGGTCTGGCTCTATAAGCATACTCCGTATTCCTTGCCTGATATAAGATGCAATGTTAGAGGTTTCGGGCAGATATACACCTACTTCTGCTACATGTGCAGGGGCGTATTTTTTTTGATTACATTTTCTAAACAAAGTTATGTTTTCTTCTACATTCATATTTTCGGAGATAGATTGGGTCTAAAAGCAATATTTTTAGCTTTGAGAGTAACATCTCTACAAAACCTCATTCAAAAATATTCATTTATCGTGAATATCTAAGCATCTCTCCTGCGAATGTTGGGGAAGTCCGCACGATTTCACGCCCACAAAATCCAGCAATGTAAAAAAAATATTAGTTTTGCCAAACTATCACAAAATTACAAGACATGTCAGAAAAGATTAAGGTATCGGTCATTTTGATTACTAAAGATGAGGAAAAAAATATTGTCAAATGCCTACAATCACTAGATTGGGCAGATGAAGTAATTATGGTAGATAGTGGAAGTACAGACAATACCGTGGCACTCGCCAAAAATTTTGAGAATGTGAAAGTAATCCTCTCCGAGTGGCTGGGCTTCTCTGGCACCAAAAGAGTAGCCGTGCAGCACAGTGCTCATGATTGGGTGTTCTGGATTGATGCAGATGAGATTGTGCAGAGTTCACTGAAAGAAGAACTGTGTCATATTTTTCCGCTCATCCCTGCGGGTGTGGCTGCCTATGATGTGCCACGAAAAACTTTTTTTATGGGTGAATGGGTACGGCATACAGGCTGGTATCCTGGGAGGGTTACTCGTTTTTTTAACAAGCATCACTGTGATTTTAATGACAATATCTTGCATGAGGGCATTGTGATTACACATCCTTATCAATTAGGGCATCTTAAAGAGGATTTACTTCATAATAGCTATACTTCTCTCCACCAGTATTTTGACAAGATGAATTATTATGGCAAATATGGTGCTGAAGAGCTGCTCCGAAAGGGTAAAAAACTACAAGGCTGGAAAATAGTGATGAGCCCTATCACGGCTTTCCTGAAGTCTTACATTGCACAGAGGGGCTTTTTGGATGGAAAAAAAGGGCTTATCATTTCTATTGGCAGTGCCTTCTCACATTTTATCAAATACACCAACTTTTGGTACCTCAAAAAGAAAGGCAGACTAGATGGCTTTGAGGTAGAAGAATAACCTGAGCCTTCAGTGCCTTATGTTTGAGTAATCGGCTTGATAAGGTGTTGGTATTTTTCTTGATTTTCAAGGAGGTATTCTGGAAACTGCTCATCTAAGGGGATAAACTTATATTGGATACCACGCCCAAATAGGTCTAGACCACTGTTGATGATTTCTTCTATCTCTTGATTATCTTTAAAGGCACTGAGGCTATATTTTGCCTCAGTGGCATGAGAGTAAGATTGAAGTTTGGTGATGACTTGTGCTAATCCTCCCAAAAAGCTAAAATGCCAACCTCCGTTTTCTATGGTCTGGATATCACTACTTTCTTTTTTATCTCTTATCATTCTGGTTTCTCTGATGCTTTGGATTTCTCGGAAAGGCAGCATCACAGAGCCTCTCCAGTGTCCTTTGGTTTTTGGGGGGGCATTTTGAGTACTTTCCGTAGGGAAATGTGTACAGATACAGTTGAAGAAGTAATAAAATAAATCCTGCTCAAATACTTTAATGCCCTTTGTTTGGCTGGCGTTTTTGAGCTGCTCAGCTTTAGGGATTTCATCAATATCTGAGATAATCACCCAATCCTCAGGTTTGCAGTCTTTTAAACCTTGTAAGATAGCTTCTCTCTGGTGATGCTCATAATCCCAAGTCTTAACAGGACGAAATTTCTTAAAAAAAGTGGGGTATTTATCTACAATGATGTGAATGATTTTATGCTCAAAGTCCTTGAATCGTGCTTTATTCTCTTCAAAATATAGTTTTTTTTTCTTCTTAGTGAAGGTGCGGGTAGCCTCTACAATCACAAATTTATCGACTACCCCATCAAGCTCATGAAGTCTAATCTCTAATAGCTCTAGCTCATTGAAGAAGGTAAAACAATCATATATCATCTTGTATTCTGTTTTTTTAGGATGTGTAAATCTTAGCTAATTTGTACTGCTGTCATGCGTTTGTAGTAGCCATTTTCTTGAGCAAGCAGCGTTTCGTGTGTGCCTTGTTCTATGATTTCTCCATTTTTGAGCACCAGTATCTTATCTGCATCTTGGATGGTGCTGAGGCGGTGTGCTATCACGAGGGAGGTGCGGTTTTTCATCAGTTTGTAAAGGGCATCTTGCACCAATTTTTCAGATTCTACATCTAGGGCAGAAGTAGCCTCATCCAAAATCAAGATAGGGGGGTTTTTGAGTACAGCCCTTGCGATGGTCATCCGCTGACGCTGTCCGCCAGAAAGTTTCATGCCTCTATCGCCTACATTGCTTTGGTATTGTTTTTCAGTTTTGAGAATAAAATCATGGGCATTGGCGATTTTGGCTGCCTCTTGGATTTCTTCTTGGCTTACTTCTTCGGCAAAGGCAATATTATTGGCAATGGTATCATTGAATAAAATGGCCTCTTGGGTTACGATACCCATCTGTGCACGCAGAGAGTGCATTTCTATGGCTTGTAAAGGCACATCATCTATCAAGATTTCACCTTTTTGAATATCATAAAAGCGAGGAATCAAATCAGAGATAGTAGATTTGCCACTGCCTGTTTCCCCTACTAGAGCTACTTTTTCACCTTTTTCTATCGTAAAGCTCACCCCTTTCAGAATCCATTGCTCTTGGTATTTAAACCAAACATCTCTAAACTCAATCCGCTTCTCAAAGCCAAGCATCTTCTTGGCTTGTGGGGTATCATTGATTTCTGATGGCGTATCTATCACCTCAAAAATACGGTCGGCGGCTGAGAGTCCTTTTTGTATATCACTGATTCCCTTAGAAATGGCTTTGGCAGGGCGTAATACTTGCGAAAACAAGATAATATAGGCTACAAACTGGCTTGCACTCAGGCTTGCATCCTGGGAAAACACCAAACTACCCCCATACAGCAAAATAATAGAAACTACCAATACTCCCGAAAACTCTGAGAATGGAGCTACAAGTTCTCTTGTCCTGGCGATAGAGTTGAGCTGCCGAGCATAGCGTTCGTTTTCGTTCTCAAATTTTTGGCGAATATAGCCTTGTGCATTAAAACCTGTGATGATGCGCATTGCTCCGATAGTCTCATCCACAATACTAATAAGTGAGCCAATGTATTCTTGCCCCAGCTTTGTCTTCTCACGCATTTTCTTGGTCAGATATGCTATTAATGAACCTGAGATAGGCACAATAATCAATGTAAATAATGTAAGCTTGACAGAAATGGAAAACAACGCAATGAAAAAACAAATCAAACTAATAGGCTCTCTGAAAAGTAAACTCAAACTAATAGAAATAGAATACTCTAACTCAGTGGCATCAGTAGCTACTCTTGAGGTAAGGTCTCCTTTGCGCTGGTTAGAGAAGTAGCCCAAGGGCAATGCCGTAATGCGCTCAAAAAGTTGTTTTCTGACACTTTTGATGGTTCTAATTTTGAGCTTCTCGTTGATACGCATAGAGAGGTAAGAGAATACATTGGCCAGTAAAACTGAAGTAACAATCGTCAAACAAACAAACTGCAAAGCACCCATTTTGCCATAATCTCTGACTACTTCTGAGAAAAAATGGTAAAAGCTATTCGTTACATAATCCAAACTCCAAGAAAAAGCAGGGGGCTGCTGCATGGTTTGTAACTGTGCTGGCTCTATCCTCCCGAAAAGTACGTCTAAAAGTGGAATCAACAGGCTGAAGTTCAGCAGCCCGAAAATAGTACTGAGTGTAGAGAAGATTAAAAATGGAACGGCAAACTGAGTAAAAGGCCTGCCATGGGATAATATTCTAAAAAAGGTTTTCAATCTATTGGGGTTATGGTTTGTGCTAGATGCAAAACTACAGACTTTTTTCCTTCTTCACAATCTTCCAATTTCTATAGCCTAAAGATTTATTCTTGTAGCCTAAGATATATTTTTCTATGAATGTAAGCAAACGGTTCTTCAACTTGAGGGAGGCTTGCTTGGGTTCTTCGGGGACATATTGCTTGGTATAGTTTAATGTGTCTCCCCAGTCAAATGCCTTAATTCTTTCACTCATTACCGCAGGATGCGTTCCCTTGAATGTAGATAAATGCCCGAGTGGGCCATAATTGTATCGGATGAGCTGCTGTGCGAGCATCTGTTTTGCTTTTTCTTCGCCATGGTAGCTTACAGCAGCAGAGTAGTTGTGTTTTTGCATAAACCGAGGCGGCCTCACCCAGCCATAATGATACACAAAGGCATCTAAAAGGACTACTTTGAGCTTCTGTGTCCCTTTTTTATCTCTGTAGCTTTTGCCGTCAAATTGAGGGATTTTGCGGAAAGACTGTGCATCCCCAAAGGAATGTATTTCGGGCAGATTTCTGAGCATTCTAATCTCACGAGGGTACCATGCATGGTTGTCTTGAATCAGCCGATAATCTGCATAAAAGTGCAGGTATTTAAAAAGAAAGCCTTCTATCCTTGCATCATCTTTGTATTTGAGGCAGGCATTTTTGATTTTCTCAAGGTCTTGCTCGTGTATGACCTCATCCCCTTGTAAGTAAAAAAGCCATTCGCCTTGGCATGCGTCTTTTGCCACATCTGTCTGCTGTGCATAGATGGTATTGGTAGGGTAGCCTGCTACATCCCATTCTGTATGCATGATTTTGATTTTAGGGTCAGCTATTTTCTCTAGCTCGGCAAGGGTGTCATCCTCCTCACTGCCTTTGCCAAGTGCTATCACAAATTCATCTACCAGTGGCAAAATGGACTTGATAGACTCACAGAAAGGATAATACAAACTAGTTGCATTTTTTAGAAAAGTAAAGCCTGAGATAAAAATATTCTCTTTCTTCATCATAAAAAACAGGTCTGCTAAAAAACTAAATTTATACCGTCCACAATATTTTGCACACCTCTTCCACGCTAATCTCCTGAATACAAGCACATTGTATTTGCTTTCGGCAGGCACTGCATTCTTTTTTGAGCACCAATACTTCTGCGTGAGTGCCTATGGGCTGCCATCTTTCGGGGTGCATGGGCTTGATGGGCGGATACAACCCTACAGCCAATTTACCCAAAGCAGCGGCGATGTGCAGCGGCCCTGTGCTACACGCCAAAAGTGCATCTGCCTTGGCTATCAAAGTAATCAACTGGGCTAGGTCTAGCTTTCCCATTAGATTGAGGGCAGAGGTTTCTTCTAAAATGCCAGGAAACTCCTGTATCACACGTGCCTCCTCTGAAGCCGTGCCTGTGATTAGAAACTGGTATTTCTGGGCATCCAGTGCATCTATCACTTCTTTGTATTTGCTTAAATCCCACTCTCTAGCACTGCCTTTAGATTTGGGGTGAATGATGATTTTTTTACGATTGTCAGAGAGTAGTCCCTCTATTTCTGTGGGCAATGTGGCTTTTGCCTCAAAGCCATACCACTGACTGATTTGCTCAAAAGAGGGCAATACATCCCATCCGAGCGGTTTGAGGAGTTTAAAATTAAGCTGTGCTTCGTGCAAATCAGATTTTTTGCGGCTAAAACTGACGCTTTGATTACAATACAACCAATGAAACCAACGATGTGAAGTGCCTATTCTCAAAGGAATATTTAGTTTGGAAGCCAACTGTGCAAGCGATTTATCAGGGAAAATAAACACAATGGCATCGGCCTTGATTTCTTCTAAAATATGAGGGTTTTGGATGATTTCTTCTCTATCCAAAAAACAATCAATAAACTCACAAGCCTCTATCAAGGGTTTTGTGTAAGCCTTGCCGATAAAATAGAGCCTTACATTTTCGAGATGATGCTTTAAAAATCCAGCCAAAGGAAGTGTAAGGATGACATCTCCGAGGTTGTCTGTGCGGCTAAGGATGATTCGTTGGGCTTTCTTTTCCAAATTTTGCTTAAAATTGGTGATTCTCTGCAAAAAAAATGAAATTCAAAAGATTTTATACCATCTCTCTCAATGTTTTTTTGAAAAGTATTTCTACAATCCATCTTTTAAAGGGCTGTTTTCTTGTCGCCTAGGTAAAAAGCAGTAAGCTATTTTCTTTCCGAATAAGTAAATTTATCTACCCAAAATCGTTTATTTCCTAAATATTTAGCACTTTTGAAGCTGCTAATTATACACTATCATCAACACAATCAAGATTATTTACCAAAATAAACATTTATGCTAAAGTTGGCCGTTTTGTGCAGTATTGACTCTTGGGGGGGCTTAGAAATGAATACACTCAGGCTTTGTAAATGGCTTCATGAGAGGGGCAATGAGATTGTATTTCTGGGCAAACCTGACAGCAGACTGATGAGTGAGGTTCAGAAAACAGGCATACAGACCTTGGAGTTTACACAAAAACAAAAACACCTCAACATCAATGCCTCTAAAAGACTGGCAAAACTCTTAGAACAACATCAGATAGAGCAGCTTCTGATTGCACATTATTATCAATTTTATACGGGCATTTTATCTAAATCTTTTTCTAAAAACCCGCTCAAGGTAGTCTATTGGCAGCAAATGCAAATGACTTCTCAAAAGAAAGACCCTTACCATGGTTTTTTTTATAAAAGATTAGATGCCTGGATTACGCCGCTTGAGTACCTCAGGCAGCAGCTCCTTCAGAGCACGAATATCTCTCAGAGCAAAATTAAAATTATCCCACTCTGCATAGAAGTAGCTCCTTTTGTAGAAGCTTCTAAAATGCCCAAAGCAGTGCTCAAGAAAAAATTTCGCCTCCAAGAAAATGACTTCGTGCTGGGCTGTATCGGAAGGCTAGACCCCATCAAAGGGCAAGAATGTATCCTCCAAGCTGTGAAAATACTTGCAGACAAAGCACCTGACATGAAGGTGCTCCTCGTGGGAGAAGAAACTTACGGACATGAGGGGTATCTGGGCTATCTCAAAAATCTTATTCAAAAATTAGACTTAGAAGACAAAGTAATCTTCCACCCTTTTGTAGAAAATACCGCTGCGGCATTCAGAGCATTGGATGTTTTTGTGATGTCTTCACTTGCAGAATCTTTCGGGATGGTTACCATTGAAGCACTTGCCACAGCCACCCCTGTGATAGGCACAGACAGCGGGGGCACACCTGACCTGCTCGCACAAGGAAAAATAGGGCTGCTTACCCCACCCAAAGATGCACAAGCATTGGCAGAAGCGGTCTTCAAACTCTACCAAGATGCCGCATTGAGAAACAAAATGGCTCAAGAGGCACAAAAAAATGTCTTGGATAAATATACCCACACGCTGCAATGTGAAGGTTTTGAGGCAGTATTCAAAGCGATTTCTCAAAAATAAAGAATGCCCAGAGATTTTAGATATAAAAAAAATTTACTAATTTAGCACTTGCTTAGTTTTTTAGCATTCTGACCGACTTAAGCACAAAGTAATCACATTCAATGAAAAATCAAGACAATACACAAAGCTCCAGCACGATTAGTAAAGTATATGAAAATTGGTTCTTAGAGTATGCCTCTTACGTCATCTTAGAGCGTGCCGTACCACATATCAATGACGGACTTAAGCCCGTCCAACGCCGCATCTTGCATGCAATGCGCAATATGGATGATGGCAGATTTCATAAAGTAGCCAATGTCATAGGGCAGGCAATGCAATATCACCCACACGGAGATGCCTCCATCGGGGATGCACTCGTCAATATCGGTCAAAAAAATCTCCTCATAGAAACACAAGGCAACTGGGGCGATACCAGCACTGGAGACAGTGCCGCCGCCCCCAGATACATAGAAGCAAGGCTTTCTAAATTTGCCCTAGATGTGGTCTTTAACCCCCAAACTACTGAATGGCAAAAATCTTATGACGGACGAAAAAAAGAACCCATCACACTCCCTGCCAAATTTCCTTTACTATTGGCACAAGGCACGGAGGGAATCGCTGTGGGCCTAGCTACCAAGATTATGCCCCACAACTTTTGTGAAATCTTAGAAGCCTCCATCGCAGTGCTTAATGAACAATCTATAGACATTTACCCTGATTTTTTGACAGGTGGAATGATAGACGTAAGTAACTACAAAGGAGGAATGAGAGGCGGCAAAATCCGTGTACGCTCCAACATAGAAATCAGAAACCGCAAGATGCTCGCCGTAGTAGATATCCCCTATGGCACTACCACAGTCAGTCTCATAGATTCTATCCTAAAAGCCAATGATGCAGGCAAAATCAAAATCAAAAAAGTAATAGACAATACTGCCAAAGATGTAGAAATCCTTGTGGAGCTACACCCTGGCATAGAGCCTGAGACTACCGTAGATGCACTCTATGCCTTTACCAACTGTGAGATGAGCATCTCACCCAATGCCTGTGTGATTATAGATGACAAGCCCCACTTCTTGGATGTCAATGAGCTGCTCAAAATCTCTACCCTCCGCACCAAAGAGCTGCTCAGACAAGAGCTAGAAATCCGAAAAAATGAACTCCTAGAAAAAATCCTCTATGGCTCATTAGAAAAAATATTTATCGAAAACAGAATCTACCGAGACATAGAAGAATGTACTACTTGGGAAGATGTGCTCACCACCATAGACAAAGGACTAGACCCTTACAAAAAAGAGTTTTACCGTGAAATCACCAAAGAAGACATCTTGCGCCTGACCGAAATCAAAATCAAACGTATCTCTAAATATGACTCTTTCAAAGCAGACGAAATCACCAAAGGACTAGAAAAAGAACTTACCGAAGTAGAGAAAAACCTCCGAAATCTTAATAAATTTGCCATCAGGTATTTTGAGAATCTTCTCAAAAAATATGCGCAAGGACGTGAAAGACGTACAAAAATCAGCGAATTTGATACCATCAAAGCCGCCGAAGTAGCCATCAACAATGTAAAACTTTATGTAGAAAGAAAAGAGGGCTTTATGGGCTACGGACTCAAAAAAGAAGAGGAAGTCTGCGAATGCTCAGACATAGATGATGTCATCGCCTTTACAGATGATGGCAAGTACTATATCAAAAAAATAGACGAAAAAGTCTATATAGGCAAAGACATTATCCATATCGGAATCTTTAATGAAAGTGCCAAAAACCTCACCTACAATGTCATCTACAGAGATGGCGACACAGGCAATACTTATGTGAAAAGATTCAAGGTAGATGCCATCATCAGAGACAAAGAGTATGACCTCACCAAAGGTGCACCCAAATCTAAAATACTCTATATGAGTGTCAATGCAGCCGAAGAAACCGAAATCGTAACCATTAAACTCTCTTCTAACTGCAAAGCCAAAAACAAAATATTTGAGTATAATCTTGGAGAGATGGACATCAAAGGCAAAACCGCCCAAGGCAATATTCTTACAAAATACCCTGTCAGAAAAATAGATTTTAACAAAAAAGCAACCAAAGCCACAGGCACAGACCCTGAGCTATTCCAAAATTCTCAGAAATAAAAAGCAATCTTTAAATCCAATTAAATATACTTTCTCACTATGAAAGCATCTAAATCACGTAAAAAACAAAACAGCGAACGCTTGTACCCCTCCGACGAGGTACTCTTGTCTTTCAAAGATGCCTTCCCTAATATAGACATAGCTGCCGTAGAATGGTCTTGGGAAGTGCCTTACAAAATCTATGAAGCAAGTT
Organism: Microscillaceae bacterium; assembly: GCA_011390205.1. Classification (GTDB taxonomy): domain Bacteria; phylum Bacteroidota; class Bacteroidia; order Cytophagales; family Microscillaceae; genus JAABSX01. The sequence goes on along the minus strand of JAABSX010000038.1, from coordinate 22,953 downwards.
TTGAGTATGAAGACAATGACTACGAAGTAGAAATCACTGTTACAGGGCATTTACTGCTCGCAGAAATAAGCATCGCTGCCGATGAGCTACCCGAAATCGTAAGAAAATCAATGCGTGAAAAATACCCCAACCAAAGCATAGATGAGGTAGAACGCATAGAATACAGCAATGGAATGGTCTGCTATGAAATAGAACTAGAAAAAGGTGAAAAATCAAGAGAAGTACTCTACCGTGAAGATGGTCTCTTCATCGGGGTAGAAGAAGACCTCTAGGGGCACAAAAATATGCCATGCCTAGCCAAGCCCTGTATTTTTATCAAAATACGGGGCTTGGTATTTGTTTTTATCTTTTCTGATTTTTATAAAATATTCCATTGCCTAAATCAAGCAAAGAAAAATCACATACAAGTATTTACCTATTCTACAAATAAATTTGCGTTTTTTTAACTATATTTCCCTTCTTTTTTTCGCTTTCTTAATTCTTGCACCCTTTTTGTATAAGTTCAAAACAATACACAGGTAGATTCTTTTAGCTACTTGTATCATTCTCTGAGCTATCACAAAACAAATATGTACCTATTAATCTGAAAGCAGTATGTTGGCGGAAAAATCCGATATAATCTTTGAAGGCGAAAACTCCACAGTGTATCACCAAGAAAATAGTGAATGGGGCGTGCCCGTAGTCATCAAAACCATTAAAAATGACCAGGCATCAGCAGAGCAAATCCAAGCATTTTACAATGAATACAGCATCACCCAAAAACTAGAAATAGCTGGAGTACGCAAGGTCTATAGCAAAACCAAATTTGAGGGAAAGGCTGCCCTTGTCATGGAGTATATCCCAGGAAGCACGCTTGAAGACATCATAAAAGCACAGCCCATCCAATCTTTTGAAAGGCTTTTAAAAATAAGCATCCAAATCTGTCATATCCTCGGAGAGATACACCAAAGCAATGTCATCCATAAAGATTTAGACTGCAAAAATATCCTCATTTCAGAAAATGAGCAGGTATTCATCATTGATTTCGGAATCTCTGCCCGCATCAGCCTCAAAGCCAATCAAAGAAATAACCATGACAAACTAGAGGGCACACTCGCCTATATATCTCCCGAACAGACAGGAAGGATGAACCGAAGAATAGATACTCGCTCAGACCTTTACTCTCTAGGAGTGGTCTTGTATGAGTTATTCACAGGAAGGCTTCCTTTTCAGAGTGAAGACCCCATGGAAATGGTGCACAATCATCTTGCCCAAAGCCCTGCCCCCCCTCAGAGCATTAACCCCAAAATGCCCGAAGTCATCTCTGACATTATACTGATGCTGATGCGTAAAAATGCCGAAGACAGGTATCAATCTGCTTTTGGGCTACGCTACGACCTAGAAAAATGCCTGCAAGAATGGCAAGAAGAAGGGAGAATCACCAGTTTTGAAATTGCTACGCACGATTTCTCGGGCAGATTTCAAATCCCAGACAAACTCTATGGCAGACAAAAAGAAGTGGGCTACTTGCTAGATGCCTTTGAACGAACCTCCCAAGGAATCGCCTCACTGATGCTCGTGGCAGGCTACTCAGGTGTGGGTAAATCTGCCCTCGTACACGAGATTCATCAGCCTATACAGCAGAGGCAAGGATATTTTATAGAAGGTAAATTTGACCAATTTCAGAGAAATGTGCCTTACTTTGCATTCATACAGGCTTTTAAAAGTTTTGTAAATTATCTGCTTACTGAAAACAGCAGAGAGCTAGAGCGTTGGAAACAAAAAATACTCAAAGCCGTGGGTAACAATGGCAAAATTCTTACAGATGTCATCCCTGCATTAGAACTCATCATAGGCAAACAACCTGATAGCCCCGAACTGGGAGCTACAGAGGCCCAGAATAGGTTTAACCTTGTGTTTCAAAACTTCGTAACTGCCATCTCTAGGCGTGAGCATCCGCTTGTCATTTTTATAGATGACTGGCAGTGGGCTGATGCCGCTTCTATGAATCTACTCAAACTTTTGCTTACCAATAGAGCGGGTGACCACCTACTCATCATTGGGGCATACCGCAAAAACGAAGTAGGTGAAGGGCATCCTTTTTTACTCTCAGTAGAAGAAATCAGAGAAGAAAGTATCCAAATCCATGAGCTTGAGCTTAGTAATCTTCATCAAGAGCACATTCAGCAGCTTATCTCTGATGTGCTAAAGGCTGAAACCGAGCAAATCTCAGACTTGGTAGAACTGATTTATCAAAAAACACAGGGAAATGCTTTCTTTGTGCAGCAAATGCTTTTGTCTCTCTACGAAGAAGGGCTGCTGCATTTTAATTTTGAACTCAGACACTGGCAATGGGATATTCAAAAAATCCAAGCACTCAATATCACCGACAATGTGGTAAGCCTCATGGCAGGCAAAGTACAAAAATTACCCGAAGTTACACAAGACCTACTCAAACTTGCCTCTTGTGTCGGTAACCGTTTTCACCTAGATACGCTTGCCATCATAGATGAAATGGGCTCACCCGATGATACAGACAGTACGCACCGAAGCCTAGAGCCTGCCCTCATAGAGGGGCTTGTCATCCCGCTCGAAAACGATTTTAAATTTGCGCATGACCGCATTCAGCAAGCAGTTTACTCACTCATCCCTGACGAAGAGCGCAAAGTCATCCACCTCAGAATAGGAAGACTATTGCTAGATAATATCCCTGATAACAAAAGAGAGGAAAATCTCTTTGACATCGTGAATCAGCTCAACTTTGGAAGAGATTTATTAGAAACATCAGAAGAAAAGTATTTCCTTACTTGTATTAACCTAGAGGCTGGCAAAAAAGCCAATCTATCTGCTGCCTACAAACCTGCTTTTGATTATCTCAAAATAGCCCTAGAGCTGCTGCCCAAAGATGCCTGGATAAACAACTATGACCTCACACTTGAAATCTATGCTGCCATCTTGCAAGTAGCTTTCTTAAAAGGTGATTTAGAGCTAAGTAGCCAATACATTCATATCATCCGTGAAAAAGCAGCGCATGTGCTTGATAAAATGCCCGCTTTTGAGATAGAAATGCAGTACCACATCGCCAAGGGAAACCTACAGGAAGCCATAGAAGTAGGGCTAGAAGTACTTGATTTGCTCAACATCACCCTTGCAGATGCACCCCAAAAAGACATAGATGTCAGCATCATTGAGCAGCTCCCTCACATGAAAAACCCTGAAATCAAGGCAGGAATGGAAATCATGGACAGCATCATCTCTCCTGCTTCGGCTACCAACCCTGAGCTTTTTCGAAAGATTACCTACACAATGGTCAATCTCTCCTTAGAATATGGCAACTCTGCCTCTGCATGTGTGGGCTATGCTTTTTATGGTGGATTGCTTTGTGGTGCACTTGGCAACATAGACTTGGGTTATCAGCTTGGCAAACTTGCCGTGAATATGCTCGATAAATTCAATGCCAAGTTTTTTAAGGCAAAAGTAGATAACCTCTATGTATCTACGGTGATGCACTGGAAAGAACCCGCAAGAGCCACCCGAAAACCTCACTTTGAAGCCATCCAAGTAGGACTAGAAACAGGTGAAATTGAGTTTGCTTCTTACAATATCGTAGAATCTTGTCATTATCACTTCTTAATGGGCATCAGCTTAGAATCTCTCGGACAAAAATATGCCCAAAACCTAGAACTTATCAAGCAGCTCAAGCAAGGCTTTCACGTACAATACCTTACTCCGTGGCAGCAAATGATTGAAAACCTCAGCAACCCCCAAGACGAGCCTACTAAACTGCAAGGTGCTTTTTTTGAGGAAGATACGATGCTGCCAGAGTATATCAATGAGCAGCAACTGACCCTTGCTTTTATCACTTTGCAGGCAAAGACCATGCTTTCTTATTATTTTGGAGATTATGCCCAAGCCCTCCGAAATGCAGAGATGACAGACCAATACAAAGAAGGCGTAACAGGAATGCTCTTTATGCCCGTACATAATTTCTTTTACTCTCTTGCACTCTTGGCGCAATTTCCTGAGGCTAGCACCGAAGAAAAAATAAAGTATCTTGCCCAAATCAACGAAAACCAAAAAACCCTCGCCAACTGGGCAAAATACTCTCCTGATAACTGCTCACATAAACATCACCTCATACAAGCCGAAACAATGCGCCTCTCTGGGCAGACCCTCAGGGCCATGGAATACTATGACAAGGCTATAGAAGAAGCCCGAGAGCATATGTATATCCAAGAAGAGGCACTTGCCAATGAACTGGCAGGGAAGTTTTACCTTGGTCTTGCAAAAGAAAAAATCGCTAAAGTCTATCTGCAAGATGCCTATTACCGCTACCAACTCTGGGGAGCTAACAATAAACTCAACAACCTAGAGAAGCACTTCGGAAAGTATCTGCAGAGAGGACAAAGCAGCAAACCCCGACACAGCAATACGCAATCTACCTCTGTGGCAAGTCCTAGCCTAGATATGCACAGCATCATCAAGGCATCACAAGCCCTCTCCGGAGAGGTAATACTAAGCAGCTTGCTACAGAAAATGATGCGCATCGTCATAGAAAATGCAGGGGCAGAAAAAGGACTTTTTATCTTAGAAAGAGAAGGAAGATGGGTGCTAGAAGCAGATTGTCATCTTAACCAAACCGAAGAAGAATCCCTGCTTTCTATCCCGATAGAAGACGTAAATGGAATGACTGACACCCCGAAACTTTCCAGTGATTTGGTCTATTATGTTATCCGTACTCGGCAGAGTGTAGTCATCAACAATGCCTCACAAGAGCGTGGAATGATTGGTGCAAACTATGTCGCAAAGGTTTCTCCTAAATCTGTGCTTTGTATGCCACTCATACATCAAGGAAAACTCACTGGCATCTTGTATTTAGAAAATAACCTAACCTCTGAGGCATTTACCCCTGATAGGTTAGAAATCTTAGAAATTCTCTCTGCACAGATTACCATATCTCTAGAAAATGCCCTCCTCTACGAAAACCTAGAAGAAAAGGTAAAAGAACGCACCGAAGAGGTAGTCAAAGCTAAAGAAATTATAGAGAAAAAAAACCAAGATATTACTTCCAGTATCAATTATGCCAAACGAATCCAAGAGGCTACGCTGCCACAAATAGAAGAAATTAAGAAGATTTTACCCGAATCTTTTGTACTCTTCAAACCAAGAGACATCGTAAGTGGTGATTTTTACTGGTATGCTAGGCTAGAGCCCCGCCCTATTTATGAAGACCAAGACGGCGACAAGCAAAAGGTCTTGGTGGGTTATGAAAGTGAAAAAGTAGTCATTACAGCAGTAGATTGTACGGGGCACGGCGTGCCTGGAGCCTTTATGTCTATGATTGGAAATGATTTATTGAATGAAATCGTGGATTTGAGGGGAATTACGCAGCCCGATGTCATCCTAAATGAACTCCACGAAGGCGTAGTACAGGCACTAAGACAAAATGACACAGACAACAAGGACGGCATGGATTTATCTCTTTGTGTGATTGATAAAGAAAACAAAATCGTAGAGTTTGCAGGTGCTAAGAATCCATTGATTTATATCAAAGATGGTAAACTACACCAAATCAAAGGCGACAAACTACCCATAGGTGGTGTAAGAATAGCCGAAGAAAGGCAGTTTCAGAAGCATCAAATCAAAGTGGATAGCCCTACTACTTTTTATATCTTCACGGATGGCTACCAAGACCAATTTGGAGGAGTGCACGCACGCAAATTTATGATTAGGCAGCTCCGAGATTTATTGCTAGAGATTCACCAAAAACCACTCGAGGAGCAGCATCAGATTCTTAAAGATACCTTTCAGCAATGGACTGAGGGGCATCGCCAAATAGATGATGTGCTTATGATTGGATTCAGGATAGAGTAAATCTAAAAAAGTATCTCTAAAAACAGCTCCCTGTCAGAAAATCTAGCGACTTAATCTAAGCAAATACTCAAAATATAAGTTTATTTTTGTTACTTTGCTTCCAAATAGAGATTCACCATTGAAGATTAAGATTGATGAAGACCTTTGGTAAGTATATGATATTCCTCTACAGCCTTTTTGTAAACCGAGAGCGTTTTTCGGTGTATATACAATTGGTCATAGATGAGTGTGTTTCCATAGGCATCAGCTCGGTGTTTATTGTAAGCATTGTTTCTACTTTTATAGGAGCAGTGAGTGCCGTACAGACTGCCTATAACCTCATCAGCCCACTCATCCCCAATTATGTCATCGGGCAAGTAGTAAGAGATATGACTATCTTAGAGCTTGCACCCACAGTTACTTGTATCGTGCTGGCGGGCAAAGTAGGCTCTAACATTGCAGGTGAGCTAGGCACGATGCGCATCACTGAGCAGATAGATGCTCTTGAGGTCATGGGCATTAACTCCATCTCTTATTTGGTGCTTCCCAAAGTGATTGCAGCCCTGATTACCATCCCGATGCTGGTGGCTCTAGCAGGTTTTCTGTCTATCACAGGCGGTTATCTGGCAGGTACACTGACAGGAATCATGACTGAGCAAGAGTATATCAAAGGAATCCGTGCTGATTTTATGCCCTTCAATGTGAGTTTTGCCTTGATAAAATCCTTTGCATTTGCTTTCCTGATTGCTTCTATTGCAGCTTTTAAGGGTTATTACACAAGAGGAGGAGCACTTGAAGTAGGGCAATCTAGCACGCAGGCAGTTACCAATGCCACCATTGCGGTATTGTGTGCTGATTTTGTACTGGCTCAATTATTCCTAAGCTAAAAAATAATTGCTTAGAAATCCCATACACCCCTTAGACTACCCCACACATGAAAAAAATTTTCCTGAATATTGTATTCATTTCTCTAGGTTTTTTGTTTTTGAGCAATGCCGCCATGCCTGGCTTCTGGGCTGTGGGAGGAAGTGGGGCTTTTACCCCGATTTTCGCACAAGACAGCATCCACATAGGTAAAGTACAGATGCAAAGTGAGCAAATCAGTATTTTACTTTATAGAGGCTTTGCCGTGGTGAAGGGAGAATATTACATGAAAAACCTCAGCCAAGACAGTATCAAGATGCAAACAGGCTACCCTGTCAATGGTTCTCTTGAAAATGAAACTGTCTATTCCATTCATTTTAATGAGCTACACCATCTCAAAGTATTCGAAAATACCAAAGAACTCAAAGCCACACAGCTAAGGGCTGACACAAGCAAGGCAATCATCACACAGCCCCCTACTTTAGACAATGTCTATAACTGGTATGTCTGGCAAGGGAATTATGCCCCAGATACACTCACCAAGATTACAGTTTATTTTATGGTCAATACCAATCAGGCACACCTCAGAGAAGGCTACAGCCGTGATAATCATAATGGCTTTACGTATATCTTAGAATCTGGCAAGGCTTGGGGTGGTAAAATAGAAAAAGGTCAAATCAGAATACAACTCAGTGAAGAACTGGTACTAGAAGATATCAAGGGCATTTTACCTCGAAAAGCATTTAAAGCAGATGCAAAAAGTAAACGAATAGTTTGGGATTTTGAAAACCTAGAGCCCGAATCTGCACAAAATGTCCTTATTAGATATACCGAAGCGGATAATAATTTTGATTTTGAAAAAGTAGCCCAACAATCCAAAAAATACTATGAAGCACTGGACCAGCTCAGCAAAAAAAATATAGACAGCAATGCTTTTCAAGCCTTTGACCCACACGATTTTGAGGTACACGATTGGAAAAGTGGAGGCTTTTTTTATCTGTTGATGTTTTTAGCAATCTTCGGAATGCCACTTGCCATCATCATTCTGGGTATCCTGACGATATGGTACTTTGTATTCAAAAAGAAAAAGAAAAAAGCTTAGTTTGAAGGATGTATAAAAAAATAATCCTCGCCAAATTAACGAGGATTATCCAAACTAAATACCAGATTAACACACTATTATTTTATTTTTTGTCCTAACTCTTTAGGCTTGAAACTTCTTCAAGAATACTACCCCTACGGTGTTGCAAAAAACTCCCTGCCCTAATAATTACTTTTTATTTTTTGAATCTTTAAGACATTATCTTGCAGCTTTCTGTGATTTTGACTGAAACTCGGGCTGCAGACTAAATTGAGTATCTAAGACCATATTTGCATTTTTTTCTAAGTCTTTTCGTGCTTTTTCATTTAATGAAGGATACTTGCCAGATTTTTCTAAATCCTCCCACATTGCTGCCCCGTAGCTTTTTTGCACATCATACAGACTGCTTTGCAGGGTATTGGGCAATAAATGGGCACCAGCAAGTATGCTCACTTCTTTTGTATTCACACCTTGCACCCACAGTTCAGAAGTGGTGATGTAACTTGCGATTTGTGTCTTGGTTTTTGCATCTTGCCATACAACCTCATCTTGTACTCTAATGAAAGAAAGTGTCCATTTTGCCTTGTTCAGTGCATATTCTAAGGTTACTTGGTGTCTAGGGTGCAAAAATCCTTCTTCGCCAGCAAGGTATTGTGTGTTTTGAGTCAATGCCACATATTCAAGACGTACAAGGGCCAGGCTATTTTTCTCTACATAGATTGTTCCTTCAAAATTTGCGTGGTTTTTATCAATTTTTTCAGGCTGAAAATCAATTTTATAGACTGTATGTCCATTCAAATTTTCTACTCCTTTTAGTTCAAAATGATAGTTTTTATTTGTTTGGGGAGTTTTATTTTTTTGATGTACTGCATCAAAGAAAAAAGAAGGATATTTAACCTTGTCATAGGCGGTCAATCCTAATGGTCCTCCCGTGATTTGCTGCCCTATGTCGTGCTTAAAATGGGCATTGCTGTATCTTACCTCCTTGATATTTGCTTGGTCTTCGGGCTGTGTGAGGGTATTGTGCCAACGGCTTCCTATAAAACTCGTGTTGTAATAATCCCCGACTTGGTAAGCTTGTATGGCTTTGCCAGTGTGCAAGGGTGTGTTAGAAGCACTGTAAGCAATCTCTCCTGTGGCTTCCGAAAGCTGTACGTATTCGTTGTTTTCTTGAATGGTTTCTCTGTAAAAGAAATCCAAGAGTTGTGTTTGTGTTGGGTAGTTTTCAGAGATTTTATTGAGTGAATTTTGAATAATCTCTTTGGCCTGTAGTGTGTTCTGTGCTGAGATTTGGTTGAGAGAAAGCACTAGAACGGTTGCCAATAAAAGTATTTCTTTTATTAAATTTTTCATTATTGAACTATGTTTGATGATGTCGTTTTTTATTTGTTTGCTATGTGATAGCTTAGACGTGATTCTTTTTTTTTGGTTAAAAACCTCCTCAATCAAGAAGTAAGTCGTTGATATTTTTATAACATTTTATGCGTCATTAACAGCCTATTCACTTTAAAGCCAAGCAGTTTTTTATATCTAAATGATGTTTAGAAGCTAAAAAAGGCATTTTGTGGATAAAAAATGTTTCTAGCCAAATAATATTTCATTCGTGATATAAACTAAGTTTATGTGATATTTTCTTAAATTTATCCAGAAAGTGAGCAATTTCAACCTCATCTAAAAAGACAAAGAAAAAACATAAACAAGATTTGGCTAGATTGCCCAAAGTGATCCTATCCTTTGTTAATAGATATAATTCACTGTTTTTGATGGGTGTTATTAGTCGCATGTGAAGGCAACGGCGAAGAGGTTGTTTTGATTGGGCTTGTTGGGGGCTTTTTGGCTTGCAGTCTGTCAGAATCAAAAAAAAAGCAGGCACTTCGTATAGAAACTGAATATGATATTTCAGATTCTAGACAAGCCCTGCTTGGTGTCTGGTGATTAATTTTGTATTTATTCTATTTTAGATGCTGTGTTTTTTCTTAAGATAATCATAAGCATCATTTATCTTCTGGGCAAGTTGCTCTGCATATTTTTGTTTTTCGGGGTCGCTTGCAAACTTGTCAGGATGGTATTTTTTCATTACCTGACGGTACGCCTGTTTTATTTCTTCGGCAGAAGCTCCTTTTTTGATTTCTAATGCTTCATAGTATTTGGCTTCGGGGTCAGCATTGGTATTTGTATTTTGCCAAGAGGAGGCATCATTGTATGCTTGCTGCTTAGAGGATTGATGCTGGGAGCGGCGTTCTCTTCGGTGTGTCCACTGATCTTTTGAAGCTTGCTGTGTTTTTTCATCTTCTTTGGCAGTATTTCCATTCATAAAATTGTAGAGAGAGTCAGTCCAATCCTCTTTTTTCTTAGATGTCGGATTGTTCTGAGTATCTTCTTCTCCATATTTCCCCAAAAATTCATTTAATTCTACTTTTAAGTATTTGAGAAAGCGGTCAGTGATTGCCATATATTGAGTATTTATTGTGTTGGTAGATAAATATTTAGATTTTAAACGGAATAGAATGATTAAGTTTCATGTTCGCAGATGAAAATAATTTACTAGAGATTATCTTTTGTGGTTTTGTGCTACTCATTGATTTCCCTCAGCCAGTAGCCATTTGCCAATTCTGTATAAAGTGCTACTTGCTCTTTTTGCCAGTCTTCACCTTGCTCTAGCTCATCTGCCATGAGTGATGCTACAGCTGGGGCAATTTCTAAACTTGCCTTGGCATCTAAAAGCAAAGCACGCAATCTTCGGGCAAGTACATCTTCTACAGTACGTGCCATTTCTTGGCGTACTGCCCAGATTACTTCCCCCTTAAAATAAGGCAAATCAGGGTGTAATTTTTCTTCCCACATTTCATTTTCGGAAAGAAGCCTCAGCAATGCTTGTCTGTCTGAGCCATAGACGTGGAGGGAATCTTCAGTATCAAAATTGGCGACATAGCCGTGGATGGGCATATTCTTGGTTACACATTTTTTTTCTTCCAGCCCTGCTACTAGAGCCGCCTTGTCTATGGTATCTTCACCCATTTTACGGTAGGTAGTCCATTTGCCACCCGTGATAGTTACCAGACCAGAGAGAGAAACCATGAGTTTGTGGCTTCGGGAGATTTCTTTGGTACTGCTTGTGTCATCTCCTTGTGGTGCAGCTAATGGACGCAAGCCTGCGAAGATGCTTCTTACATCTTGGCGGGTAGGGGCTTTGGTGAGGTATCTGCTGGCAGTATTGAGTATAAAATCAATTTCTTCTTCTAAAGCACGGGGCTCTAAGCTTGCCTCTTCTATAGGGGTATCTGTGGTGCCTACCACTACTTTTTCGTGCCAAGGCACTACAAAAAGCACCCGTCCGTCATCTGTTTTAGGAATCATAATGGCGGCATCTCCCTGCAAAAATTCTTTGTCTAAGACCACATGCACACCTTGGCTAGGGCGGATGATGTTTTTAGCATCAGGATTGTCCATTTTTAAGACATTATCTACAAATACGCCTGTGGCATTGATGACTACCTTCGCAGTGATGTCATAATCTTGGTTGTTTTCTACCTCTTCAAATTTAACCCCTTTGATAAGTCCGTCTTTTGATTTGGTCAGGCCTGTTACTTTAGCATAGTTAAGGGCAGTCCCTCCATTCTCTACAAAAGTTTGGGCAAGGTTAATGGCAAGGCGTGCGTCATCAAACTGCCCATCATAATAAATCACTCCTCCTTTGAGTCCCTCAGGGTTAAGATTGGGAATGGCTTCTAGGGTTTTCTTTTTGGAGATATGTACAGAAGGCCCCAAACCTAAGCGACCTGCCATCATATCATAGACTTTCAGCCCGATGGTATAAAAAGGGCCTCCCCACCACTCATAGTTAGGGATGATAAACTCTTGGTTACGTACTAAATGGGGTGCGTTTTGTCTGAGTAAACCTCGCTCATGCAAGGCTTCTAAGACCAAAGCAATGTCTCCTTGTGCCAAGTATCTTACCCCTCCATGCACTAGCTTGGTGCTACGGCTAGAAGTGCCTTTGGCAAAATCAGCCTGTTCTAAAAGCAGTGTTTTATATCCTCTTGTGGCAGATTCTAAGGCACTGCCCAGCCCTGTAGCACCGCCCCCGATGACCACTACATCCCAGGTTTGGTTTTTCATAGCCTCTAAGTTGTCGAGCATTTGTTTGCGGTTCATATTGGTTTGGTATTTAATTTAGATGAATGATTTATTTATCCCAGCCTTTGGCTCTTTCTAGGGCTTTTTCCCAGTTTTTTTGGAGTTCGTTTACTTTTTCTTGCTCCAGCTTGGGTGCGAATACTTTGTCTATATGCCATTGTTGTTTGAGTTCTTCTATATTTTGCCAGTAGCCTACGGCAAGCCCTGCCAAGTAAGCCGCCCCTAGAGCTGTGGTTTCTAAAATCTGAGGGCGAGTAACTTCAAAACCAAAAATATCTGCCTGAAATTGCATCATTAAGTCATTGGCGACTGCTCCCCCGTCCACCCTGAGTTCTTTTGGGGTGATGCCTGTATCGGCTACCATTGCCGTCAGGATGTCTTTTACCTGAAACCCAATGCTCTCAAGGGCAGCCCTGATGATGTGTGCTGAAGTAGTGCCACGCGTGATTCCCATGATAGCCCCTCTTGCGTAGGGGTCCCAGTGGGGAGCACCCAGTCCTGTGAGTGCTGGCACAAAATAAATCCCTCCGTTGTCTTCTACACTCTTGGCAATTGCTTCACTTTCAGAAGCAGTTTTAAGGATGCCTAGGCCATCTCTGAGCCACTGAATAATGGCTCCACCCACAAACACACTGCCCTCTAAGGCATAGGTTGTTTTGCCATCAATCTGCCAGGCAATGGTAGAGAGTAGGTTATTCTGAGAAGTTTTGACTTCTTCGCCTGTATTAAGTACCATAAAACAGCCTGTGCCATAGGTGTTTTTGACCATTCCTTTTTCAGTGCACATTTGCCCAAAAAGGGCGGCTTGTTGGTCGCCTGCGATGCCTGCAATCGGGATGTGGGCCTGTAGGGCATTGCTCTCAGTATAACCATATACTTCACTAGAAGACTTTACTTCGGGGAGTATAGAAGCTGGGATATTAAAAATTTCTAAGAGTTCTTTGTCCCACTCAAGGGTATGGATATTAAAGAGTAAAGTCCGGCTTGCATTGCTGATTTCGGTAAGGTGTTTTTTGCCATTGGTAAATTGCCATACGAGCCAGCTATCTACTGTACCAAAGGCGAGTTCTCCTTTTTCGGCCCTTGCCCTTGCTCCCTCTACATTGTCTAGTATCCACTGGATTTTGGTGGCTGAGAAATAAGCATCAATGACCAGCCCTGTTTTTTGGCGAATCATGTTAGTATGTCCTTTTTCTTTGATGGCATCACAGATGGCTGCGGTACGTCTGTCTTGCCACACAATGGCATTATAAATAGGTTTTCCTGTGGCTTTGTCCCAGATAATGGTAGTTTCTCGTTGGTTTGTAATCCCTATGGCGGCAATATCTTGGGGGGCGAGTGTGGCTTTGGCAAGGACTTCTGCCGTTACGGCTGCTTGTGAAGACCAAATCTCGGTGGGGTCATGCTCTACCCAGCCTGTTTTGGGATAAAATTGAGTAAACTCTTTTTGGCTCAATGCAACTATTTTTCCTTGATGATTAAAGATAATGGCTCTTGAGCTCGTGGTGCCTTGGTCTAAGGCCAAGATGTATTTAGAAGAAAGAGGGCTCATGTTTTTAAGATTTTAGGTATTATTTCAAGAATTACTTCAATCTTAAAGATAATAAAAGAGCCAGAGTAAAAAAAATATAGCCCCAAGTAAATGCACTAATTATCAATGTATTGTGTAAAAAAAAGAACGGTTATGCCTTGATTTTCAGCTATTTAATCCTGAATCAAGCCAAATAAATCTAAGTAACTTAAAAGAAAAAGTAAAGCTCGCTCCCTTTTTCAATCGTCAAAGCCTTCTTTCTAGTACAAATCCCATCCTCCGTTCAGGTAGTATTTGTAAAGCACAGGGTTATGGATGGTATTGATTTCTACGGGCTGTTTATTTTTATCATAAAAATAAGATTTTTTACCGAAAGAAGTCATCATCAGCATGGCATCTTGGGTAATCCAGCGAGTAGGTATGTTCTTAAATGAGAGTTTTCGAAGAGATGCCTTCAATTTCTGTTCGTCCATCCCCTTGCTGCCGACGGTCCAGCCCCATTCGCCCAATGTCAGCACTTGATTGTGGATTTGTGTAACCCCAAAATCAGCGGCTTGCATGCTCAACCTAATACACTCAAAAGACTGCCCACTGTAATAAGGGCTGCCAGACTGTGTAATAATCAAGCCATGAGGGCGTAGCTGTTTGTGGCACAGTGTGTAAAATTCTTTGGTGTAGAGTCTGTTAAGTTCTACAGACTTGGGGTCAGGGAGGTCTATGATGATGACATCAAAATACTGGCGAGTATCTGTCATAAACTTGTAGGCATCTTGGTTGTAGATGGTCAGTTTGGGGTGATAAAAAGAGCTGTCATTGGCGGCAAGCAGCACGGGATGTGTCTTAGAGAGCTGGGTCATGGCAGGGTCTAAATCTACCAAAGTAATGTCTTCTACTTCAGAATATTTCAGAATTTCACGCACAGCCAATCCATCTCCTCCACCCATAACGAGGATGTTTCGGGGGTTAGGTGAGAGTGTCATGAGCGGGTGCACCAGAGGCTCGTGGTAGAGTTCTTCATCTCGGGTGCTAAACTGCTGACTTCCGTTGATGAAGAGCCAGTAATCATTTTTCCATTGCGTAATGACGATTTTTTGGTATTTTGATTCTTCTACGTAGATGACTTGGTCAGCGTATCGCTGCTGTTCTCCAAAAAGAATCAGCGGTTCGGAAAATATAATTCCTGCTGTGAGCATGATGAATACCAGCACGCTGTAGCCTAGCAAGCGTTTTCGGCGAGGCAAAGGCACCAAGCCTCTAAACTGCACAAAAAGCACCATTGCTACAGAAAAATTAATGAAGCCCAACACAAAAGGAGTGTAAGTCAGCCCTAAAATGGGCAAGCCCACAAAGGCAAAGAACAAACCCCCTAAAAGACTTCCGAAATAATCATAAGACATCACCGAAGCGATGTTGAGCCGAAGCTCTTCATAATCTTCGTTTAGCCTCGTAACCATCGGAATCTCAATGCCTATCAGCAAACCAATGGCAATGCTCAAGCCATAAATCACCAAATCAGTGTGTGAAGCATAGGCAGAAATGATATAGACAAACATTGCAGAGAAAGACACCAGCACCGACAAAATAAACTCAATGATGATAAACTTCTCTAACAAATCTCCTTTTAAGAAGGGGGTAAGCCTGCTGCCCAGCCCCATAGAAAAAAGCATAAAAGAAAGCACCAAAGTCCATTGCAAGATAGAATCTCCTAAAAAATAACTTGCAAGGGTAGATAAAATATACTCTGCCACAATGCCCGAAAGCCCCGTAGCAAACAAGGAAATCTTTAAGATAAGCGATTTTCGGCGTTGGTCTTGGTTTAAGTTTGCGTTCATGGTTTTATGAAATGGTATTATTGCTTGAGTGTGCAAATATATGAATCTGTCTTGGTATTTTGAGTGATTGGCAATGTAGAAAACATAAAATATAAACCACAGTCGGGAGGAGGATTAGTCATCAAAAGTAGCGGAGTGAATGTATGCTTCCTCGATGGCAGGAAGTACGGCATATTTGAGCATTACTTGTGCCGTAGCGATGACATCTTTTTCACAATATCGGGTGATTCGCTCCAGGCCTTGCTCCTCCCAATAGACTTTGCCTACTTGGCTGCCGTCTATGTCATCTTTGGGTGTAGGGATTCCAAATACAGCACAAAGCAGCTCTAGCTTGGTATAGTTTTTATAATCTCCAAAACGCCATAGCTCCATTGTATCCAGAAATGGAATCTCCCATGGCTTTTTGCCTTGCACCTGTAGCACTGAGGGGAGAGGGATTTGGTTGATGAGAAAACGCCTGCCAAGATACGGAAAATCAAATTCTTTGCCGTTGTGTGCACACAATAGCCAGCCTTTAAATTTTTCTTCTAAGAGTTTTTTAAAATCAAGTAAGAGTGATTTTTCATCATCTGCATAGAATGATTTGACTCTAAAATGTGGTACATCGTCTTGCCAGTTGATAAAGCCAAAACTGACACAGATGACCTTGCCAAATTCTGCAAAAATCCCTGCACGGTCTATGTATTTTTGTTCGTGGTTTTGCTCCTCCTCTGTTTTTATTTTTTCGGATTTATGGTTCCAGGCATCTTTTAGGGTAGCTGGCAGCTCCTGAAAGGTCTGATATCCTCTGACGGTTTCTATGTCTAAGAATAAAATTCTAGAAATATCTTGGCGGCTTAGCATGTTTGATAGTTTAGGTTGTCAAGGTTTTATTTTTGAGCAATTTAGCACTTTTTCCGTTTATTTTCAAAGGATTTGATACTAAATAAGCGAAGGCTTCGTCTCAAGTCTATTTGCTACAAGTCCGAAGCCTTCCCTATTTTGTAAAATTAAGCGTGTTCTATTGATTTATTTATTTTTGCTCCTCTGCGAGCATAGAGAGCAAGGTAGAGAATTTCCCCTTGAGGTCTTTTCTATCAATGATAAAATCTAAGAAGCCATGCTCTAGCAAGTACTCTGCCGTCTGGAATCCTTTGGGCAAATCCTTTCCGATGGTTTCACGGATGATTCTGGGCCCTGCAAAGCCAATGAGGGCTTTGGGTTCGGAGACATTAAAATCACCTAACATCGCAAAAGAAGCTGATACGCCGCCCGTGGTAGGGTCAGTCATAAGAGAAATATAAGGCAATTTTGCTTGGCTAAGGAGTGCGAGTTTGGCTGAGGTTTTTGCCATTTGCATTAAAGAGAATCCCGCCTCTTGCATACGAGCACCTCCTGAGCGAGAAATCATCAAGAAGGGGGTTTTGTTTTTGATGGCAAAATCTATGGCACGGGCTATTTTTTCACCTACTACAGAGCCCATAGAGCCGCCTACAAAGCCAAAATCCATGCAAGCTATTGTCAAATTTAGGGTGTTCATTTTGCCGTAAGCAGTGCGAACGGCATCTTTTAGCCCTGATTTTTTTTGTGCTTCTCTTACCCTCTGTGGGTAAGGCTTAGAATCATAGAAGCTAAGTGGGTCTCCAGATTGTAGGTTGGGGTCTAATTCTGTAAATATTTTATCATCAAATAGTATTTCAAAATACTCCTGAGCGCCTATCCTTGTGTGATGGTCACAAGATGCACAGGTATAGGCGTGCTGCTTATGCTCACGGGTGGGCATCACATTTTTACATTCAGGACATTTGTACCAGAGTCCGTCAGGGGTTTCTTTTTTATCCTCAGTAGGTGTATGAATCCCTTTTTCTTTTCGATTAAACCAGGCCATTTCCTCCAAATTAAGTAAGCCTACCACTTTTTACAAAGTGGTAGGCAATTATACGTTTATGATTTATTTAAAAATTAGGCGATGTCAATTTCAGACGTAAGATACACATCTTGGATAGCTTGTAAGAGTGCTGCCCCTTCTTTCATAGGTCTTTGGAAGGCTTTTCGCCCCGAGATAAGCCCCATACCCCCTGCACGTTTGTTGATGACAGCAGTGCGGACAGCATCTGCCAAATCAGCCTCTCCAGAGGAAGCTCCTCCAGAGTTAATCAGCCCTGCACGGCCCATGTAGCAGTTAATTACTTGATAGCGGCAAAGGTCTATGGGGTGATCACTTGAGAGCTCCGTGTAGATTCTTTCGTCTAGTTTGCCATAGCTTGAGCCACCTGAATTAAGGGCTTTGTAACCTCCATTATTTTCGGGTAGCTTTTGTTTGATGATGTCTGCTTGAATGGTTACGCCTAAGTGATTGGCTTGCCCAGTAAGGTCAGCAGATACGTGATAATCGACCCCATCTTTTTTGAAGGCATCATTGCGGGTGTAGCACCAGAGGATGGTTGCCATTCCGAGTGCGTGTGCTTCTTCGAAGGCTTCTGCTACTTCTATGATTTGGCGAGAAGAATTATCTGAGCCAAAGTAAATCGTAGCACCCACGGCTACAGCACCCAAATTCCAAGCCTCTTGCACAGATCCGTACATGATTTGGTCGGCTTTGTTGGGGTAGGTGAGCAGTTCGTTGTGGTTGATTTTTACGATAAAGGGGATTTTATGTGCATACTTACGAGACATCATGGCAAGGTTTCCGAAAGTAGTAGCTACTGCATTACAGCCTCCTTCTATGGCAAGTTTGATGATGTTTTCGGGGTCAAAGTAAATTGGATTTTTGGCAAAAGAAGCTCCTGCTGCGTGTTCTATACCTTGATCTATGGGTAAGATAGACACATAGCCTGTATTGGCTAGCCTTCCTGAGCCGAATAGCTGCCCTAGGCTACGCAATACTTGGGGGTTGCGGTTGCTGGGCATGAATATGTCATTGACAGATTCAGGGTTGGGCAGGTGTAAGGTTTCTTTTTTTACTTTGTTGCTTTTGTGTGAGAGCAGGTAATCAGCATCTTTGCCGAGTAACTCAACTATTTTCTTGTAAGCCATAATATTTTGAATTTAGAATAAATTTGTAAGGCAAAGATACGTGAATTGTTTAAAAGTTTAAAAGAATTATGCTTTTTACTGATAGGTTAGGCACAAAAGGAGATGCTTTTGATTTAGAGGCACTCTTTTCGCCCTCAAACATGCCCGTGGCTTTGTGCTATGTGGAGGAGGCTAAATTTTACATATTTTATGGACGGATCTAAGTTGCTGTACAGATTTCTGGAACAAAAACTTACACGAATATTGGCTGAAAAAATCCGTGTAAATCTCTGTCAAAACCACTGTTGCTAATGGCCATCAATGGCTGCTTGAATTAATTAATCAGCAGCCTAGGATAAGGAATGAAAGATTCTAAAAGCAATATAGTACTGTCTTTGACAAACATCGCAATGACGATGATAATCACACCAGTAATCAGCCCTACGGCTTTGTTATCTTTGCTGATTTCTTCAAATTCATTGACTTTACGGGTGAGCTGGGTAAAGATAAACAAGCCCAGTAAAGTAGTAACAGATGAAATCACAAAGCCAATACCTACAAATAAAGTAATGTACTGTATGCTCTCAAAAAACAACTCTAAACTACTTTGTGTCTGTTGCCCTAAGATTCTGATGACATTCATGGCTGGCTGTAATGTGCCAGAGATGATGTAGCCCACTGAAAATAAAATGGAAGAAGACAAAAGGGCAAAAGCAAAATTATCTAGCTGTATTTTATATTTTTTTACTAAAAAATACCTAAATATTTTGTAAGAAAAGAAAGTAACCAAGATGGCAAGGATTAAAGACAACAACAGTTGTGCAGATGCCAAGTAAATCAGTTTTGTATTCATAATTTGTAAAGGTAGATATTGAGTGGGTCAGTTATATTTATTTATTTTTTATATATTTTAAAGGGCATTGATACTTGGCACACAGATAAACAGATTATTACGATACTCAGGGCTGATGCTCCCTAGTGCCCAGTTTGTGGCTGTGGTTTCCCAGATAAAATACTTTTTGCCTTGGTATGTTAGGTAAGTCCCTTGTGCAGGTAAGTTAATCCCTAGCATAGAATGCTCAGGATTATTGACGATGGCTACATCGTATCCGAAGTGTGTCAGAATGCTGTAAGCCAATACAGTGCGTGTATCACAATCTCCCTTGCGAGTGTGTAAAAACTCTATGGGTGAGTGTAGTCCGTATTTGATATTTTCTATGTAAGGGCGTTTTTCTACTTCTAAATACTGTTTGTAAAAGTCCCCGTCTGCTACTGCTTCAGAGGCTGGTTTGGTCAAGACCAGTACGTAAGGTATGTTTTGGATAAAAGTAACTACAGCCTCTGCAAAATCAGGATAATTCAGTTTTTTTTCTTTTTTTAGGGTTTCAAACTGCCTCATCACTGATTTCATTCGTGGGTTATCAAAATCAATCAAAGAGACATATACCTGCCTCCAGTAATCTCCGTCACTGCTCCAGTTTTTGGGATAAAAACGATTTCTGTTTTCCTCAGCTTGGCATTTTTTGCTTCCTTCTATTTTGAGCTGTAGGGTGAGTTTTCTGCCTACAGATAAATCTTGCCAAGCCCTTCTGTAGCTTGCATCAGAGATTCTGCAGTCTGAGTCTAATACTTCTACTTCTACTTCAGTACCTTCTGCCCCTAATTCTTCTACTATTATCTCATCAGGGTAGATTTCTTCATTTGCCTCGAAGGTGTTTTCAGGGTCTAAAAATTCTATTTCTATTCCTGATAAAAAGTCTCCTACTAAGAAAGGTAAAACGAAGGATGCAATCACAATGATGAGTATAAGGTAGAAGCATCCAGAAAAACAACTTTTAAGCCACTTCATAATATTAATTTATAAACCAAAAATAAATGTTGTGCACTTTTATTGTGTATTTATTTAACAAAGCACCCAATACAATTTACGAACGGATTTAAAATATCTACTGACTGAGTAATTACTCAAGATTAACTTATAAGATTGCTTTAATGTAAGGCACTGATGCTCAGGGTCTTAAACAATCTAAATTATTTATTTATGATGGTTTGTCTTCTGGTTTCTGGTCAGAAGCTGGAGTTTGTGTATCTTCTTGCTGCACACTGTCTTGGGTAGAAGCTGCTGCATCTTGTTCTTCTCTTTCTTTGTTTTCTTTGATGGCTTTGGTATCTATCTCTACTTTCAGAATAAAAAAGTAATTGTCGTCATCATAGGGGATAAATTGGTAGTCGTGCGCCCCTGTGGTTTTGCGGGCAATGTCTATCAGCCCCAGTCCTGCCCCCCCCTTAGAAGACAACTTGCCATGCCTAATCTGGTCAATATACATCTGCCTGAGGGCTTCGGGAGTCGAGTTATTGATGTCTTCTAAGGCGGCTTCTAGAGATTCTTTTTTTTCATTAGATACCTTGTTAGAAGTGATGACATAGTAGGAGTCATTCTTACGCCCAATCATAAATAAGCCACTTCCTACACTGCTCTCTGAGGTAATCTCATCGGAGTGTCTGGTCATATTTTGTAGTGTCTCTACCATTACGTGATAGACACGCTTCTTTATAGAAAGTCTCTCTCCTTTGCTATCCATGTCATCTTCTGCCATGGAGGTAAACATTTTGGTAATGTCATGGCTAAATACACCAAGATAGACCAGATAAATCCCGTTGGTCTGGAGCTCATCATAAATATTAAGGACTGATTTGAGTAGGCTTACATCTAATTTCATGAGGCAAAGAAAGTTTTAATATTCGAAGGAAAAGATTTTTTATTGTAAAAAAACAAAAATTCCCTTAATTTGGACACCTATCACATAAACGTAGTTAATCTGAGCCAAATTAAATAAGATTATTCTGAAATTCATAAAAAAGCACTAAACTTTTTTATAAGACATTATAAACGTACAAAAAAATGACCAATAAAGTAACTTACGCTAAAACTTATATTCAATGTCAAAAAAAGAACTAACACTCGGAATCGATATCGGAGGCACTACCACTACTTTTGGGTTTGTAGATATCGATGGAAATATCCTCAAAGAATCTCAATTTATGACACAAGCCGAAGACCACGTAACGGCTTACCTCCCTCGCCTCTTTGATGCCATAGATGAAGCAATGGCTGAGCTAGAAGAGGGCGTAGTCATCAAAGGAATCGGAATGGGTGCACCCAATGCCAATTATTTTAGAGGTACTGTAGAAAACCCACCTAACCTCAAATGGGGTGGCGTGGTAAATCTGGTAGAACTCATGCAAAAGAAGTACAAAATCCCTACGGTCATCACCAATGATGCCAATGCTGCGGCTCTAGGTGAGCTAAGATTTGGGGCTGCTCGTAACATGAAGAATTTCATCCTTATCACCCTTGGCACGGGACTGGGCAGTGGCATCGTGGTGAATGGAGATGTGGTCTATGGGCATAGTGGCTTCGCTGGAGAAATGGGGCATTTGATTGTAAACTATGATGGCAGACTCTGCGGAGATGGCAGAAGAGGCTGCTTAGAAGCCTATGTATCTGTTACAGGGATTCGCCGCACTGTCTCTAAACTTCTAGCAGACTCTCTTGTAGGAAGTGAACTAAGGGATGTGAGCCAATCAGAGCTTACGGGTGAGCTTATCACGCAGGCAGCCCTCAAAGGGGATAAAATAGCCCTAGAAGCTTTTGAATATACGGGGCATATCCTAGGGCAAAAACTAGCCGATACTGTCTTAATCACTAGTCCAGAGGCTATTATCCTGTTTGGTGGGCTTGCCAATGCCAAAGATTTAATCTTTGAGCCTACACTCCGCCACATGGAGCAAAGCCTTTTTGGCCCTTTTAAGGGTACTGTCAAGCTGATGATGTCTGAGCTACAACACCGCAATGCAGCAGTATTGGGGGCAAGCGGATTGATATGGCATGAATTAGAAAAACAAAACGCAGCATAGTTTTAAGCAATAGCAGCATATTTTTATATTGTGCCGTCCTGTTTTATCTAACATTATCAATTGACTAGTTGGCTGACTGATAAGATGTGGTGCTTTTTGAAAAAGTGCCACCTCTTTACAAAGTATATGGTATTGTACCTTTTTACTTAATAAAACTTTCTATCTCCTCTTTTCCTGCTAGTGAATGTGCTACAAGGTCCTCCATCCTTTTTAGTGCAAAAGTATCCCTTAACTAGAGAACAGAATGAGGTGGCTTTGTCTATCAAGAAGGAGAGCTACAATTCATCGCCACGCCCGAGGGCAAAACCCTTGCCCCTAATCAGCTAGGCAATGAATCCTCAGACTTTGCCTACGAGTACAGCTACACTGACCACCTCAAACCTGAGAATGACCTTTCGTGAAGCTACCCCTGTGAACTCTTGTAATGAAGGCAAAGTCTATGACTGTACCTGTTTTTAGTAAAAAAAACAGTGGGTGTTGGGGTGAAGTGATGTTGGTTTTAGTTCGTAGTTTTGTTAATTCGGTGTCTGTTCTGCATACGCAAGAAAAGTCATAGACTTTTCCTTCATTAGTCGTGCTAAGTCTCCCTTTGGAAGACTCATATCTTAGCACAGCAGGGTTTTTCAAACCATTCTATTGCGTATATACCTCGCTATATAGAAATAAACGAAAGTTTATCCAATAATCTAATCACGGAGTAAATAAAAGTATCTTAAAGCTTTGGATAGTTAAATTTTCTTTCTATTATTGCTTTGTAGCGGGTC
>JAABSX010000037.1 GCA_011390205.1 Microscillaceae bacterium | reverse complement strand
AAAAATCAGAAAGTGATACAGACACTACCAAAGCAGCAACTGAAGAAGTAACAGAAGAAGAAACAAGTACAGAAGAAGAGCCAGCGGCAGTAGTACTTTCCGAAGAAGCAAAACCCTTTGCCAAAGAATGGGCAATGACATCCTTCACCAATACCGAAGGAAAAAGCCAAGACGGTATTGACAATGCTTTTTTGACCCTAGGAGAAGATGGCAAATTCAAAGAAACATTCTCAGGAAAAGAAATCGCCTCAGGCACTTGGGATATCATCAAAGAGGGTGATGTGCAAGTATTGGTACTGACGCACTTGAAAGGAGAAATGGCAACACAATTACAAGAAGGCAAAGAAAAACTCAGCATCAAGGAATTTTCTACCGAGAAAATGATAACCTCAGATGATGATGGCAAAATGACAGAAACATTTATGGCTGTAGGCAATAAATAATTTTGATGATTCCTTCGCTTCGTGTTCGCACGAAGCGAAATTTATCCACGTAAGCCTCCTGTGTGTAGTGCTACAATGTGGCTTTGGGCTTTAAAATAATCTTTTTTGACCAAATCTAGCAGCCCAAAAAACATTTTTCCTGTATAAATCCACTCAATCGGAATTTGCTGTGCTGCTTCAAAATCTGAGATAAACTGCCTGAGTTCGGGTTTATTCTTGGCATATCCTCCAAAGTGATACTCAAGCATGAGCTCAGCCCTTGTCCTCATCCAGACATCCAGAGATTCTATGCCCCCAACCTGTGTATATTGATGAAAATAATCTTGAAGCAAGACTTTCATATCCTCCCACAAAAAACCTCCACCTTTCAGTGCCGAAAAGCCGATTACTTTTTGAGGTGCTTTTAGCCCTAGCATCAGCCCCGCCATGGTCGCACCCGTGCCACAAGCTGTGCCAATGTATTGAAAATCATCTTTGATAAGCCCTAGAATTTCTTTCAGCCCTTCCAAGGCGAAAGCATTGCTTCCACCCTCAGGAATAAGATAAAAATCACCAAACTGCCCCTGCAAAGATGCCTTAAAATCTGTCTGGTCTTTCTGCCGATATGCCTCCCTGCTCACAAAATGTAAGTGCATTCCTGATTTTTGGGCAAAGGCAAGTGTCGCATTGAGGGGCTCTCTGCGCTCTCCCCTGATAATGCCGATACTCTCTAAACCCAGCATCTGCGCTGCTGCTGCTGTAGCGTAGATATGATTAGAATAAGCCCCACCAAAAGTAAGCACCTTGGTATTCCCTCGTTTTTGAGCTTCTTCAAGATTGTATTTTAGTTTGAAATATTTATTGCCACTAATCTGCGAATGAAGTGTATCTAGCCTCAAGACAGAGATGCGTATTTGCTTTTGGTGCAACAGCTCAGACTCTAGCCGAATGAGCTTAGGAGAAAGTATAATTTCCATTTTATCTAAAAATCTAATAACAAATAAATAACAGCACACTTTTTAGCTATCCTGTAACTTTGCCCTAATTCATCAAAGGATTTTAAACTTATAAAACCTGTATTGGTTCTTATTAGCAAAGCAGTAAAAAATACCAAGTTACAACACTGACAAAAATAGAATAATTTTAACAAGTATTCAGTCCAAATCAGTGTATGCTGTCTTTAGCCATCAAATATCTACCAAAGGTAAATTACAAAAACTCATAAGCACCTATTAGTCAATAATTTATATGCAAAAACATTGGATTCGTACTGTATCAATCATTTTTACGCTCGTAATCATCTTGGGGCTGGTTGCACTACAGACAGGCTGGATTGGCTTGGGCGCAGCCAAAGAAGAAAAAAATAATGCGGCCTCTGCTCCCAATAAATCCGAAAACAAAGACCTACCAGAAGTACGGGCTGATATTATCAAACACAGCACCCTGATAGATGCCATCAAAGTAACAGGCACTTTGCTCCCCAATGAAGAGGTAGAGCTTACCAGTGAAATAGCGGGTAAGATTACTGCCATTAATTTTCAAGAAGGGCAAATAGTAGGAAAAGGGGCACTGCTTGTAAGAATGAACAATACCGAACTTACTGCACAGGTAGATAGGCTCAAAGCCCAAATCACACTTTACGAAAACAGAGAATACCGCCAAAGAAAACTCTTAGAAAAAGGAGGGGCAAGCCAAGATGAGTATGATGCTGTGCTTGCCGAACTGAATGCCCTCAAAGCACAAGTGAGAGAAACACAGGCAAACCTGAGCAAAACCGAAATACGTGCCCCTTTTAGTGGCACAGTAGGGCTGCGCAAGGTCAGTAATGGCAGCTATGTAAACCCAGGCACGAGCATCGTGAGCTTGGTCAATTTGCAAAAACTAAAAATAGAATTTTCTGTACCCGAAAAATACAGTGGGCAAATCAAAAAAGGACTCAAAATACTGGTTCGCTCCGAAATATTAGAAGGAGATATCTTAGAAGCACTTGTCTATGCCATAGAGCCCAAGATAAATCTAGAAACACGCACACTCACCGTAAGGGCTGAAATGAACAATTCACAACAGAGGCTTATCCCAGGGGGCTTTGTGGATATTGAAATTATCTTGGGGCAATACCCCAATACCATTCAGATTCCTACCATTGCCCTTATCCCTGAGCTTGGCGGACAGAAAGTATTCAGATACGAAAAAGGAATGGCCGTAACTGTGCCCGTCAAAACAGGCATCAGAGGGCAACAGGTCATTCAGATTACAGAAGGGCTTTCGATAGGTGATACCATCATTACCTCTGGCATCTTAAATGTACGCCCTGACGCCGAGGTAAAACTTCAGAAAATAAAATAAAACATTTAAGCCTTGCCTCTTCTTAAATATGGAGAAAAAAGGATTCTAAACTGAAAATATATGAGCACTTTATCTCAAATAAGCATCGCACGCCCCGTGCTGACCCTCGTAATGTCTATCACGATTTTGCTTTTTGGCATGATTGGCTTCAATTATTTGGGCATTCGTGAGTACCCAAGTGTAGATGCACCCATCATCAATGTCTCTACCAGCTATGTGGGCGCCAACTCTGATATTGTAGAATCTCAAATCACTGAGCCACTAGAAGAAGCCATCAATGGAATAGCAGGAATCCGCTCACTTACCTCCGTAAGCCGTGAAGGGCGAAGCACCATCACTGTAGAGTTTGATTTGGAAGTAGATTTAGAAGCTGCCGCCAATGATGTCAGAGATAAAGTATCTAATGCCATCGGAAATCTCCCCACAGATGCCGAGCCACCTACCGTAAGCAAGGCAGATGCAGACTCCGAGCCCGTCATATTTATCAATATCCGAAGCACGGCAGGCCGCTCCATGCTGGACCTGACCCGCATAGCCAAAAATGATTTTAAAGAAAGATTCCAGACCATCAATGGGGTAAGCGAGATTTTTATCTGGGGCGAAAAGGAGTATGCCATGCGCCTCTGGATGGACCCTATCAAACTCTCTGCCTATCAGCTCACTCCCTTAGATGTACGCAATGCCCTCAAAGCCCAAAACGTAGAGCTTCCTTCGGGCCGCATAGAAGGCAATGAAACGGAGATGAGCGTCAGGACATTGGGCAAGATTAGCTCACCACAAGAGTTTAATGACTTGATTGTCAAGCAGAACGGAGACAACATTGTCAGGTTTAGTGACATAGGCACAGCCGAGCTAGGTGCTCAGAATATGCGAACGCTTTTGCGCAGTCAGGGGCTACCCTGTGTGGGCAATGCCATCGTAACTCGCCCAGGAGCAAACCAAGTAGAAGTGGTAGATAAGGTCTATCAGCGTCTTAAAGAAATTCAAAAAGACCTCCCCAGTGATATACAAGTAGGAATCGGATTTGACCAAACCAAATATGTAAGGGCGTCTATTACTGAAGTGCAACAGACTATTTTTACGGCTTTTGTGCTTGTGATTCTGATTATATTCTTGTTTTTGCGTGATTGGCGGACCACATTGATTCCTGTGCTTACCATCCCTGTCTCTCTGATAGGAACATTCTTTGTGATGTATCTGGCAGATTTTTCTATCAATGTGCTTACCCTCTTAGGCATCGTGCTTGCCATCGGGCTGGTAGTAGATGATGCCATTGTATTGATGGAAAATATTTATACAAAAATAGAAAAAGGCACTGCACCTCTAGAGGCAGGCATCAAGGGTTCTACAGAGATTTTCTTTGCGGTCATAGCCACTACGGTCTCATTGGTGGCGGTGTTTCTTCCCATTATTTTCTTGCAAGGCATCACAGGAAGGCTTTTTGTAGAGTTTGGGGTGGTGATTAGTACGGCGGTCATTATTTCTTCTTTTGTGGCCCTGACACTTACGCCCATGCTCTCTTCCAGAATCTTAAAAAGGCGTGAACGCAAAAACTGGTTTTACCGCAAAACCGAACCATTCTTTGTAGGATTGACCAATGCCTACCGCTGGAGTCTTGAAGGATTTATGAAGGTAAGCTGGCTTGCTTTCCCGATAGTGGCACTCTTGGCTTGGATTATTTATAGCCTTGGCACTAGCCTGCCCCAAGAACTCTCTCCACTAGAAGACCGAGGCTCTATCTCCGTAAGGGCTACTGCACCCGAAGGAGCTACCTTTGATTATATGGACAACTATATCCAAAAGCTTACAAAATATGCCGAGGAAACTGTCCCAGAGAATGAGAACATGATTACAGTTACCTCCCCAGGCTATGGGGCATCTTCTTCTGTCAATTCAGGTTTTATGCGTTTGCGCCTCAAAGAAGCCAACCAACGTGAACGCACACAGCAAGAAATCGCAGATGAAGTCTCAAAAGGAATCAAGCAATTCACCGATGCCAAAGCAAATGTAATCCAATCGCCAAGTATAGGGGGGCGGAGAGCAGGGCTCCCGATTGAGTATGTCATCCAAGCACCTAACCTTGATAGACTCAAAGAAGTACTGCCTAAATTCTTAGAAAAAGCCTATCAAAACACTACTTTTGAGTTTGTAGATGCCAACCTTAAATTTACAAAACCCGAGCTACAGGTTACCATCAACCGTGAAAAAGCCACTAAGTTGAATGTTTCTGTCATTGACATTGCACAGACACTGCAGTTTGCCTTGAGTGGGCAACGCTTTGATTATTTTATCATGGACGGAAAACAATACGAGGTAATCGGGCAGGTAATCCGTGAAGACAGAAATAAGCCTGCCGACCTGACCAATATTTATGTCAGGAATCAAAATGGGCAAATGATACAGCTAGACAATCTTGTAAGCACCAAAGAAGAAAGTACGCCACCGCAGCTTTACCGCTACAACCGCTACCTATCAGCCACTATTTCGGCAGGGCTTTCAAAGGGAAAAACCATCAAAGATGGCATCAATGCCATGGATGAAATAGCGGCAGAAGTCTTAGACCCTTCTTTCAATACAGCACTTTCGGGGCAGTCAAAAGACTTTACAGAAAGCTCTTCTAGTTTGTTATTTGCGCTTGTGCTTGCCCTCACACTTATTTATCTGGTGTTGGCAGCACAGTTTGAGAGTTTTAAAGACCCCTTCATCATTCTTATCACTGTGCCGCTGGCACTCTCAGGAGCTTTGATGAGTCTTTGGTTTTTTGAAGAAACACTGAATGTATTTAGCCAAATAGGGATTATTATGCTCATAGGTTTGGTATCTAAAAACGGGATTTTGCTGGTAGAATTTGCCAACCAACTTAAGCAACAAGAGGATTCTAGTATTTATGAATCTATCATAGAAGCTGCGCAATCTAGGTTTCGCCCCATTTTGATGACCAGTATTTCCACGATTCTTGGCACTTTGCCCATCGCCCTGGCACTTGGAGCAGGCTCAGAGAGCAGAGTATCTATGGGGGTAGCCATTGTGGGAGGGCTGATTTTTTCTACACTGCTGACGCTTTACATCATCCCTGCCATCTATATCCACTTCACAAGCCGAAAGAAGAACCTGAAAATGACTGATATCCAAACAGTTGATACAAATGCTAAAGAAATGGTGTAAAAACAGTGAACCAAAGTAGGCTGTTTCATTGTTTTTCTTACCTATCAAAATACGGAAAAATGACCAAAGAATCACGAGAAGAATTTTATAAAAAACTTAGTTTTAGACTCAAAGAGGGGCATAGCTTCCCTCTTTTGTATATGTTTAAATTTATCGTGCCAGCAGACAATCAAAAAATTGCCCAAGTAAGCCAGTTATTTCATGAGGGGGCTGAGATAAGCATGCGTACTTCCAAAGAAGGAAAATACACCAGCATGACCATCAGGATAGTGATGACTTCTCCCGAAGAGATTGTGCAGGTTTATCAAGAAGCTGAAAAAGTAGAGGGTATCGTAGCGATTTAAATCAACAGTCATATCTGCCTGATAATCAAGTATTTGTTTTACTCCGAAGATGAATTTTTGTGCTGTGGACATCTTACAAATTAAAAAAAATAGCTGCCCTGCCTATTTTCCTTAGAGAGAAAGCATCTTGACACTTAACTCCCTGAGGATGTCGGCTTCGCTGTGTCCGCCAGGAATCACCCCTTTTGATTGCAGGTCTGCTTGTCTTAAAAACTCGATAACTTTGAGCATTTTGCCCATAGAGTAATTTCTCATCATTAATTTGTAATCTTTCAAGAAATATGGATTTACTTTCAGGGCATTGCTGAGGGCAGTATCTGAGCGGTCTTTTTGGTCATAAGCCACCAGTGTCTTGGCAAAAAAGTTATAAAGCAAAGAAATCGTAGGAATGAGTGGTTGTTTTTTGGGGTTGGCAGCCCAGTATCTGATAATTTGCTCTATTTTTAGGGCATTTTTTTCTGCCAATGCTTTCTGAAATTCAAACACATTAAAATCACGGCTAATGCCTACATTTTTTTCGATAATGGCAGCTGTGATGGCTTGCTGTGAATCTTGGTTAAGTAAGAGTTTATCTAACTCTTGGTGCAGCTTACCGAGGTCTGCCCCAATGGCTTCTACCAAGAGAGCAAGGGCTGCTGGTTCTATCTTAAAGTTGCGCTCGTTGAGGTAAGTCGTAACCCAAGAGCCTACCTGATTGTCGTAGATTTTACGAGATTCTACCACGACGGCGTGCTTGTCTAGGGCTTTATATACTTTGGTATTCTTGGCAATGGATTTATACTTATAGTTCAAGACGAGCACCGTGGTAGGCTGGGGTTTTTCGAGGTAGTGCCTGAGTAATTCCTGTGCTTCGGCTTTTCCCCAGTCTTGCATCTGTTGTAATTCTTTGACAATCACTACCTGCCTGCTTGCCATCATCGGAAATCGGCGGGCCTGATTCAGGATGCTGTGTATATCTGTGTCTCTGCCATACAGCATTACTTGGTTAAAACCTTGCTCGGCAGGGCTGAGTGCATTTTTTTCTATGTAATCAGTTAGATTGTCAATATGATAGGTCTCTTCTCCGTGCAGAAAATAGACAGGGGCATATTTTCCTGCTTTGAGTTCTTTGAGAAGTGCGTCTGGAGTCTTTACCAAAGTTTTAAGTATTTTTTGGGTAATCAAATGAATACATTAGTATCCTTCTTTTTCTAATTTTTTGATAAAGTCTTGCCCTATTTTTTCTCCCCAGCTCCGTGCTGCATCCATGACTTCTTGATTAATCAGGGGTGATTTTTCGGCAAGTTTGCTTCCTGAAGGACTTTTATAAAATGCAATCACATTGTCTAAATCTTCTTTGCTGAGGTGCTTGAAATAAACCCCACTCACGATGTCTATTAGCTCCTCCATAGAAGCCCCCAGAAACTCATCTTTTAACTTTATCCAGAGTTCTTCGGGCACATCAGGCCTGAGCTTGATGATGTTTTCCATCATATTCTCCACTCCTACCTTGAAGTTTTCTTTGTATTTGGTGAGTTCTAGCATTTCTTTTACTCTAGCTCTGTAGCTTTTAGACTGTGCTCCAAGAAAAGAAGCACTGTATAGCAAAAGAAAAACCAGAAAAAGAATCTGAAAGACAAGTTTTTTTTGCATTTTATAAAATTTACTGATTATTGCTCTATTTAGTATATCAAAGCAAATTACTTTCAATCACTTCAAAGCGGATGCCTGCTTTTTGTAATCGCTTGAGCAAAACCCCTTCTCCTGCCAACACGGGAGTCAAGATTCCGAATCTCTGGGGGATTTTTTCACGGTCAAGCGCCAAACAAAGGGCGGTTTCCGCAATCATTTTAGAGGTTTCGCCATAGCCAGGGTCTCCACCACTTACTTGAGTGATGACAGTACCCAGTTCACTTTTGGCATGAAACCTAATCTGAAAACTGTTTTGCTGCCTTTGGGCTTCATCAGGGCCTGCACCTGAGGGTCTGAGACTGAGAAGCAAATCTCTTGTAAATTTTACCTGAGCAAACACCATCAATGAGCTCACACCCAGCGCACCTGCCGAGAGAGAGAGGATAGAATCTAGCTGCCCGTGGTGTCCGTAATAAAAAGCCTGTCCGTATTCAGAGATTCCTGCTGCCGAGCGAAGCACGATTTCATTGTCAATCAAAGGCAATGGTACTCCCCAAGCACTTTCACTGTCTATGTAATGCACCTGCGGAAAAAGATGTCCGACTTGTCTGTTTTGTGATTTGGCATCTTTTGCTATTTTGCTCATTGCTCCTCGCTGCCTGTAAAGTTCGGGGATGCGCATTAGGTTAATGGCAGAGTGCCAAGTGCCTCCTGAGATGGAGTTTAGTGGGTTCCAGCCCTTGCTGTTAAACTGGGCATAGCCCTTGATTGTCAGCACTTTAATTGGCTTGTTTTTAAACTGCTGCAAGGTATAATACGCCCCAAAGTCAGCGGGAATGCTATCAAAACCACAGCAATTTACAATTCTCACTTTGCGTGCTTCTGCATCTGTGCCGTATTTTCTGATAATGTCATTCACAAAATTGCCCTCGCCTGTGATGTCAGCATAGTCAGTCTGGGTAGCAATACAAGCCTGCACGAGTAGCTCACCATATTTGGCATAAGGCCCTACGGTAGTAAGCAGAACCTGCCCCTCTGCTGTCATTTTTTTGAGAGATTCATAATCATCGGCATCAGCCTCTATGGTGCCTATCTTGGCATTGGGGTACTGTAGTGTAATGTCAGCCTTGAGCTCAGAGAGTTTGTGTGCATTGCGTCCTGCAAGAGCCATTCTGAAAGGTGTTTTTTCTTGCTGCCCCGCCAAGTATCGGGCAGTGAGTGCACCTGTGAAGCCTGTAGCACCAAATAAGATGATATCGTAATTTTTTGAAGATTCGTTCATGTGAGTGGGTTTGTCTGTTTTGTTATAGAACCTTTTTAAAAGGCTTTTGTTAGTATTGCCCTACTGTCAAGCACCAAATATAGAATTTTAACACTGAATAAAAAAATGTAGAGAATTTTCTATTTACGATTGAATTTACTATTTTAGCAATACTCAAAAAATTAGCTACTAATCGGATAGACATGAGTTCAAACAGTAAAAAATTAGAAGCCCTTAAGCGTAAGATGGCTGCCTCAAAACGCCCTAAGAAAAAAAGTGGTGGAAAAAGATGGCTGGCTTTGTTCATCTTGACCTTGTTTGGGCTAGGGTTTGGCTATCAGCAGGGTTTGTTTTTGGATGTTTCGGCGCAGACTTATTTTGCTACAATTTGGGAAAATCTTCAAGGACTTCCCCAAAAATTAGAAGGCACTTCTTTTTCAGGAAATCAACAAAGAGATGCAGCAGAAGATGAGTTTTACCTGCCTGCACACCGCCCCCACGACCCTATGCTGGTAAGGCACCGCTACTACACACTGCACTATAATGAAGCACACGAACAAGCCAACTGGGTGGCTTACAGACTGCATGCGGGCTACCTCAAAGGAGACGCAAAGCGTCCGAATGATTTCCGTACAGATCCCAAAATATCTACGGGCTCGGCAAGCCCCGCAGATTATCGTGGCTCGGGCTATGATAGAGGGCATTTCGCCCCTTCAGGTGATTTTAAATTTTCACAGGAAGCAATGTCAGAGAGTTTTTTTATGAGCAATATGAGCCCACAAGTGCATGAATTTAATGCAGGGCTTTGGCACGATTTAGAGAAAATGGTCAGGCACTGGGCAAGTTCAAAAGAAGAAATTTACATCATCATGGGGCCTATTCTTGAGCCTAACTTAAAGAAAATAGGTGCGAATCAGGTCAGTGTACCACAGCGTTATTTTAAGATTGTTTGTGAATACAAGCCTTCTTCAGAACCTAAATTGCTGGCTTTTTTGATGCCTAACCGAGAAAGCTACCTTTCTCCCGAAAACTATACCGTTACGGTAGATGAGATTGAAGCACTCACGGGCATTGATTTTTTCCCGAGTCTGGAAGATGGTTTAGAAGAAAAAATAGAAAGCCAAATCACTCACGCGGCTTGGCTTGACCAATGAATGGGCTTTGTAAAGACACAAAGCATACTCATCTCCGTAGTTTGTGTCTTACAAAGGAAAAATATTCAAAACTTGCGACTACACTGTATCCATGAAGGTTTTTTCTACACGGTGGAAGAATGCCAAACCTACCAAAAACATCACTGCAGTAACTATCAGACTGTAAGCAAGCATCTCTATAGTAAATGCACCTGTGCCAAAGAAAGCATATCTAAAACCTTCTATAATCGGAGCAACAGGATTAAAAGAGAGATAAAACTGTGCCTCAGGTGAGAGGGCTGACATCGGATAAATGACGGGGGAAGCATACATAAAAAGCTGCACACCAAAGGTAACAAGCTGTGTAAGGTCTTTGTATTTGGTGGTCATAGAAGAAATCAAAATCCCTAAGCCTAGGCCCAAAATCGCCATAATAATCACAAAGAAAGGAATGGCAAGTATCCAGACATTGGGCTTTAGTGCTGCTCCTTGAGCAAGGTAATACGCATAAAATAACAGGAAAAGCACCATCTGAATCCCGAATGAAATCAAACCACTAATGACTGTAGCCACAGGCACTGTCAGGCGAGGAAAATATACCTTGCCAAAAATAGAGGCATTGCTCGTGAATACATTGGCTGTCTTGCTGAGGCAGCCCGAAAAATAATTCCAGATAGTTACTCCACACATATAAAATAAAAACTGTGGCTGGCCATCAGTAGAAATCCCTGCAATTCGCCCAAAAATAATCGTAAAAACGACTGTAGTCATCAGAGGCTGTATGATGTGCCAAAGAGGTCCTAAAATGGTTTGCTTATACACTGCCACAAAATCTCTCCGTACAAATAGGCTCACCAAATCACGGTAACGCCAAAGTTCTCTTAATCTTAAATCAAACCAACTTTTTTGAGGACCAATGATTTCTGTCCATTGCTCATCTGTTTCTATCTCTTGACTTGTCTTGTTCATGTTGATGTATGCGTATTAATTCGGGTGCAAAGTTACAAAGTTTATTCATTTAGCCTACTACGAAATGAGATAACTTGCATCGGCATAGACCACGAAGTAGGGGTTCAGAAGATTTTCTTTGTTATAATTTAGGGGTTCGGATGTGCCGAATTGTAAGACTTGCCCACCTGCCTCTTCTACGATTATCTGGGCAGCGGCAGTGTCCCACTCCATCGTAGGTGCTGCACGTGGATACACATGGGCTTTACCCTCAGCAATGAGTGTAAACTTAAGCGAACTGCCCATGCTGAGCAACTCATGCTGCGGGTATTGGCTGATAAACTGGGTGGTTTCTGGGTTCATGTGTGAGCGAGAAGCAATGATTTGAAATACTTCGGGCAGTTGATTTTGAGGATTTTTACTGTTGAGTTGCTGTATTTTGTGTTTGTTTAGACTAAATGCCCCCTGTCCTTTTGCGGCATAGAAAGTATTGCCAAGCACGGGGGCATGCACCACTCCGAGAATGGGTCTATTTTGGTAAATCAGTGCAATATTGACGGTAAACTCTCCATTTTTTTTGATAAATTCTTTTGTACCATCTAGTGGGTCTATCATCCAGAAATATTCCCAGTCTTTTCTTTCAGCAAAGGGGATTTCCCTGCCTTCTTCACTTAGAAGCGGAAAAGGCGTGTTTTTCAGCCCTTCGGCAATGACTTGCTGTGCTGCTTGGTCAGCAAGTGTGAGAGGTGAATTATCTGCTTTGGCTTCTATGCCAAAGTCTGCCGAGTGATAGATTTCTAAAATGGCTTCCCCTGCTTTTTTTGACAAGGAGATAATTTGTTCTTGGTATTTAAGTAGTTCTATGTTCATACTATTCCATTTTTATATTTTAGCATCAATATTCTTATACATCTATTCTTTCATCTTCATACAAAAGTATAGTTCATCTTTCAGTTTTCCATTTCTATTTTATCGTAATTTCCTTTAGTTTCTGGAAACAATTGAATCTTATCTTGGCTATATTGCTTTTGACACATCTTCGGATTCCTAGTGGAATGACAGAAAATCTATTGACCCACTCAATCAATCAATTTGCGTGTACTTTCACCTTGCTTCCTTGTTTGCCTTTGATGATTTCTAACCTGCTAGAAGATACTCGCTCTTTGAGTTCGTTTACGTGAGAGATAATCCCTACCAATCGATGTTCTCCGTCTAGGTTCATAAGTGTCTGTATGGCAAGGTCTAGTGTTTCGCTGTCTAGTGTACCGAATCCTTCATCTATAAACATAGAGTCTAGGCGAATGCCCCCTGCGTTGGCAGTGGCTACATCTGCCAGCCCGAGGGCGAGGGCCAGCGAAGTAAAGAAAGTTTCGCCTCCTGAGAGGTTATTGACTCTTCTTTCTCCGCCGCTGTAGCTGTCAAAAACTTTGAGGTCAAGTCCTGCTTTTCTATTGCCGTGCAGCACTTCTTCTATTCTTCGGAGTTGGTAGCGTTCTTGAGATAAGAAAGCCAGTCTTTTATTGGCATATTGGACCACTTCATCTAAGAAAACAGAGAGTACATAGGTTTGGAATTTTTGATTAAGTTCATTTTTTCCATTGGCAAGGTTGTAAAGTGTGAGTGTGTGTTCGGCTTGTGTATCCAGTATCTGAAGGTCTTCTTGTGTTTTTTCTATCTTTTGAAGCTGCGTTTGGTAGCTTTTAAGAAGTGTTTCTAGCTCAGTAATTTTTTCTCGGTGCTGCTGTAGGTCATTTTCTTTTTTATTTTTATCTGCTTCTACATCATGGATTTCAGGTATGACCAAGTCTTTGAGTTTTTGGTTAATTTTCTCTAAGCTATCTTTGAGGATGGCATGTCTTGAGGCCCAAATATCTATTTCTTGACGGAGCTTCTGACGCTCGAGCTCGGTCAGGAGGGCTGCCTGCATTTCTTCTAGAGAGTTAAATTTTCTTTTTTCTAAATCACGAATCAGTTTTTTTTCTTTGTCTTCTAAGCGAGATTCGAGCTTTTTAATTTCACGCTGTGTTGCGTGCTTTTCGGTATTCTGCTTGTCTAGGGTTTCTTTGATTTTATCTTTTTCTAAGTGGAGGTTGTTTAGGTCTTCTAGGTATTTCTCAATTTCTGTGGAGATTTTATGTACAAACTTATCCATTGCTTTTTCATCTGCGAATGAATCATTCGCTGGAAGCTGTGCCAGAATCACCTGTAAGGCTGTGTTTTCTTCATTAAACTGTTGGTTTTGGGCATCTAGCTGTTTGCGAAGAGACTGCAGTTGATTTTCTAAGTCTTGAATTTCTTGCTGAAGGTTTTGCAGTTTTTCTTTGAGTACTTTCAGGGTTTTATGGGCATTTTGTGCTGCTGCCAGTGCATTTTCTATTTCTTCTAATTCTTTTTTGAATACTTCTTCGGCTTTGTCTTTAATATTGCCGAGCTGCTCAGCAAAAGCGACTCCCCTCACCTTAAGTTCGTGGGCTTGCTGTGCTATCTGGTCATATTGTTTTTTGGCATTGTCATAGTCTTGTTCTGCCTTGTTTCTGTCTTTTTTTGCTTTCTCGAGGTCTTTGTCACTCACTGTTTTGTCATCACTTTGTGCGAGTTGAGGGTGCTCTGTAGCCCCACAGACTGGGCAAGGGAGCGAGTCATCTTCGTGCAAGGGCAATGCCAGTACAGCAGCTTGGTTTTTGCGCCATCGGGCATCAAGGGCATCATAATTTGCTGATTTTTGTAGCCGTTCTTGGCTGAGTCCGTCTAAGTTTATGTTGGCTTCTTTGAGTTTGGCATCTAGCTCAGTGTATTGGCTGCGTAGTTTTTTGAGTTCGTTTCTTTGTTTTTCCCAGTTTTGGTATTTTGTTAGTTCGGCTTTCCAGAAATCTTCTTTTTGGGTCAGCAAAGTAAATTGCTCTATTTCTGGATTGATTTTTTGTTCGGCTTCCTGTTTATTTTTTTGAATTTTTTGTTCGGCTTCCTTTATTTTCAGTTCGGTTGCTTCTTTTTGGGCTTTGGTCTCTTTGGTGAGGCTGAGTATTTTATCTCTTTCTTTGTATTTGGGCTTGAGTGCTTCGAGTTGCTCTACTTTTTTTTGTTTTTGTTTGATGTCATCAGATTGGTTCTCTAGATTTTCGAGTGCTTTGGCGCAGTCTGTTTGTTTGGTCTGATACGAAATCAGACGACTGTCCACAGTTTTAATATATTCTTTTCTCTCATGAATGTCTTTTTTAATTCCTGCTATTTCGTTCAAGTCTGCACGAAGAGGCTCTGCGAGTTCGGCTTGCTCTAACTGTGCTTTTTGGGTTTGGTTTCGCCCCAGCTTCAGTTCGTGTTCGCTTAGAAGTTTTTCAGCCTCTAGCTTTTGCTTGTAATCTTCGTGCTGTAGCTTTGCATCTTGATAGGCTTTTTGGGCTTCTTGTGTAGCTTTTAAGAGGTTGTTTGTTTGATTTTTGAGTCCGGCAAGGCTTTGATTTTTGAGTTCATAGTGATTTTTTGCTTCCTCTATGCTTGTCTGCCCTATGCCTTGCATCTGTGCCTGAAGCTGGGTATTCATATCGTCTAGTTGCTTCTTAAAAAGTTTAGACTTTGCGTTGAGGGCTTCAGTTATATTTTCATAGACTTTGGCATCAAATATCTGAATTAAGATTTTTTCTTTGATATCAGTAGGAGCAATCAAAAGCTCTTGGAATTTTCCTTGTGGCAGTATTACGATTTGCTTGAACTGCTGTGCAGTAAATCCGAGTATTTTCTCTACTTCGGCTTTGATGTCTGTAATTTTGGTGAGGGGTGTGCTGCATTCTTTGTATTGCTGTATTTGTTCATCCCAGGTTACTTCACAAAAGCTTTGCTTTGTGATGAAATCATCTTCTTTGGCATTGGGATATAAAGACCTGTGTATCTGATAAATTTGCAGCCCTATTTTAAAAATGAACAATACTTCTGTCTTGGTATCTTTCTCTACGTGGTCAGAGCGCATGCTTTTGCCCTCTCTTGCTCCTGTGGTTTCGCCATAGAGGGCATAGGTCATGGCATCAAACAAAGTAGTTTTTCCTGATCCTGTGGGTCCGTGTATTAAAAAAAGTCTGCTTTTGTCAAAAATTTCAAAATCAATGATTTGCTTGTCTGCAAAAGCACCAAAAGCGGTTACTTCTAATCTGATGGGTTTCATGTGGTTTTTCTTTTTTTATTTTTTGAAGCGTTTACTGCTGTGCCCCTCTTTTTTAGTTATTTTCTTTGTTTATCTGTGTGATTACCTTAGTGATGACCTCTTTTTTAGGTTTGTCTAGTTCTTTTTTGGTAAAAAACGTGTAAAAATCCTGAAAGAGTTCAAACTCACTCATAGAGACTACTTGCTCAGTAGTAAGCCTAGATTTACTTGTGATTTTTGGCAATTCTGGCCATCTAAGCACCATGGCATTGGGGTATTCTCTTTGGATGATTTGCATGGCATTCGGCACAATCTCTTCATTCTGCAAGGAAACTTCTAAGAAATCTTCTTTTTGAATGTCAAGTTTGGTTTCAGTCAGCCTAAATTTCTTGTCTTCAATCTCACCCTTGACTCTGTGCACTTCTTTGGAGGGTTTAAGTAGGATTCTCTCATGGGTAAATGTCCCTTTTGCATTCATCTCGAGCATAAGCACAGACTTGGCGTAGGGGGCTTCTGAGAAAGAGTATTTCATGAGAGAGCCCGCGTACTTTACTTTTTCTCCCAAAAAACTCAAAGGACGGTGGAGGTGCCCCAAAGCTACATAATCAAAAAACTCAAAGGTATCTGCCCTGACATGGGCGGCACCGCCTACGAGCAGGGTTCTCTCAGACTCGGAGTCATTTCCTTCAGCCTCTGAGATATAGGCATGCCCCACGAGCACGGCACGTTTTCCTGTGGGGTGCTGTGCTTTGATTTGGCTGAGTATCCAGTCAAACACATCTTGGTGTGTCTTGATGTCGTCATTTTTGCTGAGGTATCGGAGGGTTTCGGGCTCTGTATAAGGGATGGCGTAAAAGTAGATTTCTCCAAACTCATCTGACAAAATAATGGGGCGAATGGGCAGTTCTATACTGCCCGAGATGTGCAGCCCTTGTTTTTGTAACAAGCCCGCTCCGAAGCCTATGCGCTCGGGGCTGTCGTGGTTTCCTGCGATGGCAATCAGAGGTGTTTTTAATTCTAAGATAATCTTGCTGATGGTCTCGTCAAATACCTTAACTGCATTGGCAGGTGGCACGGAGCGGTCATAGATATCTCCTGCCAACAGGACAACATCGGGTTTTTGAGCTTCAATGATTTGTGTGAGCTTTTCGAGCATTTTTGCTTGCTCTTCCAGAAGCTGGTAGTTGTTAAAAGATTTTCCGAGATGCCAATCGGCAGTATGCAGTATTTTCATATTTGGTATGGTTAAACTTTATATTCCTCAGCACTTTGCTGTATTTGCTTCGCTTAGTTTTGCTGTTGTATGCCTCGTCTTTGGCGAGGTGTAAACACCATAGCGATTACTTTAAATGACTCTCTGAAGACTCTATAATAGAGAGTGATGTAGAGTAAAATAGTGGCTGCCCATATCACTGATACATTAAACCAAAGCGTGTCAAAATATCTACCCAAAAATAGCTTGTGAGGAGCAAAGAAATGTGTTCTAAAATCAAGAAATGTATGGTTTTGTGGCATAGGGTCTGTGTATATAGGATATACTTTTTGGATAAGTTTGCCATTAATCTCCACGATTCGGTTGAGTTCGTTTTTGTTTTCTACCAGTTTTGCTACGCTTTGGTTATGAAAATGCTTCATTCTTAAGATAAAAGCATTTCTTTCTGCGGCTGTTTTGGTGATGCTGTGGATGTATTGGTCTTTGGAGCTACTCGCTTTGTTGTATTGCTTGACATAGTGATTTTTTATTTTTTCAAGATACGCACGGACATCTTCAGCTACTTTTGCATTAAATTTTTTGACCTGTAGCCTATCTATGCCTTTAAACTTGACGAAAGGCGTTATTTTTTGTTCACGTATGATTTCGTATTTTAATAAATCAAGGTTTTCTGACATTCTCTGTCTGACTGTGTCCACGTTGCTGTTGTAGTGTGTCATACAAAAGGCTATTTTAGAATCAAGCTTGGGGATATAAAAAGTCTTTTTATATTCGGCGAGAGCCATTTTTTTGTCATACTCGTAGAGTGGTCTTTGGTAGGGATTGTCCCTAAATTGGCTGACCATAATCGCTTCAAAGGCCCAGCGAGTGGTCATAAATTCACTGATGACAGGCACTTTGTTTTCAGAGGCGAGATGCGGATTGATGTCATCAAATTTTACCACGATTCCACCCAAGATAAGCTGCGGAATAAGCAAAATGGGAATCAGGATATACACTGTAATCACCGAATTGAAGGTAGAAGAGATATTAAGCCCTAACATATTGGCAAAGCAAGCCGCTGAGAACAAGACCATCCAATAATTAAAATTCAGGCCCTGAATCTCTAATACCCAATTGCCTATGAGTACAAAACTCAGGGTCTGAAAAGCCGAAAACGCAAATAAAATGGCAATTTTGGAAAGCAAATAACTACTCCTGCTGAGGTGCAAAAAAGCTTCTCTTTTGAGTATCTTGGCATCTTTGATGATTTCTTCGGCACTGACTGTCAGCCCGATAAACAATGCCACGATGATGCTCATAAAGATATACGCAGGGATGTTCATATTATCTGCAAAGACATATTGATTGCTGTGCTGGGCTTGGTCATAGTGGTAATAACGCACGATGTAAGAGAGTAAAAGTGCAAGTGCAGGGGCTTCTAGCAAGCTGATAACCATATACTGGCTATTGCTTAGCTTGGCGAGAATGTCCCTCTGGGCGAATATCCGCCATTGTTTTCTTTTTTTGGGGATGCTGAGGGTACTTTCAGGGATTTCATTTCTTTCTTTGATGATATGCTCTTTGACCTTCTCTTCGTAGGCTTTTCTCCACAAAACTGGGGAGGTCTTTCTTTGGTCTGTGTAGCGGCCATATTCATCTACTACTTTGGCTTCTATGATGTTAAAAATCTGCTCGGGGCTGACTGTGCCGCAGTTAGCGCAGACTCCTTGGTCACTGTTGATAAGGTTGGCAATGGTTCTAAAATAAATCACGGCTTCTATGGGGTTGCCATAGTAGATTTGGTAT
This sequence comes from Microscillaceae bacterium, assembly GCA_011390205.1. Classification (GTDB taxonomy): domain Bacteria; phylum Bacteroidota; class Bacteroidia; order Cytophagales; family Microscillaceae; genus JAABSX01. The sequence goes on along the minus strand of JAABSX010000037.1, from coordinate 22,774 downwards.
CCGCCCACATCCAAGATGAGTAACCTATCAAACATCTTAAAAATATCAGAAGAAGGCTGGTGAATCACCACAAAGATGAGTTTTCCTTTGAGGGAAAGCTCTTTGAGGAGGTCTAAGATATTTTCTGAATCATTGGAAGATAAGCCTGAGGTAGGCTCATCTACAAACATCACTGCGGGCTCTCTGAGCAGCTCTAGACCTATGTTGAGGCGTTTTCTTTGTCCGCCACTAATTGTTTTTTGAAGGGCATTGCCTACCTTGAGGTCGGCTATCTCTGAAAGTCCGAGGCTTTGCAGGGTTTTATTGACTAATTTTTTAATTTCCTCATCGTTGTATTCACCAAAACAAAGCTTGGTGGCATAATACATGTTTTGATACACACTCAGCTCCTCGATGAGCAGGTCATCTTGTGGAACATACCCTATGACTCCCTTTACTTTTTCTTTTTCTATCTCGTCGTGGATGTCTATTCCGTTGATGCCTACCTTTCCGCCTATGGGGATAGAGTTTCCATTTAAGACATTGAGCAGTGTAGATTTACCTGAGCCACTTGCCCCCATAATCCCGACCAATGCCCCAGATTCTTCTGCCAAGTTAATGTCTCTTAGCCCTATTTTACCTCCTGGAAAGGTATGATACACATGTTTTGCCTGAAAACTAATCTTGGTCTGGTTGTCTTCTTGTAGAAATCTACTTACAATATCACTGTAATAAATGGGGCTAATCATATCACTTCGGATAGCCGAACCATTGGAGAGTGTATAAATGTGCCTGTCTTTGAGCAAAACACCATTCAAAAAAGTATTTCCGCTTCCTGTAAAATATTTAAGCATATACATCTCTACACTGGGAATCCGCAAAATACCAATGGTAGAAGCCAGTTTTGGCTTGTAAATATGTTTTATTTTACTGTCAAATTTTTCATTGCTAATCACCAAGATATTACTTAGCCCGAGCTTGAGTGCCTCATCATCTACCACGAATGCCTTGACGATGTTGTATTCGTGAATATCAATATTAAAGGCATCTGCCACACTGTCCACAAAAACGGCTTCTTCCTCTCCCACTCGCCCATCTACACTGACCAGCTCTAGGAGGTGAAAAAGCACAATGATTTTTTGTTTTTGGTTTAGCTCTACATTGATGCGGTTACAGATATTAATTGCCTCTACATTTCCTGCAAGGGCGATTTCGGAGTATTCATTAAACAACCCAATGTATGTGCGTGCAGAGTCATTATTGATATTTTCGAATATAAAATCATGCACTATTTTTCGCTCTGAATCACTCAATACACCGTCTATAGTTGCCGAAATGGCAAGTAGCTGGATGATTGATTTAAGAACTGGCTCACTCATGCTTTAAATTTTAACAGAACAAACAGGCTGTCTAATAGAAGTAAAAATATAAATTATCTTTGAAAAATCTAAGCAAAATACTAAAGTCTTGTTTGACTGTGTTGTTTTTTTAATAAAAAACGAAAAGCACCTTGTTGGTGCTTTCTCGTTTTTTCAGATGATTTTTCTGATTTTTTAGCTCACAATTTTAGTGCGGATTTCTTTTACTTTGCTTGTGATATTTTTAATGGTTTTGTCATTTAAAATCAATGTGCCTTGATTTTTTTCTATTTTTTCTTGGATATTAAGCTCCTTATAGATGGCTGCAAGTGCCTCTAAATCACTGATATATCCTTGTATTTCATCTTCTTTGTCTAGGCTTTTAAGGGCTTTGAGCAGGTCTTGCAAGGGTTTGTCTTGCTCTGTGATGATACGCACTAGCCCAAGCAATACTTCATCTTTGACATCTTCGGGGAGTAAATCATCGGGGTATGTATCTACGATTTGTGTAGAGATATACAGCCCTTCTATAAAGCTTCCTGTGAATATCAGTGCAGCAATGCTGTTACGGTCATTGCTTTTAAGATATTTGTCTGATTGGCTAAGGGCTTCATTGATGATGGCAGTCAGAGAATCTACATTAGAGATATTGCCTTTGAAGCGTTCTTGCATTTTGGGGTCAAAAGCATTGGTAATGTCTAGTTTATCTCCCAATCTTTCTACTGCTTTGATGTAATCAAGTGCATTTTGAACTTGCTCATACACAGAAACATAGCCCACATCTGTAGAATAAACACCTACATTGAGTGCTGCCTTGTTATTGGTAGTGAGGTATTTCTCTGCATTTGCGGCAGAGTTGGTGATTTCTGTACTAAAATCAGCCCCAGTAGATTTTAATTGATAGGGAATTTCTGACGGGTTGGGCACATCATTCAGTACTTTTTCTAGGCTTTCTACCACCTCATTTGTTGCAGTTGTGTCTGTGTCTTCCTGCTCTGATTTAGGGTCTGCACCACAAGCCACTAACAAGCTAAATCCGACTGAGTAGCTTGCATATTTAGCAAATTGTGTAAGAGAAATTAATTTCATGGGTTAATTTTTAAGTTCTTAGATTTAAATAATATAGGTAATTAGTAACAAACATAAAAAATAAAAATAATTAATTTATCTAAAAGAGATATTTTTTTGAGGAAGCTTTGCTTTGTCTTCGTTATTTTTGCGACCTATGTTTAAAATTCCTGAATATGCTTTGCGTTCTCTGGCACGTCGTTGGCAAAAATACCTTGCCCTTATCCTGATTTACAGCCTTGTAGTGGCATTTTATGCCTCTGTAGTATTTTTTACGGCATCCCTCAAAAAAGAAACTACTGCCAGCCTTAAGAATATACCCGAGCTGTGGGTTCAAAAGCTCTCAGGTGGACGGCTGCAGCCTATGCCAATTTCTTTTGTAGATTCTCTGCAAGGCATTCGAGGCGTAAAGCGTGTCATCCCGAGGGTCTGGGGTTATAATTTTGACACACCTACTGGGGCAGTCTTGAGCATCATAGGCTCAGACTCACTTGTGGGTGGGCTTTCTATGGTAGAAAGCACACAACAAGGCAAATTAAAGAAAAACATGGCTCTCGTAGGGCGTGGATTGCTCCGCCTTAGGGGCTTGGAAGTAGGAGAAAATCTGACGCTGCTCGGTGAAGATGGTCAAATCAAAAGCTATGAAATCATGGGCAGCTTTGTGCATGAAGCCGATTTACTCTCTACTGATTTGGTGATTTTAAACACCCAAGATGCACGAGTACTGCTAGGGCTTGGCAAAAACACCTGCACTGATGTAGCCTTAGAAATTCATAACCCCTTAGAAATCAATAATATAGGTAGGAAAATAGACAGAAAATTCTCGGGAATACGGGTCGTAACAGCCCCTCAGCTTCGCTCTACTTATGATACACTTTTTGGCTGGAGAGGTGGCATGTTTTTGTATGGGTCTATGCTTTCTATTTTTGCTTTTTTGATTCTGGCTTGGGAGAAAGCAAGTGGACTGAGCAAAGAGGAAAGAAATGAACTGGGTGTATTGAAGGCAACTGGCTGGGAGATTTCGGATGTGCTTTGGTTAAAATTTTGGGAAAGTGGTTTTGTAGCCTTTAATTCTACAGCCATTGGTATCTTGGTGGCTTATATACACGTTTTTGTGTTTTATGCACCTTTGTTACGTCCTTTTTTGGTGGGCTGGTCGGTTCTTTACCCTGATTATGTACTCAGTACGGTGTTTGATTTAGAAAGTATTTTATTGATATTTTCCGTATCAGTGATTCCTTATCTGACGGGCACGCTCATCCCTGCGTGGCGTGGTGCAATTACAGACCCTGCCGAGGTCATGCAAGGCTGATACTCACCAATTAACTCAAGGCATTGTCTTCTTAGAAGAGGCTTTAAGAAAGTGCTGACTCCGCAGGAATAATATGTGTAGGATGGTAGATATCACGCCTACGGAGTTTAGATTTAAGAATACGCAGAATTTCTAAAAAGTCTTGACCTTGCCGAGGTACAATAACCGAATGCTGAGTATTTTGCGTCTTATAAATGCACAAAGTAGCAAGCCAAAATGTTACTTTATTTCAAAATCAAACATTTCTCGCTCTTCTATGAAGCCCAGCAAGCGGTCTCCTATTTTGACAGGCCCTACGCCTTCGGGTGTGCCCGTAAAGATATAATCTCCCGTTTTGAGGGTCATAAATTTAGAAATGTACGCAATCACATATGCAAAATCATAAAGCATCAAAGAAGTATCGCCTTTTTGCTTGGTTTCACCATTCATTTGCAAGCTAAAATGAATGTCTTTTAGGTCTGCAAATTCTGAAATGGGGATAAACTCCGAAACGGGTGCAGAGCCGTTAAAGCCTTTTGCCAATGCCCAAGGCAAGCCTTTTGCCTTGGCCTTGGCTTGCAAATCACGTGCTGTAAAATCAATCCCTAAGCCGATGGCATCTATGTATTTTGTGGCAAACTGCTCTTCTATGTATTTGCCTTCTTTGCCTATCCTTAAGACAAGCTCTACCTCATAGTGTATGTCTTGAGTATATTCTGGATAATAAAAAGGCTCATTGTTTTTGAGCAAAGCAGTATCTGGCTTGGTAAAGATGACAGGCTCGTCGGGTTTTTCATTTTGAAGCTCGGCGATATGTGCGGCGTAGTTACGCCCAATACAGATTATTTTCATTTTTTTATTGGATTTATTTGGGCTAAATTAAAGCAAAAAATAATCACATGAAAATCACGACATTAAAGCCCCCCTCAGCCATTGTTATCCCCAAAGGTCAGAAATCTGTCTTCTTGGCAGGAAGCATAGAAATGGGCAAAGCCGAAGACTGGCAAAAAATACTGAGCAATGCCCTAGAAGACTGGAAAGGCACTTTGCTGAACCCTCGCCGCCCTGATTGGGACAGCACTTGGATACAAAGCCTAGACAATCCTCACTTTGTGGCTCAAGTTAACTGGGAGCTAGACGGATTGGAGCAGGCAGATTTAATTATTATGTATTTTGCACCCAACACGCAGTCCCCCATTACTTTGCTAGAGTTAGGACTGTTTGCAGCTTCCCAAAAAATCGTAGTTTGCTGCCCAGAGGGATTTTGGCGTAAGGGCAATGTGGACATCTTGTGCCAGCGTTATGGCATTGAGCAAGTAGCGCATTACCTAGATTTTGAGGCTATCATTAGAGCACTGGCATAAAAAAAGCCGAAATATCGGCTTTTAGTCTTGGTTTACGAGGTATCTGAGTTTTTCTTTTAACTCCTTGCGAGCTACGTGGATTCTGTTCTTGACCGTGCCTAAAGGCAGTGAAAGCGTTTTGGCTATTTCATTGTATTTGAAGCCCTGAAAGTGCATCATAAATGGCACACGGTATAGCTCACTCAACTTGTCTATGGCCTTGTGAATCTCTTCAAGGTTAAAATTAGTAAGTGCATCATTTTTGATGTGTACAGAAGGGTGATTCAAATAATGCAGATTATCCGTAGTATCCAAAAAAGTCTGCCTCCGTTTTTCACGGTGGTATTCATTAAAAAATTGGTTACGAATAATTGTATAAAACCAAGCTTTCAGGCTCGTGCCTTTGGTAAACTTGTCTTGGTTTTTGACTGCTTTCAGTAATGCTTCTTGCATTAAATCATCAGCACGGCTTTCGTCTTGAGTAAGACGCAGTGCATAAGGTTTTAAAGAATGAGAAACTTGATCTAATTCGTTGAATTCGAATGTTGTAACAGACATAGGTTATATATTTAATCAGTGCAAATAATGGTATTGCTTTCAAAATAGGTAAAAAATAAGAAAAAAGCAAATTCAGCAAAAAATTCTGCCACCTTATCTAATGAATACTTGGTGATTTGGATGGCTGCCTAAAAAAATAATCTTAAATCTCAGATTATTTCTCAAAAATAAGAATAAACTGGCGTTATTTTACCTAAAAGCCTAAATAAATCTACTGAGCAATTCTTTTAAGTAAATGTTTTCGTGTATCAGCCTAAGCCAATGTGCTAATTATCAATATCCTGTATAATTTTGAGCGAGCATCTGTACAAAAACAACGTTTGCTGCTCATCTCTATAATATTATCAAAATAACCTTATACAAACACTTTTGTTTGTATTCTTAATTTTAGTTTCCGATTTACCTACCACCCCCGAACATAAAAAATGCTCTAAGGGTTCACATCTTAGAATAATCAAAATGTAACTAAAATAAGTTTTATCACAAATTTTCAAAACAACAAGACTCGCCGTATAGGTACTGCTGAGTCTCCTATCTTTTCAAGATAATGCCATCATCCGCAATCAAGGTGCAGCCTCTCTCTGGTCTTAAATACCAAATACTTTTTAGCAATGCTTTGTTTCACCTTTCACAGTAATAAACCTAGTTTTGATAATGATTGTCCATTGATCTGACATCGTTTTCTTTCAAGAATTGCATGCTAAGATAAGTAGAAAGTAACCCCATTCCGAGGCCTTCCATGAGTACCGCAACCATAATCGTAAAAGGATTGATGTATTGTCCAAGTCCTTCACTTTGTTTAATGACTTCTAAAAAATCTACATTGATGAAAGTGTAAAAACCCATAAATAAAGCAAACAAAAACACGCCTATGCCCGTGATTTGTAATCCTTTGCCGTAGCCACTAAAATAATCGAAGCTTTCATCTTTTTTTGATTCATACAAGTAAGCGAATATTACTCCGAAAATAATAAGTACATTGAATAGCCTGAAAATGGTCATTGTTCCTAAGCCTGCCGAATACATGAGCAAAAAATAAATGCTGAGCAGTGCACCAAGACTTAGACTATATTTGAGTAAATTTTTCATATAAATTATTATTATTATTTGTTTTAATAAATAACAATAACAAGATGGAATTGTTTTATTCAAAAAAAAAGAAATGATTTTACCAACTTATCTGTTAGCATCGGGATTCTTTTCCTTAGAAACAGAGTTTACCCAATTATGAAAAAATTTGCTTTCTATTTTCTTACAGTGCTTATAGTTGTATTTGCACGCCTTCCTGAGGCACAATCACAAAACTTCGGACACGAAACTTGGACGGCCTTGCTCCAAAAGCATGTCAGTAGCACAGGCAATGTCGATTATGCAGGCATCAAAGCAAATACTGCTCAATTAGATACTTACCTACAAAAACTCAGCAAGGGAATCCCTCCGACGGCTTCTAAAGCAGAGAAAAAGGCTTTTTGGATCAATGCTTACAATGCATTTACTGTCAAACTTATCCTAGACAATTACCCTGTCAAAAGCATCAGAGACTTGAAAGACGGCAAACCTTGGTCGTATAAATTTATTCAAATAGCAGGGCAAATGTATAGCCTAGACAATGTAGAACATGACATTCTGAGAAAAAAATTCTTTGATGCTCGCCTGCACTTTGTACTGGTTTGTGCCGCCAAATCTTGCCCCAAGCTGCTCAATGAAGCCTACATCAGCTCAAAACTCAATGCACAACTGGATGCTCAAGCAAAATCATTTATCAATCATCCTAAAAAAAATCAGCTCAGTGCAGGAAATATCCAGCTTTCAATGCTTTTTGACTGGTACAAAGAGGATTTCTTAAAAACCAAAGACATCCGTAGCATACAGGCATACCTCAATCAATACAGCCAACTCAAAATCAATGCTGATGCCCTTGTCAAATACCTGCACTATGATTGGAGTCTGAATGAATAAATACACAGCCTTTGTTTTTTAAAGAAAATTAGCAAAATTAATCTCTTCCCATTCAGACAATGCCGCCCAAAAAAAAAGCCCCCCCCCCTCCTTCTCAGCAACATTGCCTGTTGCTTATGACCAAAAACCCTGCACTTGGCAAGGTAAAAACAAGGCTTGCCAAGAGTATCGGAGATGAAAAGGCTTTAGAAATTTACCTTAGATTGCTCAGGCATACCCACAAAATCACAGTGACCCTGCCTGTGCATAAAAAAGTATTTTATACTGAATTTATTCCTGAAAATGACCTTTGGGAGGGCTACCAAAAACACCTTCAATGCAAAGGAGATTTGGGACAAAAAATGAAAGACGCTTTTCAAGTAGCCTTTGATGAAGGCTACCAAAAAATAATTATCATCGGGGGAGATTGTGCTGAACTGACAGAGGAAATCATTGGTAAGGCATTCTTACACCTAGAAAAATCTCCTGTAACCATCGGCCCAGCACAAGACGGAGGATATTATTTATTGGGAATGAACAGCATGATAGAGAGACTTTTTCAAGATAAAAAGTGGAGTACGAGTGAAGTATTGCCCGAAACCCTCAAAGACCTAGAAGCACTGAAAATAAAACCCATCCTGCTGCCTACACTCAATGACGTGGACGAATGGAAGGACTTGCCCGAAGACTGGAAATAAAAAATAATTGCTCATTTTTTAAATCTTTGTGTCTGATAATCTGTGTTTTACCAAAAAAATGTGCATTTTTTTGGTAAATGTTTTGGAATATTCAGGATAAAAGTACTATATTTGTTTAATAATTAAGCAAAAGCTCAAATATTAAACACAGAAATCAAACCTTTAAAAATATAGTACCATGGCTTCAATAACGATTATCTCCCCAAAGGCTTTTTTTATCAAAATTGCAGATGTGTTTCAAAGAGGAACAGCTACTGCTCCTCCACTGCCCAGTGCCATAGAAAAAACAGAAAGAGAAGTATTTGCTGCACCTCTTCCTGCCAAAAAAATGAACATTACATTACACGATTTAAAAACCATTTCTACAGCACTGCTGCACTACCGCCGAAGCCTCGCAAGGCTAGGAGAAGAAGACCGAGCTGAAAGTGTGGCACAGATAGATAAGAAATTTTATGAACTCATCAATCAATTAGAAATCAGTAACAGCGAGAAGGCATACCATACTGCCACAGGATTATGACAAGACATGTCATCAAGCTGCCCAAAAAAACCCTCACACCATAGCCCATGGAGTGCAAACTATGGGCTATGATGTGAGAAGAAACTTAGAAATTAAAATAATATTTGGCACTGTTTGACTTTTAGGACAGCCTCAAGTGGGTTTAATCAAGCACAATCTCAAACTGCACCAAGTCTATAAACTCCTGCACACGGTTCTCTATTTTTGCTTGTGTCAGGTTCATCAAAGCCTCTGGGCCAAATTTTTCTACACAAAAAGAAGCCATTGCAGAGCCATAAATCACGGCACGCTTCATACTCTCAAAAGAAATATCATTTGTCTTTGCCAAATAACCAATAAAACCTCCTGCAAAACTATCCCCAGCGCCTGTAGGGTCAAAAACATCTTCTAAAGGCAAAGCAGGTGCAAAAAAGACTTCGCCTTTGTGGAATAACAATGCGCCATGCTCTCCTTTTTTGATAATCAAAAATTTAGGGCCCATTTCCATAATTACTTTTGCAGCCTTTACTATAGAGTGTTCACCTGATAGCTGTCGGGCTTCTTCATCATTGATAGAAAGCACATCTACCATCTTGATGGTGGCTTTGAGGTCATCCATTGCCACTTCCATCCAGAAGTTCATGGTGTCCATTAAAATAAGCTTAGGACGCTTTTTGAGGCGATTAATGACTGTCTGCTGCACCTGAGGCGTAAGGTTGCCAAGCATCAAATACGCACAGTCTTGGTAAGATTCAGGAATGATGGGGTCAAAATCAGCCAGCACATTCAGCTCCGTAGTGAGTGTATCACGGCTGTTTAAATCCATGTGGTATTTTCCTGCCCAAAAAAATGACTTCTCACCTTCTTTGATTTGCAGGCCCTCTGTATTGATGCCGTGCTGGTTCATAACTTGGATTTTTTCTTCAGGAAAATCATCTCCTACCACTGCCACAATATTTACTTTGGGCGTAAAATAAGAGGCTGCCAATGCAATGTAAGAGCATGAACCTCCTATGACTCGCTCGGCTTTGCCAAAGGGCGTTTCTATGGTATCAAAAGCAACAGTACCAATGGATAATAATGACATAATCTATTTCTTTGGTTAATTTAAAATATAAGTAGAGATAAGTTCAGTCCCTTTGTATGAATCAAGCGCCTTCCTTACCCATCGCAAAGTTGGGCAAGAAACGGAGGATTTACAAATTAATTTGCAAAAAGAGTCTATACACACCTGCTCAAAAACACCCTGCAAAGACGCCCTTAAAAAATATTTTTTTCCTTTTTATAGTTTTTACATACTTTTGCTTCACTGATAACAAAACAAAACTCGGCTTATAGAAAAAACCTCTACTAATAAACATATTGTTATGCCATTTATTCTATACAAAAAATGGTTTGCCAATTTTAATGATAATGTGATGAAGCAGAGGAACACAAGCCTCCGTAGGGCTTTCGTGATGACAGCACTACTTACTTTAGTAAGTTTATTTGATACCCAAGCCCAATTTGCAGCAAACTCTGTATTGGCAGAAGGAAGCTGGTACAAAATAGGTATCACTGAGGCGGGCATCTACAAAATAGATGCCCAATGGCTCAGGGATGCAGGCATAAGTACGGCCTCTCTCAACCCCAATCACCTCCGAATCTATGGAAATGGGGCGGGAATGCTCCCTCAGCCAAATGCGAGCCCACGCATAGATGATTTGGAAGAAAATGCCATCCTGAGGGTAGGTGCTCAAGATGCACAATTTGATGCACAAGATTATATCTTGTTTTATGCTCAAGGCCCACACGAATGGAAATTAGAAAATAATGAAAGCATCCTCAAACAACAGCAAAATATCTATGCCGATACAGCTTATTATTACCTAAACATCAGTAACAATCCAGGTTTAGAGATAGCAAGCCAAGCCTCACTCACAGGAGCGACTTTCACTGCTGATTATTTTGATGAAGCCATTCACCACGAAAAAGATTTACAGAGCATCATCCAATCAGGGCGGGTTTGGTATGGTGAAACCTTCGGCTTCCAAAATGTCCATGATTTTAGATTTGATACACAAGGGCTTGTTCCCAACTCTCAAATCACCCTCAACGCAGCCGTCATGGCACGTGCCAATCAAACCTCTAATTTTCAAATCTCTACGAGCACAGGGCAGCTCATCGGTGAGCAAAGCATCCTACCAGTCAGCAATCAAACCTATGACTTCAAAGGCAGAGATGCTGAAAATACGTTTCAGTTCTCGGCATCACTGCTCAGCAATCCCAATCAAATGGATATCCGCCTTACTTACCTTGCCAATGGAAACAATGGCACAGGATACCTTAACTACCTGAATATCAACTACCAAAGAGCCCTGAGGCTATACGGAACACAGACCGTTTTTCAGAATTTGGAGAGTAGGCAGCACAGCCACAGCCGTTTTGTGGTGGCAGGGGCAAGCACTGACACAAAAGTATGGGACATCAGCAACCCCCTCCGCCCTAGATTACAAGAAAGCACTGTTTCTGGGGGGCAGCTAAGTTTTACGGCAGCTACTGCGGGCACACTTCGGCAGTTTGTGCTATGGCAAGGGGCAGATTTTCCCAAACCCATACGGCTGCATGCTGTCAGTAGGCAAAACCTACACGCCCTCACTGTGCCCAATTTGCTCATCGTTACGCACCCTGTTTTTAGGGCTCAGGCACAGAGATTGGCAGATTTTAGAGAAAGCCATGACGGACTCTCTGTAGCCGTAGTAAGCACCGAAGAGATTTACAATGAGTTTTCTTCGGGCAAAAGAGACCTGACTGCCATCCGTGATTTTGTGCGGATGCTCTATCAAAGAGATGCACAAACCCTCAAGTATCTTTTACTTTTCGGAGATGCTTCTTATGATTACAAAGACCGCATTGCAGGCAACGCCAACTGGGTGCCTGTCTATGAGTCTAGGCAATCTTTGCACCCCATTTTTAGCTACTCTTCAGATGATTACTTTGGGTTTTTGGAAGATAATGAAGGCGAGTGGGCTGAAAGCAGTGCAGGTGATCATACATTGGAAATAGGCATCGGAAGATTGCCTGTAAACAACAATGCAGAAGCCCGCACAATCGTAGATAAATTAATCCATTATGCCCAAAGCCCACAAACACTCGGCAAGTGGCGAAATCAAGTTACCTTCGTGGCAGATGATGGAGACAGCAATACGCACCAAAGAGATGCCGAAAGACTCACCGAAATACTAGAAAACCAATATGAGCATGTAAAAATCACCAAGCTTTACCTTGATGCTTTTGAGCAAATCTCTACACCCAATGGTGAGCTTTGCCCTGATATGACCCAAGCCATCAACCAAAATATAGAAGAAGGCACTCTCATCACCAATTTTACGGGGCACGGGGCAGAAAGAGGCTGGACCGATGAAAAAATCTTGGAAACACCCAACATCCCCCAATGGAGCAATGCCCATAGACTCTCTGTGTTTGTAACTGCCACCTGTGAATTTGGTAGATATGATAACCCTGATGAAACCTCAGGGGCTGAAGTAGCACTTCTTAGCCAAAATGGTGGAGGAGTAGCCCTCATCACCACCACCAGGCCTGTGTTTTCTAGTACTAATTTTTTACTCAATGAGGCTTTTTATGAGAATGCCTTTGAGCCAATAGACCCTCAAACAGGAGAAATGCCCCGATTAGGAGATATTCTAAAATATACCAAAAACAATAGCCTGAACGGGAGCATCAACCGAAATTTCTCTATGCTCGGAGACCCTTCTATGAAAATGGCATACCCTAAGCACAAGGCAATCATCACACACATCAATGAGCAAGACATCAGCACCTACACTGACACACTCAAAGCACTTGCCCTCATCAAACTCAATGGAGAAATCCAAAGTGCCTCAGGCGCAGCACTGCAAAATTATGAAGGACTGCTTGACATTGAGATTTTTGATAAAAGAGAAACCCGACAAACGCTCGGAAAGGCTGCCAATGTAATGGATTTTAAAGTACATGAGCATCCTCTTTTTAGAGGTAGGGCGAGCATAGAGAACGGAAAATTTGAAGTATCATTCACACTCCCCAAAGACATCAACTACCAATCTGACTTTGGTAAAATTATTATGTATGCACAGCCAAATTCGGGGCTAGAAGATGCCAGTGGAGGCAATCAAAAAATCATCATAGGGGGCAGCACAAGCAATACAGCCAATGACAATACTCCTCCCCAAATTTCACTTTACCTTGATAATGAGGATTTTGTGAATGGAGACATCGTAGGGCCGAATGTGCTGTTGATGGCTCAGATTTTTGATAATCACGGAATTAATATTTCTAGGGCAGGCATCGGGCACGAGATAACTGCCGTACTAGATGGTGATTTGGGCAAGGTTATCATACTGAATGATTATTTTACACAGCAAATCAATAGCTACCAATACGGAAGCATTGCCTATCCACTCAGGGGGCTTAGCCCTGGCAAACATACGCTGAGCTTGAGTGTGTGGGATACACACAACAACTTGCAAAAAGCTGAAATTGAGTTTTGGGTAGAACCCTCATTGCAGATAATCAACTTTAAAAACTACCCCAACCCTATGAATGCACAAACTAATTTTGAATTTGGGCATAATCTAACAGGTGAGAATCTGAAAGTCCGTGCAGAAATCTTTAATATGCAAGGGCAGCTTGTCAGGCAATTTGAAGAAAATATAAATAACAGCACAGACAGCGTTAGACTGACATGGAACGGACTAGACCAACAAGGCAATAGAGTAGAAAATGGAATTTATGTATATCAAATCACTTTAAAATCAAGCACGCTCGGAGTTTCTGCGAGTACTCGCCAAAAATTGCTGGTGATTGACTAAGTTTGCAGATTCGACTTATCCTTCAAATACACAAAAATTTAAAGAAAAAGAACAATTTTTATTTTATAACTGCATTAATCTATTCGAAAATAACAAGACATGAATAATACCCTAAAATCAACACTCATCCTACTGCTTTTGCTTACAGGAAGTTTTTATCCTACGCTTGCCCAGCCCACGAGCGTCATTCTAGGGCAGGATACGAGCCGTCGCCCGATTACTACAGCCGTTCCGTTTTTGAGCATAGCCCCTGATGCCCGCTCCGCAGCTATGGGTGATGTAGGTGCTGCCCTCTCTCCCGATGCCAATTCTATTTACTGGAATGCCGCCAAGCTCCCCTTTGCTACTCAAGATTATGCCGTATCGTTTTCATATAGCCCTTGGCTCCGCAACTTAGTGGATGACATGTACCTTGCTTTTTTAAGTGGCTACTATAAGATAGACAAGCAGCAGACTTTTGCTGCCTCACTGCGTTATTTTAATATGGGCAATATCCAGTTTACAGACAATAATGGGCAACCCATCACTGATTTTGTGCCAAGAGAATTTGCATTTGCAGCCTCTTACTCTAGAAAACTCTCTGACAAAATAGGTGTGGGTGTTACGGGAAGGTTTATCCACTCTAACCTCTCCGCCAATCTTGTGCTGCCCAATCAGCAAGAAAGCCGCCCAGGCACCACAGGTGCTGCAGATGTGTCTTTTTTTTATAGCAATGATGAATTTCAAGTTTCGGGAAGACCTGCTACACTTGCATTCGGAGCGATTATCTCTAATATCGGTGCGAAAATCTCTTATTCTAATCAAAATGAGCAAGATTTCATCCCTACTAACCTACGAATCGGTACGGCGCTCACAAGTAGCCTAGACCCTCTGGAACGCAACAAGCTGACTGTAGCCATAGATTTTAACAAGCTTTTGGTGCCTTCTCCTCCATTGGTCAATAGCCAGGGGCAAATCATCAAAGGAGAAGACCCAAGAGATCGAACACTCTTGAGTGGTATTTTTGGCTCATTTACTGATGCTCCTGATGGCTTTAGTGAAGAGCTACAAGAGATAATGATATCAGCAGGTGCAGAGTATAAATACTACAACACCGAAGGGCAGGATGTGTTTGCGGCTAGAGCAGGCTATTTTTATGAAGCCCGAAACAAAGGAAACCGCAAGTATTTCAGTATCGGAGCAGGGCTGAATTACAATAATTTTGCTTTTGACGTGGCGTACCTTATCCCCCAAAACCAGCAGCAGGGTAACCCCTTGGCAGAAACACTGAGGTTTACGCTTTCACTCAATTTTAAGAAAGCACAAGAAAGGGTCTATGAAGGCTCTGAAATCAACTAAAAAGAAAAGCTACTTTAGAATCACAGCACTTTTTGATAATTCTTAAGTATCTTCGCAAAACAAATTTACACTACCTTGCTTACTCATCGTTTGCAAGGTTTTTTTATAAATCTACAAGAAAAATGCTTGACAGAAATACGCCACCCACTTTTCAGACAATAAAACACTTAGACATCTTGCCATTATCTAACCAAGTACTCTCCAATGGCATCCGCTGCCATACACTCAAGGCGGGAGTACAAGAGGTGTTTAAGATAGAACTCATCTTTCAGGCAGGCAGCCACTATGAGCAGCAGCACGGCGCTTCTTTTTTTATGATTAAAATGCTAGGAGAAGGCACAAAATCAAGAAGCTCTACCCAGATAAACGAAGCCATAGACCAGCTGGGCGGTTTTATTGAGTTTAATCAAGGTTTAGAAAGGCTCAGTATCAGCATCATGGGCTTATCACGCTATATGGAAAAATTTTTTGAAATATTGGAAGAGTTAATCCAGCAACCTTCATTCCCTGAGGAAGAGCTGCAACAGCTCAAAGCGCTTACTCTGCAAAATATAGAAGTCAGCCTCGAAAAAAACGCCTTCCTTGCTTCCGTAAAATTCAAAGAAAATCTTTTTGGAGAAGAACACTCCTATGGCAGGGTCTTGAAAGCAGAAGATGTAACACAGATACAGACTTCAGACCTACAGACCCACTACCAGAAGTATCTCTACCAAAAGCCTTTTGATTTAATATTGATAGGAAATTTTAAAGAAGAACAAGGGCAGCAAATCTTCCAAAAAATAGAAAAATGGCCCATCCAAGGCCTGGAGAATACAGAAGAAAACACTGATCTCATCTCGCCTATACTCCCACAAGAAAGAAAACAACTGATAGTACGCCCTGATAAATTACAATCTTCTATCCGTGTGGGAGGGGCATTGTTTACCAAATCACACCCTGATTACCCCAAAATAGCAGTCGTCAATGAAATACTGGGAGGCTACTATGGCTCTAGACTGATGAAAAATATCCGAGAAGAGAAAGGCTTTACTTATGGCATCTACTCCCAACTGGCTATGCTGCGCCGAGCAGGTTACTGGGTGATAGGCACAGATGTAAAAAAAGAACTGACACAGCAGACACTGGACGAAATCTACAAGGAAATCCGAATACTACAAGAAGAACTCATCACAGAAGACGAGCTCAGCACAGTCAGAAGCTATATGCTAGGGGCTTTTGCAGGGATGCTCAATACACCTTTTGAACTTGCAGAAGTATTCAAATCTATTTATTTTAACCAGCTAGGCTATGAGTTTTACCAGACTTGTCTGCAGACCATACAGCAAATCAGCCCCGAAGAAATACGGGAAATGGCAAGGAAATACTTGGATACAGCCCATCTGATAGAAGTAGTAGTGGGAGATAAATAAATCAAATTACTCTCCCAAAGACTCTTGTATTCTGATAAATCCATCCACCTTTTCGTGGAGGGCAGCCACCTCTTGGGCTCTTTGGGTCTGTCCTTTTGCTTTGAGGTATTTTTGGAAATGCACCAGAGAAGTGTGCATCGTTTTGAGGTCTTGCAAAGAAATTTGAAAGCGTGTATCCTCTTCTTGGGCATCAGTGCTGTCAGTGCTGTCTTGGAGTTCGGGCACAAGCTCCGAAGTGTCGCCTAGTTTTGCCCAATCAGGCAGAGATGTTTCCTCTTCTATTGATGCTTGTGCTTTTTTATTGGGTTTCGCTTCAGTCGTACCTTTTTGAGTTTGTTCGCTGCCATTGACCCATTTTTCTTTGACCAATTTACTTACCTTATCAATCAGTATTTTAGGGGATATGTAGGCTATTTTGGGCATTTTATGTCTTTTTAAAGAAAAAAATAGATTTATGAATGTTTTGAGGTTGTAAATTAAATGATAAAAATTAATACTAAGTGATTTTTCAAACTAAAAAGCCCTTTCATAAGTTATCTAGTCGTTTGTAGATATGCACATAAAGAAGAATGAATAGTCATGAGTTTTCGGCAATGGGTTGTATGTATGTGTGAATCACCCCTCATCACCTAATTCTAATGCTTAAGAACAACTTGGCTTCCATATTTCCTTTTAGAGAAAGATTACATCCTAAAAGTGCCTACCCCGAAATACGTAAAAACCAGAAAAATACACTAAATAAAAAGAGAGTTTTAAAATATTATGCACGAAAAAGTAAAGAAGAAAGTAGAATCAGCCATCCTTGCCGCTCAGAAAAAAGACAACTCTCCCATGCGATGTCCCCTCAAATGCTGGGACATATTCTCTATGGTACAGGCAGAAATAAAGTCCAAAAAATGCAATAAAAGTTAGCCTTAACCACATTCATATACCATACAGATTAGACTAAAAGCAATTTGCCCCATTATTAAAAGCAAGTACATTTTTTTTAGGTAACTGAATATATTCAGTTTATACCCTATTTTGTGCAATGCATTGGTAATCAGCCTATTTACTTATCAAGTCATAGTTTATAACACAAAGTACATTTATTGCCATATTAATCACTTTTGAGAGCAGGCTTGGCTTTAATTTTGCTATTTATAGAGGTGAAATCTATATCAACTTTTAGTCTAAAACACCAATGAACACCATTTCTGTAAAAGCATTTTTTGTATCTATTTTATGCTTTCTGGGCAGTCTGGCACAAGCACAAAATCAAAATGCCATAGATAGCTTGTTACAGACCATACCCGCCGCACGTGATTCACAAAGAGTAGAGGTACTCTCCTCACTAGCCTGGGAGTACCGCAACTTTGACCCCGATAAATCTATCAAATATGGAGAGCAAGCACTTAATCTTGCCCAGAAAGTAAACTATCAAGAGGGAGTCTCACAAAGCCTCAGAACCATTGGGCTTGCCTACAGAAGCAAACTAGACTATACTCGTGCCCGAAAATACCTCTTTCTGGCGTTGCCCCTTGCCGAAAAAAACAACAACCGATTAAAAGTAGCTGAATGTCTTTTGGACATTGGTGAGATTTATAAACTCAGAGGCGACTATAAGCAGGCTCTAGACAAATACAAAAGAGCCGTAGAAATATTCGAAGAACTGCAATACAAAAAAGGAACGGCCCAGTCTCTCAGCAGCATCGCAGATGTTTATTATAAACTTGCCAAATACCAGACAGCACTGCGGTTTGCACTCAAGGCTTTGATGATAGCCCAAGACTCCCATACCAATGAAGGCATCAAAGAAGCAAGTTTTATTCTCTCAGAAGCCTACGCCACAGTAGGCAATTACCAAGAGGCTTACCATTATTACCTCTTGCACACCAGTGTAAAAGACAGTGTGTTTTTGATAGAAAAATCCAAGGAAATTAGAAATCTAGAGAAAACCTTCATCAAAGAAAGAAAAGAGCAACTTGCTAAAATTCAAAAAGAACGTGCCATCGAAAAAGAAATCAAAGATAAAAAACGGCGAGACAATGTGCAGTACTCTTTCATTTTTATTATTTTCATTATATTGTTTGGGGTAATATTCGCACTCGGAAAATTTGACATCCCCCAGTATACCCTTGAAAGTCTGATATTCCTGACGTTGCTGCTCTTATTTCGGTTTATCCTGATTATGATTATGCCCTTTGCAGATGTCTATGCTGAAGGCAGCCCTATGCTCATCTTGTTCGCAAATGTAGTTTTGGCACTTCTTTTTATGCCTCTCCATAAATTTATAGAAAGAAAACTCAAAAAGAAAGTCATAGAAAAGCACCAAGATGATGAGAAAATAAAGATAAAAATGAAAATGAGAGATTTTATCAGAAATAAAATCACCAGACACAATAAACACGCCGAGCCCTAACTATCCACAAATCAATAATTCTCTTTATTTTTGCTTGTAAATTATCCACTTACAGATGCATGAAAAATATCAGAATCATATCTATGCTACCAAAAATAAAACTCGGCTTTTGTATTTTCTTGCTAAGTGTTGTATTTGGCTGTAATCACTATGACCTACAGACCGACATTATCAACACTTGGAAAGTCAGAGAAATGAAAATAGCCACAAACCTCACAGATAGTCTCCCCGAAAATGCAATCTGGAGAGAAGTGGATTTTGTAGATGATATCTACTACAAATTTGAAAAAGACGGCACTTACCAAATATTCAAAAATAACCAAAGCGACCAAGGCACTTGGAAGCTAAGTGCAGATAATAAGGTATTGATACTGTTCTCAGAACTTAATAAAAAGGACAATATAGAATTTATTGTAGAGCATTTTACAGACTTTAACCTCACACTCAATACCCATGAAAAAGGAAGTATGGAAAAGATTATTCTCAGTCCTGAAAACTGACAGGCTTTTTGGCAGACAGTTGCCCACAGACCTCGCAAGCTACCAACCAAAGCCAAGGCATATCCGCCTAGAAGTATCTAGCAAATGCCAGCTTAAATGCTCTCTGTGCATCACTGGACTAAGACTAACACGCCAAAAAGGCAATTCCATCGGCTGGGGAAACCTCAGCCTTGATACTTTTAAGAAACTAATCAAGCAAAACCCCTCCATCCAAAGCATCGAAATCTCTAACTACGGAGAGATTTTCTTAAACCCCGAACTGCCCGAAATCATCAAATATGCCTTCCAAAAAAAGATTAAACTCTCTGCCATCAATGGCGTAAACCTCAATCACCTCCCCCTCGGAATGGCAGAAACCCTTGTAAAATACCAGTTTTATAAACTCAAAGTATCCATAGATGGCACTACACAAGAAGCCTATCAAATCTATAGAGAAGGGGGAAACCTCCAACAAGTACTCGATAATATTGAACAAATTAACCACTTCAAAGAAAAATACAACGCCAAATACCCCAAACTCAAATGGCAATTTATCATCTTTGGGCATAATGAGCACCAAATCTTAGAAGCCAAAAAAATTGCAGAAGAATTAAACATGGACTTCAAAGCAAAATTTAACTACACACCCAAAAAATTTCCCATCCAAAATCCTGAAAAAATAAAGCAAGATACCCTCCAAGATGTAAGCAACATCAACGAATACGAAGAAAAAAACCAACAACTCTACTCTCCTGCCTGCCTCCAGCTCTGGACTGCCCCACAAATCAACTGGGACGGAAAACTACTCGGCTGCTGTGTCAATCATTTTGGGGATTTTGGAAATGTACTCCAAGACGGACTCACCCAAAGCCTACAAAGTGAGAAATACCAGTATGCCAAAGCCATGCTGCTGGGTGAAAAACCACCACGAGAAGACATCCCTTGCACAAAATGCAAACGCTACCAAAAAGTCAAAAAATTACCTTTCAGAGAATCTTTACAAAGAGAATTACAGGAAAAAGATATAAAACATCAGTAGACTGAAACTCCAGTTTCGGGTGTACACTACCCGAGCCAAAGGCTCAAGCTACTGTATGAATAAATTTATGAAACAGTGTACCTAATAGCCTAATCATTCATAACTTAGAACAGGATTACAAGAAGATTTTGGATTTGTACACAAATTTTTATTTATCAATTCCTAATCCTTATTAACTTTGCCTTAGAATTTTTTAAAACGCAAATCAAACACCCATGACCCCTACCGTAGAAACTGCCAAAAAATTAGGACTTCTTGACGGAGAATTCGAGAAAATTACTGAAATACTAGGGCGTACACCCAATTTTAACGAACTCAGTGCTTACGCTGTGATGTGGTCGGAGCATTGCTCTTATAAAAACTCAATCGTCTGGCTCAAAAAACTACCCAAAACTTCTCCCCGTATGCTCGCCGAAGCTGGTGAAGAAAATGCGGGTCTGGTGGACATAGGCAATGGCTTGGCTTGTGCCTTCAAAATAGAATCACACAATCACCCCTCCGCCCTTGAGCCCTACCAAGGAGCAGCTACAGGCGTGGGTGGCATCAATAGAGATATTTTCACGATGGGAGCTCGCCCAATTGCCCAAATGAATACCCTTAGATTTGGAGACCCTAACTTAAAACATACCCAACACCTCATCAAAGGAGTAGTAAAAGGCATTGGTGATTATGGCAATGCCTTTGGCGTGCCTACAGTGGCAGGTGAACTGATGTTTGATGAATGTTACAATACTAATCCTTTAGTAAATGCTTTCTCGGCAGGGATTGTAGAAGTGGGCAAAACTGCCAGTGCGATTTCTTATGGCGTAGGCAATCCTGTTTTTATCGTAGGTTCTGCCACAGGCAAAGACGGTATTCACGGGGCAGCTTTTGCCTCCAAAGACCTCACCGAAACCTCTATGGACGACCTGCCCGCTGTGCAAGTAGGCGACCCCTTCCAAGAAAAACTCCTGCTAGAAGCTACCCTTGAGGTGATTGCCTCGGGTTGTGTGATAGGCGTGCAAGATATGGGAGCGGCTGGGATTATCTGCTCTACTTCTGAGATGAGTGCCAAAGGCAAACACGGCATGGTGATTGACCTTGACAAAGTGCCTCTACGCCAACAAAATATGACAGCTTGGGAAATTTTGCTTTCTGAGTCTCAAGAGCGTATGCTTGTAGTGGCTGAAAAAGGCAAAGAAAAGACGATTTTAGATATTTTTGAAAAATGGGATTTGAACTGTGTCCAAATCGGAGAAGTAACCGAAGGTGAAAACCTTGACTTCTACCAAGGAGGAGAATTAGTGGCCCAAATGCCTGCCGAATCACTCGTGCTAGGAGGAGGCGCACCCGTCTATCACCGCGAATACAAAGAACCTGCCTACTACCAAGAATTCAAAAAATTCACTATTAGCCAAGTCCCCGAACCCAAAGACCTTGCTGAATACCAAAAAATTGCCGAATTTCTACTCAGCCACCCCAATATCTGCTCACGCAAATGGGTCTATGAGCAATACGACTCTATGGTAGGCACTGCCAATGCCAACAGCACCGAACCTGCTGATGCGGGCATCGTTTGGGTAAAACCCCCACAAGGCGGCAAACCCGACAAAGCCATTGTGATTAGTGTGGATTGCAACGGACGCTACGTCCACGCCGACCCCGAAGTAGGGGCAATGATGGCAGTCTGCGAATCGGCACGCAATGTAGTCTGTGCTGGTGGCGAACCTGTAGCCATCACCAACAACCTCAACTTTGGTAATCCTTACAATCCCGAAGTATATTGGCAGTTTGTGGGAAGTATTCAAGGCATTATTAAAGCTTGCGAAAAACTAGAAACCCCTGTAACAGGTGGAAATGTGAGTTTTTACAATCAATCTTCTTCCGTCAGCAAAGACGGAGGCAATGTAAGCAATGCTGTATTCCCTACGCCTACAATTGGTATGCTAGGCATTTTGGAAGACCCTGCACACCGCATGACCCTAGACTTTAAGCAAGAAGGGGATTTGATTTACTTGATAGGCGAAGCAAAAGAAGACATTGCCTGCTCAGAATATGTCTATAATTACCATCAAATCAAAAAATCAACTGCCCCCGCCTTTGACCTAGAGCAAGAAGCCAAACTACAGCAAACCGTCAAAGGCTTAATCAGAAACGGACACCTACAATCTGCCCACGACATTTCAGAAGGAGGTTTATTCATCGCCCTCGCAGAGTCTGCTATGCCTCGAGGCTTCGGTTTTGAGGTGAAAACCTTCCCGAACATTCGCCAAGATGCTTATCTATTTGGTGAAAGTGGCAGCCGAGTCATCGTATCTATCAAACCCGAAAACAAAGAAGCCTTTGAAGATTTTATGGAAAAAGCAGATTTCCCTTATGCCGCTTTAGGGCTAGTAAGTGCAGCAGATTTCAAAGTCAAAGGCGAAACTTTGATAACAAGTGCCAAAGCACAGGATTTGTATGGGAATAGTTTGGGGAGGATTTTGAGTTGATATAACAATAATCCTAATTTTTTTGAAAATAGAAGATTAAAGTCTGTCTATTTTT
>JAABSX010000036.1 GCA_011390205.1 Microscillaceae bacterium | reverse complement strand
CTACAGTACTTTCTACTTTTAGAATCAATACAGGCAAAAACAATGGAGATGCTTATACAAGTACAACTGGCGATACATTCATCAATGATACATACGTAACAGGCGGAACAGCATTTAATCACGCTGCCAATCTCGAAATAGCCAATACAGATGATGATGTGCTTTACAGAACGGAGCGTTATGGTGCATCAACTTACAACATTCCTGTAGCAAACGGAACTTACAAAGTAGTACTCCATTTCTCTGAAAATTATTTTGATGTAGCAGTTGCAGGCGGGGTAGGTAGCCGAAGATTTCACGTGGACATAGAAAGCGTGAGAAGACTTACCAATTTTGATATTTTTGAAAAAGCAGGAGGCAGTGCTAGAGCCATTCAAGAAGAATTTTATATCACAGTAGCTGATGAATTGCTTACCATTCAGTTTAGAAATGTTACCAACAATGCCCTCATCAATGCCATAGAGGTCATTCCTTTTGAGCCTACTTTCAAACTCAAACCTGCAGCCATCACTCAAGCCTTGGCTGGGCTGCAAGACCGTATGATGATGCGTGTTGAAATCCCTAATTTTAATCAGAATGCAGCACAATCATTTACTTTCAGCACTGAAGGCACCAGCCAAACAGAGAACATTGAGCGTGCAAAACTTTACTATACAGGCTTGAATGATTCATTTAGCAATCCCCAACTTATCAGCATATTGGATAATCCTCAAGGCAATTTTACTTTCAATGGATTTGCCCAAATGCTAGAGCAAGGCATCAATTATTTTTGGTTGGTATATGATGTAGCAGAAGATGCCGAAAACGGAAATAACTTAGGGGCAGCTTTCTCTCAAGCAAGCCTCACCCAAGCCACCCTTACCAATGACAACCCACTCAATACTATTGCAATTCGTAGCATTGCACAAGTAAGCCGAAGCGCAGGCAAAGCACTAAATTTTGATGGCGTAAATGATTTCTTGACCTTATCAGAGGAATCAAAATTTGATTTCACCAATCAAGTAACCGTAGAGGCTTGGGTAAAAATCACCGCTTTTGACCGTGCTTGGCAGGCCATCGTTACGAAGGGCAACAATAGCTGGCGTTTACACCGCAACAACGAAACCAACTTGATAAACTTTGCCATCAACAATGGTAACGGAATCAGGCAAGTAAACAGCACCACAGAAATCAATGACGGCAAATGGCACCACATAGCAGGTGTTTATACAGGTACGCAGCTTCAAATCTATATAGATGGTGTGTTGGAGGGAACTTCTAATGTCAATCAAGTGATGAATAACAACAACAATCCTGTAATGATAGGCGCAAATGCAGGTGCTGCCAATCGCTTCTTCAATGGACATATAGACGAAGTGCGTATCTGGGGCATCGCTCGTACACAAGCACAAATCAGAGAAAATATGCACCTTACTTTGAGTGGCAGAGAGTCAGGACTGGTATCTTACTTGCAACTCAATGAAGAAATAGGCACAAAGCATAGCGATTTGGTGGGTGAGTTAGAAGCTACTTGGAGTGCAGGAATGTTACCAGAAAATCGCATTGAAGCGACCTTGCCTGTGGCTGGCGGGCTATCTGCACGTGCCAATGGAGGTGCTAACCAAGGAATACACTTTGGAGAAACTGATGTAAGGGTTCAATTTGGGGCTACTGCACCAATAGGTGAGGTAGTAGTCAGTAAATTAGAAAATACTGCCCCTGCCTTGGTAGAACCCGCTGGAGGTGCTGTCAAACATGAAGATTATTGGGTAATCAATAACTTTGGCAACAAAGACAATTTGAGCGAAATGACTTTGCGTTTTTATTTACCGCAAGATTTTCTTCTTAATGGTAGCGCAAGTAACTACACTATGTACAAAAGAGCCTCCAATGCAGATACTGATGCTTGGCAGAGCTTTGAGGCAAGTGCCATCAATACCGAAGAAAACTATTTAGAGTTTGCGGGCATTACAAGTTTCAGTCAAATCGTGATAGCGCAAAGCAATGCACCACTGCCCATTCGCCTGCTTTCTTTTGAAGCACAACGCCTCAATGCCGAACAAGCACAACTCAAATGGACAACTGCCTCCGAAGAAAACAATGCAGGTTTTGAAATAGAAAAAAGCCAAGATGCGCTTCATTTTGAAAAAATTGCTTGGATAGACGGCGCGGGTAACTCCATAGAACGTCTAGAGTATCAATACACAGACAGAGAAGCCACAAGTACTGCTTATTATCGCCTGAAGCAAATGGATTTTGATGGTACATTTAGCTACAGCAATATTATAATGGTAGAAGGCGCATCACTTGACTTTGTGCGAATCTATCCTAACCCCATTCAAGATAACACACTTGGCAGACTTGTACTGGAAGGCTCAGAAGATTTGCAGATACAGCAAAAAACCACCCTTCGAGTACTTACACAAGCGGGCAGGCAAATTTTGCAACAACAAGGCACATTGGAAGAAATCCAAGAAAGTCTTAAAAAGCAAGCAGTCAATTGGGTAAATGGGCTCTATCTCTTGCAGTTCCAAACCGAACAAGGCAAGGTATTTACTTTGAAATTGATAAAGCAATAAAAGATTAGGCTTTACAGATAGTAAATCTCTCACTAAAAGACGTGTCATTTTTGAAAAATGACACATCTTTTTTATGAAATACAAGTGTTAGTTTATTGATTATCAATGATTTACGTTTTTAATTTTTATTTTGAAGTTTGCTAAACCTGCACAAAGTTCAATTATTTCATCTTCAAAATGAGTAGTTCTGTTTCTAAATTTGTAATTTAAGATGTGATACTTCTTCATTCTTCCAATTGCGTTTTCAACAAATATTCTAACTTTACTCACTTCTTTGTTATGTTTTTTTTATTCATCTGTTAAACTTGGGATAGTTTTTTTTACTCTTACAAGATTTCTTTATTGGCATTGATAGCTGCTTACCTTCATAAAATAGTTGCAAATCCTTGATAACCTAAATCTAACCAAACTTTAAAATTCTTAAACCAGTTTATTCCTACCTCAAACTCTTCTTTTAGCAACTTAAAGTCATGTGTCTTTCCCCCTGATATTGTTTTACCTAAAAAATAAATCCATTGATTTTTACCACTAATTACAGTATTTTTTAAGGTATGTACTTTTTTTCCGCTATACCCTTCTTTTTGAAGTTCCTCATTCTTAGGACATTGCGTTGGTCTTTCAGTAGCATCTATGAGTAATTCGTGTTCTAGTCCAAAAAATTCTTCCATTTCTTTTTCATCCATAAATATTCGTTTGGGTAGCACCCCTTACGAAGATAAACATTAATGTAGAATTCCTTTAAATAATTTCATATACTCATGAGCTATCTTATTTGAAAACCCAAAACAAAGCCCAAGTACATAGAAAGTTGGCTAATTTTTTTATAACATAAAACTAAAAAAAGTCCCTCTGATGGATCTTGGATAGCTCTCTCAAAGGTATAATTCTCAGTTACTTGATAAACTTTTGGCTTGTAAAATTGGACAAATCTCTCACTTAATTTCTTAAACTCTTCTTTTAATAAATCCGTATTTGACCTAAATTGTCTATCATTCTTTACATTATTAAAGATACTGCTTCTTGTTTCCATATTTTTGAATATATTCGATGAATTACTCAGAATTAAAGAATATACCCCTCATTATCAATAAGTAATAACTCTATTTAATAACAATTTTGCATCTTATACTGTGGTGCTAATTTTGGGGAGCATTATAGACATGGTATTTTTCAATATTTTATTTGGTTTTCAGTAAAGCATATGCCAATCCATTGTATTGCTATAACACATCAAAAATGGCATACATCAAGAATTTAGATAAGGGTGAGCAAGTAAATAAATCTTCTTTTCGGCTTGTAGTATTAATTGTGTAATTTTGGAGGGCTTAGGCATTGATTTTGTTAATTTTTCAGAAAAATATCTTCAAAAAATGACGAAAAAATATTTTCTAGTTCTCTTAATCATTGGCTATGCATCACTACTTCAACTCTCTGCACAAAGCGGTGATTTATTCCTGAAAAATTATGAAATCCCTCTCAAAAATATAGAACCCCGCAACCTAGCAGCCACACAAGGAAATAACGGACTGATGTATTTTGCCAATAAAAAGGGCGTGCTTTCTTATGATGGGGCAGCTTGGGACATCATCCGCACCAACAGCACTCCTTATGCCCTACTTACTGATAAAAACCCCTCGGGGTCTGTTTATGTAGGCTGCCGCAATGATTTTGGATACCTCCAAACACTCAAAACAGGCAAAGACCAGTATGTAAGCCTGCTCAAACAAAAAGCAGATTTTGGAGAAATTAACCGTATTTTGATGAGCAAAGCATTTATCTATTTTTATAGTGAGAAAGAAGTCTTTCAGGTATCTCAAAAAACACACAAAATCACACAATCCTGGAAAGTGCAGCCCGACCGTGTCTTCTTAGGAATGACCCAGATAGGTGAAAAAATATACCTCAACATACGAGGCAAGGGGCTCTACCAACTCACAGAAAAAGGCATGAATGCCATCCCTAATACAGCCATGTATGCCAACCTATATATCAAGGCTGCCATCCCCCTTGATAATCACAGCGTACTGCTAGGGCTTAGTAATCAGCATATGTATGTATTTGACGGGCAAAAAATACAGATTTATGTTTCGGAAGCCTTAGAATACATCAAAGGAAATGCAATACAGACAGGGCTTGCACTGGGCAATGACCGAATGGCTCTAGGCACACTCTCAGGGGGAGTCATCATCATTCACAAAAAAACAAGACAGACGGAGTATCTCCTCAACTATCAAACGGGGCTGCTGGATGATGAAGTATTTGCACTCTGCAATGACAGGCAAGGAGGTATCTGGATATGCCATGCACAAGGCATCAGCAGGGCAGACATCAGCTTGCCTGTGCGTACTTTCTCAGGCTATGCGGGCTTGGTGGGCAACATAGAAAGCCTCCTCACAGCCAATGATTCTCTTTTTGTGGCTACCAGTGACGGGCTTTTTTACCTTTATAAAGTAAATCGATATGAAGAGATAGAGGGGTTTATCCGAAAAGAACAGAAGTATGTCCAGAATGTAGAAACCATCACACGCACCATCAAAATTACAGAGCCTCTATCTGGAAGTAGGTTTCGTAAATACCAACTTCCTCAAAATGGATTTAAACCCGAAGAAAGAAAAATAGAAACAGAAGAAGACAGCGAAACCAAGAGAATACCTGTCAAGGCATACAGCACAGAAACCATTACCTCACTATTCAGCACCAAAGAAGCCCGTGAGGCTTATGCCCTACAGTCTATCCCTTATATCTATAAAAAAGTAGAAGGTTTAGATGCCAAATGCCGGCAGATGATTCAGCACAAAGGAAATATCTTGGTAGCCAGTAATTTTGGTCTTTATAAAATCTCTAACCAAGAGGGTGCTGTAAGTGCAGTTGCGATTTTGCCCGATGTGTACGTGCATTTCTTGTCTATATCAGAGAGAAACCCTGATTATCTTTATGTAGCTACTGATGATGGCTTGGTGATTCTGCACTATGCCGAAGGCAAGTGGAATACACATACGCAATTAAAAGAAACACTTAAGACATCGGTCTATTCTGTCATGGAAGATGGGCAGACCCTGTGGCTGGGGGCAGAAAGTCGTGTGTTTAAAATCAGCCTTGACCAAAATTTTTTACCCCAAAACCTCCCAAAGCTGTATGAGTTTCCTGAAAGTTTTTCGGAGGATGTCATCGTAAGAAAGCTCAAAAATCAGCCTGCCTTTATACTTTCTTCAGGTATTTATACCTATAGCCCTCAAGCTGACAAGATGATTAAAAACCCACGCTTGGCAAGGTATTTTAACCCCCAATCAAAAATATTTTACCAGCAAAAAGGCTATACCTGGATTAAAAACAAAGATTGGCAGAATATCAGCCAACCCACTGAAAGTAAAAACCTGAAGAGCATATTCTTAGACTTTTTTAACGACCTGACAGAGGTCTATGTAGATACCAACAAGAATATTTGGCTGGTAGACAACAACAATCTGTACCGAATCTCTTCGGAGGCAAATGTGGGCAAAAATATCAACTTTAGCACCTATATTCGGAATATCTACAGCAACTCCAATAAATTTCTTCCTCTAGATAGGGCTGTATTTGAGTATAGCAGGCAGGCACTTTCTCTGACTTTCAAACTGGCTACGCCCTTTTATCAAGGCGAGGGCGGTATAGAGTATCAGTATTGGCTAGAAGGTTTGAGCCCAGGTTGGTCTGAGTGGGATGGCAAATCAGTGATTGTATTTCCGTTTTTGCCAAGTGGAACATATAAACTCCATGTGAAGGCACGTAATATTTTTAAACAGCAAAGCCAAGAAAAAATATTTTCATTCGAGGTAGCACCTCCTTTTTGGGAGACTTACTGGTTTTATGGCTTGCAGATAGGTGTTTTATTGAGCTTATTGCTTTTGTCTTTTCTCTTTAACCGCTCTGGCAAACGCTCCCGCCTTTCATTTGTGCTAAGCCTTATTTCTATCATTACCGTTTTTGAGTTTTTATTTTTATTGTTTGAGCCTTATGTAGATGACATTGCCAATGGTATTCCTGTCTTAAAACTAGGGATGAACATCATGCTGGCACTTTCACTCTCTCCCCTTGAGCGGCTAATTCGCTCCCTAATTTATAAGCCCGCAGTAGTGCGAGTGGTGGAAGCCGCTCCTGAACAAAACAAAGATGTTACTCGCGTGAGAGATACACCAGACTCTCCTGATGCCTAGCATTGCCAAAAAAATGCTTTCTAAATCACCCGATTGGGCAGTTTAGAAAGCTTTTTTTAATGAAATGTACCTAAAAAACTATGCAGTAGCCTCCTCCTCATTCTGTGCATACTCTCCTACTGGGATACAGCTACACATCAGGTTACGGTCTCCGTAGGCATTGTCTATCTTAGCCACACTCGGGAAGAACTTATTGACTCGGACATACTCTAGAGGATAAGCTGCTTTTTCACGCGAATAAGGCTTTTCCCAAGTATCTCCTATCACCATTGCGGCGGTGTGTGGTGCATTGACGATGACATTGTTTCCTACTTCTGCCAGCCCGTCTTCTATTTCCTTGATTTCGGCCCTGATAGAGATGAGTGCATCACAGAATTTATCTAACTCTGCTTTGCTTTCGCTCTCGGTAGGCTCTATCATCATAGTACCAGGCACAGGGAAAGACACTGTGGGTGCATGGAAGCCATAGTCCATCAATCTTTTGGCAATGTCTGCTACTTCTACCTCTGCCTTCTTGAAAGCTCTGCAATCAATGATAAACTCATGGGCACAAGTTCCATTGATGCCACTATACAAAATGGGATAATGCTCAGCAAGGCGTGCCTTGATATAGTTGGCATTCAAGATGGCTCTTTTGGTAGCCTCTGTAAGCCCCTCTTCACCCATCATAGCAATGTAAGCATAAGAAATTGCCAAGATACTTGCACTGCCCCAAGGAGCTGCAGATACGGCTGTAGTATTGTTTTGGTTAGGGGCTATAGTCTTGTGGCTTGGCAGATAAGGCATCAAATGCTTGGCTACTCCAATAGGACCCATGCCTGGTCCGCCGCCACCGTGGGGGATACAAAAAGTCTTGTGTAGATTTAAGTGGCATACATCCGCACCAATCATAGCGGGGCTTGTGAGCCCTACTTGTGCGTTCATGTTTGCACCATCCATATAGACTTGCCCTCCGTATTGATGAATTGTTTGACAGATTTCTTGGATGGCTTCCTCAAAAACGCCGTGTGTAGAAGGGTAAGTTACCATCAAGGCAGCCAATCTATCTTTGTATTTTTCTGCTTTTTCTTTGAGGTCGTGGAGGTCGATATTGCCCATCTCATCACACTTCGTAACGATGACTTCCATGCCTGCCATGACAGCACTCGCAGGGTTAGTACCGTGTGCAGAAGAAGGAATCAAGGCAATGTCTCTTTGGGTATCTCCATTGGCAAGGTGGTAGTTACGGATGGTCATAAGCCCGGCATACTCTCCCTGAGCGCCAGAGTTGGGCTGTAGAGAGACGGCATCAAAGCCTGTTACTTGGCAAAGCCATTCTTCTAGGTTTTTGAATATTTCTTGGTATCCTTGGGCTTGAGCCAGCGGGGCAAAAGGGTGAATTGCTCCCAACTCAGGCCAAGTAACAGGAATCATCTCAGTAGTAGCGTTGAGCTTCATGGTGCAAGACCCTAGGGCAATCATAGAGTGTACAAGTGATAAATCCTTGCTTTCTAATCTCTTGATGTATCGTAGCATCTCGTGCTCAGTATGGTAGCTATTAAAGACTGGGTGTGTGAGATATGCTGAGGTACGCGTTAAATTTTCTGGCACTTTAAACTCTACAGACTTGGCCTGCTCTTGTATATCAAGTCCGACTGTCTGGTCAGATGCTGCTGCAAAGATACCTAATAGTTCGGCTACATCTTCCAATGTTTTGCTTTCATCAAAGCTGATACCTAGGTCATTGTTTTCAAAATAACGAAAATTCACTTTTTGGTTCATCGCCAATCCGTGTATTTTAGTGTGTAAATCTTCCTCTTCTATGATGACTCTAAGGGTATCAAACTGGTAATGATTTTTGACTTTAAAGCCCAAGCCCTTCAATCCTTCGCGGGTAAGCGCTGTCAGTCCGTATATTTTCTCTGCAATTTGTTTAAGTCCTTTAGGCCCGTGATAGACTCCATACATGCCTGCCATCACTGCCAGTAACACTTGTGCTGTGCATATATTTGAGGTTGCTTTTTCCCTTCTGATATGTTGTTCACGGGTTTGTAATGCCATTCTGTAGGCGGGGTTTCCTTCAGAATCTACAGATACACCGATGATTCTACCAGGGATTTGCCTTTTGTATTCATCTTTGGTAGCTAAAAAAGCAGCGTGTGGGCCTCCATAACCCATCGGTACACCTAGCCTTTGAGAAGAGCCTACTACAGCATCTGCACCCATTTCACCTGGTGATTTGAGGAGTGTAAGGCTGAGTAAATCTGCGGCTACTACTACTTTTACGCCCTGCTCTTGGGCAGCACTGATGAGGTGTGTGTAGTCTATGATTTCACCATCAGAGGCTGGGTATTGGAGGCATATTCCGAATAAATCTGCCTCTGTGATGTCAAAATTTTCGTGGTTTCCTATGACTAGCTCTACCCCTAGAGGCTCTGTGCGGGTTTGTAATACTTCAATGGTCTGAGGGTGGCAAAGCTCTGAGACAAAGAATTTATGTGCTTTTTTCTTTGTGCCTTTTCTGACTCCCCAAAACATAGACATGGCTTCGGCGGCGGCAGTAGCTTCATCAAGAAGGGAGGCATTGGCGATTTCCATTCCTGTAAGGTCAATGACCATAGTCTGGAAATTAATCAAAGCTTCCATACGCCCTTGTGCTATTTCGGCTTGGTAAGGCGTGTAAGCAGTGTACCAGCCTGGATTCTCTAGGATATTTCTGAGAATAACCCCTGGGGTGATACAATCATAATACCCTGCCCCGATGTAAGACTTGGCAATGGTGTTTTTGGAAGCCAATGTTTTGAAAGACTTCAAAAACTCAGATTCGGTCTGAGCCTTAGGTAACTCCATAGGTTTTTTGAGGCGTATGGAGGCAGGAATTGTCTTTTGAATTAGCTCTTCTACTGATTTTACACCAATAGCACTTAAAAGTGCCTGTGTATCCTCTTGGCTTGCACCATGGTGGCGATCTGCAAAAGAGGCTTTTTGATGGAGGTTAATAGACATAAATAATGGATGATTAATAATTTACAACTGAAAATTATTGAGAATACAAAGTAATTTTAAGTAACGTAATGGGTTATGAATGATGAGGTACTGAATTGTTCTTAGTAAGCCATCTATAACACATTTAAAGATATTAACTAATTTTGATGAAGCACTTATTTAACATGGCTTTCATTAATTTGTAGCCACAAAGATAAATATTTTTTTAGCTTTTGTTAGGCCTTAATGTTACGTCAAAGATTTTTGTTTAGGAGTTTCATGAAAAAGTACGAAGTATCTAATCTACACTCACTCAGTAAAGCTCATCAAGTGACATCGCAAGGTATTTGCGAATGGCTCTGTAGGTGCTCAGAAGACTGATTACTCCCCCCATAATGACCAATGAAGTAAGGAGCAGGAGTAGTTTTTCACTTTCATATAGCAGGATGAGCTCAGGGATTTGTAACTGTACATAATACAAAAATAGCCCGAGTAAAAGACCTGCCACCAATCCACTCAAACTGCCTTGTATGAGTGCCTGTACCAAGAAAGGTTTTTGAATAAACCCGTCTGTAGCCCCTACTAGCTGCATGCTTCGGATAAGCATTCGCTGCGAAAACAGGGCAATGCGCAGGGTATTATCTACCAAAACGACTACTGTGAGCAAGATAAAAAAACCAAATAAAAGAAGTACAAAACCAATGATGTTGATATTTTTATCAATCAGATTCATCAAGTCTTCTACATAGCTTACTTCATAGATTTCTTTTTTTGCTTCCAATTTTGAGCGAATCTTGCTGAGGGCATTGTCATTAAAAAACGCTGGTTTGAGTTTTACCACAAAGGCATCTCTGAGTGGATTAAAGCCCAGAAGCTCTTGAAAGTTTTCATCGGTTTCTTCTATAAATTCTTTGGCAGCCTGCTCTTTAGAGATGAATCTCACAGCCTCATTTTGAGTATCATCGTTGAGTAGGGTAAAATTTTGCTGAGTCAAAAATACTTTGAGTTCTTTTTGCTGCTTTTCGGAGAGGTCTTGCTCTAAGAATATCTGTAGCTCTGCATTTTCTCTGATAAGTGCTCCGAGCCTGTTGGTTTGGATAATAAGTATGCCACATAGCCCAAATATAAACAAGGCAAGGCTCGTACTTAGGATAATATTAAGGGATAAAAAGCCCCCTAAGCGTTTGATTTTGGTATTGGATAATTCTTTAAACAAATGCTATAATTGTGTATAAAATATATGAAGGCGAAGGTAACGATTTAATTGGGAGTAAAAAAGCCTTGGTAGTTATTAGTGATGTATCGTAGGTCTTCACACTTTTCACTTTTAAGTGTTTGGTGATGATCTAATATATGTGATTCATTGCCTAGCAATGCTGGCATTGCTTACTAGGCATCTATGGTTACTGAGTTGGGGAAGTAAGTGCTGCACTATTTCATATTGAGTTCTTTTTTCAGCTTGCTGATGATGTCAGGGTCTTGCACTTGTGCAGCTTCTGTACGTTCTATTTGATTGGGTTTGATTTCGTAGAACTGTGCATCATGGTAAAAGTAGCGTTTTTGCTCACCGTCTAATTCTACCTGAATTACTTTTGCGTTTTTATCATAATGATTGTAAAAGAAGACCTCTTCATCATAGTATTGGTAGCTAAGTTTATTTTGGATAGAGATATTTTCTAGGTTTGCTTCTTCGCTGCCATCAAAGACACCTTTGACCTCCTCTACTTCTTTATTGAGCCAGTTAGAGGCAATATTTTGTTTTTTGACGGAGCGAATGGTAGAAATCTTGGATATTTTCAGGTTATTCTTGGCAAAGTTTACCTTTTGATAGCCTGTTTTTGTGGCGATGACAGCCTTTTGTCTTTTAGGGATATTGGCCCTTGTTTGGGTCTGAGCTACTTCTGTCTCTTTGTTTGTGGGGGCAATCTGTATTGGTTTTTCAGTCTTTTCACCCGCATCTAGGCTAGATGTTGTATTTTCAGCTAATTTCTCTTTTTCTTGATTTTCTAATGTATTTTGATACAGGTCTTTTTCATTGGTATGGATAGTTTCGCTTGCTAAATCCGTATCTAGTTTCTCTTCCTGAGTATAAGCCTTTTTCTGGGTTTCGGGGATACTGACAGGTACATATAGATAAACCGCCATTGCTCCTGCGAGCAAAGAAGCCGCAATACTGCTGACTTTTGCCCACTGCGGCATGTAGAAGCTTGGGGTATCTGTTACATCTATCCTGTTAAAACGTGCTTTAAGTTGGTCTTTGCGAAATTGGTGAATCCCTTCCACGATTTCTTTCTGGAGCTGGCAATCTTGCTTCAGGATAGGGTCTTTGTCCAATAATTGCTCAAAGAGATTTTTTTCGGATTCAGATAATTTGTCAAGTAAGTAGTCGTTAAGTTTCTCGGAGTAGTAATACTTATCCATAGTTTTAATCTAAAAAGTCAGTAGCTTTATATTTTGATTTTATGAGACGATCTAGTTCTTTTTTACATTTATATTTTTTTGTCTTGGCAGTGTCTGCATTTGCAAAACCCAATTTGTCTGCTATTTCTTGCATTGACATGTTGTCAAAGTAATAATACATCAATACTTGTCTACAGGTTTCGCCTAAGCTGTTAATACAGTCTTGAATAATTTTTTCTCTTTCTCTTTTGTCTTCATCATTTATTTCTGAGCCCTCCTTCATCTCATTGGTAAGCTTAGATTTTCGGTCTAGTTCTTTTCTCCAGAGGTTAAGGCAGACACTGTATAGGTATGTGCTAATCTTGGAGGTAAGCACAAAATCTTCACGTTTTGCTTTTTGCCAGAATACTAAAAGTGCCTCCTGATAGATATCTTTTGCCTCATCTTCACTTCCATTGTTGTTAATGATTAGTCTAGTCATCATTTTATAATTCTTCTTATAAATGAAATCTAGGGCTGATTCATCTCCATCTCTTATTTTTTTCAGGATTTGACTGTCTTTCATCTTAAAAAAAAGCTGCGCTTTTCACCATTTATACGATTATGAACTCAATAGTAACCTAGCTGTATTCACCAAACGGACAAAACAGGACAATTTTATTTTTGTTTTTTAGTCTGATGATGAAAGATATGGCTTTAAGTCCTTTAAATTTTGTGTATTACTTGTATTTATACTTTGTTTCTTACTATCAAGGGGTTCAGGTAGAAGATTTCTTTTGATTTAGAAAATCATTTTTTTTATTGCTTTTTTATTGCTTAGATAAACGTGTCTTAAGCAAGCTTAGTTATTTTTTACAAAAAAATCATATAATATCTTTATTTTTTACCCAAAAAATCACTTTTTACTGCTTTGAACTATTTTTAAAGGCTTGTATTTCCACAATAATAACACAATCACTGCAGCAATGATTGCACCTAAGAAAATCAAGTAGTACCAAAAACTGCCTGATGTGTCTATATTTCTCTTACTTTTTTGATTTTGGAGGTAATTTATGTATTCTGTAAGTTTTTGTGAGTTTTTACCATCATCACGGCCAATATATTTTTTTGCTTCTTGAGCGCATTGTACTGCTTTTCCTAAGTTTTGAGCGGTGAGATAGCTTTCTGAGAGTGCCAATAAAGCTTCAAAAACGAGTATAGAATCATTTTGAAACTGCAAGATTTCAATTTTTTGCACTTGATAACGCACACTTGAATCAATCTGCTTGAGGTATAAGTGGGTCTCTATGATGTGCTCCAATGTAGGGAGCATCTCGGTTTGAGGCATACGAGAAAGCTGCTGCATACGCAAGGCTTGTTTATAATACCCCAATGCACTCACAGGCTCATAGAGTTTGTCTTCAAAAAAAACACCCATTTTGTCATATGTCCGCCCCAGTGACTGCAAATCATTTAACTGTGTCCGAATTTTTACTTCTTCTAAATAAAAAGGAAGTGCTTTTTGTGGGGCATTCCCAAAATTGGCTTCTATCTCTGCGATGCCTGAGAGTGATTCGGCTTGTGCCCATAGATTTTGTGCAGATGCTGCCAATCTATATATATCTCCATACATTTTAAGTGCTATCAGCCAACCATTCGGCTCTACACTGGCTTTCTGGGCATCTTCTAGCATGTCTTCTATTTGCTTGATGCCCCCTGAGTCTTGTAAAGGCTGTACGTTTACTTGGGCTTGCAAAGACATACAAGAGGCAGCTAAAAGCAATACAGCATAAGTCAAGCCGCCAAGATATGTTTGTTTCTTCATTGTATGTCTTTCTAAATCTATCACGCCCAAAAGATTGCCTTTACAAGTTTTGCCCATTCATAAAATTAACCTATTTTTAAAAATTGTAGTGTGCTTTGCACATAAAAATATTTGTTCATTCATCAAAAATATATTAATTCACTGTGAAATGGCACTCCATTCAAAAACAAAACCTAGAGATTAACTGCACCCAAAGCACCCTTGGGTTTCAAATCTCTCAAAATATCAAAGCCCTACTCAAAGACAAGCTATCTGCCCTCACCGAGAAGGTACTCAATGAGTGGAATCACCACACGGGCATTGTCAAAATAGACGAAATTAACCTAGATTTGGGTAATATCCCCGCCATCAATTGGGAGAATCACCTACTGGAGAAATACGAATATGCACTTAGAAAAGAATTGCAAGAAAAAATCATTGAAACCATCAGCCTCAATGAAATTTCAGGGAGTGAACCGCTCCCCACAGCGCATGCTGCTCTTGATTTACTTGAGTTTTACCTCAAAAATGGCTTCTTGCCTTGGTGGTTTCAGACCGCTTGGGGAAATCTACTGAGTACTTACAAAAGCCAAAAAAAAAGGTCTAAAAACAAGTACGAGGATAGTTTCTCCCTCAAAAATCTACTACTATACCTCTCCATGACACAGCCCGAAGCCTGTGCAACTTGGCTCAAAAAAAACATAGACCACAGCAGCATACGCCAAAGAATCCATACACAACTGCCTCTGGCTGATTTTCACACACTCATCACACAGCGGATTGTACACAAAAAATGGCTCATACAGATACACCGTGATTTATCTGGACTACTACGGCAGGTATTTAGGAATAAAGTAATCCAACAAAAACTACTCTTCTTGTGCTTAGTAGAGGTATTTCAAAAAGGAAAAAACAGCAAAGAGCGCCTGCGTACTGGCTTTGTGCAAGAAATACTCAAAAAAATATTGTCAAAAAAAGAAACAGAATACTTCTGGACCAAACTACCCATACACTTGCACAGGGCAAGCCCAAAAACCAAATTTGTAAGCAAACTAGAGGTCATTCTAAATGAATTGAGCCAAAAACAAGAAAAGGAAATTATCCGCCAAAAATGGCTCAATGCCAGACACTGGACAGAGATGATTCCTTGGCTTGGCCCCTCAAAAGGCAGTACACTATGGCAAATACTTTTTCCTCATCAGGCAAAACAATGGATTCAAATCATCCAAAATTTCACAAAATTATCTTGGCAGACTGGTTTCCCTCGCATTGCTGTGGCTTCCATGCCCGACACTCCTCGTGTACAGATTCAGGCTTCGTTGCTGGCACTGCTTTGGGAAGATAAATCTCTGCAAAACAACCCTGAAAAAACCCTCCACAGGCTACTCCTCAAACTGACAGAGGATATGCCCTTCTTAGAAAAAGAGTTTTTTTTAAGAAAAAGCCTCTTGGTATTGCCTCAATACAGCGATGTTTTCAATCAAGAAAGACTGTTCCCGAAGCAAACAGCACTCCTAGAGACACTTTGCCAGCAGATCATCGAGCTTCCTTGGCCTGTGGGTTTTCCTACACAAATCGCTACACACCTACCTGCTGACCTTGGCACTCAGGTTCAGGCGTATTTGCTCACATTGCTCTGGGAAAAAAAAACTGAATCCCCCTCCCAAAAAAATATTTTCTTGGATTTGATGCGTGAAATGAGCAGTAACATGCCTCAAGATAAAAAGACACCCTTCTTGAAAAAAGTTGAGATGCTCCTCCCTCAATACCAACCCGAAATACGCACATTACAACAAACAAAAACCAACCTGCGTCGCTCAGCAGCAGAATGGAAGGCTTATTTACGCCAACAGCCCGAAAGCAAAGCTCTAGAAGAACTCAAAAAAATCACACCTACACACACACAATTTTTACAAACGTATATCCTCGAACTCTACCAATTTTTAGAAAAAGAAAATATTAGCCCAAAAACAGCTTACACCTACCTAGAACTATTCTCGGAGGTCTTGGCAATCTTACAGAGGCAGCCACATCTGTCTATCCGAGCATTTTTAGTACAGCATCTGAGGCAAGTCAGGGCTCAGTTGTCTTTGCTTGGTGTCAGTACTGACCTTTTGAGTGATGACTTTATTCTAAAAATCAAGAAAAATATTCCGATTTTAAAACCTTACGAACTGTCTGATGTAATCAGCCCACAGGAAAAAGACAAGAAGAAAACAGAAAAAGAAGAACAAACTGCACAGGAAAAAGACAAGGCGAAAACAGAAAAAGAAGAACAAACTACACAAGAAAAAGACAAGAAGAAAACAGAAAAAGAAGAACAAACTACACAAGAAAAAGACAAGAAGAAAACAGAAAAAGAAGAACAAACTACACAAGAAAAAGACAAGAAGAAAACAGAAAAAGAAGAACAAACTGCACAGGAAAAAGACAAGAAGAAAACAGAAAAAGAAGAACAAACTGCACAGGAAAAAGACAAGAAGAAAACAGAAAAAGAGCTTAAACTACTTTCAGACATCCTCTCACAGCCACAAAGTAGCCCTTTTATCCTCTTAAAACTTTTACTAGAAGGTCAGACAATGCCCACAGAACTCCAACTCAGACAAATCAGTGAAGTATCTTTCTCAATAGAGCAAGTATTTTCAGAATGGATTGAGCAAGAGCCAAAAAGATTTGAAGAAATCATTCAAAACCTTTTTGCTCAGAAAAAAGCCGAAGCCCTTTCTCAGATTTTTACACCTTATTTTTCAGAAAAATTCAGGGCAAATATCATCCAAAAAATAAAACGCCTCTTTCCAGCACTAGAAATACCTCCTACAACCACGCAAAAGGAAATCTTAGGAAAAGAAATACAAGCACTGCTCAAAAACTGGGAGAAGAAAGCAAAGCCCCATTATGCAAGTTTTAAACAAAAACTCCGAAAACTGCTGCCCACAAAAACGGCACAACTCATTCAACTATTGAGCTACTTCTTCAATACAAAAAATATCACTTCCAAAACAGCCCTTGATGATGCCCTAGGAGAAGAACTCCTCCTCTATTTTTCACAGGAGTTTACACAAGAATTTCACTGGTGGGTAGAGGCTATCCAAGACCAAGATAGACAAAAAGCCAATAAACTACAGCCCGAAATCATACAAAACGCCAGCAAAGAAATACTCAAACGCAGGCAACAAGCCCGATTAGAAAAAATCAAAAAAGCATTCTCTCCACGCTCCTTAGAGCCTCTAAGCATACATCCACTCAATGAAATATACATCCAAAATGCAGGGCTGGTACTGCTGCATCCCTTCTTGGGAAGGCTTTTTGGGAGATTGGGTTATTTAGAAAATAGAGAATTCAAATCTAATGAAACCGCAGAAAGAGGTACACACCTGCTACAATACATCCTTAACAAAAACGAAAAATCAGAAGAATACGAGCTTCCATTCAATAAAATACTCTGTGGGCTACCTATCAATATGCCCCTAGCCAAAGAGGTAGGTCTTTCGGACGAAGAAAAAGAAATGGCAGATAGCTTGCTCGTAGGAGTCATTCAAAACTGGTCTGTACTCAAAAATACAAGCCCTGACTCACTGCGTGCTTCCTTTTTAATGAGGGAAGGTAAACTAAGTGAATATGAGCAACATTGGCAGCTCGAAGTAGCACCCAAAGGCATCGATGTGCTGCTAGGACAGCTTCCTTGGGGTCTCAGCACCTTCAAACTTAACTGGATGAAGAAACTATTTCAGGTAGAATGGAATGTGCCTTAAATGGATTAAATACCACAAATCAGCCCTAAAAATCAATCAAAGCACCGCCAACCCAAATAATAATCACACAGGAAGGTTTTTAAATTCCAATTATCTAGCTAACTTTGCACCTTGATTCATTCATTAAGTCCGAAAAAGCATTGGTGAAAAAGGAAAATAAATATGGGCTAAGTCTGATAAATCTTAAAAACAAAGAATATCAGCATCATTTTTTGGTGGACAAAGCGTTTTTTGCTCAAATAGAAGACCAAGAAGCCACCATAGAAGAAGCAAACATAGATGTCAATATTAGTATGTTGAAATCAGAAACAATGATTCAGTTGTTTTTTCATTGTGCTGGTGCAGTGCAGCTAATCTGTGATAGAAGCCTTGATACCTTTGAGTATCCCATTGATTTTAAAGAAAAGATGATTTTTAAGTTTGGGGAAGAAGATAAAGTAATCTCTGACGAACTCGAGGTTATCAATCGCACACGCACTTTCCTTGACCTATCTCAGTATCTCTATGAGATCATTCACCTTGCCATCCCTATGAAAAAATTACACCCTCGCTTTGAAGAGGAGGATGAAGACGAAGAGGAAAGCGAATTAATGATGATTTATCAATCTGATGCCACAGAAAAAAAAGCATCCGAAAAACAAGAAAATGAAGACCCAAGATGGGCTGCATTGAAAAAATTAAAGGACTCTCATAAATAAGTAAATAAATAATCATTTAAATTAAATTAGTTTTTGAGTTATGGCACATCCAAAACGAAAAATATCAAAAACCCGTCGTGACAAACGACGCACCCATGACAAAGCTGTAGAAAGACCTATAGCCATTTGCTCAGATACCTCAGAAGCACACCTTTATCACCGTGCTTATGTAGTAGATGGAGATTTGTATTATAAGGGTAAAAAAATTGTCGAGGGATTTAAGTCGGTTGGCTAATCTTGTGTAGATTTACCCCTAATTTAAACCTTACAAATTTATGAAAATTGCTTTGGACGCAATGGGCGGTGATTTTGCACCACAAGCTGTAGTAGAGGGTGCTTTATTGGCTTCTGCCGAAGTATCCTCTGATACAGAAATCATTTTGATAGGCCATCAAGAGGCTATACAGGCTACTCTGCCCACAGACAAGCCTCTCCCTGATAACATAAAAATTATCCATGCAGAGCAGCAAATAGACATGGGTGAGCATCCTCTAAAAGCACTCTCAAACAAGCCTCAATCCAGTATTTCAATAGGATACAGCTTGCTTAAGAAAAAAGAAATAGACATATTTTGTAGTGCTGGGAATACAGGTGCAATGCTCGTAGGCGCCATGTTTAGCGTAAAGCTAGACCAAGTGAACCGTCCCGCCATTATGAGTTATGTGCCGCAGTTATCAGGTAAAAAGGCAGTCATGCTGGATGTAGGTGCCAACACTGACTGCAAACCCGAAACACTAAATCAGTTTGGTGAATTAGGTACAGTCTATTACAGGCATTTGTTCCAAATTGAGAAGCCCCGTGTAGCACTCATTAACCTAGGCGAAGAACCAAGCAAAGGCAATTTACACGCACAGGCAGCTTACAAACTGCTAGAAGCCAACCCTAAAATTAATTTTGTAGGAAATATAGAAGGCAGAGATCTATTTGCAGATAAAACCGATGTACTTGTCTGTGATGGCTACATTGGCAATGTAATCATCAAAATGGCTGAATCTTATTATGAAATATTGAAAGGAATGGACTTTTTTGACCCATTCTTCGAAAATTTCAATATAGAATCAGTAGGCGGAAGCCCCATTTTAGGCATTGATGCCAATGTGATGATTGCACACGGCATCTCTAATGCCAGCACCATCAAAAATCTAGTATTTATGGCACAGCAAATCGCCGAAGCCAAAATCATCAGTAAACTCAAAGAATCTCTCAATAGCTAAGGCAAAGCAAATTACTGCAGAGGCCTGTGTGATTGTGGGTTAAAACTTAAGTAAATTTGATAATAAGATAATGCATCAGTTATCAGTGCATTACACAAAAAAAATACAAAGTAATTTTGAGCAGGTGCTTAAAATCATAAACACTAAATCATCACCTGTAATGAACACAGTAACCGTTTTGCATTCAATACTTGTTTCATTGCATCATTATTAAAATACATTGTCTATGTCAAAAATCCAAGCAGCCATCACGGGAGTAGGTGCTTATCTTCCCGAGTATATCCTCAACAATACAGAACTTGAAAAAATGGTGGATACCACTGACGCTTGGATTACGAGCCGAACGGGCATCAAGGAAAGAAGAATACTAAAGGGTGAAGGCAAAGGCGCTTCGCACATGGGTGTAGAGGCTGTCAAACAACTTCTACAAAAAACCAATACTGACCCCAAAGACATAGACTTGCTCATCTGTGCCACGACTACCCCCGACTTTGTTTTTCCTGCCACTGCCAATCTCATAGCCAGTGAGGTAGGAGCTAGTAATTCTTTTAGCTATGATATGCAAGCCGCCTGCTCAGGCTTTTTGTATTCGCTTGCAGCCGCATCACAGTTTATAGAAACAGGTAAATACAAGAAAATAATCGTGGTAGGTGCAGACAAAATGTCTTCTATCATTGATTATACAGACCGTGCCACTTGCATTATCTTCGGAGATGGTGCAGGAGCTGTATTGCTAGAACCCAATACAGAAGGCTATGGTATCCAAGATTCTATCATGCAATCTGATGGATCAGGAATGGTGCATCTGCACCAAAAAGCAGGTGGAAGCCGCCGCCCTCCTAGCCTAGAGACTGTCCAAAACCGTGAACACTATGTCTATCAAGAAGGTGCAGCCGTGTTTAAGCAGGCAGTGGTCAAAATGGCAGAAGTGTCTAAAAGCATCATGGATCGTAACCACCTTACAGGTGATGATGTAGCATGGCTCGTGCCACACCAAGCCAACAAACGCATCATAGATGCCACAGCACAAAAAATGGAAATCTCAGATGACAAAGTAATGCTCAATATCCACAGATACGGCAATACCACCAATGGTACACTTCCGCTGTGCCTCTTTGATTATGAATCACAACTTAAAAAAGGGGACAACATCATCTTGGCAGCTTTTGGAGGTGGGTTTACATGGGGAGCTATCTATCTCAAATGGGCTTATGACATAAAATAAGGACAGTAAAAATCATACAATGAAACTTACATTGCCCTTATATTTTAATTTTTTTTATAGATAATTGCATATTATTAGGAATACAGACAAAGCTTTTTGTAAGAACTGAAGCAAAACATCATAGAGACCAATAATATAAATTCATACATCTAATTTTTTGAAGGTTTTAGTAGATTGAAGCACTCATTTTTATACTCATAAAGCTGTCTGCCTTCCTTTAATACCTTATACTAGTAAATATCTCAAACTTTAAGTAAGTAATTTTTATAAGATGAAAGCACAAGAAATTCAAGACCTTATTGATTTTATCGCAAAATCTGGGTTATCAGAGGTAAATATTGAAACAGATAGTTTCAAGATTAATGTAAAACGAAATCAAGCGCCCGTGATGATGGAGGCAGCGCCCCTACCTTCAGCACCCGCAGTAGCCAATACAGCTACGCCCATACAGGCAAGTACTGCTGTAGCCACACCTCAGAGCGAAACGAGCGCAAGCAATGCCAAACTTATAGAGATTAAATCGCCTATGATTGGTACTTTTTATCGTGCAGCCAATCCTGATAGCCCCTCTTTCGTAAATGTAGGAGATGAAATCAAAACAGGGCAGATTGTGTGTATCATCGAGGCCATGAAGTTATTCAATGAAATAGAATCAGAGGTAAGTGGCAAAATTGTGAAGGTACTGGTAGATAATGCTACACCTGTAGAATATGATCAGCCTTTATTCTTAGTAGAGTCTAACTAATCAAACCAAAAAGACTCCTCTCTACAGATACCCACAAAACAAGGGCATTACTTCCTAGCTGATGTGGTGCCCCTGTATCAATGTGTGAGTCTTCTCTTAATCCATCTATCCTATTTAATTTTTAGGTTTAGTAAAGTTTTAAATGTATGTTTAAGAAAATATTAATAGCCAACCGAGGTGAGATTGCTCTCAGGATTATCCGTACTTGCCGTGAGATGGGCATCAAAACTGTGGCAGTGTATTCCACAGCCGATAAAGACAGCCTACACGTCAGATTTGCAGATGAAGCCGTTTGTATAGGAAAACCCGCAAGCCGAGATTCATACCTTAATATTCCACATATCATCGCCGCTGCCGAAATCACCAATGCAGATGCCATACACCCAGGATACGGGTTCTTATCCGAAAATGCCGAGTTTTCAAGAATCTGTGGTGAGCACGGTATTAAATTTATAGGGGCGGCCCCCGAAATGATAGATACCATGGGAGATAAGGCTACTGCCAAGGATACCATGAAAAAAGCAGGTGTGCCTACCATCCCTGGCTCTAATGGCTTACTGACATCCATAGAGGATGGCATCAAAATAGCAAAGAAAATCAAATACCCTGTCATCATCAAAGCCACTGCTGGAGGTGGAGGCAGGGGGATGCGCATCATCAAAA
Organism: Microscillaceae bacterium; assembly: GCA_011390205.1. Taxonomy (GTDB): domain Bacteria; phylum Bacteroidota; class Bacteroidia; order Cytophagales; family Microscillaceae; genus JAABSX01. The sequence goes on along the minus strand of JAABSX010000036.1, from coordinate 20,369 downwards.
ATGAAAATGAGTTTGAAGCCGCATGGAATTCTGCAAAACAAGAAGCCGAAGCTGCCTTCGGAAACGGAGGTTTGTACCTCGAAAAATTTGTGGAAGAGCCCAGACATGTAGAAATACAAATCGTAGGAGACCAGTTCGGAAAAGTGTGCCACCTCTCAGAGCGTGACTGCTCTATACAACGTCGACACCAAAAACTTCTAGAGGAGACCCCCTCTCCTATCATGACCCCCGAACTGCGAAAAAAAATGGGAGAAGCTGCCATCAAAGCGGCCTCTTACATCAGTTATGAAGGAGCAGGTACAATTGAATTTTTGGTAGATAAACACGGTGATTTTTACTTCATGGAGATGAACACTCGCATCCAAGTAGAGCACCCTATCACCGAAGAAGTAACGAGCTTTGACCTTATCAAAGAGCAAATCAAAGTAGCGGCAGGGGTGCCTATCTCAGGTAAAAACTATGAGCCTCTTCTGCACGCCATAGAATGCAGAATCAATGCAGAAGACCCTAGCAAAGGGTTCAGACCATCCCCAGGCAAAATCACCAACCTACACATCCCTGGTGGGCACGGTGTGAGAGTAGATAGCCATATCTACTCTGGATACACTATCCCGCCCAATTATGACTCTATGGTGGCAAAACTCATCGTAAGTGCACAAACAAGGGAGGAAGCCATCATCCGCATGAAAAGAGCCTTGCAAGAATTCGTGATAGAGGGTGTAAAAACGACTATACCATTCCATATTAAACTCATGGACAACGAAGTCTTTAAAAGTGGTAACTTTACTACTGCCTTTATGGATACTTTTGACCTGTCTGATTTGTAATATTTAACTCAAAGTCAATACTTCTCATAGGGAAAAGGTCTGCCACAGTCCGAAGAAAAAGCAGCCCTTTTCCCTATTATGTTATAAATCGATACCTCTCCATGCTCCGTTTTGTGAAAACACAAAGTGAGGAAAAAAGACACGAAATAAGAAAAGATTGACAGCATTTTCATAGAATGTGCTGATGATTAGCAGATTATTAAATCAACAAATCATACCCTCTGTTTACATCATCATGCTATGAAAGCATATGAAAGTCTGTCAAAAAATGCCCCCCCCCAATTCTCACCAAATATTTCGCAACTCATAGGCTTTGTTCTTTGCCCATTTCCTGTATTTTAAAACAAAACAGCAGATGCTGATAGATTATCGTGTAATAAAATAGATTCGCAAAAATATTCACCAAAAAACAAACAATCTACCTAACTTACTTGGTTTAAATGTGTATTTAAAGTAGTAGTTATATCTCAAAGCCTATAAAATAGATATAATGACTAAAAATAACTTCGTAACATTGTTCGATAAGATTATGAGAAAACCATTTAGTACTGAGGAACTTTACAGACGTGCACAGACACACAACTGGGATGAGGGCTTTAAATTTTTACGCAATATATTAGAGCATCAAAACTGCGACAGGGGTACAGCACTTATGATGTACTGGAACTCTAATCCAGAATATTTTACAAAATATGAATCCGAAGATGAATTACAATCTTGGGAAAAATCAAATTACAGATTTATCAAAATGATAGAGGAAAAATACCCTACTATAGAGCAGGAGTTTATCATCTATGACCCTTACGAAGACGAAAAAGTGGGATTACATAAAGGTAAGTTTGAAGTAAAAAAGATACTTCCTGAGATTATGTACCAAAAAACAAAAGGCAGCAGGTATTTTAAAGAAGTAGAAAAAGGAATATGGTAAATAAGATAGGGTAATCAGACGGTTGCCCTATCCAAAACTTACTTTTCTAGGTTCTCCCTATCCCAATCGCCTGCATTTGCGGCTGCCTCATAGGTACTCTTCAAAAAACTCATCAATGTAGCTTCAGGATTTTCTGACTTTCTGACAGATTCATAAGTCAAGAAAAACTCTCCCATTTCTTGGCTCCAGAATGCCTCTTTGGGTAAAACGGACTGTGCTCCAAAGTCTGAGGGGCTAGGATAACAATACGCATAAAATGCAGGCTCAGGAAAACTCTCTCCACCAGGCCAAAAACCAGAGCTGCTCACCTCTTGCGAATATGCCTCTTGCATTACAGCTTGGGGCATGTGAGGCGTTTTACCTTGATGCAGTGGGGCTTTTCTTCCTGAAAATCGAGTAACAGCAATATCAAATGCGCCCCAAAAAAAGTGAACTGGACTGCATTTGCCAATAAAATTACTCCTAAATTTTAGAAATACATTGTGAATACTCACTGCTACTTGCCAAAAATTTACGACACTTGCCTTATCATAAGATTTATTCTTGGTATTTTCTGAAAAAGGGATGGATTCTTCTAGCTCATTGGGTCTGGCATAAATTGCTATCTCTATGCCCAAGCTTTTAAGTTTTGAGAAAAGTTCTTCATAAAAACTAGCAACGGTTCTAGGATATAAATCCATTTTAAGGTCTTGCTCAAAGGTTGAAGAAATAATCAGCTGGTGATTTTCAAAATCAAACTCTATCTCAAAAATTCCATTCTGGTAAGGCATACTGCCCGTACTTAGTCCTCTTGCTGTGATATATAAAGTAGTATGCCAAGAGTGATTCTGCCAAGGCATTGCTACCAATCTTATTTTGCCTACTATCTGTGTCCAGAGATGAATGGTGCGAAGTGTATCCTTCCAATTTTCGTAAGGGAGTGCAGGCCAAGGGCTTCCACAATCAGGGATATGTGTAGGTATTTTCATATTTATGTTTTTCTGATAAAATCAAGTGATTCATAAATATAAAAAACAAAAATAACAAATCAAAGAATAGAAGTCTGTATTTGGCTGTGTTTAGTACATTTACTTATATTCATCGAGGTTTCTACCTTACTGGCCTACAGTGCATTGAATTGATGTCTAAAATAAGTCTGGAGCAGCAATGTCATCTTCCGAGCATCAGGTACACGCACTCTTTGGTGCATAATCGTAACAGAGCTTAGTTTTTTGATTTTGTAAAATAGCTTTAAATAATAAGTATAGGCAAGATAAACCCCTAGCCTAGCACCCTTGGGCAGTTTGATAATCCCCTGATACGCATCGTCAAAATCTTTTTGGATATCCGCCTCTATGGCTTTTTTGGCATCTTCATTAAAAGTAGTAAAATCTACATGGGGGAAGTAAGTCCGTCCTCGCTCATGGTAATCACTCTGTAAATCTCTCAAAAAATTCACTTTCTGAAAAGCTGCGCCCAGACTTTTGGCAGGAGCTTTGAGTTGGTCATACATTTGGGTATCTCCCTCACAAAACACACGCAGACACATCAGTCCTACTACCTCTGCAGAGCCGTAGATATACTCTTCGTAGCCCTCACGGTTGTATTCAGAAAAATACAAATCCATCTCCATGCTGTGTAAAAAAGCCTCTATAAGTTCACGCTCTATCTTATATTTGTTTACTACTGATTGAAAAGAATGCAGCACAGGGTTAAGGCTAATGCCCTCTTCAATGGCCAAGTAAGTATCTGCTTTGAAGCGCAGCAAGAGTTTTTTCTTGTCATGGTCATGAAAAGTATCTACAATCTCATCTGCATAGCGCACAAAACCATAGATGGCATAGACAGGCATATGGAATTTTTTATCTAAAGTCTTGATACCCAGCGTAAAAGAAGTACTATAATGCTGAGTGATGAGTTTGCTACATTCAAAAGTAGTGGTATTGTAGAGGTCTAATTTCATAAGTATCTTTTTAAAAATTTTGTGTTTGCTTCTTTATTGGTTTTCTGCCCTATAGATGCACCTCTGTCTAAGTGCTTTGACCTATTTAGTCTGTACTGTAGCTTATGTAACATACCAATGATGAGCCCATTTGCCCAGTCCTCTGTGTCTGCTCAAAATTAGTTGATATTATTTTACCTTCATAATAAAGGTTACTTATACACTTTCTCAATCTCTCTAGCCACTACCTGCCCCGAAATCAGCGAAGGGGGCACTCCCGGACCAGGCACAGTGAGCTGCCCTGTGTAATACAAGTTTTTTACCTTACTACTCTTCATCCCAGGCTTGAGCACTGCAGTCTGCATTAGTGTATTTGCAAGCCCATACGCATTGCCCTTGAATGCGTGATAATCTCCTATAAAGTCTCTGTGTGCATAGCTGCGCTTATAGACTACGTGTGAGCGAATCTCTTGTCCTGTGAGCTTCTCAAGACGGCTCATGACCATTTCATAATATTTTTCTCTGATATCAGTAGTATCTTCTAAATTAGGTGCCACAGGTATTAGTATGAAGATGTTCTCGCAGCCCTCAGGTGCTACTGTAGGGTCAGTTTGTGAAGGAGCAGACACATAAAAAAGCGGGTCTTCGGGCCATTGTGGGCTTTCATAGATTTCTTGGGCATGCTTTCCAAAATCAGTATCAAAAAACAAATTATGGTGTAGCAAGTTTTTCAACTTCTTATCAATCCCGAGATAAAAAATAAGCGAAGAAGGTGCCATGACCCGCTTATCCCAATACTCTTCACCATATTGTCGGTATTTTTTGGGCAGAAGCTGTTGCTCTATATGGTGATAGTCTCCACCTGCCACTACTACATCAGGACGATATATACTCTCTTTGGTATGTACTTCAATGATATTTTTTCCTTGAAAACCAAAATCTTTGACCTCTGCATTATACACAAACTCTACGCCCATACTCTCTGCAAGGCTGACCATGCCCTCTATTATTTTGTGCATACCTCCCTTAGGATACCAAGTGCCGAGGCGAATATCTGCGTAGTTCATCAGGCTATAAAGTGCTGGAGTATTCTGGGGCAAAGCTCCCAAAAACAAGACGGGGAACTCCATTAACTGGATAATCTTTGGATGTCTGAAATAACGGCGAATGTGTGTATAAATAGATGTAAACACATCCATCTTTAGCAATGCCCCTAGCAGACGAGTATCTGCAAACTCAAGCACGGAACGGCTAGGTTTATAGACCAAATCACGCATTCCTACTTCATATTTATAAGCTGCCTGCTCTAAGAATTCTTCTAAGCGGGCAGCACTTCCCTCTTCGAGAGATTCTAGCAATGCAGCAAAATCTTCTTTTTTGGCGGGGATATTCACAAAATCATCCTCTCCAAATACCACAGCATAAGAGGGGTCTAGACGAAGCAACTCGTAATAATCCGAAGTTTTTTTGCCAAAGCGCTCAAAATAAGCGTCAAACACATCGGGCATCCAATACCAGCTCGGCCCCATATCAAATGTAAAACCCTCTGCGTCAAAAACCCTAGCCCTGCCCCCAGGGCCTTCATTTTTCTCTAATACCTGTACCTCAAAACCCGCCTGGGCAAGTGTGGTAGCCGCTGAAATTCCTGCAAAGCCAGCCCCTATAACAATCACTTTTTTGGACATATCTTAAAATATCACATCATCTATTTAACACCTTGTAAGATACCAATCATTTTATTGGTATGCTTAAAAGATAACCAAAAAATAAACTTTAAGTTAAAAAAAAACCAAAAAGGATTTATTTTATACTCAAACACATCTAGGAACAAAAGTGAGGGTAGCTGCGTTTTGACGAGGTGAACTAAATGAAAATACAATCAAATGTAAAAAATTTGCATAAAAAAACAGTTCACAAAGAACATTTTTGTTAGTAGCTAGTTCTTGATATTGATTTTAAAATGTTTAATTATTTGGGTGTAAAATTAAACAAACAATTCACCCACAAGAACGTTTATGTAGACAATATTTTTTAAAGAAAATAGAGTAACTTGAGCACCAAGCGCAACCTAAGCCTCGTTAAGTTTTGTGCTCTTCGTAACTAGTCAGTTTAAAAACAAAATATATCACAATCCGAAATAACCGCAAAAAAGGTGCGGGAAGAATACGTGTGTGTGTCTTCAATTCAATAAAAATTATGAAAGTAGCTGTGTTTCGAAAAGAACATTTTAATGCCGCTCACCAGCTTCATAACCCTCGCTGGAGCGATGAAAAAAACGAGCGTGTATTTGGTAAATGTAATAATAAAAATTTTCATGGTCATAATTATGACCTCATCGTCAGAGTCATCGGAGAAGTCGATGAAGAAAAGGGTTATGTCATTGATATGAAAGAACTTAGTGATATCATCAAAGAAAATATCTTAGATAGATTTGATCACAAAAACCTTAACTTGGATACAGAAGAGTTTAAAAACTTAAACCCAAGTGCAGAAAATATTGCCATCGTAATATGGAATATTCTTCGTCAGAAATTAGATATTAAGTATGATTTAAAAATTAAACTTTATGAAACAGAAAGAAACTTTGTTGAGTACCCTGTCACAAATTAATGGGTTTAGTATAGAAGAAATGGGAGACGAGCACATAGGCACTTCCGCCGATACACCCTTGCGTGAGGATGCTTTTGAGCTAGATGATGAGTTAAAAATAGAGCTGATAGAAAAGCATTTTAAGGAAATCATGCAAATCATGGGCTTAGACCTCAGCGATGACAGCCTCAAAGGGACACCGCACAGAGTAGCAAAAATGTATATCAAAGAGGTGTTTAGCGGGCTAAACCCAGCCAATAAGCCTAAAATCGCACTCTTTGACAATAAATACAAATACAATGAGATGCTTGTAGAAAAAGACATTACTTTCTACTCTAATTGTGAACATCACTTTGTGCCCATCATCGGAAGAGCCCATGTGGCTTATATTGCCAATGGTCAGGTTATCGGGTTGTCTAAGATTAACCGCTTGGTGCAGTATTATGCCAAAAGACCCCAAGTACAGGAAAGACTGACCAACCAAATAGGCGAAGGACTCAAAGAAGCCTTGCAAAGTGAAGATGTGGCCGTATGGATAGATGCCAAACATTTATGTGTGTCTATGCGTGGCGTACAAGATGTCAATAGTGCTACTGTTACGAGCTTTTACAGTGGTAAATTCAAAGAAGAACAAACCAGAAATGAGTTTTTAAGAAGCTTTTCTTAACACATAGATTTAGTCAAAAATCATCCATAAAATCCTCCCTTGTTTTCAAAGGAGGATTTTTTTTAGTTTAAGATTTATACACAAAACTTAAACAAATATACCCACTCGTAGATTTAACTATAAACTCTGAATAACTATAAAATTAGATACAATGGCAAATAAAAATATCCTTATCATAGGTGGCACATCTGGAATCGGTCTGGCACTGACTCAAAAATTAGCTACCCAAGGGCACAACCTCATCATTGCTTCTCGGCAAACTTCCGAAGCCATACAAAAACTCGGACTCACACACATCACTTGGGATGTAACCCAACCCATTGGCAATGCCTTTGATACCTTGCCCGACGAACTACATGGCTTGGTCTATTGCCCTGGCACTATCAACCTCAAACCCTTTCAACGCCTGAGCGAAGAAGATTTTCTGTATGATTATCAGGTCAATGCTCTAGGAGCTGTCCGTGCTTTGCAAGCCACTATGAAGCCTCTCCGAAAATCTAAGGGAGCAAGCGTAGTGCTTTTCAGTACTGTAGCTGCCGCTTTGGGGATGAATTTTCATAGCTCCATAGCCATGTCCAAATCAGCCATAGAAGGGCTTACCAAAAGCCTCGCTGCAGAGTGGGCATTGCACAAAGTCAGGGTAAATGCACTTGCGCCCTCTCTGACTGATACGCCCCTTGCCGAAAAAATACTTAGCAGCCCCGAAAAAAGAGAAGCCTCTGACAAAAGACATCCCATAGGACGAGTAGGCACAAGTGAAGACTTGGCAAATGCGGCTGCTTTCTTACTCTCTGATGACTCTAGCTGGATTACAGGACAGATTTTGGGCATAGATGGTGGCATGGGTACGCTCAAACCCTGACAAGAAGAATATTCCCGTGTTGATTTTTCCCCGTGCTTTGTGTCTCCACAAAGCACTCTTTCCTCCGTATTTTGCTGTTTTTAAGAGAAACCCTCAGTTATTTTAAAAAATAAAATAGCACAAATCACAAAACAAATAGTAAAAATTTGATATTATTGTCTGAGAGTGAAGCAAGTCTTCATTTTTACAAACAAATATCACTTAATTATGCGTAGAGCAATTATTATCGGAACGGGTTTTTCTGGTCTCGGAATGGGCATCAAACTCAAAGAAGCTGGGATTCACGATTTTATTATTTTAGAAAAAGCGGGAGAGATAGGAGGCACTTGGCGAGAAAACACCTACCCTGGTGCAGAGTGCGACATCCCCTCTGCTTTGTATAGTTTTTCGTTTGAGCCTTACAGTAGGTGGGAGTTCAAATGGTCTCACCAGCCACAGATTCTGGATTATTTAAAGCATTGCACCCAAAAATATGGCTTGTATCCACACATTCATTTTCACAAAGAAATGACAGGAGCAGCCTTTCAGGCAAAAGAAGGTTTCTGGAGAGTCAGAACCAAAGACGGTGCTGTCTATGAGGCACAATCACTGATTACAGCCATTGGGCAGCTACACTACCCTCGCAGAGCCGCTTTTAAGGGGCAAGAAACTTTTGAGGGAGAAAGCTGGCACTCTGCCGAATGGAACCACGAAGTATCACTAAAAGGCAAAAACATAGCCGTCATAGGCAATGCAGCAAGTGCTGTGCAGTTTGTCCCTCAGATTGCTCCTTTGGCAAAGAAACTATCGGTTTTTCAGCGAAGTGCCAACTGGATGATTCCTAAGCAAGACCGCCCTTACTATGAATGGGAAAAAAAATTGGCAAAGCAGTTTCCTATTTTACTCAAAATATACAGGCAGAGAATATGGCTCACAGGAGGCTTGATGTTTTTTTTGATGAAAAAAGACAAACTTCCCAAAAAATTAGGAGAAGCCTATGCCAAGTCATTCCTTCATCAGACCATTCAAGACCCTAAGCTACGCCAAAAACTCACCCCTGACTACCCCATAGGTGCTAAAAGAATCTTGTTTTCGGATGATTACTACCCTGCCCTCAACCGTAAAAATGTAGAACTAATCACGGATTCTATTCAAGAAATAAGGCCCAAGGGCATCCTCACCAAAGGAGGCAAGGAAATCCCTTTAGATGTGCTGATATACTCTACGGGTTTTCAGACCAATCCCTTTTTGATGGGCTTAGACATTCAAGGTTTGGGAGGGAAATCTATCCAAAAAGCTTGGGAGAAGGGGGCAGAATCTTACCTAGGAATCACCACACCTGATTTTCCAAATCTCTTTATGATGTATGGCCCTAATACCAATCTAGGGCATAATTCTATAGTCATCATGAGTGAGTGCCAAGCTCAATACATCACACAATGCATTAGCACACTCAAAAAACATGGGTTCAAATCAATGCGTGTAAAACCTGAAATCAATGAGGCTTTTAATGAAGAGATGCAAGCAAGATTGCAGGATTCGGTCTGGGATTTAATCTCGGATAGCTGGTACAAGGCCGATGGCAAAGTAACCAATAACTGGCCTGGAAGAACCATGGAATACAGCCAAAGAACCCGCAAGGTAAACTATGCCGCTTTTCAGTTTGAGTAAAGAGATGTGTATATTCTGAAGACTGGTAAAGAGCAGAATGAAGCAGCCAATCAATAAAGTTTTTAGTCAAAGCACTATTGTAAAAAGAGAGTATAGCCTGATTTTTAACTTTATTGAGTGGGTATTAAGCACGTTTTCTTTATGGTATGTCTGTGCCTAAATCTACCCTAGAGACCTTTGCTTTGAGTTCTTCTTCCCGCTCTTTGTTATTTTTCCAAGCATCGTCTAATATTTTCTTTTGCCTTGCGATGGCTTCTTGTATCTTTTGATTTGCCCTTGTATTGCCTGTCATAGATGCCATATCCATTTCTGCATTGGTTTTTGCGGCTTGCTCTGGCTCAAACATTTGCTGCAAGAGTAATTCATCTAGTTGCTCTTGTTTTCTTCTGACCTCTTCTTGGGAGTTAATCAAATCCTCAAAACTTTGTCTCATTTCTTCTTCCTGTCTTTTCATGAGTTCGGCAGATTTTTGAGATTCTATGAGCAATCTTTTGGTTTCTTCATTGATTCTGATGCCCTGAATGGTAGTAGCGATGTTTTCGGCAATTATCTCCGCAAACTCTATTTCGTGCGCTTTGAGCAAGTTAAAAGAAGCTATCTCCAGCACTCCGAGCACCCTTTCAGGGGTTTGTATGGGCACTAACAATAGGCAAGACGGGGGAGCTTTGCCTAGTCCTGAGCGGATTTCTGTATAATCTTCGGGTATTTCGGATAAGAAAATGCTGTGCTTCTCAAGATATGCTTGCCCCACTAGCCCCTCTCCAGGCTGAATATTCTTACTGATATATTTCTGTTTGTTGTATGCAAAAGCTGCAAGTAAGTGTAAATCATTGCTAGATTCTTGCAAGACAAAAAATGCTCCTTGGTTTCCGTTTAGATACTTGACAAGTTCGGCGATGACCGTCTCTGATAATTTGAGAAGGCTCTCGGCATTGTTTCTTAATATTTCACCAAACAAGGCATTTCCAGTATTCATCCAGCTCCTTATTTTATCTTCTTCAGATACCTTTTTGAGGTTATTACGCATTTTGAGGAGTGCGTTTCGGAGTACATCTTGTTGGCCACTGACATCAAAGGGCGTATCAAAACGCTCTTCACCGACATTCTCGGCAAAGTTGGCTACTTCTTTCATATTCAGGATAAGCTGATTGAGTGCCAAATCTATCTGGCCGAGTTCATCTTTGTATATTCTATTGCTCAATCTAGGAAAGGTTCCTTTTGCCAGCATAGATATTTCACGCCCTATTTTGAGCATGGGCTGTGTCAGTGTGCGGGCAAGGGTAAATCCTATCAGCCCTACTGCTATCGATATCGCCAATGCTATGAGCAGTAAATTATTGCGTAAATCTGTAACAGACTGAAATATCTCTGCTGCGTTTATCTCAGTGATGACAGCCCAGCGAGTGCCTAGCACATCTATGGAAGCATAGACATCTAGTACCTTCTCCCCCAAAAAGTCAGTCCGCTCTTGGCTTCCTGATTTACCGTTTTCTATGGCCTCTACAGTTGCTTCTATTTTATATTGTCTGAGCAAGATGGTGGTATTGAGGCGTTTGATTCTATTGACGATGAGACTATCCACTTTTTTATCAAAGAGATTCTGTGTGTAAGAAAGTGGGTCTTCTAAGAATCGGCGTGTGTTGTTGCGGATAAGATAATCTGGCCCTATAAGTGCAGATTCTCCTGTGTTTCCTAAGCCCTCCTGCTGCCAGCCTTTTCTGTTGGTGAGTATGTCCTGAATTTTGCTGCTGTTAATCTGAAAAATGACTACCCCGATTCTGTTGGGCTGCTCGGGGTTATCATCATAAATGACTGTGCCTATGAATGCACTTGGCTGAAAAAAATTGGGTTCATAAAATTCATAATCTTCGAAATCAATGATTTCTTCATTTTTCGAGAAAATGCTTTTTCGCAGCAATCTCCTAAAAAGCCTGGCAGCCGAACTACTTTTATAAGGCTCTCTCAGGAAGTTTGTTGCGAAATCAGGTCTTTTTTCTACCGTATAGATTACATTTCCCTCAGTATCTATCAATAGAATATCTTCTATATCCATTTCTTGGACATATTTTGCGAAAGACTGATGATATTTAGCATGTAGTGCATCATAAGGGTCATTGCTGGTCAGAGCTGTTTTGAGTTTGCTTTTAAAGCCTGTAGGGTGAGGGTTATTGGCAATGTACTTATATTGAAGTGCCTGTGCTTTTCCTTGAGGAGGGATGTAATTACGGACTGTAGAGGCTTCTACCTGATGGTATTGCAGCTCATTGACAAACTCTAACTCATAAAATTTAGCAAGCTTTTGTTTCTCCTCTTCATCAGTAAGCGGCACTTGCAAGGTATAAGCCTCTGAGAATGACTTGATGGCATCAATCGTGCTGGGGTTTTGGGAGATGGTAAGCAGCTCGCCCTTGATATCTTTAAAATACTCCTCAATGCGTTCTTTTTTATACCTAGTAAGCCCTTCTAGCTGCTCAAATGCCTTTTCTGAGAGCAAATCTCTCCCTTGGTAATAGCTAAACAACCCAATGGAAACAAGGGTCAGCAAAGAAACCAAGAAGAAAGCGAAAGAAAATTTATAGACCAGCTTAATGTTCTTAAAATAATCTCGTAGCCAACTAAGTATATTCATGTTTTTGATGGTTTATCTCTCCAAAGCATTCTATTTTGCTAGAGTCTTACAATTTCTGCACCTAAAGCCCTTAGGCGTTGGTCAAAATATTGATAACCTCGCTCTATTTGCTCTATATTGTCTATAATGCTTGTACCATTGGCAGACAGTGCAGCGATGAGCAGGGCTACTCCAGCCCGAATATCAGGTGAGGTCATTCGGATGCCCCTCAAGGCTACTTGCCTGTCTGAGCCTATGACTGTAGCACGGTGCGGGTCACAAAGTATAATTTTCGCACCCATATCTATCAGTTTATCTACAAAAAACAACCTACTTTCAAACATTTTCTGATGAATCAGGACTGTCCCCTTTGCCTGAATGGCTGTTACGAGAATAATGCTCAATAAATCAGGCGTAAACCCAGGCCAAGGGGCATCTGCTATGGTCAGAATAGAACCATCTATGAAAGTTTCTACTTCATAATGATCTTGTGCAGGGATAAAAATATCATCTCCCCTAAACTCCATCTGAATGCCCAGCCTCTGAAATACGGAGGGGATGATGCCCAAATGCTCGATGCCTGCTTTTTTGATGGTGATTTCAGATTGTGTCATAGCTGCCAGTCCTATAAAACTCCCCACTTCTATCATATCGGGCAGAAGTGTATGCTCAGTGCCTTGCAGGCTTTCTACCCCCTCGATGTAAAGTAAGTTAGAGCCGATGCCTGTGATATGGGCACCCATCCTGTTGAGCATTTTGCAGAGCTGCTGCAGATAAGGCTCACAAGCTGCATTGTAGATGGTGGTTTTGCCTTTGGCCAGTACGGCTGCCATGAGTACATTGGCGGTGCCTGTTACGGAGGCCTCATCTAAAAGCATATAAGTGCCTTTGAGCTGTGAGGCATCTATGTCATATACGCCTGCTTGGTGGTCATAATTAAATTTAGCTCCTAATTTTTGAAAGCCCAGAAAGTGTGTATCCAGTCTTCTGCGTCCTATTTTATCACCCCCCGGCTTTGGGATTCGGCTACGCCCAAAGCGTGCCAACAATGGCCCCAAGACCATCACCGAGCCACGCAGGGCAGCACCTTTTTGCTTGAATACAGGGCTTTCTAAGTAATCTAGGTCTATTTCTTTAGCCCGAAATCTGAAGCTTCCTTCTTTGAGTTTTTCTACCTTCACCCCCATATCAGCCAGCAAGTCTATGAGCTTGTTTACATCTACGATGTCTGGTATGTTGTGTATCGTAACGGCTTGCTCTGTCAGTAAGACAGCACAAAGGATTTGCAATGCTTCATTTTTAGCACCTTGTGGAGTGATTTCTCCACGCAAAGATTTTCCTCCTTTTACTTCTATTGAGGCCATGGGGTAAGATTGGTTTGAGATGAATAGGTTTTCTAAATTGTGGGCATCTCCTGTGTGTATTTCACATTAGAAAAAGCACACAGGCTACGCAACGAGAGGTAGTTTACCTCTTTTTTTTCTTTTTATTGGCTTTGGGCACAGGGATATTTTTACGGTCTTTTCGGGGCAGGTCTAGTGCATTTTCTTTGATGAGTCTTTCTCTCATTTCGGGGTCAATGTCTCTTTTGGCGAGTTTTTCTAAGTGTTTGAGGATGATTTCATCCTGTACGCTGTCTTTGTTCCAAGTAAGGTAGAGTGTTTTCATGAGCCTTCCTATGCTGACCAGCCCACCGTAATGCTCTTCGGGGTCTTCTGTTTCAAAGATTTTTTCGATAAGCAGCTCCACATTTCTGCCATAATGCCTAAAAGAGATTTCGTGGTTGGTATATGCCATAGGCTTTGGTTTTTTGCCGATACTTTCTTTCTCGGGCATAGGGTAGGGGCTATCCACATCTAAGCTAAACTTAGACATGATGTATAAATCATCCCAGAGTTTATTTTGGGTATCTTGTGAATCACGTGTATTGGGGTTAATCTGACGCATTAGTTCTATGAGATTGTAAGCAAATCTATTGCGTTCTTCACGGTCTTCTATTTTGACGATGTAGGTTACTAGCTTTTGAATATTTCGCCCATATTCTTTCAGGATGACATCGGGCTGTTGGGTATTGTAGTCTAAATTTAACATTGTAATGTATTGATTTTCAAAAAACGTGTTGTTACTTATTTTTAAGATGCTGCCTATGTGCCAAGGAGTATCTAGGCAAAATTAGTGGATATTTTTAGATAAAAGGAATTTGGGCTGTTTTTTTGGTTTTGAGTTATTTAATCTTGATAAATCTTCAGCTTTGCAAAACTAAGCAAGAGTGTTTTTTCACCCAAGCCATCAAAAGTGATGACTGCCTTTCGGTCATTGTGAAATTCCTGCACTTCTTTTACTTTTCCGAACCCAAACTTCATATGCTCTACTTTCATACCAGCTTGCAGGTTTTTAGTATCACTTGGCTCAAAGCCCGAGGAAGCTTGGTGGGTTACCTTTGGGTTTTTCTGAATACTGGCACTGCGGGGCTTGAGGTTCTGCACAAAAGAAGTGCCTGTAGCTCTTGAAGCCTTGTATCCAAATTTACCTTGCTCATTGTAGATGTATTTTGAATCTATTTCGTGCAAGAATCGGCTAGGTTCACAGTTTTTCAGCCTGCCATATTGGTAGCGAGTGTTGGCATAGCTTAGGTAAAGTTTTTGCTCTGCCCTCGTAACTGCCACATAAAAAAGCCTTCTTTCTTCTTCTAAATCTGCCCTGCTTTGCAATCTCATCTGTGAAGGAAACAAATCTTCTTCCATCCCTACGATGAATACTTGCTTAAATTCCAAACCCTTGGCAGAGTGAATGGTCATGAGGGTAACCTTGTCAGGGTCATCATCCTCTTTTTCATCTAAGCTACTGAGCAGTGATACCATCTGTAAGAATCCAGAGAGAGATTTATCTTCATTTTGGGGGTTATCTACGTGTGCCCTGATGGCATTGAGCAGCTCCTGTACGTTGTCATAGCGAGAGAGTCCCTCAATGGTTTTATCTTCAGACAATTCTCTGATTAGGCCAGATTCTTGGGCTACCAACGCAGCCACAGTGTAGGCATCTTGCTCTATGGCAAGGTCAGCAAATTTATCCATCATTCGCGCAAAATCTTCTATGGCAGAGGCTGTACGCCCTTTGATAAATTCTTTTATTTTTTTGAGTACTTGCCAGATACTTGCCCCTGTCTCAGAGGCTACGGAGATAATTTTGCCTACTGTAGTCCCTCCTATGCCTCTTTTGGGCAAATTAATGATGCGTTTGAATGCCTCTTCGTCTTGGTGATTGACAGAAAATCTCAGGTAAGCAATTAAATCTTTGACCTCACGGCGCTGGTAAAAAGACAGCCCCCCGATGATTCGGTATTTGATGTTCATTTTCCTGAGAGCCTCTTCCATCGTTCTTGACTGGGCATTGGTGCGGTAGAGTATCGCAAAATCTTGGTTTAGGAATCCGTGGTTCATTTTCTCTTCAAAAATAATCTGAGAAACGAGCCTCCCCTCTTCATTGTCTGAGATAGCCCTTTGCACTTTGATGATTTGCCCCTCTTCATTGTCGGTCCAGACTTCCTTTTTGAGCTGGTGCTGGTTTTTGGCAATCAGTGAGTTAGCTGCCTGCACGATGGTTTTGGTAGAGCGGTAGTTTTGCTCTAATCGGATGACCTGTAGCTCAGGATAATCACGCTCAAAGTTAAGGATATTCTGAATATCTGCCCCCCTAAATGCATAGATACTCTGGGCATCATCTCCTACCACGCAGATATTATGGTGTGCTTCGGAGAGGGCTTTCACGATTCTGTATTGAGAGTGATTGGTATCTTGAAACTCATCAATCATGATATACTTAAACCTTCTTTGATATTTCTCTCTGACCTGAGGAAAAGCATCTAATAATATATTGGTATTGAAGAGTAAATCATCAAAATCCATGGCATTCGCCTGCTTGCATCGGGTCTGATAGAATTTATAAATCCTTGCAATCTCGGGCATGTTGGCGGCTCGGTCATCTTCTACATATTGGTAATTTTGCTGATACTCTTCCCAAGAGATGAGCCTGTTTTTTGCCCAAGAGATACGTGCCAAGACATTTCCGACACGATATACTTTCTCATCTAGGCCTTGCTCTTTGATGATGGTGCGGAGCAAAGATTTAGAATCATCAGTATCATAGATAGAAAAGTTTGCTGTAAAGCCTAGTTTATTGGCTTCAAACCTAAGAATACGAGCAAATATAGAGTGAAATGTGCCCATCCACAGATTACGAGCCTCTACACCTACTAGTTTTTCAATCCTTTCACGCATTTCGCCAGCGGCCTTGTTGGTGAAGGTCAAGGATAAAATCTGAAAGGCATCTGTTCCTTGCTGAATCATCTGAGCAATTCGGTGAGTAAGCACACGGGTTTTGCCTGAGCCTGCCCCCGCAATAATCATAAGTGGGCCTTCGCTGTGCAGTACAGCTTCTTGTTGGGGTGGGTTGAGTCCTTCTAGGTAATTCATTGTATAGATTTGGCTGTGTGTCGCTGCATTCAAAATACAGTTTTCAGCTATTTTAAATTGGCTATTTTCTGAAAATGTTGTTATTTTAGGCAAATTTACAATTTTTTAAGGATATTTGGCAAATGGGTCTAAGTAAATAGAGAATTTTAAACTGAAAATTAAAAATCGTTTAATGCTCTGACTATCAATAACTTACATTAGAATATATCTCTACGACTCTTCTTCTCACCTGCCAAAGCCTGTCTTTTTTTTCAAAAAAAAATCTCTAGAATGCCTGCTTGCCAGTGTTAATAAAGATATAAAAATAGATTTTTTGCCTGATTCTGAGGTGGCTTATCTAATAATAAGTTTATATTTACTGTTAATAAGGCATTTACACTTAAATTTTATTTACAAAAAACAAAGCTCATGAAAAAAAATCAAAATGCACTTTGGCTTACTTTTACTTGCTTGCTCCTGATGTGTAGCATGGAATCTTATGCCCAAAACACCAGCGTATCAGGTAAAATCAAGACACCCCAACCCGATGCAGAGGTTTATCTGGTAAAATGGGACCTCAATGAAGGAAACCACGCCATCACGGATACCGTAGAAGTCAGCAAAGAAGGAAATTTCTCTTTTACAGTGCCTATGAATAGCCCTGAGATTTATTTACTCAGCTTTTATCGCAAACAAACTGTGATGCTGGTGCTAGAGCCCAATCAAAAAATCACCCTCAATGTGGATGGAGAAAATGGCGGTCAGGCAAGTGTAACAGGCTCAAAAGATACCGACCTCTTGATTCAGTTTAACCAAAAACGCACCATGCTTCAAGAGCAAAAGCTCCGCCCATTGGTAGATTTATACCAAGCCGCCCAAGAAGCAGGCAACGAAACCGAACTTCTGGAAATAACCGCTGACTACGAAAAAGAATCCGCTGCCATCAATGAGGTCATGCAAGCCTACATCCTCAATGAAATGAGCAACTCCGTGGCTGCTTATGCTGCCTACCCTGACTGGGAGTCTGATGCCGAAATGAAACTCATGCAGCAAGTCGTGAAAAATGTAGAAAAAGAACGCCCAGGCTTGGCACTTACCCAAGACATCCAAGCAAAAATAACACGCATGGCACGCTTTGCCATCGGTGCAGAAGCCCCCAACATCGAGGAGGTAAACCCTGAAGGTGAAAAAGTAAGCTTGGCTTCGCTGAGAGGACAATATGTACTGATTGACTTCTGGGCATCTTGGTGTGGGCCTTGCCGCCAAGAAAACCCCAATGTAGTCCGTACTTTTGAAAAATACAAAGACAAAGGATTCACTGTATTCGGTGTCTCTCTAGACAATAACAAAGAAAAATGGATCAAAGCCATCGCTGATGATGAGCTTAACTGGCCTCAGGTATCTGACCTTGGTGGATGGCAAGCTGCCCCTGCTGCTTTGTATAATGTCCGCTCTATTCCTGCTAATTTTTTATTAGACAAAGAAGGACGAATCATCGCCAAAGACCTCAGAGGGGAAGCCCTCGAGGCAAAAGTAGCGGAGCTTTTTGCTGAAGGTGATAAGGCTGATAAATAAGATGTTCAACTAAGTAAGTGCTTGAAGTGAATTAAAATTGTGTTTTTTCAATCACTTGATTATCAAAACTTTACTTGGCTAAATTATCCCTAACTTATTTAGACGTTCTGTGTTTTTTCAGTAAATTACTGAATAAATACAGAACGTTTTTCAATTAATTCCTATTATTTATGGCATTATTCTACGAAAAAATCATAGAGACCAGCATAGCCTTGCTGATACTCATCCTTGTAAGACAAATACTGCTCAAGCAGATAATCAAGCGGTTTTTAATGGCAAAATTTAGCTTGCCCCGCAAACAACTGGTAATGAAAATCTTAAATTTCCTTTTTTTTAATGCATTGGCCATTGTCTTGGCAGGTGTTTGGGGGCTTAAAGGTGCTCAAATATTGGCTTATGTAGCCTCTACACTGACCATTCTGGGGGTGGCATTTTTTGCTCAATGGTCTTTGCTTTCTAACATTACCTCTGGGCTTATTTTATTTTTTTATCACCCTCTGCGTTTCGGAGATGTACTTTTTATCTATGACAAGGATTTCCCCCTAGAAGGAACTGTAGAAGACATTACTTTTTTCTTTTTGCACATCCGTGACAAAGACGGCAAAGTCTTTACCATCCCTAACTCCATCGTGCTCCAAAAAACACTCCGAATATTAGAAAGCCATGAGCAAGAAATCAAGGAAAGCATCCATGAAGAAAATAAAACCAACACTGACAATGCCGAAGAAATCCCTCAAAGCCATGAAACGTCTAGTAAGTAAGCCTTTTATAGCCCTCATTTGGCTCGTTTGGGGGCTGATGTCTGTTTGCCACCCCCTACAAGCCCAGCAGCCACTCATCAAAAGCATCAAAAGAGGGAAGCAGGTTATTTTCTATGCCCAAAATCCCAATTACTGCCCTTATCAAGTCAGTGTTTTACTCAAAAATCCTGAGGTGATTCATAGCAAAGAAAGGCAAAGAAATTATTTTTATATACTGCCAGCACAGCAAGATTCTATTTTTTTATTTGAGCTAGAACTACACGCTTCAGAATCTACCCTGCAGTATGTTACACAACATCATTTTGGAAATCCTGAAGAAGTCAAGCCCGAAACAGACTATGCTTATCTATTGCCATATATACATCAGAGTCGTTATTTTCTCTTACAAGCCTACAATGGTAAATTTTCTCACCGAAGACAATACGCCCTTGATTTCAAAATGAAAGAAGGCTCTGCAGTTTGTGCAGCTCGTGAGGGCACTGTCATTGCAGTAAAAAAAGACTCTGACAAGGGCGGAAAAACGGCTGCCTTCGCCCAAGAAGCCAATTATATCATCATCTATCACAGAGATGGTACGTTCGCTTATTATTATCACTTGCAGCAAAATGGGGCGGCAGTCTCTGTAGGAGATAGAGTAAATGCGGGGCAGGTCATCGGGCTGAGTGGCAACACAGGCTGGTCCACTACGCCTCACCTGCATTTTGTGGTCAAAAAACCACAGTACCAAGATATGGTATCTATCCCGACAGCATTTATCACCCGACCCCGAAAAATAAAAACACTCTGTAAATGGAGAAAATACAAAGCTTATCACCCAAAATGAGCTGAGCATTGAAAACACTTAAAATAAAATATATAGTTCTCCTCGTCAATTTTTATACTCTCGCACAAGACTTTCCAAATTTTCAAAACTTGGAAAGTCTAAAACTCTTTATCTAACGTACTGATAATTAACATATTACCCAATTAATAAACTAGCACATTTGCTTATGAACCCTCAACACAGTATTTCGAGATTTGTCCCCAAGCCTCAAAACGGAAAGAGATGGGTGATAGGAGATATTCACGCCTGTCCGCAAACCTTCCGCACCTTGCTCACAGAGCACCTCAAGCTCCAGACCCAAGACCAATTATTCTTGCTGGGAGATTACATAGACAGAGGCCCTGACAGTGGGGCGGTGATAGATGAAATATTGAGGCTTCAGCAAGCGGGCTTTCAGGTATATCCGCTTATGGGCAACCACGAGGAGATGCTGCTAGACACTTATGACGAGTACAAAGACGATGAAGGAAAGCAAAAAAGATTTCTACAACTACTCAGACTACAAAAATGCTATGGCGTGCTAGATAAAAATGAGCAAATACGCCAACACTACCTTGATTTTATGCGGGAATTGCCTTATTTCTATGAGTTAGATGATTTCTTTTTGGTGCACGCCAGTTTTAATTTTAAAATCAAGAATCCATTCCAAGATACCGATACAATGGTCTGGGGACGAAAGCATGAATATAACTTTGACTTAATGAAGG
>JAABSX010000035.1 GCA_011390205.1 Microscillaceae bacterium | reverse complement strand
TATCATCTGGATTTAGAATAGTAGGTTTTGTTGATTTGGACTAGCGATGGGGTCGCTCGAAGCGACTCCATCGCTTTCTGTATTAGGGAGTATTTCTTGGTAGGCTTTGTAGATGGCATCGGGCAAGGCACAGAGTTCTATCCATTGTGTTACTTCCTCAAAGTCATCTTCGTAAGGATACTGACCATTGCTAAACACATAGATTTTGATGAGGGCATCGTTCTGCTTGTTTGCCTGAAATGCCCGAATCATCTCAAGGCTTTCTTCTATCTGCAAATCATCATAGATAACCATAAACTGCCTATCGGCTTCGGCAAAAATGCGTATCCATGTTGCGGCATCGGGTGCCTGCTCAGTATAATCTGCCGTAAGCTCGGTATAGCAATCTTCTTTGATGCAAAGTAGCTCCGTAGCCCTGTAGGTAAGTTCTTTTTTGGCAGCAATCCCCGTATTGCGTGGCACATAGCCACACCTATAATACCGCAAATTATTGCCCCCTAAGCCCTGCACCGCCTCGCCTTTGGCATTGGTATAGCCCTCTATCACTTTTCGGTTGCGCTCGTAGGTTACCTCCTCACAGATGTTGTTCTCATTGTTGGTAACTAAAATACACTGCCGATTGCCTCCGTCTTCTTGGTTTAATTCCATGACCGCATGCAGCGTTGTGCCACTGCCTGCGAAGAAGTCTAATATGATAGAATCTTTTTGAGAGGATAGTTTTAAAATACGATTGATTAATTTTAAAGGCTTTACTGTTTCAAAAGGATTCAGTGTTTCTGGAAATATATTTTTCAGTTCTTTTTTGCCGTCTTGCGTGTGTCCTACTTCACTGTGAGTCCACAATGACAGTGCCACAACACCATCTCTGACATCTGATAGAAATCGCTTAATTCGTGGCACATTATCTCCCTTAGAGCCAAACCAAACTCTATTGTCTTGTAAAAACTCTTCGAATCTATCTTTATTCAAAACCCAAGACCTTCCATTTGGTGGCAAGATAACTTTTCCCGAAGGTGTGGTTATTGGATAAATATTTTTTTCAATCGCAGGACCAACAGATAAATCTCCAGAAGTCCAAACTCCTCTCACATCATTATCAGGGTTTTTGTATCTATCTGTGGCTTCAAGACTTCTTGGGAGTTTATTTAATTCAAAATTTGCAAAATCTTGTTTACAATATGCGAGTATAAAATCGTGGTTTTGAGAAATGGTCTTTTTTAAATTAATAGGAGAAAAAGCCCTTTGCCAAATAATGTTTGAGATAAAATTCTCTTCTCCAAAAATTTCATCACAGAGGAGTTTGAGGGGAGCTTGTTCGTTGTCATCAATAGAGATAAAAATCACTCCAGTATCTTTGAGTAGGGAGTAGGCTATTTTGAGTCTTTTCTGCATAAAAGAGAGCCATTTTGAGTGTCTGTAGCTGTCCTCTTTGTCCACAAAACGGTCATTGTATTTAAAATCTTTGTTGCCTGTATTGTAAGGCGGGTCAATATAAATCACATCAATTTTCTCTTTGTGCGTAAAGCTGAGGGCGGTGAGTGCGTGCAGGTTATCGCCTTCTATGAGTAGGTGATTGGGGTTTTGTTTTTTTTCGTTTGGCTTGGTGCTTTCTTTTTTATAGGCTGCTTTATCTTCTGCTAGGAGAGGCATTTGTGTTCCTTCTTCCTTTTTTATAGGTTTTTCTATGGGAGGAATATCCTTGCCTATAATTCTTTTTTCTTTTACTTCTTGGAGTATGGGCAGTTGCGAGCGGAGGAGTTCTTCTACTTCTTCGGGTTTATCTTCCCAGACGAGTCCATATTTTTTGGAGGTATTGAGCAAGTTGGCAAGATGCGTTTTTTCTTCTTGCGAGAGGCTATCAAGATTTTGTATTTTTTGTAAAAGCTGTTTTTTGTCCATGAGAGTGTAATTGTGCTAGTTTATCTACTTCATTTACAAACATATAGCATAATTTTTTAAAAAAATATTCAATCTTATAAAATAAATTGTAGGGTTGCTGTTAGGGGAAGGTTTTTCTTTCTACTGGTCGGGATTGATAACCACTACCAAGAACGTAAAGGGATTGTAATTTGGGAAGTGATTTGTGTAAGTTTTACAGAACGGTTATATGTAGTTGTGCAAAGAAAATTACTTGGTATGATGTACACCCTCTGGAAGAAAGAAGAAGGATTTAAGGAAAACAAACACGAAAAACACATTTTAGTAGAGGAAGATAAACTTCCCCTACACGAGATAATAGCCTAAAAGGCTGCTTCCCTTTTTCTTTAAACCAAATATATCAAGCGACTATAACAAATCGCATAGTTTTTTTGATACATTAGTCGTGACATTCTGTTAGGTCTGGTATTGGTATAACCCTTCCATTATCAGACTTATTGACTTGAATACCAAGTTCTTCGCAAACAATACCGTCCTCATCTACTATTTTAAGATCATAACAACCAGGACCACTAAACCACATAGTGAAACTTTCGCCAGGATACAATACTCCTTGATGGTCGGTAGACTGATCCAAAAGGTTTCCACCCCAAGTACTGCTGCTGCAAAAATGTGTCTGAATACTGTTAATAGTATATGGCGAATCATTTTTGAAAGTTACTGTGACTCGTTGTGCTTCTACTTGGGTACTTGCCATCAGCACAAAAATGAACATAAATAGGGAAATTGTGAATTTTACTTTCATAATTTTGAATATTGATTTTAATGTATTAATAAATATTACTGATTTTTTTACGTACACTTTTATCTTTTAGTTGTAATCCAATTTTTTTCCCTCGAAAACCCTTAATTCTCATGTAAGTTTTATGTGAAAAATCTAAGTTATACTATTCAAATATCGGTTTTGAAAAAGACTAGGTCAAACTTCCCCCTCTGGAACAAAGATATGAGCTTTATTGAAGTGATGCTTATGCCATTTATTTCCGAAAGCCTCTACTTTCCACCGTAGGCGAAGGACTTTGAACTACTAAATTACTGAATAAAATAAATGTAAGGAAAATGTAAAAAAAGCCCTCTTTTTTTAGTTTTTAAACTATTGATAATGAGCGTACTAAACATTCATAATTTCCTACACTCAATCTCTGCCTTTATCAGATTAAAAATATTTGGCTCTGTAGTCGGGAGTGCAAATGCCGACTAGCGGGGGGAAAACTCCTTTGTGCTGTCATTTCGTAGGAATCCGCTGTACTGCGTAGCTCTTTGCCACGCCTTCAGATTCCTACGGAATGACATACTAGCTCAAAACTCTCTTTTTATGGACTGGGACTTCTACCTAAAAACCTTCTCTACATTTAAGCAGCACAGCAAACTATTTTGAGCATTTCGTCCAAAATAAACCTCACGAATTACTTACCTCAAATATAAAATTCTGAAATAAACCCTCATTAATTGTCAAATTATAACTCAATGATGACAAAACAGTCTCTGTCATAGGTAGAAATCTTCCTCAATCTAAATGAAGAGCTATGTCTTAATTTTTAGACTAGTCTAAAAATAATTTATTGTTTTATTAAAAATATTTATATTTTTGCTAAATATTTAATTATACAAATCTAAAAAAGAATGACCCGAATATTGTTTAAAGTTTCTCTGCTAGGTTTTGCCTTGGTTCTTTCTTTCAACTCGCTGATACAGGCACAGACTGCACAAATCAGGGGCATCATCACTGACCGTGAGGGAGAAGGGCTGATTGCTCAAATCTCTCTCAAGGAAATCCCTCACAAAGGAACACTCAGTGATGTGCAGGGCCAGTTTGTCCTTTCCTCTCTTCCCGAAGGAATCTACACACTCAAAATACAAGCTTTAGGCTACCAAAGCCACGCAGAAAATATCAGCCTTAAAGCAGGCGAAGATAAAATTCTTAATTTCTCATTAAAGGAAGATATTTTAGGGCTTGAGCAAATCGTGGTGAGTGCAAGCCGCAGAGAAATGGCAGCTCAAGATGCTTCTGTGAAGGTCAATACCATTGATAGTCAGATGCTTAAGACCACACAGTCAGTCAGTCTTTCGGAAGGTTTGAATTATGCCTCAGGCTTACGACTTGAAAATAACTGCCAAAACTGTGGTTTTACCCAAATCAGAATGAACGGACTTGAGGGGGCTTATTCTCAGATTCTGATCAATAGCCGCCCTGTGTTTAGTGCCTTGGTGGGGGTCTATGGGCTAGATTTTATCCCGAGCAATATGATAGACCGCATAGAAATCGTGAGAGGGGCGGGCTCAGTATTGTATGGAGGCAATGCCATCGGAGGTACGGTGAATATCTTGACCAAAGAACCCCAAAAAAATCAATTTGAAATCACGAGCAATATCGGCTTGATAGATTTTGACAAGCTAGACATGGGTATCTCGCTAAATGCTACTGTAGTGGATGATGCCCAAAAAAGCGGTATTTCTTTGTATGGTTTCCAGCGTAACAGAAGCCAATGGGATGCCAATGGAGATACTTTTTCAGAAATCACACAGCTTCGAAATACCACTCTGGGGATGGATGCCTTCTTAAAAACAGGTGAATGGAGCAAAATTAAACTCGGACTCTTTTATATGGATGAGTTTAGACGTGGAGGCAATGGCTTTGAGCTAGAGCCGCATCAGACCGACCTTGCCGAGCAGCTCAGGCATCAAGTGATGGGCGGAAATGTAGAGTATTCTTTTTTTCTTCCTAACCGAAAGCATAAATTTTCAGTCTACTCTTCTGCACAGCAGACCCAAAGGCAGAGCTATTACGGAGGCGGAGGGCGTGTCTTAGAGCAGGGTGATACGCTCACAGAAGCAGATATTTTTGCTCAGAATGCCTACGGAGATACCCAAGATTTGGCCATCGTGCAAGGGCTTCAATATAATTTTGACATTCAAAAAAATCTTTTTTTGACACTCGGCACAGAGTATCAATACAACCAAGTAACAGATGAAATGAAGGGCTATGGCAGATTTATAAAGCAAGAAGTGGGTGTTTTTGGAAATTATGCCCAGCTCGAGTGGTCTCCTTCTGCTCAATGGACGCTCTTGCTCGGCACACGCCTTGACTGGGTCAGCATCAAAGGAAATTACGAAATAGAAACGGAACGTCAGCAAGAGCATAAAAGATTAGCAGTGCCTATTCCTCGTCTTTCAGTTTTGTATTCACCCCTTAAAAATCTCCGATTTAGGGCAGGCTATGCCCAAGGCTACCGTACCCCACAGGCTTTTAATGAAGATTTGCACATAGAAGTAGTAGGGGGGGCGGCTCTCTTTACTCGCCTTGCTCCTGACCTAAAAACCGAACGCTCTCATAGCCTCACCACCTCTCTAGATTATGAATACTTCCTCGGGAATGCTCAAATCCAGCTTACTGCAGAGGGTTTTTATACCCAACTTCAAAATCCTTTTATCACCTCTGACCCTGTAGAACTCCCCAGTGGCGTGGCAGTAATGACCAAAAGAAATGGCAGCGGCGCAAATGTAGCTGGCACAAATATAGAAGCGAGGCTGTTTTTTTCTTCAAAATTTAATTTGCAAATCGGTGCGACTTGGCAACTGGCTCGCTACCAAAAAACAGAAACCATTTGGACACCTTCCTCCCTCCATGAAGCCAACCAAGACAGCATCACCGCCACCAACAGGCTGCTCCGAACACCTAATTTTTATGGCTTTTTTATGGCCAATTTGCAAGCTTCTAAGAACCTAGACGTCTCATTTTCAGGGGTTTATACAGGGGCGATGCAAGTGCCTCACATCATCGATACCGCTACCGAATATACAGTCATCAAACGCAGCCCTGAGTTTTTGGAGCTTGGCACAAAGATTTGCTATGACTTTGCCATCTCAGAACAAAGCAAACTAGAGGTATTCTTAGGAATGCACAACATTTTGAATAGCTTTCAGTCAGATTTTGACCGAGGGGCAGAGCGTGACGCAGGTTATGTCTTTGGGCCAGCCCGCCCACGTACCTTGTTTTTTGGCTTGACTTACAAGTTATAAAACACACTATTTAATGATTTTAAGAATATTTAGCAAAATTGCAGGAACAATCCATGTGAATTGTCTAATTTTATAATATCATTGCAAAACATTAATGATGATACACATATGATACTTAAATCTTTTACCATCCCTTGCTTGGGGCTTCTTGGCTTGGTTTTGTGGAGCTGTGGCTCAGAAAACAGCACACAAAATGAGCGCAACACAGATTCTACAACTACCAAAACACAAAATACCGAAGTAATGACAGACGTACATACTTTTGCCCAACCACAAGAGGCAGCCATGACGCACTTAGACCTTGACATTGCTGTGGATTTTAAAACAAAAAAAATCAAAGGAAAAGCAACACTTACCATTGACAATAAAACAGGCACAGAAACCCTTTTCTTAGATAGCAAAGCCCTCAAAATAGAGAAAGTAACCCTAGGAGAAGAAGAGAGCCCTGCTGAATTTAAAGTTGCTCCCTCTTTTGAGTCTATGGGTGAGCAGCTCAGCATTCAGATAAAACCCGACAGCAAGCTTGTCAATATTTATTACGAAACCAGCCCTGAAGCCGAAGCCTTGCAGTGGCTCAACCCCCAGCAAACAGCAGGCAAAGAGCATCCTTATCTATTCACACAATCACAGGCGATTCTGGCACGTAGCTGGGTGCCTTGCCAAGACAGCCCTGGCATTCGCTTTACTTACACTGCCAAGGTTACTGTCCCCAAAGAACTCATGGCAGTCATGAGTGCTGAGAATCCTACCGAAAAAAATGAAAAAGGGGTCTATGCTTTTAAAATGCCCCAGCCTATTCCCGCTTACCTTTTGGCACTGGCAGTAGGAAATTTTGAATTTGCCAAAGTGGGGGATAGGGTTGGGGTCTATGCAGAGCCTTCAGAACTGGCAGCCGCCCAAAAAGAATTTGCAGATGTGCCCAAAATGCTCACTGCTGCCGAAGAACTGTATGGCCCCTATGCTTGGGGGCAATACGACCTCATCGTGCTGCCGCCTAGCTTTCCTTTTGGAGGAATGGAAAACCCACGCATTACCTTCGCTACGCCCACCATCATCGCAGGAGACCGCTCGCTTACCTCACTCGTGGCACATGAGCTGGCACACTCTTGGTCTGGCAACCTCGTAACCAATGCCACTTGGGATGATTTCTGGCTCAATGAAGGTTTTACAGTTTATTTTGAGCGAAGAATCATGGAAGCCATCGAGGGCAAAGAATATGCTGATATGTTGGCTTACTTGGGCTACCAAGATTTAGAAAGTGAACTCGAATCTATGGGTAAAGACAATGAAGATACTCGCCTCAAAATCTCTCTCAAAGGGCGTAACCCTGATGATGGCGTAACGAGCATCGCTTACGAAAAAGGGTATTTCTTCCTCAGAATGATTGAAAATGAAATAGGCAGGGCTAAAATGGATACCTTTCTGAGAAACTATTTTGAAAAATATGCCTTTAAAAGCATGAACACAGAGCGATTCTTGGCCCACCTCAAAGAAACCCTCCCCGAAACTGACAAACTCAACCTCAAAGAATGGATTTATGAGCCAGGGCTGCCCGCCAACTGCCCCAAAATAGAACCCACACGCTTTACTGAAGTAGATAAAACCCTCAAAACGTGGACAGAGGGCAAAGCTGCGGCTGCACTCAATACCAAAAACTGGTCAAGTCACGAGTGGCTTTATTTTATCCGAAAACTTCCTAAAAAGCTTTCACAAGAAAAACTAAAAGAACTGGACGAAGCCTTTGGATTTACTGACTCAGGCAACTCAGAAGTCTTGGCGGCTTGGTTTGTTCCTGCCATTGAGAATGGATACGCCCCTGCCGATGCAGCCATCGAGAAGTTTTTGGTCAAAGTAGGCAGGCGAAAATTTTTGATTCCCATTTATACCGCCCTCTTGGCATCCGAAGACGGCAAAGCCAAAGCAAAAACCATTTACCAAAAGGCACGCCCCAACTATCATTTTGTGGCTGTCAATACCTTGGATGGGATGATGAAGTAAAATATGAGAGATTCAGAAAAAGTCTTGATGCTACAACGGAGTACAAGTCAAATGGACTTTCTTATGCCTTCTCTCGAGGAGAGGGAAGGGGTGAGGTGGCCAAAAAGGGAAATTTGACTTGCACCTCTGCATATACCTTAGAAATAAATATTTTTTTGAATTGTCAGGAAGTACCTCACTTTCTAGCGAAGTTATCTGAGTTTTAATCCGAAGCCAGGGTTTCGGATTACTAAAAGTACCATACGAGAGGCTTTTGCACAATGACACTATGTATTCAAAGCAACCCAAGTCTGTTTACATACGTCATGGAGCAGATGATTTTTTCAGGTCCCACACGGATTACTCTATATTATAAGCATTATGTCAAGAATATTTTTGTATATTTCTCTCTCTGTCTGTCTTTTTCTATTGAATGCCTGTGCAGACCAAGATATTGACCCAAGCGATTCCTTTGTGGTGGTACTTTCACAAGATAACTCCTTTGGCTACACAAGCCAAAATTTTGAAAAAGGAGAAAGCATCCGCATCAATGCCATCGGGAGTATCCCAGAAGGGCTTACAGGCTTTTCTTTTGAAAAAAACATAGGAAACACAGGCTTCAGCCCCATCCCTACAGAAGAAATTACCCTCATCAGTGGCAGCTTACCTATTCCTAATGGCAATACAAGCCTTTTTAGCTTCACGGCTGACATCAAAATCAATGAAAATGCAGGGCAGATTGTAACACTCAGAATCACAGCCAATAGCCTAGGCCAAAATCAAAGGGCCATCTACAGTTACCAAGTAGTGGCACAAGGGCAGGGAGGCAGTGGAGGGGTTTATCCGCTACTTTATCCCGTATTTGAAGTAATTCTAGGGGGGCAAGGTACTGACATCGGGAGCTACCTCGCAAGCAGTGTAGGCTCAAGCCAAGGCATATATACCGATGCACAAATCTCTATGCTCAGCACCTCCCAGCAAAGAAACATCAATATCAGCGCAGGCATCACAGATGCTGAAGGGAATGCCACCACAGGCACAGAAGCCACAATAGCTGCACTAATTTCTCCAAATGACAGAGCCAACAGGGGCTTTGAAGATGCAGGACTAGGCACAAATGCCTCTATGACCAGCTTTAAATATGAGCCAAATATCTCCACACAAGCAAGCTTTGATGCCATTACGGCCACAAGCCTTTCATTAAATATCGTGCACAACACAGAGATGAGATTTCAATCGCTTTCTGTAGGTGCTACATACAGCTTTGTAAGTCAGAATGGAAAGAAAGGATATTTAAGAATACTTAGCATCACAGGTGCAGAGGAGAGCCAAAACATTACTTTCAAAGTACTTACACAAAGATAGTATGCCGATGAATCACAGACTTGAGCAAGCCATCAATATTTATTAAGACAGAAATATATCAGAATCAATAAAAAAAACTAAATTGGCTTTTATTTACAATACCTTAAAACCAACGACGACATGTTTACCCACAAAAGCCAAATCAGAGTACGCTATGCCGAAACCGACCAGATGGGATATGTTTATTATGGAAATTATGCGATGTATTATGAAGTAGCGCGTGTAGAGGCATTTAGATTTTTAGGGTTTCCTTACAAAGATTTAGAAGAGCGAGAGGGAATCCTGATGCCTGTTTTAGAGATGCAAACCCGCTACATCAAACCTGCCCTCTACGATGATTTACTCTCCGTACATCTTTCTATTCGTGAGTTTCCCGAAGTAAGAATTGCCTTCGAATATGAAATATTTAACCAAAAACAAGAAAAAGTCAATACAGGGAAAACCACTTTAGTATTTATAGAAAAACAAAGAAACAAAATACTACGCTGCCCTGAGAAGCTTAAAAGCCTTTTAGAGCCTTACTTTGGCTAGTATAAAATCAGTGAAAAATCATGAAATTCTCTTTTTAGAATAAAACAGTACTTTACTGTACTTTTTGAATATCTGGCCAAATGAATTACACACAAAGCCATTTTGTAAAAGTAGCCTTTTACGTGATAAAGTAGTATTGGTTTCATAAAGACGTGTTTTTTTAGATATTTAAAAGATATTTCAGATATTTTTTAAAATCAGTTTTCAATACAAAAAATATTTCGTATTATTACGACAGGATATTAAAAACAAATTTCGTAACCTAAATAAAAAAAAAGTATGGGTATCTTTGGAAGAATAAGCGACATTTTCAAAGCAAATGTAAACGATGCTCTGGACAATATGGAAGATCCAGAAAAAATGATTAAGCAAATGGTGATTGAGATGCAAGAAGCCATTGCCAAAGCTACTTCGGGCCTTGCTACTGCTATGGCACAAGAGAAAAAGCTAGAGCGTGATTACAAAACGCATCACCAAGCTTCTCAAAACTGGGAGCAGAAAGCAATGCAAGCACTCAATGCAGGCAATGAAGAACTTGCCCGCAAAGCACTTGCTAAAAAGTCTGAAGCAGACACACAAGCAAACCAATACAAGCAAATGTATGAGGCAGCTTCTCAGACTACTTCTAAACTAAAAGGACAGGTAGAGCAGCTTAAACAAAAATTAAGTGAGGCCCGCATGAAAGAAAGCACCCTCATCGCTCGTAGCCAAGCTGCTAAAGCTCAAAAGCAAATTGCTAAACAAGTAGGTGGACTAGACACGGGCAACAGCTTTGCTAAATTCGACAAATGGGAAGAAAAAATCCTTAAAACAGAGTCAGAAGCAGAAGCATTTACTGAATTAGCCGAAGGAAATAATGCATCTCTTGATGATGACTTCAAACAACTATCTCAAAGCAGTGCTGTAGATGACGATTTGGCTCGCCTACGTGCTAAACTTAATCAAGGAGAATAATTTATCTATCCACTCAAAAACTAACAAATCAATGCCTAAGTTTAATATTTTAAAAGACGGAGTCAATGAAGCACTCATCAACTCCACTCAAGAAACAGTAAGTAAATATATGTCAGAGCTATTTCACGACTATGAAATCGTGAAAATAGATGACTTCTATACCTTTACCTTCGGTAGCGTAACCGTAACTGTCCAAGTATTGCCTTGGCACAGTGAGGACGTGCTTGTAAAAGTATATGCTTATCTAGGAGATGAAGATGTAGAGGTAAACCAAGATACCAAAGACCAATTACTGCGCCTCAACGCAAGTATCACTTTTGGTGGTTTTGGTGTTACTTTTGAAGGGCAGCCCATTTTTAGTTACTCACTTGCAGGTAAAAACCTTGACATGAATGAGTTTCAGGCAGCCGTACAAATGGTGGCGATGACTGCTGATGAATATGGTGATCCTGTGGGAAGTACACAACTAGAAGCTTCTTAAATTTTTATTGGTTATAATAAGTATATGTTATTAATCATAGGAATAATATTGCTGCTGGCGGGTGGAGGATTTTACTATGCTCGCCAACAGCAGCTTAACAAAGCACTAGATATTAAGTACTACGAGACCTCCTCCACACAGGAAGTCACCCAACTCTACAATGATCTAAAAGATACTGTAGGCATAGGGTCATACAGCGGAAACATCGTAGAGCTCGTAGGAGTGGGCATTAGCGAACATCCACTCACCGCAGCACATAGTCAGCGGCCTGCCCTGGCGTATGAGTCAAGCGTAGAGCGTGAATATGAAGTAACCGAGCAAGAACGTGACAACGAAGGAAACTACCGCTCTGTAGTCAAAAGACGCTCAGAAACTGTGTCAGAGCAGTCTGAATATGTAATCTTTACACTCAATGATGGCAGTGGCTCCCTAATCAAAATAGATATGCAAGGTGCAAAGAAAGATTTCATGCAAAGTGTAGATCGTTTTGAATCAGAAGCTCCCAGAGGGTTGAATATTTCCTTTGGAAATATGAGTGGCTCTCGCACCATTGGGTATCGCTACAAAGAAAAAATCATCCCCAACAATGCAAAACTATATATACTAGGGGAGGTAAATGACAGGAGTGGAGAGCTTATGGTAAGCAAGCCCAAAGAAAAGGATAAACCTTTTTTGGTTTCTACTAAATCAGAAGATGAACTCATAAGTGCGGCTGAAGGTGCTGCAAAGTGGCAGAAGATAGCTTCAATCGTGTCGGTAGTTGCTGGTGTGGGCTGTATTATCGCTTCTTTCTTTTAAGCATTCTTTTATCTGTATTTACAGTATATGGAAAGCCATTCATAGTTTTGAACTGTGAATGGCTTTTTTTATCTCCAATATAAATAGATTTTGTTTTTTAGATGCTGAGTACACTTACCATACGAATCAAATCCTCGTGGATAGGTTTTCCTTTCTGAATAGTATCTGCAAAAGAAGTATAGACCAGTTCATCATTCACGATTCCCGCCATGACACTTTTCATTCCATTGAGCAAACCCTCTACAGCAGCCAAGCCCGTTCGGCTGGCTAAGATTCTATCTCTAGCCGTAGGGGAGCCTCCCCTTTGGATATGCCCAAGGGTAGTTACTTTGATGTCTAAATCAAGGGTTTTCTCTTTGACTTTAGCAGCTATTTCAGTAGCATTGCCTTCTTCATCGCCTTCTGCTACTATCACAATGGCAGAGGTTTTATGCTTCAAGCGTCCTTCTTTGAGGGTCTCGATGACATCTTCAATGGTGGTGCGTGTTTCGGGCACCATTACTAGCTCTGCACCTCCACCGATGGCAGATTGTATAGCAATATAACCTGAGTCTCGCCCCATCACTTCTATAAAGAAAATACGATTATGTGAATCAGCTGTATCTCTGATTTTATCAATTGCATCTAGGGCAGTGTTTACGGCTGTATCATAGCCTATGGTATTGTCCGTACCGAATAAATCATTGTCAATCGTGCCAGGGCAGCCTACAGTTGGGATTCCAAACTCTTCATGAAAAATTTTTGCACCTGTAAAAGTACCATTGCCGCCAATGGCAATCAAGCCATCAATATCAAAGTTACGCAACTGTTGGTATGCTTTTTTTCTACCTTCTTCAGTCATAAATTCCTTGCTACGAGCTGATTTTAGGATAGTGCCTCCTTTTTGGATGATGTTACTTACCGAATGGGAGTTCATAGGATATATATTTCCTTTAATCATGCCATCAAAGCCACGCTTGATGCCATAGATTTCTACATCATGGTAAATGGCACAGCGTACTACTGCTCTGATGCAAGCGTTCATGCCTGGTGCATCTCCACCCGAAGTAAATACTGCAATTCTGTTCATTGTTATAAGGGGTTTAGATTAGTTACCGCAAATTTCCGAAATCTAAATTAAGAAAAAAATAAAAGTCTGCAAGTCTTTTTAGATTAAATCATAGTTATCGTTTGCAATAAGTTAATTTTATTCGATTTTTTATGCTCAAAGCTCAAAAAGATTTGAAAATCTGCTTTTGAGTGAGTTTCTTTGCTACTTCAGAAAAAGGCTTTGGCCAAAATAAAATTTATGAAGCTCAAAAATATTTTATCTTCCCTTATTCCTCATTTACTTATCATCTTGGGTTTCTTGATGGTATCACTGTTTTACAACTATCCCATTTTGGAAGGGAAGAAGTTATTACAAAACGATATGATTCAGGCACAAGGCTCTGCACAGAAGCTGCAAGAGTTTCAGAAAGAAACAGGAGACATCTCGCTGTGGGCACCTACTATGTTTAGCGGAATGCCCTCTTTCATGATTTATATGGATTATCCTATGAGTCTGACGACACGCATCGGTCGTTTTATTACGTATAGCATCCCTTCTCCAGCCAATCTGCTTTTTTTGTATATGTTGGGTTTTTATCTGATGGCAATGATGCTTGGTTATCGCAAAGAATTGGCTATTTTAGGAGCGATTGGCTTTGCCTTTGCCTCTTACAGTGTGATTAATATAGAAGCAGGGCATGTCTCTAAGGTAATCGCAGTTGCTTTTCTGCCTCCTTTTGTGGGGGCTGTGCTGATGACCTACAGAGGCAAGATACTTCTAGGAAGTGCATTGGCTGGTCTTTTTGCAGGCATTGAGTTATATGCCAATCATGTTCAGATTACTTATTATGCTGTTTTGGCTTTGATTTTATATGCCATTTATGAGTTAATCATCCGTCTGCGTACCACAGAAAATCGCTCACTTAATCTAAGAGAGTTTGCTTTTGCGTCTATTGCCTTGGCGATTGCAGGGATGCTAAGCGTTGGGTCGCACGCTTCGAGGCTAATGGTAAGCTATTCTTACGCCGAGCAAAGCAATAGAGGTGGCTCTGAGCTAAAAAGCAATACAGAATCAACAGGTGGCACGGATAGAGATTATGCTTTTCAGTGGAGCTATGGCAAAATGGAAACTTTTACTTACCTGATTCCTAATTTTTATGGAGGGGGAAGTGGCTCAGGGGTTTCACTCGGAGATAAATCTAGGACATACAAAGTATTTCAAGAAAATGGACTCAATCCGCAGATTGCAGCCAATATGCCCTACTATTGGGGAGCACAGCCTTTTACCTCTGGTCCAGCCTACATGGGAGCAATTATATGCTTTCTTTTTGTATTGGGAATGTTTTTGAGCAAAAATCCAATCAAATGGTGGCTACTCAGTGTGGTTATTCTCTTTACAATGCTGGCTTGGGGCAAGAATCTAGCAGGCTTTAACAATTTTATGTTTGATTATATTCCTCTTTACAATAAGTTTAGAGCCGTAACGATGGTCTTGTCCATTATCCCTTTGTTTTTGGTTTGGGGGGCTATCTTGGGCTTACAGACCCTTTTTGAAGAGGGCCTAGACAAGGCGAAGGCTCGCTATGCCTTGCAGTGGAGTGGTGGAATCGTAGGAGGGCTTATTCTATTTTTTGCCTTGCTAGGGGGTTCTTTCCAAAGCTATACAACCAATGCTACGCAAGAAAGCTATGATGCCAATGGCAAGAAAACAGAAATGAATCAAGATGATTTATTTGCCAAAAACCTCAGCCAACAGCTGGGCAACAATGAAAACTTGGCTCAAGAAATCATGCAAGGCATCAGAAGTGACCGTGCTACTATGCAAAGAAATGATGCTTGGCGTTCTTTTATCTTTGTGGCACTGGCTTTTGGGGCTTTGTGGTTTGCCTTTGGAGGAGCGATACAGCCCATCTATGCCGTGAGTGCCTTGGCTTTGCTGGCATTGATAGATATGTGGGGCATAGATTGGAGATACCTGAATGATGAAGATTTTGTGAAGAAAAGCCGTTTTGAAGCAGTATTTGAACCCACAGAGGCAGATAAAAAAATATTGGCAGACAAGACTTTGAGCTTCAGGGTATTCAATACGACTGTCAGCCCTTTTAATGATGCTACCACTTCTTACTGGCATCAATCCATTGGAGGCTATCACGGGGCTAAACTTCGCCGCTATCAGGATGTCATAGAACAGCACCTAGGACAAAACAACCGTGCGACTTATAACATGCTCAATGCCAAATACTTTATCTTGGGGGGACAAAATGGAGAACCTATTGCCCAAGAAAACCCTGATGCACTGGGCAATGCTTGGTTTGTCAAAGAATTTAAAATGGTCAATAGCCCTGATGAAGAAATCAATGCACTCAAGGATTTTGACCCTGCTGAGACTGCTTTTATAGACAAAGATTTCGAGGTATATGTCAAAAGTCTAAATATTAAATCTGATGCTAAGGCAAGTATCAAATTAACCAAAAATGAACCCAATTACTTGCTTTATGAGAGTAGTACTACTTCTCCTCAGTTGGCTATTTTTTCAGAAATATATTATGTCAACGAAGGTAAAAGTGAGTGGCAAGCATATCTTGATGATAAACCCGTGCCACATCTCAGAGCAAATTATATCTTGAGAGGCTTGGTGATACCTCCTGGCAAACACAAAATAGAGTTCAAATTTCAATCTCAGATATACCGACAAGGTGAAACAATTGCCTTAATTTGCTCACTCTTATTGCTCTTGGGCTTGGGTTTTGCTATTTATAAGACGGTAAGCACTAAGAAGGAAGAGGATTAATAGAAAGTCTTAGAATAAAAAATCATAAAAAGCACCACAGTCCAGTGGCTGGGCTTTCATTTACTTTCATCTTCATCAATTGTCCAAGTTGTTTTAGTGTCAAACTCAACTTGAACCAAATTCTCTTTGTCCTCAAAAAATGTTAGTGAACTGTCATAAAGAAAACCTAGGCTGAATGTGTCAGTAATTGGTGTCAAGTCATAAGTAAAAGGCGTATCAGGTGTCGGTGCAGAAAGACTTTTTCCTTTGAATTTCCCTTTAAAATGAAACCAACCACTATAATAATGTCTTCCAAATTCGTCTTTACAATAATGCCAAACTTCACATTCTTTGCGGTAATCGATTCCTAAGCTTGTCAGTAATTCTTTAGTTTCTTGTGGATATATATTTTCTCTATTGCTAGTAAAGTTCTTACAGTTGTTACAAGTACAGCTTTCTGCTCCACCAATTTCAACTTTTTCGTAAGTCTGTTTAGTGAGTTTTTTGTCCACTATGAACTCCCAGTCTTTATACTTTATAGTCGTCATTTCTGTTTGTTGTGTCGTCATAGCCTTGCCACCAACGTCAGTCTGTCTAAAAACTAATTTTTGTAAAGATAGTACAAAATCAAAAAAACACCTATCTTATGAAATGAGATTTATTCTAAGAAAAAACAGGGCTACATATAGTCTTACATCCCCACTCGATGAACTCATATCATCCGGCAATGTGCTGAGGCGGATAGACCTTTTTGTAGAAAACTTGGAATTAACTCCTTTAGGCTTTAAGATGGACTTTGGCGAAAATGGCAGACCTAGCTACCATGGCGATAGCCTTTAATTTATGCCAAATTTTGAATATATTAGTACCAAAAGTACTGGAAAAGTATCTAAAATCACTTTTTTCTATTTTTTGAGCCTGTATGACAGATTCTAAACTTCTATCCCAAAGATATTTTGTGCTTTTCAAAGTAATTCAAGCTAAAGGTGCGTACTTCAAAGGGCTTACACACCCTGCACTTGAAGGCTCATAATAGTTTTTTTAGACAGATTGATGTTTTGGCTATGCGTAGTGCCGGATTTTAAGACACTTCACTGTCCGTTTACCAAAAAGTTTATTTAATGTAATTACTTTCATATCAGCACTTTTGCCCTCATTACGTATAGCTTTTGTTCATACCCATTGAGTTAATTAAAATCACTATGTTTGCGCTATATTTCCACGCCTAAAAATAGTAAAAAAATGAATGTAAGGAATAAAATTTTCAAAGATTTACGAAAGTTTTTCAGAGAAGCTGCTCAGAATTATGAAAAGTACAGTAGTGAATCTATTGATTTCATAAGAAAAAATAGCATTGAAATAATGAAAGGAAGTTTGAGGCCAATGAAAAAGATGGTATAATGAACTATGTTCTTTTGAAAGGTATTTTAGTTAAAAATAGTATTTTATTTCAAAAAAAACAGAATATCAAAATCTATACTAAATAAAATACTTAACTTAGTGGGTTTGAAGCACTGTTGGCGGTTTGTTGTTTATTCAATGTTATTTGTTATGTAACTATTTTCAATTTCTACCAAGTCAAGTTTAATAAACTCTTGGAGATGTTTTGAGTTTAAATGGTCTTTGAATGATTTTTCATTTTCAAAACATTCCCAAAGAATTATTTTTGTCGAGTCGTTTTTCAATTGTTTAATGTCAAATGAAATATTACCAATTTCCGAAAGTGTCTGGTTTCTCAATTTTTTTAACTGAGCAATAGCAAAGTCAATATTTATTATGTCTTTTATTTTTAAAATTCTTGTTGAGTAAAATATTTGTTCTGTTTTTTTTGGTTCTATTAAGTCCCAAAGATTCCCATATAGATCCTCAAAAACGGCTACTGTTCCATAGTCTTCAAAACTTGGTTCTCTAACAATCTTTATATTATTGTCTATTAGATTTTGATAGTCTCTTTTGAAATTATCAGTATTTAAAAAAAGAAAAACTCGTCCACCTGTTTGGTTCCCAATTCTACATTTTTGTTTATCATTTACTCCTTTGGCTAATAATAAAGAACATTCGTTTGCACCTTTCGGTCTAACTAAAACCCAACGTCTTGATTCCGAAAGAGTAGTGTCTTCGATTAAGTCAAAATATAATTTTTGTGTATAAAACTCTATTGCCTTATCATAGTCATCCACTACAATGGCTATATGCGCCAAATTTTGTTTCATTTTTTATTACTATTCAATTTTAATGGGTCGTTCTTTACAATTACAGGTAAGGGAAGAATGTTTGCGAAGAGCTGGATTAAAAAGCACTTCACTTTCAGTCTAGTACTCACTTTTGTTAAAAGCACTGACCTTTGATTCAGCATTGAACTCGCTATTTCTTATACATGTTATTGTAGTTTCGTATTTCTTAAAATTGCTTTTCAAAAGTCTTTCCATTAAATTTATATATGTTTCCGTCTGCCATACCAAACCATAATTCACTATTTCTGTCTTCGTAAATTGAAAGAACGAAATCATTTGTCAAACCATCTTTTTTGGTATAATTTTCAAATTGTTTACCATCGAATTTCCAAATTCCAGCATCTCTGTCTCCAAACCAAATGTTGCCTTTGTTGTCTTCAGCGATTATAAAAACGTGTTCCAGAGTGCCTTGAGGTGATTTTTCTCCATTTCGTTTACTATTGGGGTCAATCAAGCGATGCTTTTTTGAAAAATTTATGATTGAATCACCTTCTTTAAGTAACACGCCAATTCCGTTATTCCCAAGCCAAAGCCTACCTTTAGAATCTTCGTAAATATTTCGTATATGCAAAGGTTCAATTTTTCTATCAAATCCTAATGTTTCATCATTAATGATTGTAAAATCAATTCCATTGTACCCGAAAACACCTGCATACGTGGCAAACCAAATCATATTGTTTTTGCCTTTTGAAATATCAGTTACAGCAAATAAATTATCGTAGGGGTTAAGGACTTTTTGAGGAGGCAGCTCTAAAAAATGTAATCGTTGTCCATCGTATCTATAAACTGCAGCTTTATTTCCAGCTTCAAACCATAAGTCATTGTCAGATTTCATCCATTTACTTGTCTTATCGTCATTGCTTTGATTTGGAAAAAAATTTTGCGGATTTTCGTTGTTTGCTTTTGTACGATTATTAATTCTTGTGCCATCGTAACTGCTAACTCCAGTTTGTGTGTCAAACCAAATAACACCTTCTTTGTCTTCTTGGATGGAGTGGATTTGGTTGTCAAAAAGTCCTTCATTACTAGTGAAATACTTGAATGATTTCCCATTATAAACCGCAACTCCTTCTTGGAGACTTCCAAACCAATAATTGCCTTTACTGTCTTGAAAGATAGCACGTATTCCTGAGGTAAATTTTAAGGTATCGGTTTCTGAAGTTGCCGCCAATTCAGACTTAATAGTTTCTTTTTCTGTTGGGTTTTTCTCAACGCAAGAAAAATTTAAGGTCAATATGAGTATTAGGTAAATCAATTTTATTTTTCTGTTCATTTTGGGTTTTTGTAATACGACACACAACGTCAGTCTGTCTAAAAACTAATTTTCGTAAAGATAGTCCAAAGCCAAGAAAGATGACTTACTTGTGAGATGAAATATAGACTTAGTGAAAATAGAGCTACCTAGCTGTATTAAGGTTTTGTGAAGGTGAGAGGATTTTAGCACTAAACTTCATTAAGGTGCACAAGGCTTGATTTAGCCACTGAACTGCTACTTTTGGGTGGGTGATGTTACCTGACGGCGTTCTTTTCATTGGTTGAATTTGGTTAATTGTTCTTCTAAAATGTCAAATTCCTTCAAGCCGTCAATTGTTTCAACTGCCCAAGGTTTCTCAGTTGTTACAGAGTATATAGTTCGTTCATCTTTGTCTTTCCATTTAGCAATGATTTCACAAGCAATTACACCGTCTTGAGGATAGTCGCTATTTGCGTCTAAATACTTTTCTGTCACGATAGGAACTTTGTCTTGAACAGTATGTTCTTTATTCCAAGCGTCATTGAATTTACACTCAACAAAGCCTGGTTGGTCGTCACTAATGAAACTGGTTATTTTTATTCTAATTGCTTTCAAACTATTTTTTATAAAGTTTAATTTTCCTTCCGTCAGGGTCTGAAATAATGGTTAAGAAACCAAAGTCGGTCAATGTCGGTTCTGAAAAGGCAATGTCGTTATTTTTGCTCAGTTTTTATTTTTCAATTTTTCTTTTCAATTTCTTCCACTCTTTCCAAAATGCCTCATAT
The DNA here is from genome assembly GCA_011390205.1 of Microscillaceae bacterium. Lineage (GTDB taxonomy): Bacteria > Bacteroidota > Bacteroidia > Cytophagales > Microscillaceae > JAABSX01. The sequence goes on along the minus strand of JAABSX010000035.1, from coordinate 22,725 downwards.
CCTTTTTGTTCAAATTCATGTTCTGGAATTACTTTTGGTGCACTATTTTCGTAGAATTTTTCAACTTGATTTGCGAAGTCAATTACTAATTTTCTGTATTCCTCTTTACTAATGATGCCTTCTTCGCCACTTTCAGAAATGTGTTGGATTTGTCCGTTTTCAATATGTTTGATTGTCCAATCAATTCCATTTGGGCAACCCGTAATTATTACAAAGTCATCATCATCTGCTATAAAAGAATGTCCACAACAAGGGATTAATTGGCTTGCATATTTATTTGGCTCATAATTCTCATTTACAGTCCTCATCAAGTACAAAACTGTTGAACTTAAAGTCCATGAACCACTTTCTTTATTCAATATTTCTTTATCTCCAATCTTTAAATACACTTCTCCGTGAGAACATAAATCTTCTGGATAATCTTGTCCGTCATCTTTTATCCAATGTTGCCGAAGAACTTTTATATCGAATTGATTTTTCATTTTTTCTAATTTTGTATGAGCGGTTCTCAGCTACACGAAGGAGGGGATTTTCAGCACTAAACTTCATTAGATGCACAAAGCCTGAATTTAGACTTCACTTTCATAGAAGCACTGAACCCCCGCTTTTGTAAAACGGCTGTTAGCACCAGTTTTATTCGAATTTATTAGCTTTTAAGTTTCAAATATTATGCTTTTTTTTACTTTATTATCAAATGTCTTTAAAATACTTTTCTTTTCAATTAATTACAAACCAGTCATCCAGTTCTGTTCCATTAAAATCTGTATCAAGTGTATAATAATCAATTGGTTCTAGGTTGTTAGACCAAACCTTTTCCTTGTCTTCGATATATAGTCCTATTCTTGTTCTAATAATTGATACTCCTTGCTGTCTATCAATTTGATATTCAAATCTGTCAAATATTGGTTTGATTTTATTTTTTTTAAAACCTTCGAAAAAGTGTTTGTCGCTTGAATTTTCATTAAATATTTTTTCAAGAGCATTAAACGCAATTTTTTTTAAGTCAAGGCTATTACATCTTTCTGTCAATAAAAATTCAAGTTCTTGGTCTGTCATAGAATTAATACTTACGTTAAGTGGCTTTTTATTTTGCTACAATTGTAGGTTTAGGGGCTTTTTTTTTGCCTCATAAAGCTTGTACAGTTTTTTTGTAAAAAGCCTTTATTTGTGCTAAATTGCTTTTTTTTTAATGCAAACATTTTTTTATGAAATTCAATAAATACTTACTATCAGGGTTGCTCTATGTATGCACACTTGCAAGCCTCGTTGCACAGGATGAAATGCCTTATATCTTGTCTTCACAAGAGCAAGCCAAAGTGATAGACCGATGGCTTGACCTCAGGGCAAAAACGGTCTTGCCTGCATTGCTCAAAAAAGAAGAGATAGATATGTGGGTGCTCATCTCGAGAGAATACAATGAAGACCCCGTACTAAAAACGATGCTGCCGGCTGAGTGGGTTTCGGCACGCCGCCGCACTATATTGCTCATCTACCGCCTCCCACAAGCTGACACCGTAGAGACGCTTGCCATTGCACGCTATGATGTAGGGCGTGTGTTCAAAAGTGCTTGGAATCCTGATACACAGCCCGACCAATGGGCACGCCTTGCCGAAATCATAGAGGCACGCAATCCCAACCGCATTGCATTGAATTTTTCTGAAAATTTTGGGCTGGCAGATGGTATAAGCCACACAGAATTTGAACTCTTCAAACAAAAAATCCCCAAAAAATATATCCCAAAAATCGTTTCTGCTGAAAACCTCGCCATTGGATGGCTAGAGACACGCATCCCCGAAGAAATGACTGCCTATGCTCAAATTATGCGTATCGCACACATGATTATCCGTGAGGGCTTTTCTGAGAAGGTGATTCAGCCAGGCTTTACTACCACACAGGCCGTGCAGTGGTGGTACCGTGACCGCATCACGCAGCTAGGCTTTGAGGCTTGGTTTCACCCCACAGTGTCGCTACAGCGCAATGATGTAGAAAGATTTGACCATCTGAGGAGCTTTTCTTCCAAACCTGACGAAGAGGTAATCCAGCCTGGCGACCTGATTCATGTCGACTTTGGGATTACGTATTTACGCCTTAATACAGATACCCAACAGCACGCTTATGTATTAAAAGCAGGAGAAACCAGCCCGCCCGAAGGCTTGCAAAAAGCTTTTAAAGTAGGAAACCGCTTGCAAGACATTCTCACAAGCCAATTCAAGACTGGGAGAACAGGCAACGAAATCTTAAAAGGGGCACTCCAGCAAGCCAAAAGTGAGGGTATCGAGGCAGTCATTTATACTCACCCCATAGGCTACCATGGGCATGCCGCAGGCCCTACCATAGGGCTTTGGGATCAGCAAGGAGGCGTGCCAGGCACAGGAGATTACCCGCTTTATCCCAATACTGCCTACTCCATTGAGCTTAATGCAGCCGTGCAGATGGAAGAGTGGGACAAGAAAAAAATAAGAATTATGCTCGAAGAAGATGGCTTTTTTGATGGAACAGATTTTAGATACATTGGCGGAAGACAAACCGAATTGCTACTCATCCCTCGCCCTTTGAGCAAGGTAGAGTAGCGTAAAAACAAACTTGCTGACACAAGCCTTCACTGACACAAATGCCATCCAAATAAGGTGCTTTTGTGTCAGTGATTTTTTTGAGTTTGCTCACACAAGCAGCACATTTTGCAGCCTAGGACATTTTTTTACGCCCTTTTTAGTGAATAGTAGTGGTTCATTTACTTATTCTATTCTTTGATTATCTCCGCTTCAAATATGCTCTGCAATTCTTTTTTTGATTTCTTGCTTTCAAGTTTAAACCCAAGCATCGCTGCTCCATAGACAATAAGCAACATCGCAAAAGGAATCAATACTGCAGGATTAAAACCTGAATCATCAAAAGCTTGCATTAAAAAAACGATGAATACAAGCCCTACGACACCACACCAGATAGACAAAAAAACGATTACAAATGAGTGTAGTTGCATTTTTACTTGTATCATTGCTCCATCAGTGTTTTCCTTAATCGTGCCACTAATCCTTGGCAAAAACGAATTTCGGTTTCTGACAATTCTTTTGATATAAAATGCCTTGCCATTAAACTGCCCTTCATAAGGTTTTGTGGATTGATTGCCGAAGATATTAAAACTAAATCCTTTTTCTGGATCGATGTTGTCTGACAGTCGCTCTTTGATTTCTTCTTTTTTCAATTTTGTCTTGTATGTGATGTTTTCCATTGGAAGGTATTTCATGGTTAGTTTGTGTTTTTTGGTAAATAAATATGTGTAGTTTTTCAAGGAACAAAAGTTATGAAAGCTGGATACCGAAAGAAGTAATATGATGAGGGTTATTTTGTTTTAGGGTTTAGCTGCTTTTTTCCATTTACTATTTTCATTGTATATCCAAATCCAAGCCCTCCAATAGTCCAGATTGGGATTCCGATAAGAGCGTTTATGAATGTCAATTTTTCTCCGTTTATGATTGGAAAGAGTAACGTCATCAAAACATACATCCATATTCCCCAATAAAGTCCTTGTTTTATCCAAGCATACCCCTCAAATGGATTTGGAACATTGTCTAAATCTAAGTTTCTATACCTTGCAGGCTGTTTTTCAAGCCAACTTTTCTTCCAACTGTTTTTGAACCAATACCAAATCGGAAATGTCAAGCCAAGTATTACATAGCTTGTTAGATTTGTTAGGCAAGGAATGGTTTTGCCACAGTTATCACAGTAAAGCCCAAACCAATTTCTAAACGCATTACTTTTTATTGCCCATTTAAGTCCTGAATGAAGCGTTTTACAGTGTGGGCAAGGTATTTTGGTTTTTTCTTGCAGCGTTTTTGCAGTATTTTTTTCAACCAATATTGTCTTCGGGATTCTTTGCCCTAAAATTAATTCGTTGATTACAATCCCTGGATTAATCATCCAATGTAACATAAATGGATTTTTCCAAGTCCATATTTTGAATTTTGTTTTGTCGTATTCCATTTCTTTAATTCTGTCTAAAGCTCACCAAACTTAGTAACACTCCCATCTTGACTGCGTTTTTAAAATACAAAACCAGAGGCATGTTTCATCATTTGTGTCTATTTACTCTTGGCACATATGTGGCACACAGGCATAGTGCAGGCGTTTTAGCAAATGCAATAAACCAAAAAAATCTAAAAAATAAAAAAACAACCAAAAAATTAACCTAGTATTATAGGCAGCCAAATGTTAAACATCTCTTAAAAAAGTGTCTTTTTAGAATACTCGGCACTTTTATCTTTAAAAGTAAGTTAAGAAATCATGGAAATTTACTAGCTTTAAAACATCAAAAAATCAAAGTTAAAAATAATGAAAAAAATATATTTGTGGGTGCTTCTCTTGGGGCTGAGTTATTCGGGCATGGCTCAGATTATAGGTGATAAGACCTCAGAAAGCTACCGTGCTTCTAAAACAGACATTACAGTAGGAGAGACCATAGAGCTAATTTTTGAGGTGAAGATAGACAAAGATTGGTACATTTACTCCTCTGATGTCGACCCTGATATCGGGCCCATTCCCACCTCTTTTGAGTTTGCACCCAATGCTGCTTATGAGTTAGTGGGCAAAGTGCAGCCCATCAATGCCAAAAAGAAATTTGATAAAATCTGGAAAGCAGATATTACTTATTTTGAAAATAAGGCTGAATTTCGCCAAAAAGTAAAAATCCTGAAAACAGATGCCAAAATCTCTGGAAGCTTTGAGTTTCAGTGCTGTAGCAATGTTACAGGGCAATGCTTGCCCCCTGAAATGGTGGACTTTGAATTTAAAAATTTTAAAATAGCACCTGCTCCTCAGAAAACAGAAAAGACCCCCACAGGGGCAAAGGAAAATGAGCCGAAGAAAGAAGAAAATGAAAAAATCACTCAAGGTGTAGTAGATTTAGAAAAAGATACCAGCAATACAACCTCTGAAAGCACAGAAAATCCTACAGATAAATCAGGCTCAGACAATCAAGAGAATACAGCTCAAAATGCTGATAACCAAGAAGATACAACTGTTTTTGAAGACTCAGATTCCTCAAGCAAAAGTCAAGAATCTATGCTTTGGTTTATGTCTTTGGCATTTTTGGCAGGTCTGAGTGCTTTGCTTACCCCTTGCGTGTTTCCGATGATACCGATGACCGTTACTTTCTTTTCTAAAAATAAGAAAAAGGAAGACCTAGAAGGGCTCAGCCCCGAAGAAATCAGGGCGATAGAGCGCAAGCACCGCCGAGAAGCCATCCAAAAGACTGTATTTTATGGGGCTTCTATCATATTTATTTATACCTTGCTCGGCACTACGGTTTCTTGGATTAATGGGCCAGGCTTTGCCAACTGGCTCAGTACGCACTGGATTCCAAATGTGTTTTTCTTTTTAATGCTTGTCTTTTTCGCCTTCTCTTTCTTGGGGATGTATGAGATTGTCTTGCCTAGCTCTTGGGTCAATAGTGCTGACAAGCAAGCCGACAAAGGCGGGTATTATGGCGTATTTTTTATGGCTTTTACGCTTGCCTTGGTGTCTTTTTCTTGCACAGGCCCTTTGGTAGGGTTGATTTTGGTAGAATCTGCTGGAGGTGCCATCGTGAAGCCTATTTTAGGGATGTTTGCTTTTTCACTGGCGATTGCCCTGCCTTTTTCATTGTTTGCCGCCTTCCCATCTTGGCTCAATAGCCTGCCTAGGTCTGGTGGCTGGCTCAATTCTGTCAAGGTAGTCTTAGGATTTTTAGAATTGGCATTGGCATTTAAATTTTTGAGCATAGCAGATCAAGTCTATCACTGGGGAATATTAGACAGAGATATTTTCTTGTCTATCTGGATAGTCATCTTTGCAATGATAGGTTTTTATCTTTTGGGGAGCATTCGCTTGCCACATGATTCACCCATAGATAAAATAAGTGTGCCACGTGCAGCACTTGCCATTGTGAGTTTTTCTTTTGTAGTGTATATGGTGCCAGGCTTGTTTGGAGCGCCTTTGCAGCAGCTTTCGGGCTATCTGCCGCCACAGTCTAGCCTAGATTTTGATTTGGTAACCAATACGGAAGTAGAAAGAATCATAGCCAAAAAATTAAAAAATACAGGAATCAATCTAGCCTCACAGAATGGCTCAGGGGAGCTAGTGCAGGCAGTAGATTTTTCAAAAGTAAAGTATGCCGATTTTTTAAAATTACCTCACGGGCTTGATGGTTTTTTTGATTACCAACAAGGAATGGATTATGCCAAGCAAGTCAATAAACCTGTTTTTATAGATTTTACGGGGCATGGCTGTGTAAATTGCCGTGAGATGGAGGCTCGAGTTTGGTCTGATGAAGCTGTCTTAAGCCGCCTTCAAGAAGAGTATGTCATCATCGCTTTGTATGTAGATGACAGAAAAACCCTTCCCGAATCAGCATGGTACAAATCTGAGTATGACCAAAAAACCAAAAAAACCATTGGGCAGCAAAATGCAGATTTGCAAATCACAAAATTTAACAACAATGCACAGCCCTTTTATACCCTGCTAGACCATGAGGGGAACCTGCTCGTGAAGCCCGAAGCCTACAACCTGGATCCCCAAAATTTTGTCAGATTCCTGGATGCGGGGCTTAAAAATTTTCAAGATAGAAAAACAGTGGCAGCACGCTAAACCCTGCTTTGAGCTGCCAGAATAGCTTCTAAAATCTGCGTGAAGACACAAAATATTGTCTATTCACAAAAACTTAACTTAGGGATTAAGCCACTCATTATCAAGTTGTTATAGCTGTATAACTTCTTCAATGAGTGGTTTTTTATTTGGAATAAACCTTATTCAGGTCTATTTTCGTTATTATAGAGAACAATAGAGTGCTCAAAAGACATTCATCAAAATCATTAAAACCATGAACAAGCATACAATTCTGACAACCCTACTACTTTTTCTTTTGCTTAACAGTTACACACTCAAAGCACAAGAAGATGTACTGCAAAAATTTGCAGACAATATGAAAACAGGAAATGCCGCTGTCCTCCTTCAGAGCATCAGTGAGCAGGTAGAGATAAATATAAATGGCAATAGACAGTCTGTAAGCAATGCACAGTCTGAGTCTATTTTGAAAGGTTTTATGAGCAAGCACCCCATGAGTCGCTTTGAATACAAGCACCAGGGAGCCTCAGGGAAATCTGGCTACGCTGTAGGAAAGTACACAGATGCCGAAGGAAAAAGCTTCCGCTTTATCATCAAAACGGATGGGCAGAAAATAGAAAAAATAGATGTGAGCCCTGAATAAAATAAGTCATAAGAAGCAAAAAGTAAAATAAAAACCTTGCAGGTTTTCTTCCAAAAAGAAAGGCCTGCAAGGCTTTTTTGTTTAAGCCAAATACCGCTTCCACCAGTGCTGAAACACAATCAAACCCCAGACCCGAGCATGGATGTCTTCAGGGTTGTTAGAAAAAAGCTTCTGCTTGATTTTTTGAATTTCTTTGACCTCAAAAATTCCCTGTTCTTGGATAAATGCATCAGAAAGCAAATCATTTTCTATCAGATTTCTTAATTCTCCCCTAAACCATTTGAGCAAAGGCACTTCAAAACCATGCTTGGATCGGCGATAAAGCTCGGCAGGTAGCACTTCCCTAAAAGCATCTTGCAAAATTCGCTTACGCATCTGTCCGTTGATTTTGCTAGAGACTGGCAAAGCATTGACATAATTGACGAGCTCATGGTCTAAGAAAGGCACACGCACCTCTAGGCTGTTGCCCATAGACATCAAATCTACTTTTGTGAGCATATCATTGACCAAAACCATCTGCAAATCTGTATAAAGCACCTCATTAAAATGACTCAAAGCTTGAGATTTGTCAGAGATATTTTCAATAAATTGCAATAAACCCTCCTTTCGCTCTTGATAGACCTCAGTAGAAATCTTTGCTCGGATGTCGGTGTGTAGCAAATCATTTACTTTTTGTTCTTCCGTAAAAATAGCCCATCTCCAGTAGCGTTCTTTCTCTGTAAGTTGCTGCCCTTCGGCAAATCGCTGAAATTGACGCACTTTGTTAGAAATAAAACCCTGCCTAGACTTGGGTAATTTTTGCCAAAGTGGTAAAAACTGTGTTACGAGATTGGCTTTCCAGCCACCTTCCCTTGCCCTGTATTCTGCACTGTGCTTGTTGTAGCCTGAGAAAAGCTCATCGGCTCCATCTCCCGAAAGGGCTACTTTGACCTGCTTTCGGGTGCGTTTGCTGAGGATATAGACCGCCAAAGCCGAAGAATCTGCAAAAGGCTCATCGGTATAGTCTAGTACCTCAAAAAGATGCTCATACAAATCAGCATTGGAAAGCGAAAAAACGGTATGGTTGGTGTTAAATTTCTTGGCTACGAGGTTGGCGTACTTGGTTTCATCAAAAAAAGGCTCATCTCTGTAGCCAATCGAGAAAGTATTGAGCTTTTCGGTATGTCTGGATGCTAAAGCCGTGATGACCGAAGAGTCAATTCCTCCACTTAAAAAAGAACCCAAAGGCACATCAGCAATGAGCCGCTTCTGCACAGAACCTTCTAAGATTTCTACCAGTTTTTTTTGCTGGGCTTCATAGCTTTTGGGGCTTTCTGCACTATCCTTTGTCTGAGGCAAAGGAATCTGATAAAAGGGCTTTTCCTCTTGTTCACGTCCTTTGATTTTGAGGTAATGCCCAGGGGCAAGGCGGCGTACTTTCTTAAAAATAGTGCGAGTGCCAGGCGTGTAGTTTAGCTGTAAGTATTGCTTAAGGCTTACATAATCGAGCTCTTTGTCTATCCCGAAAGCCAGCAAAGCCTTCATTTCAGAGCCAAAAAGGAGTTTATTTTCATCTTCATAAATCAGCAAAGGCTTGATGCCCATTCTGTCTCTTGCCAAAAAGAGCGATTTATCTTCCTCATCATAGATGGCAAAAGCAAAAAAACCATTGAGTTTTTCTAAGATTTTTTCTTTGAAATGAATGTAGCCCTTAAGCAAAACCTCCGTATCCGAAGTTGTCTGAAAAGTGATTCCCTGCTCTTCTAGCTCTGCTTTGATGCTTAGGTAATTGTAGATTTCTCCATTAAATACGATGGTAAAGCGTTTGGATTCGTCTTTCATAGGCTGATTGGCGGCACGGCTCAGGTCTATGATAGAGAGGCGAGCATGCCCTAGATTGACCATGTGGTGCAATGACATATTGCTGGCATCAGGGCCACGTCTGCCAAGTGTATCTACTGCATTTTTGAGGTTGATGCTATGAAAACGCCCTACTTCATTGTAAGCATAAATTCCTGTAATTCCACACATAATTTGTAAGTTTCGCCAAAGTTCTAAAAAATTTACTGAAAAACAAGCATTCACCGCTCATCAAATAAAATACCCTAAGGCTCCTCCTAGAGCTAGGGCTTTTACGCTACCAATCAATCATCGTTTTCCCGTATTTTTGGAGGTATTCGTTGGCAAGCACAAAATGATTGTTGCCAAAAAAGCCATTGTGTGCAGAATAGGGCGAGGGGTGTGCTGAGGCTAAGATACAGTGCTTGTCTTGGTCAATATTTTGCCCTCTTTCTTGTGCATCTTTGCCCCAGAGTATAAAAACGACATTTTCTTTTTCTTGATTAATCAACTCAATGACAGCTTGTGTAAATTTCTCCCAGCCTTTGCCCCTGTGTGAGCGAGGGGTTTTGGCACGCACCGTCAGCACGGCATTGAGCATCAGTACACCTTGCTCTGCCCAGTGCTCTAAGTTGCCACTTTTAGGAATATCTTTGCCGAGGCTGTCTTGGATTTCTTTGAAAATATTTTTGAGAGAGGGAGGGATTTTTACACCATCATTGACCGAAAATGAAAGACCATTGGCTTGCCCTGATCCATGGTAAGGGTCTTGCCCGATGATGACTACCTTGGTGTCTTCAAAACTACATTTATCAAAAGCATTGAAGATAAGTGGGCCAGGAGGATACACGGCATGTGCTTGGTATTCTTGCTTTACAAATGCGGTAACTTCTTTGAAATAATCTTTTTCAAATTCATCTTGTAATTTGAGTTTCCAAGATGGAGCAATTTTTACATTCATAACTACAGTGATGTTTTTATCTAGAGGTAAACTAAAATTTATTTAAAACTAGATAAAAACTATCATAGCAGCAACAAAACTTACTTTTATGTTTTGAGAAGGATTTTGAGCATAATTATTTGGCTAAAAATTTGTTATCTATCGAAGTGTTCTCAACTATATTTGGCTTTTTTTGGTTAGTACATAAATCTAAAACCCACCCGTATTATGGTTACGCAAATTACAGAAGGAGTGAAAGTGAGTGTCTTGACTGACTACCAAGAGGAATACTCCAGCCCTCAGCAGTCGCACTTCGTTTATACATATAAGATTACCATAGAAAACAAGGGTAATTCTACTATCAAATTATTACGCAGGCACTGGTATATCTATGACTCTAACAGCTATATAAGAGAAGTAGAAGGCGAGGGAGTAGTAGGCAAGACTCCTATTTTGGAGCCAGGAGAGTCACACCAGTATGTCTCAGGCTGCAATCTCAAAACAAATATCGGCAAGATGAAAGGTCATTATATAATGGAGCGAATCTATGATGGCAAAACGTTTGAGGTCGTGATTCCTGAGTTTACGCTCGTAGTGCCTTACCTTAGTAATTAATTTGAAGCAAAGAAAAGTTGGGAAGAATCAAAGCATACAAACATGGGGTGCATATGCTCAAGTCTTATTGGGCGTATTTCAGAAAGGCAAAAGGGGCTCAGTTATTACATTCTCCATTTGTGTATGAGATTTATCAGAATGTCATTAGGTCATCACAGCAGTATTATGCATTTGAGTCTTTAGAGACACTGCGTCAGAGGCTTTTGCTGAATCCTCAGAAAATAGCAGTACAAGACTACGGAGCAGGTTCACAGCATTTATCCCACAAAGAGCGATCCATCAAAGATATTGCAGCCTACTCACTCAGCAGCGCAAAGCAATCACAGCTTTTGTTTAGATTGGTCAATTATTTTCAGCCCAAAACCATTTTAGAAACGGGTACATCTCTGGGGCTTAGCACGCTTTATATGGCTTTGCCCAATCACAAGGCAAGGGTGATTACGCTAGAGGGCTGTCCACAGACCGCCCAAGTTGCAAAGGAGCATTTTAAAGAGCTCAAAGCTGCCCATATCGAGGTGATAGAAGGAGAAATACAAAACACACTGCCTCCATTACTTAAGCAGATAGATAAATTAGATTTTGTGTTTTTGGATGCCAATCATAGACTAGAACCTACTCTGCAGTATTTTGAATGGTGTTTACCTTATTTGCACGAAGACAGCGTGCTAGTCGTGGATGATATACACTGGTCAGAAGAAATGAACCAAGCTTGGCAAGAGATTCAAAAACATGCAAGGGTAAGCATCACGATTGATTTATTCGTGTGCGGCATCCTATTTTTTAAGAAAAAGCAAGCCAAGCAAGATTTTATCCTTAAATTTTAATACTTTCGGGTTTTAAGAAGGGCTTTGCTTTATAATAAGATGTTATTGGATTTAAAAATCATTTTTTTTACTTTCTTTTCTAAAAAACTCACGTAAATAAGATGACAGTGCTAAAATAAAAATGGCAGGGCAGGCAGAAGATTCTAAACAAAAATAGAAAATGAATACATTACAAACTCACTCCAATACCAATCATAAATTTATTACTAAAATACTCATCTCACTAGCAGCCCTGTGTTTTGTGGTGATGGGCAGCCTCACAGTCGCACAAGAAAAACCGAAAATAGAAAGCATCAAAGAAGCAAAAAAAAGACTTTTGATAGTAGCCGATAGCATAGACTGGAGCAGTGTGAAGCAAGAGCAAATTGAAGAAGTACTAAAAAATGCTCAGAAAGAACTTACAACTATTACCAATGAGAAGCAACTCTTAGAAGTCAGTGTCATGTCTAAAAGTTTAAGAGCTAACCTAGGAAGCAGCTTAGACAATCAATCAAGTAACTTAAAATCAAGTATCTCTGAATCAAAAGACAATCAATCAACAGACATAGAGATAAAATCAGAAGATTCAGAACTCACCATTCTTCGAGAAAAGAAAGAGAAGAAAGAAATAGAAATAGCGAGTTTGCAAAGGGCATTAAAACTTTTAGAAAAAGACTCAGACCTGAAAGAAAAAGCACTAGAACTCAGCCAGCTTCGTCAGAATCAGCTTTATTTTGGAGGTGGTGCCATACTGCTTTTCCTTTCCTTGATTTCATTTAACCTTTACAGAGGCAATAACCGAAAAAAGAAACTCAATGACCTGCTGGCAGAAGAGAAAGAAAGAACGGAGATAGAAAGGGATAAATCAGAAAGTTTGTTGCTAAATATCTTGCCCAAGCCTGTGGCAGATGAACTAAAAACCAAAGGAAAAGCCTCTGTAAAATACTATGAAATGGCTTCGGTGATTTTCACAGATTTTAAAGGCTTCACTACCTTTGCCGAAAAAATGACTCCCGTAGAGCTTGTAGAAGAGCTAGAAAAATGCTTTACAGGTTTTGATGAAATCATGGCACGACACAGGCTAGAAAAAATAAAAACCATTGGTGATGCATACATGGGCGTGGGGGGAGTGCCAGAGGCAAACAAAGATAACCCCATCAATGTAGTGCTGGCAGGGCTTGATATTCAGCGGTTTATGGAAAATAAAAAAGCCAAACACCAAGCCGAAGGAGGGGATTACTGGGATTTGCGGCTAGGAATCAACAGTGGCGAGCTGATAGCAGGAGTCATTGGAAAATCAAAATTCGCTTATGATGTCTGGGGAGATACCGTCAATACAGCCTCTAGAATGGAAAGCAGTGGTGAAATAGCTAAAGTAAATATCTCAGGCAATACCTATGAACTGGTCAAAGATTTTTTTGAGTGTACTTACAGAGGCAGAGTAAATGCTAAAAATAAAGGTGAAATGGATATGTATTTTGTAGATAGAATCAAACCCGAACTGTCAGAGCAGGGGCAGGGGAGAGTCCCCAATGAAGATTTTTCGGAACTCATGAAACAAAAAGGATTGAAGGCTTAGTTATGAAAACATAGCGTTAAGATATCTTTGATGACATAAAAAACAAGCCTTTTATATGAATTTATTAGCACATACTGCACTCTCTGGAAACTCCGATAAAATCCTAGTCGGTAATTTCATCGCTGACTTTATCAAAGGAAATCAGTATAAACATTACGAACCTGAAATCATAGAGGGAATCTTACTGCACCGAAAAATAGACCAATTCACAGACCAACACCCCATGACTCGCCGAAGCACCGCAAGGCTACAAACTGACTATGGCAAGTATGCCCCCGTATTGGTAGATATATTCTATGACCATTTCTTAGCAATTCATTTCAAAGAGCTGACACGCAGAGAATTACAGACACACAGCGAGGCTACTTACCGAATCTTAGAAAACCATACCGACATCTTGCCCGTATCTGTACAGTCTTTTTTACCAAATATGATTGCCCAAAATTGGTTGTTTAGATACTATGACCTTGGGGGGATTCTCAAAGCATTAGAAGGAATTAATAAAAGAGCTAAATTTGCAAACCACTTAGACCAAGCCATCCATAATTTAGAGCATAACTTTGAAGATTTTCAGGATGATTTTCTTTCCTTTTTTCCAGATATCCAGCATTTTTCCGAAGAAATCATCCAAAAACACCAATTAACAGCCAAATAAACGAAAAAATACCCACATGTGGGTATTGTGTGGCAGTGCTATTTCTGCGTTCTTTGTAATTCAGATTCCAATATCCTTAACTGCTACTTAACTAAACATTCAACAATCATTCTCCACTATTCATCAAAATGTATGTGGTTCTCGGTGAATAGCTAAGGGCTTATTATACATAAAATAGGAGCAGGGAAGAAAAGCCCTGTTCCTTTATTTTTATTCAAACTCAATCAAAAACCCCGATTTTTTAAGATGCTTCTTTACTGCTGGTAATGACTTCACCCGAATCAAGACGTGATAGTATTCAGCCCTGATAATGTGCTGCTTTAGATAGTTATCCTTGGCAAATAGATTCATCAATTCCTTGTTGTCAGGCAGAGAGTAAATGAGGTATTCGTCATTTTGATTGACAAATTTGTAGGATTTCTCTTTGAGGGCAGCAAAAAAATCTTTCCAAATCTGTGGAGGGTTATTGCTCAAAAGCTTTTCAAAAGTACGTATTTGAGCATTAATCTCTTGATAGTTGTTGCATCGCCCCAGCACCGTCGCAAAATCTACCTTGAAAAGGTGATTGCCCGCAGGGCGTGAGATACTTTCTACCATACCAAGCAAAGCCTTGTTTTCACTGTCATAGTGAATCAGTAGATTTTCTTCATCTAGTGTTACGCTTGCCTCTTCCATTTTAGGTACTTTATAATCTGTACTCTGCCCAGTAACATAAGCCCCCAAGTCTGTCAGCCGAATGTACTTAATTCCTTCATACGGAAAAATACTTTTCTCATCTCCATATCCACCCAGATAGCTTTGAGGCACCTCATAATAAACATCTAAGACTCCCATACTGGCACAAAACATAAAAAATGCCTTGATAAGGGGCTTGACCATGATTTCATCATAGTTCATTTTATTGACAAACATTTTAGTATCATATGCCTGTTTGACACTGATATAGAGATGATAGTAAGCCTCTTTTACCTTAACAATATCAAACTTCTGACCCTCAAAGATAACCTTCTCAAGAATACTCTCTACACTGACCCATTTGTCTTTAGGGACTTCTAAAAGCAGTTGATGCAGCTTATTGTTGACGTTATTATTAATACTAAATTCATCTATATATTTGAAGCCTTTGATATGAGGTAGCAGGCGCTCGGCTTCATGATATCCCTCTACAAAATGCAGATACGCATGCTTGATAAACTCGTGGGTGGGCATTGAGTCAAAATACTGGTTGGTGATAGAATCCTCAAAGAGGATCTCAATTAACAAATTAGTACGGATGTTTGACAATGCTTTATCAACTTCTTTTATGTTATAAAACTCTTCAATATTACAAACTTTGCGCATTTTATTGAGAGACGTAATGCTGGGTTTGTTGCTTGCATTGAGATTGATTTGTCCTTGAGTAAAGAATGAATACAATACAGGAAGTTCTGTAAATGCTGCTTGGCTTTTATCAAAAAGAATATAGCTAGGATCGATCTCATTTTTACCTGCTATTTGCAACTCTTTGGGGGCGGGTTGCTCAAAAAAAAGAGAAAGATGCCCACGCAGCTCATCATCAAAGCCAAACACAAAGCCATTAGAGCCCAATTTTTCTATCTGAAATAATAGCAAATAAGGATTGATAAAGGAGTGAAAGTCATATGAATATTCATGAGGTTTGTAGTCAGAGCGGATTATGTTAATATTGAATTTATCTTTTATCTCTTTATTATTATAGAATTTATTCCACATTAGATCTTCTATCAATGCCCTTACATTATCAGGAAAGGTAGCGATGAGTGTTAGGAATAATTCTTTTTTTTCAAAAAAAGGAACTATAAAATCTGATATGCTAAAGCGTCTTTTTTCTAAGCTATCATGTGCAGGAACCTTATGCTTTTTGCATAACTCATTATGCGTTTCCATAAAAGGAAGAAGAATTTCTTTTAAAATGAGATTCATCTTGGTATAGCTGTAAATACCAATGATGGTTTTTCGTAATTGACTCTTGTTCATTTTCTTTATTATATATCTATGAGGGTGAATTTAAACTCTTTTTAACCCAATATAAAATCAATATCCTCTTGATTGAGTGATTTGATAGAGGCACTATCACTGCCTATAAGATTTTCGAAGAGTTCTTTTTTCTTTTCTTGGAGTTCTAATATTTTTTCTTCTATAGTGCCTTTGGTGATGAGTTTGTAGCTAAAAACGGTTTTTTGCTGCCCCATTCGGTGGGTTCGGTCAATGGCTTGGTTTTCGGCGGCCAAGTTCCACCAAGGGTCATAGATATAGACCATATCTGCGGCAGTGAGGTTTAGTCCTACCCCTCCAGTCTTAAGTGTCATCAAGAATACCTTGCAGCTTTTATCATTCTGAAAGCGTTCTACGAGTGCTTGTCTATCTCTGGTGGCTCCTGTCATGGCTACGAAGTCTATTCCATTTTTTTCTAAGTCTTCACTGATGGTTTCGATAGCATTGAGGAAGCTCACAAAAATCAATGATTTATGCCCATTGGCGGCTGCATCTAAGATATTTTCTACCAAAGCCTCACGCTTAGCAGAGATAATTTTGCCATCAGTTCGAGCCTCAGGTGAGGAGGCGATTTGCCTCAGTTCGGTCAAGGCTTGTAAGATATAAAACTGAGATTTCTCGATGCCTCCTGCTCCAATTTGCTCTTTCAAAAAGGTCTGATAAAACTTTCTTCGTTCATTGTAAAGCTGTGTTTGCTCTGGCGACATTTCTATGTGCATGATTTGTTCTACCTTTTCGGGTAGCTCGGTCAGCACGTGTTTTTTGAGTCTTCTCAAGATGAAAGGATAAATCTTACGGCGCAGCTCGGCGGCGACATCCTTATCATTTTCATTTTGAATAGGATAAGTATAACTTCTATTAAACTCATCAATAGAGGCGAACATAGCAGGGTTTAAGAAACGAAACAAAGAATACAATTCTGTAAGGTTATTCTCTATGGGTGTGCCACTCAAAGCCAATTTATGCTCGGCTTCTAGCAAAAGCACTGCCTTGCTGGTTTGTGACATCAGGTTTTTGATATTTTGAGATTCATCCAAGATGACATAGTGATAGTCTTGTGCTCTAAATTTCTCTATGTCATTTCTTAGTGTAGCATAAGTCGTAAAAATAAGGTGCTTTTTAATTGCCTCTTTTATCTCACGGTCTTGGGCATAGTAAGTATAAAAAGTAAGGCTAGGATTAAATTTTTGAATCTCTTTTTCCCAGTTAAAAAGCAAGCTCTTGGGCATGACAATGAGTGTTGGCTTTTTTTCTTGGGGATAAATGCTAGAAAGCAGTGTGATGGTTTGCAGGGTTTTGCCTAGACCCATATCATCTGCCAAACAGCCTCCAAACTTGGTTTCGTGGAGGTATTCAAGCCACTTTACGCCTTGCTGCTGGTAAGGTCTAAGTTCTGCCTTTACTTTTTTGAGTCCTTTGATTTTTCGGTTTTTGATTTTGTTAAAGCCCTCAAAGATTTCTCTTGATTTTTCAAAGACTTGTGTGTTGGTTTTGTCTTCTATGAGTTGCTCTATCTCGGGCAAATCAAAGAAAGAAACTTTGATGCTTCCATCTTTTTGTTTTTTGAAAAGTCGCTCAAGACGGCGAATGTATTTTTCATTTAAAATGGCCTGCGAGCCATTATTAAGCTGAATGTATTTTTGCTTGTTGTATTGCTTAATGACATCAAAAATAGAAAAAGTCTGCCCCTCCAAATCTAAGGTAGCATCACCCTCTAAGAAATCAATGCCTAAGCCTAGGCTAATATTGAGGCGAGGAGTTACGGCAGTGATTTTGTATGATTTTAGTTTTTCTGCGCCAAACACTTGGTAGTTAAGCAGCAAGCTAGGCAGCTCACTACGGATAAATTTTACTGCTAGGTCTTCTGGAATAATGAGCAAATTACCATCTTGAAAAACATCCCCCTTCTTTTTATTGTTTATTTTCTTCCTAATATCGTCTAGGTGCTTTTGTAGCGGCTCGTGTTGTAGTTCTTTGATATGAATACTTTGCTCTAAGTCATTGACCTGTGCTATTTTATCTACATCATAGTTATCCAAAAAATCATTTTCAAAGCCTGACAATACCAAAGAAACCCTAAGGTAAAGAGAGCTTTGCTCATCCACTTTTTCAAAAAAGAGCGAGGGTACAGGGCGGATAACCTCCTTACTAAGGATTGTCTGGTAATCTTGATAGATAATTTCAATGTTCTGAAAAAATGAAACAAAGAGTGTAAGGTATTTTTCAAGACTCAAAGCCCCCAACTCTGTCTCAAAAAAAGACAATTCTTTGAAGTTATTTCCAATCGGCTTGATGGAATAAATCGTTTTAGTATTCAGAAAATAACCTTCTGTGAGGGCTCTGCCCGTCTTATAGACGCTGCCGCCTGCTTTGAGTTGTATATTTGCTTGAAGTAAATCAGGGTTTTTTTGGGCTTCAATCAGTAGAGATAAAGTGCCCTCGCTGCTAGAAAATTTAAGTGAATCTCCCTTTGCATTGATGAGGTTATCACAGTTGCGAAGTTGCCAAAAAAGATAATCATGGTCAGCAAGGTAGATATATTCCGAATCCTTTTCCCAATCAATGGAGAAAGCAGTTTTGTCTTTGATGTATTCTAGGTTTCGGAGTACTTCACGCAAAGCACCACTGTACTGCCTGTAATCTACTTCTTTGGGTTTTAGGCTCGCATTGACTACCTCTACAAAAGCACCATAATCATCAAAATCTATCATTAAAAAGACTTCTTCTATCTTTTGAGTTTGGATTCCCGTGATTTTTGTGCGTTTAAGTTTCTCAAAGAGTGAGTTTTCTGATGCCATTTCCTATCTCTGTTATTTTAAATTGATTGTAAAGTTATACAACAATTTGAATGGATTGAAATATTTTGGGAGGAATAATTTTTACTCCTGATGCCTCAACATCGTAGCAGACTAATTACATTATCTGTATTTCAGTATCATAGCACACGGATTTTTACGGATTCGAATGATAAGTACAGATTTTTTTATCTGTGCAAATCCTATTTTTCAAAATCTAATATGTCCATAGCACAAAGCTAGCTAACATATCTTATATTTGCAGTACCAAATTTTTAATACCTCTGGAAAGTCCCAGCACAAGAAGGCTTTGTTATTCTTGAGCTCTAGGGGGAGATGATGAAATCAACCATAGAACAAGTAATATTTTATCTTCTAAATTCTCCAGATATTTGCCCAGATTTAGTTTTAAATAACACATTATCGTCTTTATTTCCTATTTCTATTTGTGCTTTTACCCTTGCCTGAGAAATTGCGATTAATTGCCAGTGTTGTTCCATATCTTTAAAAATATAAATATTTTGACATGGAATACCAGAGCATCCTACTGTTATAACTACATATAAACTGTCATTTTTAACCTGTAAAACTACAAAATTAGTAACAGTTGGACTCTGCTGTGTCAAGTGTTTCGAAGAGACACTTGACACGACCAATGAAAGCAAAGTCTATGGCTCTGTCTGTTTTTCCCAAAACATGTATAGACGCTTGTGTTTTCTTTCTGAAATGCCAAGATACAGCCTCCAAGCCTCTTATTTGGATTGAACTTTGTGATATGACCAAAGAATCATTGATAAAATCTCCCAATAAAAGCATTTTATGAGAAAATATTTTTACCTTGTTTTATGTGTAAGCTTGTATGTGGCACCAAGTCAAGGACAAACTGTACAAAATAGTGCAAATACTCAGCAATCTTCCTTTGAGACGCCCCCTCCAAAAGATTCTACTCTTAATAAACTGCTCAATAAAATATCTGTGGGTTGTCTTTTGCATTTTGTGGGAGTAGGTCTGCAAGACCGACCTACTGCCCTACAAGAAAGCAATCCTGATTACAGCCCTCAGTGGAGAAATCAATTCAATATCTATCGTGCCAGGATTTTAGTAGGCGTAGAACTGACTAAGAAGACAAGTTTTTTTATGGAAACTGAGATTCCGAGCATTATCGGAAGAATAGACACTACAGGAGGAAAAAATATCAAGGTAAGCCCTATTTTACTAGATGCTCAAGTAGAGCATAGATTTTCCAATGCCTTTAGTTTGATTGCAGGGATGCAGCTGGTGGGCATTACACGCAATCAAATGCAAGGTGCAGCTTCTTTACTGCCAGTGGATTTTGGCTATTTTCAATACCCGTATAGCTTGTTTGAAACTTCTGCTTTGCAAGGAAATTTCGGGCGAGACATCGGCGTAAATGCCCGTGGTTTTTTGGCGAATGACCGCTTAGAGTATCGTTTAGGAGTCTTCAACGGAAGAAATTTTGATGGGAAAGACCCTTTTAGACTTGTGGGCAGGTTCAATTATAATTTTTTTGACCAAGAAAAAGATTTGTATTACACAGGGACTTCTCTAGGTGCTAAAAAGCTCTTTGCCATAGGTGGAGGAGTTGATTTGCAGGGTTCTTACCGTTCGGTGGGTGTGGATACTTTTTTAGATTTGCCTTTGGGTGAAAAAGGAGCTTTGACCCTGAATGCAGCTTTGACTTTTACCACAGGAGGTACAGACTCCAGCCCAGATTCTTTTACTGAGGAAATCCCCAAGCAACAAATCTACTTTGCAGAGCTAGGCTATTATTTTAAAACTGCCAAGCTGATGCCCTTTTTTAAGTACGAACGCCAGCACATAGATGCAGAAAATATCCAAAACACCACAGTACTGTCTGTGTCTGATTTTAATACATTAAATACAAATCAGCGGGTAGGTGGAGGACTGGCTTATTTTTTTCAGGGCTACAATGCCAACTTAAAATTCTCTTATGAATCAGTGCAGTATGGCAGGGTAAACCTTGCCAATACAGGTGCAGAATCTAAGAACATAGGCGAATTTTGGCTTCAGTTGCAGTTTTTCATTCTTTAGCAATACGTAACAGGGAGTGGTTTTTTACTTTGAAAAGTCTAATATTTCCACCGTTTGGCGATTTGCACCAGCGAAAGCATAATCGGCACTTCAATCAGCACACCCACTACGGTAGTGAGGGCAGCCCCTGAATTTAGACCAAACAAGGCAATCGCTACTGCTACTGCCAACTCAAAAAAGTTACTTGCACCAATCATGGCGGCAGGTGCACAAGTTGCGTAATTAAGTTTTAAAAATCTCCCTGCAAACCAACTGATAAAGAAAATAAAATAGGTCTGAATGGTGAGTGGAATCGCAATCAATACAATATTTTGTGGATTCTCGAGGATTTGATTTCCCTGAAAAGCAAACAACAATATCAGGGTACTAAGCAATGCGATGATAGAAAGAGGTTTTAACTTGGGCAAAAAGTTTTGCTTAAGCCATGCTTCTCCTTTGTTTTTTATAATGATGCGATTGGTAAGATAACCCGCCACAAGGGGGATTACCACAAAAATGACTACCGAAGTGATTAATACATCGTAGGGCACTTGAAAATCGGTAATGCCCAATAAAAACTGAACAATCGGAACGAAGGCAACCAATAAAATCAAATCGTTGATAGATACCTGAATCAAGGTAAAGTTAGGGTCTCCATTGCTCAGATAGGACCACACAAACACCATCGCCGTACAAGGGGCTGCACCCAATAGAATAGCTCCCGCAATGTATTCATTGGCTTGCTCAGGGGTAATCCAAGCACTGTAAATATGGTCAAAAAATATCCAAGCAAAGAAGGCCATCGTAAAGGGTTTGATGAGCCAATTGACCGTTACGGTGAGGCTTAAACCTTTCACATTTTTGCCAGCCTCTTTAAGTGAAGTAAAATCTACTTGTACCATCATAGGGTAAATCATCATCCATATCAAGATAGCAACAGGAATATTTACATGGGCAATTTCCCAAGAAGAAATAATTTGCATTTGCTCGCCAAAAAGCGCCCCAATACCGATGCCCACTCCAATACAAATGATTACCCAAAGGGTAAGGTACTTTTCAAAAAAACCGATTCCTTCTTTTTTATTCTGTGCAGTCATATT
The DNA here is from genome assembly GCA_011390205.1 of Microscillaceae bacterium. GTDB lineage: Bacteria > Bacteroidota > Bacteroidia > Cytophagales > Microscillaceae > JAABSX01. The sequence goes on along the minus strand of JAABSX010000035.1, from coordinate 1,115 downwards.
CTGAATATTTTCTTTATTTGTTGTATTATTTTACTTTGATGCTATGGTCTTCGGGTTTTAAAAATGGCAAGATATGTGTTGATTTATTGATAATGGGCTACTTGTCTATCTTAAATATCTCTTTACTTTTTTCTTTTCGTCTGCTTTTGAATCATCTAAAGCACCCTCTAAATTTGCTTCTCCCAAATGAGTATCTGTATTATGATTAAAGACTTCTAAGTGGCTCGAGATTCCATGGTGAAGATTATCTACATACCAATAAGTTCCGTCTTTTAATTGCTCATAGACTATTCTTCCTTGTATTTTATAATTGGTAGCTTTGAATCTATCTGTATCTCTCAATACAGTTTGTGAATCTGTGGGAGGGATATTAGAATTAGGATCATATTCTGTTTTACTAAACTCATACTCCAGTTCTAGCCAAGTCTCAAGGCTGTCTCTGTCATCAAAAGTCAATACTTCAAGAAGTTCTTTCTGCCCTTCATTTTGAATTTTGAAGATAGTCGTGAGGTCAGATTTTGTGAATTTAGAGCTGCTAAAATTAATCACTATAAACTTATCTTCTTTTTTCTGTAGAATCCGCTCACTTATCTCTGCCAAACTTGTTTGATTTACTTTTTGGATAGACAAATTTTGAGTATTTCTTGTTCTATCAATTTTAGGCAAATAAAAATAATCAGCATTTTCATCTTGTGTTTTGGTATAGTTCCAATCTTGTGAGTTGTTAAAGACTAATCTCTTAAATTGCTCTTTTACAGGCTCTTTCAAGCGACTGACACTTGCCGAAAGAATCTCATCTTTGATGGCTTTTTGATGCTTAATTAGGTCATTTCTAAAAAATAGCTTTTCAGGAATTTTGTTTTGCAGTAAGTTAAGCAATTCTACGATGACCTGAACAGCCTCCGAAAATTCAGCATCCGTATGGTATTGCCCCTCTAAGGAAAGCTCATTGATAAATATTTCCATAGTTTATATTCCATAAATTTTGGTTAAATCTTGATTCGTTTGGTCAAAAAATCCTTCAGGCCATTGCTCTACATCACCATTGGACTTGATAGGAATTTGCGTAAAATAGCCCCCTTCTTTTTCGTGGAAATACAAGACGCTGATGTCTT
>JAABSX010000034.1 GCA_011390205.1 Microscillaceae bacterium | reverse complement strand
AAGCCCCGTGGTAGAGCAGTACCTCACCCAATACCCCATCAATGGCAACAATGAAGTAGATAAACCCAAATACGAAGGTAACAGAGTTTATATCAATGATACACAATACTTTGAGGGAGTGCCTGCGGTTGCTTGGGAGTTCTACATTGGTGGTTATCAGCCTGCCCAAAAGTGGCTCAAAGACCGCAAAGGCAGAGTATTGGAGTTTGAGGACATCTTACACTACCAAAAAATTATCATAGCCCTGACTGAGACTGATAGGATTATGAGGGTGATTGATGGGGTGGGGATTGAGTAGGTTAGCTCACTTTCCGCACACTTTCTCAACTGTTCTCTGATTTAGGCCAAAGATGCCACACCCAGAGGTGTTGGTTACGCTTTGAACCTCTTTTGCTACAAAGATTTAAGTCCTAAGGGACTTAAAAAAGCCGTAGGCTTGTCATCTTTGTAGAAAATGCCAAGCTAAAAACGAGCAACGCCGTAGGCGTGAAATATGCCAGCTTCATGAGGCAAATCTTTCATTCCCAAAAAGAGGGTGCGGAAAGTGGATTTTAGGTATATTTTCAAAGATTAAATAGGCTTAAAATCCTTGAAAAAGCTGTTTTATTTACATCATACTGAAATTATACCCTTATAAGATTCTTTAATTTGCAATCACCATTACACCTTCAAAGAACGCTCTAATAAGGTAAAGTAATTTTCTAATAAATCATTTTGTTTGACTTTGTAGTGGTAGGTGATGATACTCATTTTACGCTGTACTACTTGTAATAGTCCTGTGATTTGACTCCACAATACGAAGGCGGTTTCCACAGAATTGATGGTAGGATGAATACTCTTATCTTCTACGCCTTTCTCGAGGGCATTGATGAGTACTTGGATGACGGCATTGCCCCCTTCTAATGACTGTACTGAAGTAGGCTCACTGTTTTTTCTATCAAAAATATCATTTTGATAGTGTAAAATCGCATTGAAGTAGCCCAGATGCTCATTTGCAAATTTGATATAAGCCTCTGAAATAGCCCTCACCTGTTCAAAACCAGTGGATTGGGACAAAGCAGATTCTTTAAGTTTTCTTTTAAGGATGATAAAGCCCCGTAAAATAATGGCTCGGTAAAGCTCTTCTTTGCTTTTGAAGTAAAGATAGAGTGTCCCTTTGCTCAGTTCGGCCTTTTTGGCAACTTGGTCCATAGAGGCATTTTCAATTCCTTCTTTGAAGAATACATCTTCTGCGGCATCTACGATGGCATTGCGGCGTTGTACTTTTTCTCTTTGTTTGCGTTCGGCAACCCCCATTGGTTGTCTGTGTTTATGTTTTTGAATGATTTTACTAAAATAGGCAATTGAATCTGAATATACTAACTGAATGCACATTCTTTGGTTTAGCTCTTTGTGCTTTATCAACCGATAAATAAATCGAAGAGTAAGAAATTAGACTTCTTACTCTTCTAAAACCCAGTTATTCTAAGTAAGTTATTACGTTGAGCATTTCTTTGATAATTAAGGGGACAGATAAGCACCTCAGCATATTCACACACTCACAAATTAACTTAGCCTAAAAAAGGATATTTATAATCCGTAGGTGTTACGAAAGTTTCTTTGAGTGTGCGAGGCGAAACCCAGCGTAGAAGATTGAGTATAGAACCTGCCTTGTCATTCGTGCCTGAGGCTCTAGCTCCTCCGAAAGGCTGCTGCCCTACGACTGCCCCTGTGGGCTTGTCATTGATATAAAAATTACCTGCTGCATTTTGGAGTTTTTTAGTAGCCAATGCCACTGCATACCTATCTTTTGCAAAAATAGAACCTGTGAGTGCATAAGGAGAGGTTTGGTCGACTAGCTCTAGAGTCTGCTCAAAATTTTCTTCGTGATAGACATACACTGTCAGCACTGGGCCAAAGATTTCCTCTACCATTGTCTTAGAATGTGGGTCTTTGCTTTCTAGCACTGTAGGCTCTATAAAATATCCTTTTGACTTGTCGTAATTGCCTCCTGCCACTACTTCTACCAGTTTGTCTTCTTTGGCTTCCTCTATGTATTTGGCTATTTTGTCAAAAGCACGCTCATCTATGACTGCATTGATGTAATTGGTATAATCTTCGGGGCTGCCCATTTTGATTTCTGCGAGGTCTTTTTTCATAAAGGCCTTTACATCTTCCCAAAGGTTAGAAGGGATATAAGCCCGAGAAGCAGCCGAGCATTTTTGTCCTTGAAACTCAAAAGCCCCTCTGATAAGCCCTGTAGCCAGTTCTTTGGCATTGGCAGATTTATGGGCTACCACAAAATCTTTTCCACCTGTCTCCCCTACTATTCTTGGATAAGTCTTATAAATATCGATATTCACCCCGATGGTTTTCCAGAGATGCTTGAATACGCCTGTGCTACCTGTAAAGTGCAAACCTGCAAAATCAGGGTGTTTGAAGACGACTTCTCCCGCCTCAGGTCCATCTACATAGATAAGGTTAATCACGCCATCAGGCAAACCTGCTTCACGGAATACTTCCATAATCACTTTTGCAGAATACACTTGGGGATAGGCTGGCTTCCACACTACGGTATTGCCCATCAGTGCTGCAGAAGAGGGTAAATTACCTGCAATGGCTGTAAAATTAAAGGGTGTAATGGCAAAAATAAAGCCTTCTAATGGGCGATATTCTAAGCGATTCCAGACACCATAAGAAGATACGGGCTGCTGTGAATATATCTCTGTGACATACTGCACATTAAACCTCAAAAAATCTATCAACTCACAAGCCGAGTCTATCTCTGCCTGAAAAGCGTTTTTGGATTGGGCGAGCATCGTGGCTGCATTGATTTTGGCACGGTAAGGCCCTGCGATGAGGTCAGCCGCTTTTAAGAAAATGGCTGCACGCTCTTGCCAATCTAGGTTTGCCCAGTCAATTTTGGCAGCTAGAGCGGCATCTATGGCTTGTGTTACATGCCCTGCATCTCCTTCACAAAAATACCCCAATGTATGTTGATGGTCATAAGGAGGACTCATTCTGACTTTTTTATCTGTATAAACCTGCTCACTTCCAATAAACATCGGGATTTCGATGGTTTCTGCTCTCATTTCTTTGACGGCAGCCTGCAAAGCAGCTCGCTCAGGGCTTCCAGGTGCATAACTTAAAATTGGCTCGTTAATCGCGATGGGCGTATTAAAAAAGGCTTGACTCATTGTTTACTTATGTTTTGTTTTGGAATAATACAATTTAAAAAAAATATGTGAGGTATTGCTAACCTCATAAGATGCTATTCTTCAAAAATATAAACCAAAAATAGACATTTTTCGTAACAAATTTAGTACCTTGCATTACAAAGTAATTAAAGTTTTTCAATAATAAATTCTATTCTTATGGCAAATCAATCTTCCATGGCTGATGACAGCATAGACAGTCATGTACTTTGGGCAATGGGTGCAGGAGCGATTCCTCTTCCCATCTTAGACATGGCAGCAGTTACCGCCATCCAGCTCAATATGTTCAAAGAATTATGTATGATTTATCAAGTCGATTACAATGAATCTTTCGGCAAAAACATCATTAGCTCACTTGCTGGGGCTACACTTGCCAAAGTGGGTGCAAGTTTTATCAAGGCAATTCCAGGCATTGGTTCACTCTTAGGAGGCGTACCGATGGTCGTGCTTTCGGGTGCTTCTACTTACGGAATGGGGCAGGTATTCAAAAAACATTTAGAAATAGGCGGTATGATGTCTGCTTTCAGTTTTGACAATGCCCAAAAGATTTACAATGAAGCTTATGAAAAAGGCAAAGATTATGTGGAAGACCTCCGCAGGTATGCCTCTGGTGAGGCTCCCAGAAAACCTGAGCCTCCCGTAACCGAACAGCCCATAAATCCTGAATATTCTAAAAATGATGTATTTGAGAAACTTACCAAGCTCAAAGATTTACACGCCAAAGGGCTTATCACAGATGATGAATTTCAGGTAAAAAAAGCAAGTCTTTTAGAAGAAATCTAAGTAAACAAGCCTTATTTTTTTGTGAATATGCCTAAAAAAGCCCCTTGAATTTCTAGTCAAAGGGCTTTTTTTTATTTCTGTGAAAGTTTTTTTGCTTCTTCTATGAGTGTGAGTGCTTTCTGAAACACATCATCTTCTCGGAGCATCACAGGGTAATATCCTTCCGAATCCCACATACCACGTGCGATGAGTGCTTTGATGTGTAATTTGATGACAGGTTTTGATTTCTGAAAACTGGCTTCATCATAAGGTACAGATACTTCTTGGGCAAGTTTAATGACTGCCTTGAGCATCTCTTCGGTAACTATAAACTTATTCTGAAAATCTTTTACAGACATTTTCTGCAGTTCTTCTTTGTGTGAATTGGTGTATTCTACGGCATACTCACGCAGCAGATTGACCTTATAAAGCTCATTAAGATATGTATAAGTGGTGCTGTCTAGGGGCACGAAATAATCGGGCATAATACCTCCACCACCATAGACAGTACGCCCTTTGGCTGTTTTGTATTTGAGGGATTTGTCGTAGCGGACGCTGTCTTTGTTAAAAAGCTCCCCGTGCGAAAATCTATCTTCTATGTCATTTTCATAAGAGTCATAAGGCTTTTGAATAGAACGCCCACTGGGGGTATAATACCTTGAAATAGTGAGCCTTAGCTCCGAGCCATCTTGTAGCTCTATGGGCATCTGTACCAAACCTTTGCCAAATGAGCGTCTGCCCACGATGAGCGCACGGTCATTGTCTTGCAAAGCACCAGCTACTATCTCAGAAGCGGAGGCGCTTCCTTCATTAATCAACACAATGACAGCACCTTGCTCAAATACGCCATCCGATTTGGCACGCATCTCCGAGTCGTAGCGTGAGCCTTTGCCATCTGTATAGACGATTTTAGGATTGCCCCCTACGAGTTCGTCCACCATATTCACGGCACGGTCCATATAGCCCCCAGGATTATCTCTTAGGTCTAGTATCAGTGATTTCATTCCTGCCTTTTTGAGCTTTAGGAGGGCAGATTTAAACTCACGATACGTGGCATCCCCAAACCTGCTGACCTTGATAAAGCCTGTCTGCTCATTGATCATCAAGCTTGCTTCTACAGAATAGCTCGGGATTTTGTCACGGGTGATTTTATACTTAGTAATGCCTTTGACTCCCCTTCGCACGATGCCTAGCTCTACTACTGAGCCGCTTTTTCCTCTGAGCCATTCAAAAACTTTGTTGTTGTCAGGTTTGACCTTTTCACCTGCTACACTTTCTCCATCTACTGTTACGATTTTATCACCAGACTGCAGCCCTACGACTTCTGAGGGGCCTCCACTAAGCGGAGCAACCACATAAATCGTATCTCGGAAGATATTAAATTCTATGCCTATGCCATCAAAATCACTTTCTAGCTGCATATTGTATTTCTCTACATCTTTTACAGGGATATACACCGTGTGTGGGTCTAGCTTTTCGAGCATTTTTTCAATAGAATAATCTACCAGCTCTTCAGTATCTACCGAATCTACATAGCTTTCATTGATGTGTAATAAAATGTCTCTGTATTTTGCATAGCCTGCATTCAGGGCGTTGAGCTGCGTATTGTCTCCGAAGATGGTAGCTCCTAAAAGAATCCCTCCTGCGATGGCTATGCTCAGCAAAAGCGGAAGTCTGATTTGGTAGGGGGTATTTTGAATGGGTTTGCTCACTTTGTCAGGTAGTTTTATTTTCTTATAAAGTAATTTTAATGCCAAATAGTTTTGTGCCGCAGTCATTTAAAAATTTAATAAAATTGCTGCTTTGCCAAAGTAAAATAAAGGAAAGAATGAATCTCAAACCCAGCTTTGGCAAAAAAGCCCTTACAAAAAAAATCCACTGACTGTTCTATAAAATCAATGAATGGATGTTTTATCATACGGCTATTTCATACATCAATCTTACAAATTTGATAAAAATATCACAAAAAATCTAGGATTGCTTTCTTTACTTTTATTTATCTTGCCCAGTTACTGAGAGAAAAGCCTACAGTCAAGCGAGTATCATTCCTTTTACGCCCCTCTACCACTTCACTTTCATAAGAATTATCCAGAGATGCTTGCATAGAAAAGCGAGCTGTGATGGGCATTTCTAAGGTAAAAGTACCATTCCAGCGTAAATTATTGGCATTGATGGCAGGCTGAAAAAGTAATAAATGCTTGATGCGTAGCTTTTTCTGAAATAAAATATGCTCTCCTTTGACTCGGGCAGAGTTTCGGATGATGTTAATGTCTGACCTTGTATCTGTGGCAAAGTCAGTAACTTCATAAATCACTGCATTGCTTAGAGAGAGTTTGTGCTGCTCTCCCTTCAATATTCGCCAAGCAATCCCCCCCCCTGCCAAAGCTCTTAGATCAATCTTGCGAAGATTACTTCTTTCTACAAAGCCAAAAACAATTCCGTGCAATGGCATATAATCCAAAATATTTGCACTAAAGTCAGTGCCATAATCTCTCTCAGCCAGTAGCCCTGACTGCCTTCCGTAAGCAAAGCGGGGGTTCATATCTAATGTGATGACAGAGCTAGGCCTTTGATAGGATAGAGAAACCTTTCCTTCTAAGAAGGAGCGGTTGATATTTCCAGAGGTAAGGATGGCACGCCCTGTAAATTTGAGTTTGAAATCGGGCTCTTTGGTGGCTTCTGGGCTTGGCTTAAGTAGCTTAATCTGACGCTGTACATCTTCTTTGAGGCGAGTCAGTGAGTCTAACTGTCTGGTTGTGAGAGAATCTTGAGTTTGGGCTTGGGCAACAGGATGACACAAGCAAATTAAACCCAAAAAGAGTAGGAGGGTTGTATATTTTTGCATGAATTTAATGTTTTATAAAGTGTGCAAAAATATATGTAAAGTTTTATTCCAGTAGGTTATTCTTTATGAATGTTCTATTTTGATTAACGAAAGCCCCCAGAGTCTAGCCGTTTTGTAAAAACATGACTTTATCTAAGCCCATACTTACACATCACTGCGCTCTGTGTGTGGATATGGGCTTAGGATTTTATTTTCATTTTAGGGAGATGAGGTTGCTTTATCCTCTTCCTAAATGAATGCCTCCGTCTAAGGGAATCACTGCACCATTGACATAAGCCCCTGCGGGTGATGCCAAAAAGAGGGCCAATCCTGCCATATCTTCGGGGTATCCTATGCGGGCGAGCGGACAAGACGCTTCTATTTTATCCTTCATTTTGCCAAGCATCCATTCAGTCATTTTGCTCTCAAAAGGGCCAGGAGCGATGGCATTGAAAGTAATCCCTCTGTGGGCAAGCTTTACTGCAAGCACACGTGTCAGGTGATGCACAGCCGCCTTGCTTGCTCCGTAAGCGAAGTTATCCAAATCTGAGACACTGATGCCATCTATGGAGCCGATGTTAATGACTCTAGCGGGGTTGAGGGTGTTGGCATTTTTTTCAAGCAAAAGCATAAGTTTTTGAGTAAGCATAAAGATGGCTTTTACGTTGATGTCCATGATTTTATCATAGCCTTCTTCGGGATAGTCATCAAAAGAAGCTCCCCAAGCCGCTCCTGCATTGTTGATTAGAATGTCTAGAGATTCTTCTTTTTGCTGAAGTGTGTTTACAAGTGCCTCTTGCCCTTGGCTTGTCGCCAAGTCTGCTGGAATGGCGATGCACTCCCCTAGTTCTGAAAGTGCCTTGGCAATGTCTTGGCATACTTCGGCTTTGCGAGAGCTGATATACACCTTTGCACCATTTTCTACATAAGCTTGGGCTATCATAAGCCCTATACCTCTAGAGCCTCCCGTAACCAAGGCTACTTTGCCTTTGACAGAGAATAAGTCATTTACTTTAAAAGAAGGATTGTTCATAATTAAGTATTTATGTTTTTTAACAAAAAATTAAAGGCGTAAAAATACTTAATTGTTTGTGATTCATCCTAGTAAGTGTGGTTCTTATTTATGTCTAAGACTTATTCCTATTCTCTGATTGGTGTTTAAAAATGGCTGTCCAGTAGTTCATAAAGGATGAGAAGTGAGTTTACAGACATTCCGACTCCACTACTGCAAGACATGAGCGTAGCGGAAACTACGAAGAACTGGCAGGGGTTATTTTCAGAATTTTATTTTAAATGATTCGTAAAGTATGCTCTCAGCAAGATGCTAAGAGCAGTTTGTGAGCAGTGATTTTATTTGAGTAAATGCTTCTTAGATTGCTCTCTCCAGCCTGCGTCATATTTGCTGTTGGCAAAATAGATGATTAAATCTGCATCGTATTTTGACTGCACAAAATAAATTTTTTTCTTGGCATCATACTTTGAACTGGTAAAAAACCAAAGTCCGTCTTTGTTAGCGTCATACTTTGATCTTACTTCGAATACGATGAGGTCAGCATCATATTTTGAGGAAGCTACATAGACCTTGATGTCAGCATCATATTTTGAAGATACTTTGTGGACTGTCTGTGCATTGGTTTGTGTAGCTGCAAAGAAGATAAAGAGAAGGCTGTAAAAAAAAGTTTTTTGCATGTTTTTGGACATTTTAAGAGAAGTGAAGTGTAAGAATCCACTCTTTTTATTTTTTGTGAAATTTAATATTAGGTACGAGATTCACAAAAAAATAGTTAGGTAATCTTGCACTTCGCTTCTTTTTGATCACTAAGAAGGCTGTTTGTATTGTTGTATTCTTGTGCTTACATCATCTACCATGGCACTCGTGCCGATATAAAAAGGGCAACGCTCATGCAAGCTGCTTGGCTCTATCTCCAAGATTCTCTGCTTACCGTCTGTAGCCTTCCCTCCTGCCTGCTCCACGATAAAGGCCAAAGCGTTGCACTCATACAATAGCCTCAGTTTTCCTTTGGGGGCAGTAGCTGTATCAGGGTAAAGGTAAATACCGCCCTTAAACAAACTCCTATGAAAATCAGCAACCAATGAGCCGATGTATCTTGCAGAGTAGCGGTTTTTCTTACAAAAAGAGAGGTATTCTTTAATGGGCTCTGAAAAATCTTCGTAATTGCCCTCATTGACAGAAAAAATACTTCCTTTGTCTGGGATAAGCATATCTGGGTGTGAAAGAAAAAACTCTCCCAAAGACGGCTCATAAGTAAAGCCATGCACTCCATAGCCTGTAGTATAGACCAGCATCGTAGATGAGCCATAAAGCAAATAACCTGCTGCCACTTGCTGCTTGCCAGGCTGCATCACATCACGCTCTTCTACGTGTGTGCCTCTAGGTGAAAGCCTGCGATACACTGAAAAGATAGTGCCTATAGATACATTGACATCTATGTTAGAAGAGCCATCTAAAGGGTCAATAGCCACGACATAGCGCCCATTGGGCTTGCCTGTGTCTATAATGTCGTCATCTTCTTCTGAAATAATGCCACAGACCTCCCCCCCATTTCTCAATGCCCTGATAAATCTTATATTGGCTATCACATCTAGTTTTTGCTGCTCTTCTCCTTGTATGTTTTGGCTTCCGTAAGCGCCCGTTACGTCAATCAGCCCTGCACGGTTGATTTCACGGTTTACGATTTTACCAGCCAAGGCAATATCTCTCAAAAGCTGAGAAAGCTCACCTGTCGCATACGGAAATTGCTCTTGTTTTTTGCTAATAAAGCGGTCTAAGGTAGTGCCTACAGTCGTGCCTACAGGCGAGGCAAGGTTATAATCCATGTTCTCCTAAAATTTAATTAAAATAGAATTTATTATGAATGATGAGTCATTATCTCTGTAAGTATTGGGTTTAAATGAGTTTATGTTGTTTTTTAGATATAAGACATTGATAAACAACAAGTTACAAAACGCATACTATATCATTAAAAAATCATCACTGTTTACTTGATTTCATTTGCAATAATAATCAATTTATGCAAACGATTTCGGAGTAAAACCCAAAAAAACAAATTTGCGAATATGACCACTAATCTTTTGTTTTGTAGCAATTTATAAAGGCTTGCAAGTCAATGAAAAAACAGGAAAAATGAAAGTGTATAAATTTGGAGGTGCTTCTATCAAAGATGCGCCTTCTGTCAAAAATTTACTTAAGATAATTCAAAAACTGCCCCACAAAGCCTCTCTCTGTGTGGTGGTCTCGGCAATGGGCAAAATCACCAATGCACTCGAGGCATTGTTACAAAAATATTGGAACCAGCAAGACTGCGAAGACTCCCTGCTGCAAATTTACGAATTTCACCATAAAATCATAAAAGATTTATTTCTTGATGAGAAAGAAGAAATTTATAAAATTTACGAAAAAAACTTTCAGACCCTGAAGGCACTCGTAGCAAAACCTCTCCAAGATAGAGAGGACAAAGATTTTGATGCACTCTATGATGCCATCGTCTCTATGGGTGAGGTCTTTTCTGCAAGCATTGTGTCTTATTATATTCACAAAAAAACAGGCGCTTGCACTTGGATAGATGCCAAACAACTCATCTGCACAGATAGCCAATGGAGAGAGGGAAACGTACAGTGGGATGCCACACTCAAAAATATAGAAACCAAAGCCCTTCCACTTTTATCCAAAGGCATCGTGCTGACTCAGGGCTTCACAGGAGGCAATGCCCAAGGAAAAGTAACGACTCTAGGGCGTGAAGGCTCAGATTACTCAGCCGCAATTATGGCATCTTGCCTGCAAGCCGAGAGCCTCACTATCTGGAAAGATGTGCCTGGAGTGCTCAATGCAGACCCCAAACGAGTGCCCGATGCACAGCTTTATGCACAACTCTCTTATGCCGAAGCTGCCGAAATGAGTAAATACGGTGCTACAGTCATACACCCCAAGACAATCGCTCCGCTTGCTGCAAAGAATATCCCTTTGTATGTAAAATCTTTTTTGTATCCTTCACAAAGTGGCACTTGCATAGACAATACAGAAGCACGCAAATTTTTGCCCAGTATTATCTTTAAAGCCCAACAAATGCTTGTGAGGATAGAAGTCCCACCACTTCACTTTCTAAAAGAAGCTGACCTTGCTGTTATCTTTAAAATCATAGACAAGCTAGGGCTAAGGGTGCATATGCTGTATAAATCTGCACGTGAGATTCATATCTGCCTAGACGAACGCCCCCTCAAACTCAAAGCCTTGCAAAGGTGGGCAGGTGAAAATTTTCAGATTGAAGTAATTCAAGATTTAGAGATGCTCACCATCAAAGATGCTGATGAAACTACCATCAGACGTATTACTTTTGATAAACAAATAGTGCTACAGGTAAGGGAAAGCAGGCTGTACCAAGCACTGATACGCTGATACAGCCTCCTCTTTTGTGATGCCACTCTTGGCAAGTGCTATTTACGAGTACCAAAGAATATATTGACATAAAAAGCCGTAAAGATTCTTTTGTTAGGGGCTTCGAGTGCCGTAGAGCTTGTGTCAGGGTTGGCAACAAGCTCTGGTGTTTGTCCAAAACCTTCTACTGTAACGCCTACCTCTACCCCAGAGATGCTGTTTCGAAATGTACCAAAATCAAGGCTCATACCTACTTTGGCGTGTAAGCCTAAGATAATCTTTGAGCCTCCGATGCCATCCAATAGATTTCCTGGCCCGAGCATATCAGTGATGCTTGTATGAATATTGGGGTCATACTGCACCGAGCGAATCCCACTTGATGAATTGTACAAGATGTAATAAGGCACAACAAGCCCAAACGAAGGGCCGCCAGCAAAAATACCAGAAACCTGAATGCCTTCTTCGGGTGCTTTCCGAAAGAGGATAATGTCACGCCCGTACTGAGGGCGAAATGAATACAAGTAATTCCTTTTGGCATAGATAAAAGAATTGCCTGTGTTGGGGCTTGTGATTCGGATTTCTTTAGGACTTTTGACATGCACGATTTCTATGCCGATGCTCCGATATACCTTGGGTTTTATGATTTTGGTAGATTTGAGCATAAACCCACCGATGAGCCCCCCGTTAGTGTTGAGGTTGATGCCGTAGATGAGTTCGCTGATATAATCTTCAGGCACATCCACATCTTGGGCTTTGCTGTAAAAAGGAAGGCACAATAGACTCAGCAAGAAAGCGTATAATTTTATTTTTAGGCGCATGTTTTTATGAAATAAATGTAGTACATTATTTTTGTAGGTGTATTTACTTTTGTAGCCAAATATCAGGTCTAAGTTAACTCCTATTGTTTTTAGACCCAAAATGTTTAAACAAAAGCTTCACGGTTTATAGTTTTTACAAATTTAAAAAAATTAGCCATCATTTTATTTTTTTGGAGGTAAGTTATCTGTTTTAGCCGAAAATGATGCCCTCCATAGCCTGTGCCCTCCTTAGATTCAGACCAGAGTAGAGAATATTACGTTATCAAATCTATAAAAAAATAAGTACAATCTTCTAAAAAATCTATCCCTAAGATGCAAAATACTTCTATAAAACACACAAAAAGCCCTTACCTAACATCATACCCCAAAACAAAAAGCCTTTTTTTTTATCTTTGTTGCTACTTTACATGCTTGCTCGGCTGCACGGAGGCATTTGGGCAAACGGGTGAAGACTATCAGCGTGCTTTTAGCAGCTCTTACAACGATGCACTGGATTTTTTGAAAGAAAACAAAGTCCTTATCAAAAAAGAAATTAGCAAATACAAAGCTCCCCTAGAGCTGCTCATCCCTGCTGTATTCCCCGAGACCGTGCGCTACTCTGGCATGAAAGACCACGTAGAGACTTTCACACTCAACCTCCTGTATGTGCGTTTTGGGCCTAGCTATGCTAATTTTTCTATCGGCAGATTTCAGATGAAGCCCTCTTTTATTGAAGAACTAGAGCAAGCAGTCATCAAGCGTAAAATTACTCGTTTTTATTTTATTACAAGGTTTGAAAGCACAGATGAGAAAGAAATCCGCCAAGAGCGTGTCAATAGACTCGGCTCACTTGCTTGGCAGCTACGCTATTTGAGTTGTTTTCAGGCGGTGGTAGCACAGAGATTTGATATGGATGGCTTCTCAGAGGAAAAGAAAATAAGATTCTTGGCAGCAGCCTATAACAGGGGCTTTCAGAATAACCAAGCCGAAATAGAACGCTGGATGTATATCAAAGCATTCCCTTATGGGAGGGCACACCGTGGCACACAATATGCCTATGCCGACATCGCTTGGCACTTTCGGCAGCATCACTTCTCTGCCAGCAACATCACCAAATAAAGGAAAAGGAAAAGCATCTCCAACAAAAAAATTCAATAAATAATAAAAATGCTTTAATTTAGACATTTGCTAATTGAAAATTTATACAAAATATGTCTTCAAAATTACTCCTGCAATCCCTTGACCGTCTCAAAGCTTGGTATGAAATACATCAGCCTGTAGTGGTAGATGGCTTTAATGAGGGTATCTCATCAGAAGAAATAACACTGCTAGAGGCTGAAATCGGTATAAAATTGCCCGAAAGCCTGAAAGCTATGCTACAGCAGCACAACGGCACGGATGCCTTTGTGCTCTTTGATGGGCATGAAGTCTGCCGCCTATTAAGTGCCAATGAAATCAAAGCTGAATACAAAACACAGCAAATCACCATAGAAGCACAAGAAGAAATGGCACAAGAACTTAAACTGCCTTTTCACCCTCATCGCTTGCCTGTATTGCTCTATCTCTCAGGTGATTTTAGCTACTTGCACCCTGATACGGGTGAGCTGGTCTATATCTCACAAGAGGGAGACAGCTCACATACTTTTTATGATTTGAGTGAATTTATAGGGCAAATGGCTGACAGACTCGAGAAGGGGCGCTACCAATTAGATGAATATGGCGGAATACGCAAAATAGAAGTGAGCGAACTGTGGCAAAATATTCGTAAATTTTTAAATGGCTACTTAGCACACAGAGGAGAATTATTCAGACCTAAAATAGCCCTCAATGACCAGCAAAAACTCCTCAAGACAATTCGCCAAATACATCCCAACTTTAATGAATTGGCTTATAATGACCTGCCCGAATCTCTGCGGATGACCCTCCGAGCACACAATGGGCAGACCTCCGAGTTTCGCCTGTTTTTTTATGAAGATAAAAGCTATTATCTGCTCTCCGTAGAAGAGATGATGCGTGAGATTGCGGGGCAAAAGGGCAATGGAAAACTCCTACTCCCTATCTTGAGTAATGACAAAGATTTACTCTATATGGATTTGCTCAACGAGCAGCTCTACCTAAACAAAATGACATACATCGGCATAGATTGGACTGATTTTTTGCTCATTTATTGGGAGAATCTTCAGAACCACCGCTTTGGAGTAAGTGATGAGAGTTTGTTTGCCAAAAATAACTTTTAGTCAAAATCTCTAGCATTCTATAAAATATCTTTGTGTGCTTTCTCGGCAAGCGTCTTAATCCCGTTAAGGGTCAGGTGAGGGTCTATCTCGTCAAAAAGATGCTTTACAGGGTCTAAAATAGCAGAAAGCCCCCCTGTAGCAATGACCTTGCTCGGCACTTGAAGTTCTTCTTTGATGCGCTTGATGAGTGATTCGGCAAGCCCTACATAGCCCAGCAATACACCTGCCTGTAGTGCCTGTGTGGTATTTTTGCCGATGGCAGAGCTGGGCAATTCTAGAGGCACTTCAGGCAGCTGGGCAGTGTGGCTAAAGAGTGAATACATGGCTGTCTTCAGGCCTGGTGCGATGGCAACGCCAAGTATTTGCCCTGTGTCTGAAACTGTGGTGAAGGTAAGTGCCGTACCGAAATCTACGACAATGCAGGCCTGCCCAAACTTTTGGTAGCCTGCCACGGCATTGGCGACAAGGTCTGAACCTATCTCGTGGGGGCGGTCTATGGCAATGTTTAGTTTTGAATACAGCCCCGCACCTATCACTGTAGGTCTAATGTTGAATAATTGGCTACAAACATGCTGAATGATTGGGGTCAGAGAAGGCACTACACTGCTCATGGCAATCTGACTTATCTGCTCTAATTTAAGCCTGCTTTCCAAAAAAAGCGTGCTAATGTCTGTAGCATAGCTAGCTTCTTCTTTTTGCTGTGAAGTAGGCAGCCGCCAAATGTGCTTCCAAGTTTGGGCTTGGCAAAGCCCCAGAACGATGTTTGAGTTACCAATATCAATGACAAGTAACATACGCTTTTATGATTTGGATGATAGTTTACTTGCGAATATAAGACCTTTTGTGAGCAATCAAGAATGAAGCGTTCCAAAAAACGCACTTTCTTGGCATAAATCCATTAAATTTGCACTTAGATTTAGATTAAAATCAAACTATGACGGATTTTTCAAACCAACGTATTTTTTTAGACTCCCGAGAAGAAATCCCCGAAAGTCATCATCTTGAGTATCAAGCCCTAGAAGCTAATTACCTGAATGTAGAACGCATTGCTTGGGCAATCTCTCATCTAGTGATATTGATTTTGCTGGCCTTGGCTGTGTATTTTGTAGCCTATTTACAGTCTATCGTATTCATTTCGGGGCTGACTCTGCTGTTTTTGGGTGGGTGTATCTTGCATTGGGTTTCAGACGGGCTAAGCTTCAGATACAGTGGATATGCTTTGAGGAAGCACGACTTACACGTACGCTCGGGCTGGTGGCGAAGAAAAACAAGGGTAGTGCCTTTTAGCAGGGTGCAGCATGTGAGCATAGATTCAGGAATGATAGAGCGATATTATGGGCTTGCCTCTCTGTCAGTCTATACTGCAGGGGCATCGCAGGCAGATTTTAAGCTGAGAGGAATAAAAGAAAGCAAAGCACAAGAAATTAAAGACTGGATAAATGAGCAAATTCAAGGCACAGCCTAAACCCTCTGATACATCTCACAGCTGGGATACACCCCAAAGGCAATCACCTGTAGCCATTCTGATTTTATTCTTGAAAACACTCTGGAGGGTCATTCAATCTTTTTGGCCAGTAGCACTGATTTATTTTTTTAGAAGAGAAGAAGAAGGCTCAAGTTTCGTGCTCTTGTATATCCTCTTGGGCTTGGGGCTACTCTCGGTGCTGATTGCTGTTCTAAAATTTTGGTTCTATACATTTAGCATCACAGAAGGAAGCCTGCACATACAGTCTGGCTGGTGGAAAAGAAAACGACTCTCTATCCCGCTCAAAAATATACAAGGCGTGCAGCTAGAGCAAGACGTATGGCAAAGATTGTTCAAGGTTTCTAAAGTATCTTTTGACAGTGCTGGAAGCAGCCAAGTGGAGGCTCAAATGGATGCCCTTGCCATCCCGAAGGCAGAAAAACTCAAAGAAATTATCCTCCAACAAAAAGAAAATATGCTTCCAGACAATGACTGTGATGCGGACACAGAAGAAAACGAAAAAATCTCCGAACCTGCCCTAAAAAAACAAGCAATTGCCACTCAGACTTACCGTTTAGATACTGCAGATCTTCTCAAACTTAGCCTTTCTGCCAATCATTTAGAAGCTTTCTTTTTGCTCATAGCACTTGGGTTCAGAATCATAGATGACCTCGGAGAGCTGATAGGCAGCCAAGAAGAAGAACTCATGCAGTCATATGCCGATGAAGCACTCAAACAAAGCATCATTAGTATCTTGCTAGGGCTTGTCTTGCTGGCTTTTGTCTCTGTCATCATCTCCGCAGGGCGTACCTTATTTAAGTACTATGATTTTAAACTCATAGAAAGCTCCCAAAACTGGAGAGTATCTTGGGGGCTTACCACACGTCAGCAGCAGATTATCCCATTCTCTAAAATCCAAATGATTTCTTATCAAAGTAACTGGCTTAGAAGAAAACTAGATTTCTGGATAGTGTCCGTGCATACCGTTGGGCAAGTCAAAGCCCAAAATCAGGAAAAACACTCCCTTCCTTTTACTTCTCTTAGCAAGGTACTCTCTATCACCCAAAACTACCTTTCAAAAAAAACATTTGAAGGAAAAGACAGCAGAAACATCGCCAAGGTCTATTGGATAAGAAAAACCCTGCTGCTGGTGCTGCCGCTTGCTTTGCTCTTGGCTGCGGGGGCTTATTTTTTGATTCACCCTTATATGGCTTTTCTGGGCTTGCCTTTGCTGCTATACGGAGCAGTTTATTACCATCAGTGGCAGCAAAATTTTCAATGGACTTGCAGCCAAAAGGGGCTTTGGCTCTGCTCAGGAGTCTGGGGGAGAAAACATAGCCTGCTTGCTTGGCACAAAATACAACAAATAAAAATCCAGCAAAACGTCTATCAGCATCGAAAACACTTGGCTGATGTTTACCTTATCTCCGCTGGTGGGCTTGTGATTCTACCCTACCAAAAATTAAAAATCGCTCAAAAACTTCAAGATGAAATCCTCTACCAAATAGAAAGTAAACAAGAAAAATGGATGTAAAGGCCTCTTATTATTTTGCTACATAACACCCCTTAAAAACACCTAAATAAAGCACTGCCTAGAAAAAATACCACTAAACAAACTTTTTTCTTTGCAAACATGTTATTTCAGCGTTTATTCAAACAATTTTAGTTCTTAATTGTATTCAATTTTAGAGGTGGCAATTATTTTTTAGAATTATTTGTATTATTTATGCCAACACCAAAAACTTATTTTTCATCATTTTTTTATTTTCAAATATATGAATACTGAGACAACCTTAGATTATCCTAACCTACAACTAAAATACACCTTTGATACTGCCAAGGTATATGTGTATGAACCAGAAAAAACTGTAGTTATACAGACGCTAAAATCGTACATCCCTATTGAACAATTTCAAGAAATTTTTGAGAGTACAGCGCTTGCTGTTACGCAACTAGGACTCAGCAAACTCGTATTTGACAAGCGTGAATTGAGGGTCTTTCACCAGCCTTCTATGGAATGGTATTTCGTGGAGTGGAAAGAAAGAATGTTTTATAAGGGACTACGCATACACCGAAAAATACTCCCAAAAGACCCCATATTTGTGAAGAGTGTGAGCATCGGCAGAGAAAAAATAGACCGACAATACCCCGATAAGAAATTTCACGAAATGGATATTCAGTACTTTGATACCCTCAATGATGCTATCCTCAACTAATAATGCCCCAAAGGCTTCAACAACAATTATTTAATATTAGATGTTTGCACAATAAATGTATATACATTATATTTGCAGTATTAATCACAAAACAAATTTTTTAGTATTATGAAATTAATGAAAAACGCTCTTTGGATTGTAATCGCCTCATTTTTAGCTTTCTCATGTGCCTCTGACCCTAAAGGAGACAAAGCAGAAGTAGGTGACGAAGTAGAAGTAGATTCTACAGCTGCTGCAGGTGCTGAAGACTATGCAGTCAATACAGAAGTAAGCAAAGTAACTTGGGTAGGCACGAAGCCTATAGGCAAGCACGAAGGTACTTTTAACATCACTGAAGGCACTGTAAAGGTAGAAGGTGATAAAATCGTAGGTGGCTCATACATCATCGATGTCAAAAGCCTTACTGTAACTGACGAAGGAATGGATGACGAAACTAAAGCCAAACTTGCTGGACACCTTTCGGATACAGTCTTTTTTAACGCAGAAAAATTCCCTACTGCCAAGTTTGAAATCACGGGTGTAGAGCCTTATACTGCGCCTGAGAAGACAGAGGAGGTATCCGAAGAAGACAAAAAGTACATCTTGGCTGACCCTACGCACATGGTGAGTGGCAACCTAGAAATGCGTGGGGTAACTAAAAACATTAAGTTTCCTGCAAAAGTAAGCATCGCTGATGGCAAAGTAACTGCAACAGCTCAGTTCAACATCAACCGTAAAGATTGGAACATGAGCTACGGTGCTGATGAGTCATTGGGTGATAAATTTATCCGCCCTACAGTGCATATCGGATTTAATATAGAAGCTGCCAAATAAAAAAGCCTCTTTTGTTCTCAAACACTAAAGAGCAACTTGTCTGTACAGACAAGTTGCTCTTTAGTGTTTGCCATATAGCGAACAAAAATCAGAGTGCTTCACAATCTACACCTATGACCAGAATGTCGTCTATTTGCTCATTCTCTTTGCCCATCCAATCATGAATCACTTGATGAAGTCTGTCTTTCTGAGCTTGTGGCTCTAGTGCGTGTACCTCAAAGAGAAGTCTTTCAAAATCACGAGGGAAAAACTTTCGTTTTTCTGCCCCTCCGAACTGGTCTTGGAAGCCATCCGTAAAAATATAAAACTGTGTAGGCTGCGAAATATCAAAAGTATGTTTTTGAAAAACACGTTGTTTTTCTAGCTGCATCCCTCCTATGCCGAATTTATCTCCTTTCACCTTGGCCATTTCTCCGTGTTGGATAATTATAAGAGGATTGTGTGCCCCTGCAAAATCCAGTGTTTTCTGTGTTTTGTCTATAACGCAGAGAGCCAAGTCCATTCCGTCTCTGTTCTCGGTGAGGTCTTGCTTGAGGGTTTTTCTGATTTCTAGGTGCATCAAGGTCAGTATCTGGTCTGCTTCTAGGATACCTCTGTCCAGTACGATGTGATTGAGGATAGAATCTGCAATCATACTCATAAAAGCCCCAGGTACGCCATGCCCTGTGCAATCTATGGCAGCCAAAATAACCTTATCTCCTTTGGTTTCTAGCCAATAAGAATCTCCGCTTACGGTATCTCGGGGTTGGAAAAACACAAAATGCTTGGGCAAAATAGCCTGCATATTGCGATCTAGGGGCAAGAGTGCATTTTGGATTCTGCTGGCATAATTGATACTTGCATTGATATTTCGGTTTTTTTGCTCTATTTCGTTTCTTTGCAGCTCTATGGCATCTCTTTGGGCTTCTATCTCTTCTTTTTGCTGGTTGATTTCTGCGTTTTTGAGCTGGAGAGTTTGATTTGCTTTTTGTTTGTATAGATTGCTACGATACAAGAAAAAAGCAAGCACAAGGATTAACCCTAGACCTACACCTACGATGAGCGTGATGCGTTGCTGTGCTTTGATGGTTTCGTTTTTGAGAGATTGGTCTTTTCTTAAGATTTCATTTTCTCTTTCTTTCTTTTGAGTATCATAGAGTATTTGCATTTGTGTAAATTTCTCTGCACTGTTCTCATTATAGATAGAGTCTTTTACTTGGGTGTAGAGCTGTTGGTAGCGGTAGGCTTCGGACATCTGCTGGGCTTGGGCATAAGTTTGTGCAAGACATAGATAACTTTCTTTTGCAAACTCCTTGGCTCCCAAAGACCGAGCAAGGCTCAAGGCATTGTAAGCATAATATAAGGCACTGTCGGCTTGGCTTTGCTGCTGGAATATCTTGGCAATGTGCAGCGTGTATTCTGCCTCTCCACCCACATCTTCTATTTGTCTAAAAAGCTGGACTGCACCCTTTGTAAGTTTCAATGCACGCTTATAATTTTTTTCTTGTAGATATATTTTCCCTAAAATCCCTGAGGCATAGGCTTCATTGTCATATAGATTTAAAGCAAGGCTAATGTCATAGGATTGTTTCTCGTATTTTCGGGCATTTTCATAATCTCCTTCCTCATAATAAACCTCCCCGATATTGAGCAAATACGTAGAAATAAGCACAGAATCTTGTAGCTGTTTTGCTACTTTGAGGGCTTTTTGATAATAGAATAAAGCTTTGTTAAAATCTCCTTGCCTAAAATACAAGACTCCTATATTATTGCTCAGGTTTCCTTCACCCCTGAGGTCAGTTACTGTATCATAGATTTTGAGGGCTTTGATTTTGTAATCAAGCCCAGTACTGTAATCACCTTGGTAGCCATAGACTGCCCCTAGCACATCTAAAGCACGGGCTTGAGCAAGTTTATTTCCTCTTTTTTGGGCTATTCTGAGGGCTTGCTTGCTGTTTTCTACACTTTTAGAAAAATCAGAATCCACGTATTCGTAAGCAAGCTCAAGGTGTATCCTAATCTTAAGACTGTCATGGGCAGTATTGAGTCGGTTTTGTAGGCTGTCTGTGTATGAGTTTTGCCCCAAAACCAACTGAGAGAAGACAAGTATATATACAAAAGCCCCTGATAATAAACAGGATAGTCTCATCCACTTATTGGTATTTTTTCTGAGCATATGAGGTACATTCTGTATATTTAGCATTTAGATTTGGAGGCATCGCCATAAATCCCCAAAAGTAAAGCCAAAATACCTATTTTTGAGATATATCCACCAAATAATCTTTTTTTTGAATGTGCTAAAATCTCCGAACAGTACTAAAAAAGAGCCTCTAAAAACTTTGCTTATTCTCAGAATAAACCCTAAATTGGTATTTACAAAAACATACAACATCAAAAATGAATACATCCCCAGCACAACATACTTCTCCTGATTTTCAAGTAGCCATCATAGGTGCAGGTTTTGCGGGCTTGGCGGCGGCATTTCGGCTCAGGCAGCAGCACCGCACTTCTTTTGTTATATTCGAGCGTGCCGAAGAGGTAGGAGGCACTTGGAGGGATAATACTTACCCTGGCTGTGGCTGCGATGTGCCTTCACACCTGTACTCATTCTCTTTTGAGCCAAACCCCCACTGGTCTAGGATGTATTCTAAACAACCCGAAATCTTAGAATACCTCAAAAAATATGTAGATACGCACGATTTACGCCCCCATATCAGGTTTCGGACGGAGATTATCCATTCTAAATTTGATACTGCCCAAGGCTTTTGGATATTGAAAGATACTCAAGGAAACAGCACTACAGCTCGTGTAGTCATCTCGGCAATAGGCCCACTTAACCGCCCTCACATTCCTAAAATAAAGGGAGTAGAAAATTTTCAAGGAGATGTTTTTCACTCTTCTGAATGGAAAGAAAACTACCCACTCAAAGACAAAAAAATCGCTGTAATAGGCACAGGTGCAAGCGCCATTCAGTTTGTGCCAGAGATAGCCCCCAAAGTAGCGCAACTCACTGTCTTTCAACGCACCGCCCCTTGGATTATCCCCAAAGAAGATAGAAAAATCACGGCATTTGAGCATCAGTTATTTCAAAAATTTCCCATCTTTCAACAAGCACACCGCGGGCTGATTTACTGGCTCAATGAGTTTAGAGGTTTGTCATTTATGGGCAATGAAACCCTCCAAAAATTCGGCGAACAAACCGCCACGAAACATCTCCACAATGCCATCTCTGACCCCCAATTACGCAAAGCCCTGACCCCGACTTACAAAATGGGCTGCAAAAGAGTGCTTATCTCTAATGATTATTACCCTACTTTTCTAAGAAAAAATGTGCAACTTGTTACCGAAGGGATTCAAGAAATCAAAGCAAATGAACTCACAGACCAAGCAGGCAAAGAATACCCCCTAGATGCCATCATCTTCGGCACGGGCTTCGTGGCTTCTGAGTTTATTGGTACACTGAATTTTAGAGGACTTCAGCAGAGAGATTTGATGGCAGAATGGAGCAAAACGGGTCCCGAAGCCTTCTACGGAATCACTGCCGAGGGCTTCCCCAATTTGTTGTTTTTGGTAGGCCCTAATACAGGCTTGGGGCATAATTCTATCGTGCATATGATAGAGTCACAGCTCAACTATGCCATGGATTATCTCAAAATACTAGACCAAGGCGGAGAAGATGCTTACTTAGACGTGCAGGCAGAAGCACAAAAAAAATTCAATGAAAATATCCAAAGCCGCCTTACAGACACTGTGTGGGCATCGGGCTGCAAAAGCTGGTACCAGACCTCAGGCGGCAAGAATACAACGCTTTGGCCAGGACTTACCGTAGAATATCGTCAGAAAACACGCAAGATAAACCCTTGTGATTATCGCCTCGTCAAAGTAAGTGATTATCAGAGAGTATCTTCCTCGCTGATTGCTGCCAGATAAATCTTAGTTTTTGGATTCATCTGAAGATTTGCTGTATATTTTTTTAAAAGAATCTTCTTTGTTTTTCTTAAAATATATCTCTGTCAGTTGCAATACATCTTCATCTTGTTGGGCTTCTGAGGGTTCATTTTCTGAGTAGGTACTTTCTAAAGCCCATTTTCTTGAAAAATAAGCATAGCTCCCCCCTGCCAGAAAGCCCGAGAGGTGAGATTCCCAAGAAATATGTATGTCTTTGGGGACTAAACCCAGCAGTAAGCTGCTGTAAAACAACAATACGAGCAGAGAAACTGCCCATTCGGTACGTTTGCCACGCCATACTCCCGCAAAAAACAAAAAGGAAGCCAAGCCATAGACCAAGCCGCTTGCCCCAATATGGTAAGACTCACGGGCGAAGCACCAAGTCCAGAAACCCGTAGCAATCACAAGCCAAGTACTCAATGACCAAAAAAGACGGGGATATAACTGAAAGGCAAGTGCCGACAAAAAAAACATCGGAAAGGTATTGGAAAGCAAATGCTCAAAACCTCCGTGCAAAAAGGGGGAGGTGAATATCCCAGCCAAGCCCTGCCAATGCTGAGGATACAAACCTAAAAAAGACAAAGAAAAACCACTTGCAAGCTCAAAGAGCTTGACCAACCAAGCAAGTACAACGAAGACCGTACCTGGAATGAAGCTGCCGGGATAAGTGATTTTTCTTTGCAATGTCTTGGTAAATAATCAATTATACTTTAGGTTCATATTTTTTGGGTGCATACAAAAAACCAAAGGCTTCTGCACCTTCTTTTTCTCTGCAGCGGTGATGCACCTGATGTGCACGAATCATGCGCCGCAGATAACGGTTCTTGGCTATAAACTTAAGCTTCACACGGCGATGCACCAAGACATCGTGAAAAAGCACATAAAAAATGCCATAAGCCAAGATGCCAAAACCAATGGGCTTCAGCAGCCATAGCCAAGGCACTTCAAAACCCAAGACAATCGTGGCGATAGAGGGAACACTGAAAACCAATGCAAAATAATCATTTCGCTCAAAAAAGCCCTCATGAGGTTGGTGATGATCTCTGTGCCACGTCCAGAGAACGCCATGCATTACGTACTTGTGTGTAGCCCAAGCAACTCCCTCCATCAAGAGGAAAGTACCAGTGGTGACTAGAAAATAAATTAAAATATATTGCCACATACGAAAAACTTAAAATAAATATTTTTTTAAATGAAAAAACTTTTTACCATATCAGAAAAGCATTAACCAATAAAAGCACTGTTTAGTTATCAAAGCATTTCAGGAAGTCCATTTCAATTAAAATCAAACAGCCATAAAAAGGCTTTCCAAGCTTCAAAAACCTAGAAAGCCCCTCTCTAGGCTACAAGTGAATCACTTCATCATAGGCTGCAGCTGCAGCTTCCATGACTGCCTCTGACATGGTGGGGTGCGGGTGAACCGATTTGATGATTTCGTGTCCTGTGGTTTCAAGTTTACGTGCCGTTACGGCTTCTGCAATCATTTCAGTTACGTTTGCACCTATCATGTGTGCACCAAGCCATTCGCCATATTTGGCATCAAAGATGACCTTCACAAAGCCATCTTTCGCACCTGCGGCACTGGCTTTACCTGAGGCAGAGAAAGGAAATTTCCCTACTTTGATTTCATATCCAGCTTCACGGGCTTGTTTTTCGGTATAGCCTACTGAGGCGATTTCGGGCTGGCAATAAGTACAGCCTGGTATATTTTTATAATCAAGTGGCTCAGGGTGATGCCCTGCTATTTTTTCTACACAGATAATCCCCTCGGCAGAGGCTACGTGTGCAAGGGCTTGCCCCGCTGTGATATCACCTATGGCATATACACCTGGCACATTGGTTTGATAAAACTCATCTACCAATACTTTGCCTCGCTCGGTTTTCACACCTGTTTCTTCTAGCCCGATGCCCTCCAAGTTGGTGGCAACACCTACTGCTGAAAGCACAATTTCGGATTCAATCGTTTGCTCACCTTTGGCAGTTTTGATTTTGACTTTGCAGCCTGTGCCAGTTGTATCTACACCTGTTACTTCGGCATTGGTCAGGATATCGATGCCTGCTTTTTTGTAGATTCGCTCCAATTGTTTGGAGACTTCTTCATCTTCATTAGGCACGATGTTGGGGAGATACTCCACAATCGTTACTTTAGTGCCGATGGAGTTATAAAGATAAGCGAACTCCACCCCGATAGCCCCCGAACCTACGATGACCATAGACTTGGGTTGTTTTTCTAAAGACATTGCCTTGCGGTATTCTATGATTTTTTTGCCGTCTATTTTGAGGTTAGGCAGTTCTTTGGCACGCCCACCTGTAGCAAGAATGATGCTTTCTGCTTCATAGATGGTCTTTTCGCCTTTGTCGTTGCTGACTTCTACTTTTTTACCTGGCAGCAACTTCCCGAAGCCCATGATGGCATCTATTTTATTTTTACGAAACAAAAACTGAATGCCTTTGCTCATGCCATCTGCTACGCCTCGGCTTCTTTTGACCATTGCGGTAAAATCTACTTGGGGGTCTTTGACGGAGATGCCATAATCTTTGGCATGGGTGATGTATTCAAATACTTGTGCACTTTTGAGGAGTGCTTTGGTAGGGATGCAGCCCCAGTTAAGACAAATCCCTCCGAGAGATTCCTTCTCGATGACGCCTACTTTTTTGCCTAACTGAGAGGCACGAATGGCTGCTACGTAACCGCCTGGGCCACTGCCAATCACTAAAATATCATATTTTTCTGCCATGAGTGATGTTCTGCTATGTGTTTTTAACTAAATTATTTGTTTAAAAGCAAAGTTAAAAGTTTTATGTGAATTGTCTAAGTTCTTGGCATGGTTTCTAAGCAAGGAGTGTATGGTATTTATGCTATCGGGATGGTTTTTATCTAAAATAAAATCTCTTACTGCACTGCTGTTGCATTTTTAAAATGTAACTATTTAGGATTGAAAGCATATCAAATATTTCATGCCTGCGGCATTGCAAAAAATGCTCTGCCAAGACAATTACTTTCGAGCCACAGTGCAGTGGCACAATCCCTGACTTAATTGTCAGGGATTTCTTCGCCTTGTTCGCTGTTATTTTCTTGTTTGTTTTTCTTTCCTTTTTGTTTTTTGGGAAGTTCTCTTTTGCCAGAGCCGGGCATGGTAGAGCCGCCTCTTTGCCACATCATGGTCTCGCCTTTGTCATATTTCAGCTTGCGTTTTTTCTCTTTGGCATAATTGGGCAATTCTGATTTTTTGACTCTTGCTCCTTTTCTGAGGTTGGTTTTGCTGTATTTAATTTCTTGGCGAGGCCTTCTGGGTGCACCCCTGTATTCGGAAGTGATGTCTCCTTTGGGTTTCCTTCTGACTCTGATAAGCACAGGTCCTTTGGAAGATGCCATTTTCTGGCTAATTTTTTCACGTTGCTTCGGGATATTGACATACCTGACACTGCCTGAGTAACTTGCCATATCTCGGTCTTTGTTGTCTATTCGGTTTTTGAATCGGTCATATTTTCTGAGAGAAACTTTGCCTGAATAGCTGGCTAGTTTTTGATTTTTTTGGGCCCGGAGTGCTGGCAAGTCCATGTATTTTTCTTGCCCTCTGTAGCTGGCACGCATACTTGCATCTTCTTTAAGTTCTCTTTTGGTTTTGATGCGTCTTTCTTTATTGACTACATCTTTAGTGCCTTGATCGCCTTTTTTGCGTACTGCCTCTGTGCCACTGTAAGAGCTTGTAGGGTTTTCTTTCTTGTCTTTATTTTTATCTTGAGCGCTAAGTGGGTGATAAAACAAGAAAAAGAAAAACAATAAAAAAATGAGAGCAAAAACGGATGGATATTTTTTGAGTAATATTTCTAACATAAATTAGGAGAAATCTTGATACAACAGAATTAAAAAAAAGGGGAGTTTATTTAACTCCCTTCATAGTACGTGGATCTACTTCAAAGCCTTTGTGCTTTTTGGTGTTATTTTTCCCTTTTTTGACACGCTTTTTACTCTTTACCAGTCCTGTTCTTTTATCTCGCTTCACTACGATGTAGGTATCCTGAGAGTCAAGTAATTTTTGGCTTTGTTTGCGGAGGGCTTCTGGGCTTTTGTCATTGTCTTGCACGCTGATAGTCCCCCCCTGAAACTCCATGTAGGCGGGGCATTGAGAACGCTTGCTGCAGGCAGAGAATACAAACATCCCCAAGAACAAAACAAAAGCAATGTATCTGTTTTTTTGTGTAAATTTCGTCATAAAGTGAGATTTGATAGATTTAAGTTTTAGTAAGTTCATCATATATTTATAACGAGTCAAACTATGCTAAGTTATAAATTTGGGCTGATTTACGGACAATGCAGCTACAAATCTGACTCCAAATCACAAAAAATTATATTTCTTAGATTATTTTTTTGAAAAGAGTAAGAAAAATTTGCTTTTTTCAAAAAAACTCTCCTATTTGCATTGTATGACTTACCATGCAACCATGGTTAAAAGTTAAGCAAAACCAAATTTAATAGCACAAAGCCCTGATGACACCAAATCAAAACAACCCAAGGCGGGTAATCTATGTATTATTGTGCCTTATACTTTTGCCTCAGTTTATGCAGGCTCAAAGGAAAGTAACAGAAATCAGAGGGACAATCTACAACCAATATTATGGCCGAGGGACTCCCGTTCCTAATGCTAAGATATCAGAAGAAAGTAACCCCAACAACTCAGTGCTTACAGACCAATTTGGCAAGTACAGCATCACCCTTAGCCTTCCCCTGAGGCGCAATGAAACAGTTTATCTCAGGGCAGAGAAAGATGGATTTCAGAGTAATAAATTCTCTTTCAAAAATAATGACAGAAATAATTCAGAAAAAAGAGACTTTGCTTTGAAAATGCTGAATGCTCCTATCAGGCTGCAAGGAAACGTTCAAGGGACATCTAGAGAGCGAATTAAAGATGCTAGGGTATTTATTGAAGGATATAAAGAACAAGAAACAACCTCAGCAAACAATGGGGAATTTACCATAGAAATTGCCCGTGACTTTGACAAAGATAAAAAAATGATACTTGTCATTGAGGCACCAAGCTATCGAGTGTATAGGAAAGAATATGACAACTATGCGAATTTTCAAACCCATGCAAACCTACATACACTCAAAAAACCACTTATTCATGGCAGACTTGACAAACGATACGAGAGCACCAAAATATATATAGAAGAATATCCTCAGTTGTTTACAGAGACGAATGAAAGGGGCTACTTCGAGCTTAAAATCAGACCAGACATGGACTTTAGGAAAAAGCTTACGTTTGTCATTCAAAAAGGCGACAATGACTGTTCCAAAAAAGAATTTGACAACATCGACAAACTCGAAGAATTCTTGAACAAGTATCCTAGCTACAAACCTACTTTCAAACCTTGCGTACACACAAAACCAAACCCAATAGTCACACCAGAAGAAGATACCGATAAAGAAAAACAAAAATCAGACATCCCCCCTCCGCCCGTACATGAGCCTGGCGAAGAAAAGACCGACAACACTAACAAGACCGACAACACTAACAAGACCGACAAGCCTCGCGAGACAGACGAGCAAAAAAATAGAGTTATCCCCTTCGATAAACTCGATAAATGGGAAAATGCTCTCAATGCCGATATTACGAGGTTAAACAAAGAAAAAAAGGACGAAAAAATAAAGTTGGATAGACTCAACGAAAAAATCGAGGAATATAGACAAAAAATACTGTTGGGTGAGAAACTACAAAGCGAAATAGAGAAACTAGAAGCAGATAAACAAAAACTACTCGGAAATATCTTTGAGAAAGACAGACTCATCAAAGAAAAACAAATAGAGCTTGAGACTATAGCCAAGCTCAAACAAGAAAGCATTCAAGAATATAAAAAACTCAAAGCCAAATATGACATAACTTACGTCATTGCTTGGGTAGCAGCCATTATGTCTTTGCTATCACTTGTCTTGTTTTTACTCTTTTTCTACTTGGAAAAAAAGGCTCGAAAAGAAAAACTAGCAGGAGATGAAAATATCCAAGAATTAGAACAAACCAAGAATGAACTTGCTGCACGTGTTCACGAGCTAGAGTCAAAGAATGACGAAATCAAAAGAAAGGAAGAACGAATCAAAGAAGCCAATGCCAAAACAGAAGAGCTTAAGGAAGAAATAGATGCTCAAAAAGAAGATCTTTACAGAAAGCAGACGGAACTTGATGAACTACAAGAATCAAGGGAGTCTCTCGTGGCCATGATAGTGCATGACCTCAAAAACCCACTGAACCACATCAAAGCATACAGCCAACCTGACATGGCCCAAAAAACGCTTCCCGAAATACAAAAAGGACTCAATATCATACAGCAAGCAGGAAGACGCATAGACCAAATGAGCGTCAATATCTTGCAAATTCAAAAATACAGTGGCAAAGACATGCCCATCAATGCCAAAGACAATAACCTCTACGAAACATCCATGGAAGCCGTAGGACAGATTGCCATTTATCTAGAGCAAAAGGGCGTTCGCCTAGAAAATAAAATCCCACTTGACATCTGGGCAAAATATGACAAAGAATGTATCTTCAGGGTATTTGACAACCTACTCTCCAATGCCATAAAATACACAGATGCAGGAGACAAAATCATACTCAGTGCAGAGCAAGTAGGACATTATATAAGGGTGGATGTATCAGATACGGGCAAAGGCATCTCCGAAAAAAATATGCACAGCATTTTTGATAAGTTCGTACAAGATGACACCAAATCACTCAACAGGTCTTCCTCTGTAGGGCTAGGACTTACTTTCTGCAAAATGGCTATAGAAGCTCATGGCACTCAAATAAAGGTAGAATCCGTAGAAAAAGAAGGCTCTACTTTCTCATTTTACCTGCATAAATCTGACATCGAAGAAATCAGTATGGCCGATCCTATCAGCTCCATAGGTGGCAGAGAAAAAATAAAACTAAGCCCAGAAGAAAAAACATTCCTGCTGCCCTTCGTCCAAGAAATTCAAGATAAAGGAATCATTTATAGAGATTACTCCGAACTAGAAAATCTCATAGAAAGAATAGACCCTAGCATCAATGGAGGCATACAACATTGGAGAAAAGCGATGGTGGACTGTGCCGAAAAATCTGATGAAGTGCGTTTTAAGTTACTGATTGATAAAGTTTTATCCTAAACATACAAAAATGACTACAAAAATCCTTATCGTAGATGATGAAAGTGAAAACCGCCACATCGTCAGAAACTACCTCAAAGACTTGCCCCAAGAGTTTTTGCCACTAGAGATTTCTCTTGGCTCCAATGGCAAAGATGCTTATGAAGATGCACTGCGAAGAAACCCTGACCTTATCCTCATGGACTGGGATATGCCCGTGGTCAGTGGTATAGAAGCACTCAAAATGCTCAAAAAAGAAGAAAAAACAGAAGACATTCCTGTCATTATGGTGACAGGGGCTATGATGCGGCCCGAAGATATTGCCATCGCCTTTGAGGCAGGAGCCACAGATTATATCAGCAAGCCCGTGGATAAAATAGTCTTCTTGGCAAGGGTAAAATCTGCTCTCAGATTACGCAAGGCCGTCAAAGACAAAGAGACCCTTCTCTATAATATACTGCCCAAAGACATCACAGAAGAACTCATTAAATACAACCAAGCCGAAGCCAAATACTTTGTAAGGGCAAGTGTGTTGTTTACTGATTTTCAAGGGTTTACACGTGTCGCCCGCAATATGACTGCCTCAGAGCTGGTAGCTGAATTAGATTATTACTTCGAGAAATTTGATGAAATCATAGACAAACACAATCTTGAAAAAATCAAAACCATCGGAGATGCTTACATGTGTGTGGGGGGAGTCCCTAGCCCAAACCAATCCAATGCCATAGAAACTGTACTGGCAGCCCTAGAGATACAGCAGTTTATGCAAGAAAGAATCGATGAAAAGAAATCCCTCGGCAAAGATTATTGGCAGTGCCGAATAGGTATCAACTCTGGTGAGGTAGTAGCGGGAGTCATCGGCAAAAAACGCCTTGCCTATGATGTGTGGGGCAATACTGTAAACATAGCCAGCCGCCTAGAAAGTAATGGAGAAGTAGATAAAGTGCTTATTTCGGAGAATACTTACAAGCTGGTCAAAGACTTTTTTCAAATGAGATACCAAGGAAATATCATTGCCAAAAATGTAGAGGGGGGTATTGAGGCTTATGTGGTAGAACGTATTTTTCCAGAATTATCCGAAAATGAAAACGGCACAATCGCCAATGATTTGTTCATTGATACCATCAAACAACTTAAGAAATCTCCAGTAGAAGATATTTTGTAAAACAAAAAATATTCTGGTTTTAAATGTAATCCTAAGCAAACATTGGCTACTTACTGACAAAACAAAAGAAGCAGAGCCATGTCTGATAAAAATCAAAAGAAAAAAACCAACTGGAAAGTTGTGCTGTTCCCTCTCATTCTTGCACTTGCAGGAGTAGCTGTGGGCTATGGTGTGGGGCGGTTTTTCAGTAGTCCAGAATCTAGCAGTCATACACCCCTAGAATTTAAGCTACTGCTCCTCCCGCTGATGCTGCTTGCTTTTTTGCTGGTGCTGGCACTGCACGAGCTGGGGCATGTGCTGGCAGGGCTGGCGGTAGGCTTTGATTTTAGGATGTACACCGTAGGCCCTTTTATGATAGAAAAAGAAGAAGGCAAACTTTTATTTAAGTGGAATAAAAACCTAAATACCTTTGGTGGCTTGGCTCTTTGTCTGCCACAAAATACCGAAAACCTCGCTCCCAAATTTATTCGCTTTGCCGCTGGTGGCCCTGTGGCAAGCCTGTGCTGGGCAATGCTTGCCTTCGGGGTAGGGCAAGCTTTGCCTACTTCTCCTGAGGGCTCATTTTGGATGGGCACAGCACTATTGAGTGCCTTCTTCGGATTAAGTGCTATTTTTTCGCTGATTATCTTTGTGCTTACCATTATCCCGATGAAGTCAGGGGGATTTTATTCGGATGGTGGCCGAATCCTTAATCTATGGAAAGGTGGACAACAAGCACAGCTCGAGGTCATTTTATTACAAGCCCTTGCCCAATCTATGACGGGCACACGCATACGTGAGATAGACATCAAACCCCTTCAAAAAGCACTTGATTTTCAGGTAGATACCCCTTTTAAGGCATATATTCACAGCTTCTTGTATCTGTATTTCTTAGACACACATCAGCCCCAAGAGGCAGGCACACACCTAGATGTTTATACACAATATCTCCCACAAATACCTGGGGGCTATCAAGCCGCTCTTTGGTTAGAAAAGACTTACTATACTGCACGCTATGAAGAAGATGCAGACACAGCACGCACTTATTTTGACAATGCCATCATAGGGGCAGTCATCCCAAAAGCACAAATATTCCGAGCCGAAGCTGCCCTGGCATTGGCAGAAGACAAGCCCAAACTAGCCCTCCAAAAAGCAGAGGCTGCCATAGCTGCCTTGCCCAAATCTATGGACAAAGGCGCAGCCAAAGCCGAAGCAGAGTGGTTAGAGGCTATCATCCAAGATGCCCAAAAAAGACAGAAATATCTGTCTTCTACACAATAGCTGATTCTAACTCTGATAACATTTAGCCTCCTAAGCAGTTTTTTAGAGCAAATGATTTACTTTGAAAATTGCTGAAAATATTTATGAACGACAACACTTATTTCTTAGCTGGCATAGAGCACTGTAAAAAAGAGGACTTCAAGGCTGCCATTCTTTCTTTCACAGAAGCCATCAGCCAAGCGCCTACTCACATTGCAAGCTACTACAACCGAGGGCTTGCCTACCAAAAATTAGAAAAATACCGAGATGCTATCCAAGATTATGACATTGCACTCACATTAGCACCCCAAAATGCCGCCATCTACAGTGAAAGAGGTGTGGCAAAACACCTGCTCAAAGATAACAGAGGGGCTATTCAAGACCTCAACGAAGCACTTAACCTAGAGCCTAAAAACCCCTACAGATATGCCAGCCGTGCCTATATCAGGGCATTCATAGGTGATACCGAAGGGGCTATCGAAGATTATGAAAAAGCCCTCTGCCTAGACCCACAAGATGCCATTGCACTTAACAACCTTGGGCTGCTCGAAGATAAACTAGGAAAAAAACAAAATGCACAAGCTTATTTCAAAAAAGCAGATGAGATTGCAGACAAAGGCAAAAACTTTGAAAAACCACAGCTAGAAGAAATCTTGCAAGAATATGAAACCAAACAAAAACAAAGGATAGAAGCAGAGCGTCTTCTCAAACAACCCAAAGGCACAGAGGCAGGAGCAGCAGATGAAAATCAAGAAAAAAAACCAAGCAGCAGTGAATATTTAAAGGTGATTAAATCAGTATTTACTTCCAAAGATACTTTTGGAGAATTTATTGCTTTTATGAAGTATCCCTTTAAAAAATCTTAAACACTCTATTATTTAAAACCTATGATGTCTAAACTGTCCTATTATTGCTTATTTATCCTGATGCTGTGCACCCTTGCAAGCTGCAAAACCGCTGTCTATGAAAAGTTTCATGAAGTTCCTGGCAAACAATGGGACAAAAGCTACCCCATGGAATACCTCGTAGAAATAAAAAAACCAAGAAAATACAAACTAAAAGTGGCTTTTTCTTACTTGGCTTTCATCGCACAAGAAGAGATTAAATTCCAACTAAAAATCACCTCACCCAGCAAAAAAGAAGTCTTTTTAGAAGACTATGCCATCCTTATCCGAAATACAAAAGGTGAACAACTAGGAGATGTTATGGGTGATTATGGAGATATTGACAAGGTGCTGGAAGAAAGTATCGAGCTTGGCGAGACAGGGCAATATACGTTTGAAATCTTGCAGGCAGACGAGCCTGTATCCATAGGAGGCATTACTAGAATAGGGCTTATCATTCAAAAAAGCAAAGAATAAACCAATCAATATCGAAGGGGCTTGGGTCTGCTCGGTGAGCATCTATCATCTTAAATTGCCCATTTACATATAAGGTTTCACTGTCAGTTGATTATACCTTAAATGAAGTACTTTTGCATTTTAGAGGTCTGTATAGCACATAAAAATTCTTATACTTGCTAAACAATTTTATGCGTTTTTAAGTAGTCAATACATATTTTCACAAAAAAAGCAAAATTAAACTTATCCATATGACACGTGCGCTGTTTTGTATCTTCTTTTTGGGCTTATTTTTAGGCTCTTCACAGGTTTTACTCTCACAAGAAAGCCCTAAACTGATTAGCCCCAGACCTAAAGCAAGTCCTCTTGCTATGGCGAGCTTTTTGGCAGAGGACAATACTTACCTGAAAGTTACTTATGGGCAACCTATGATGAAAAGTAGGAGAATATTCGGAAACCTTGTGCCTTATGGTGAGATTTGGCGCTTGGGAGCAAATGAAGCTACTGAAATCACTGCTACCAAAGATATTAAAATAGACAAAAAAACCCTTCCAGCAGGCACTTACACCATGTTTGCTATCCCAGAAGATGGGCAATGGACAATTATTTTCAACAAAGTACTTGGGCAATGGGGTGCTTACAAATATGATGAAAATAAAAGCGAAAATATTCTCAGTGTCAGAATGCCCACAGATACCTCCGAAGATATTTATGAAGGGCTTACCATGTTCTTTGAGCAGACCCGCAAAGGGGCTGAGCTTATCATCGTCTGGGAACGCAGCAAAATAGCACTTCCCATTACTTTTTTAGATAGATAAGATAAATAATTCTCACTAGAAAATGCCAAAAGCAAGCCTACCAAATCAAATCAAGGCTTGCTTTTTTGTGTAATACCCACTTGACTTTTTCAAAATCTTCTCCTTAGAGCTGCTTGAGATGTAGCCTTTTTTACTTATATTCGTATCTTTGAATAAGAAGTAAATGTACCCCCTGATTTCTTTTATACTTAATAATGACCAATCACCAAATTTACATGCGTTTTTGCTGCACTTGTTATCTTGTATTTATTTCATTGGTGCTACTCACAAGCCAAAGCCTCTACGCACAAAGCAAAGAGCAAATCCAAAAATATGAGCAGGCAATCACACTCATCAACCAAAACAAAGGAAGCCAAGGCACTGCCCTCCTCGAAGAAATCATAGAAGAAAACCCAGACTACGAAGAGGCAAGGTATGCCCTCAGTTACTATGCCATGCAGCAAGGCAAATACCAAAATGCCCTCCACGAATACCAATACCTCCTCCGACAAAACCCAAAAAACCACGAACTCTACCTCTACAGAGGGCAAGCTTATCTCTTGCTTGGGCTTTTTGCAGAAGCAGAAGAAGACTACCTCATCGCTTACCAAATAGATAGCACACAGATAGACGTAAGCAATGCCCTTGGCACACTCTATTACTGGATGGAGCTCCCCGAAGATGCCATTCATTATTTTAGTAAATCTATCCTGAAAGACCCCAAAGATGCACTTGCTTACTACTACAGAGCCTTGGCTTATTATGAAAATAAAAACCTTGACCAAGCCTGGGCTGATATCACACAATATAACAGCCTCGAACCCAGTGAACCCGATGGGCAAAGACTCAAAGCAATGATTTTGATAGCCCAAAATAAACACAATAGTGCCATTTCAGTCTTTGAGAGCCTAGAAAAAGACGATGATATGGTCTTTGAAGAAGAAGATTTTTTCTACTGGGGGCAAGCTTATTATTTTTTGAGAAAGTATGAAGAAGCAAAGTTTTATCTAGAACTGCCCGAAGAACCCCAGCTCCCTATGATTTACCATTATCTAGGAAAAGTCTATTATCACCTCAATCAATCTGACTCCGCCCTCATTAAATTGAATGAAACCATCCTAATCTGGAAAGATGCACAGCCCGAAGAAATCGCAGCCGTTTACTATGACCGAGCCATCGTAAACTCAAAACAAAAAAACAGCCAAGAAGCCGAAAATGATTTCTTGAAATCAATCTACCTGATGCCCGAAATCATCAACCAAAAAAATAACAAGGGAGAAGATATCCCCCTTTTATCCAATGCCCTCACCATGCTCAAGCTAGAAAACCAATACCCAAAGCTAGACAGTGTCCTCATCAAAGGATACCAAGCACGTGCCGAAAGAATGATTGCCAGTGGAGACTCTAACCGAGCCGTAGCCACTTGCAATGCAGCAATTAATCTTGATTCTCTTGTCTCATATAACCACACACTCAAAGCAGGGGCATACCTGATTAGCAAAAGCTACAAAGAAGCCCTCAGCAACTTAAACAAAGCCGAAAAACTCAGCAAAGGACAAAATTTGGCACAAAACTACTACTTCAAAGCATTGCTCTATCAAGCTCAAAACCAGCCGGACTCTGTACAGATCTTTTTAGACAAAGCCCAAAGCATTGACCCGCAAAAGGCTGCTATCTATTTTGAAAAAACACTCCTACACCTGCGCAAAAATGACTACAAAGAAGCCCTCTTAGAGATTAACAAAGCCCTCACCCTAGAGGCTCAAAATGAAGACTACCTCAACGAAAGAACCAATATCTATTTAGAACTCCAAAATTATGCACTTGCCATACAAGATGCCGATGCAGTCATTCGCCAAAACCCGAAGGCGGTCAGGGCACTTTATCAAAGAGGATTGGCATACAAGGCCACAAAACAATACCAGCAAGCCCTAGATGATTTTGACGCTATCCTAGATATGTATCCAGATGAGACAGAAGTCATAGAACTCGCCCTCGAGATGCAAAGCAAGTTAGATAGATGATTCTCAACCAATGTATATTTTGTAAATAACTGTATATCAATACTTTACATCTAATCTAGTTTTTATGAATTTAGATTAAATACTTGGTCTTAAATAAAGTTTTATTGCTTATTTTTGAAGTTTGCTTATAGGCATCATTCATTTTTACTCTCTACACAATGCACACTACACTAGGATTTTTAGAAGATTTAGCCCAAAATAACCACAGAGAATGGTTTACCGAAAATAAAGCAAGCTACGAACAAGCCAAAAAGGAATTTCAGATGCTTGTAAAAACGCTTATCCAAGAAATAGGACTTTTTGATGCCGACATCGCTCCTCTAGAGGTCAAGCACTGTGTGTTTAGAATCAATAGAGATATTCGCTTTAGTAAAAATAAAAGCCCTTACAAAGATAACTTCGGGGCATCTCTCCAAAAAGGTGGCAAAAAAGCCAATACAGCAGGGTATTATGTACACATACAGCCTCAGGCATCTTTTATAGGCGGAGGAATCTACATGCCTCCCTCAGCAGATTTGGCGAAGATTAGACAAGAGATAGATTACAATGCCGAAGAGTTTAGGGAACTCCTGAATGCAGAGGATTTTCAAAAATTATTTGGAAAACTACACGGGGATGCACTGCGTACTGCCCCTAAGGGCTATCAGAGAGATAACCCCAACATTGACCTGCTCCGCATGAAAAGCTTCGTGGTGATACAGCCCTGCACTGATGCCCTCGTAAAAGGAGAGAATTTCAAGAAAACCATCTTAGATGCAGCACTAGCCATGAAGCCTGTCATTGATTTTCTGAACCGTGCCTTAGAATAAGCTAAAAAATAACTACAGATGGTCTATCTCTAAAATGGCACGCACATGCTCATCTAGCCAAATATCTTCTGGTGATACAAAACCAAAAGGGTGATGATTAAGGGTAATGCCTATCTTTTGATAGCACTCATAGACCAGCTCTGAACACATATAGGCTTGGTCTCTCTCCATTTTGCCCTGCCCCGTGATTAAACGCTCCATAATTCGCTCAATCTCTGCCACATCATAAGGGCGAGTAACGAGGTTAATCCCAAAATTAATGAGCTTATCTACACTCTCGGGCTGAAGTGATTCGTGCCTTGCCACCACCAGACGAGCAAAAAACTCTTCTTCTTCCTTTTCTCTTTCTATATTCTGAATGTACCTAGAAATAGGAATCAGCCTCACTCCCATGTTTTCTACACTTTCTAAAAGCATCAGACGCTTCCAAGGTTCTATCTTAAACAAAATGCCTACATGACTCCACATAGACTGTGTAGCCTTCCGTATGAGTTTAGAAATATCATCTTCACCCGAATACATCAGGATGTCCCCGTCTTGGACTTGGTCATAAAGTTCATAGTATGAGCACAAGGATATGTTGTCTAAATCTTGATTTTGCGCCATTTTGTATCTAAAATAATCAGGACAATTTCGTCAAGACTCAAAGTTACAAAAATACTACTGACTAGCCCCTGATTTTTAGATACTTACTTCATGCGTTCTCGGTATTTTTTTAGCTGAATTATCACATCTTCACAATATTTCTGGGCATACTCTATGGCAGCCTGCACCTTTTCAGTATCTATTGGGTCTTGGCTAAATAATGCTATGCTTTGCTTCATGTCCTCTAGCAGCTCTGTCAGTCCGAGCGTAATCAGAGAAGGTTTTGCACGGTGTATGGTGGCATACAGTTTTTCTCCATCTCCTGATAGCATTTGTGTTTTATACTTGATGGACAGGTCTTCAAAAAGATGCACATACAGCCCTATTAGTTCTTGGTGATAGTCTTTATCCTCACCTGTGATAAGCTCAATACTGCTAAAATCTAATGTTTTCAATCGTATTTATTTTAGGATAACTATTTTTCTAAAACCTTAAACTAGATTTTACATTATAAATATAGTAACTTTAAAGCAGAAAAAAATACTTTAAATAAATTATAAGGTATCCACGCCATCTTATTTAGCATTATTTTAACAGTTCACTAAATATTAATTTTCTTTCAGATGAAATCTTTGCCATGGCTTATTATTTTCCTGTTTTTATCAATGTATCACTGTGCAGCCCAAAGCCTTGCCTTGAGCCATCTGTCTCTTTCAAAACCAAATTTCGGCAATGCCCGCTTTGCTTACCAGCACTTTGAATTGCCCAAAGATAGTCTTCACCCCAAGCGGCTCAAAACTTTCGCCATTGTGGGCTCGGCCCTGTATGCTACTACCCTCACAGGTTTGTATTTTTTGTGGTATCAAGATGGGCTAGAGCCTCAGTTTAGATTTGCCAATGACAATGCAGACTGGCAGCAGATGGACAAGGTAGGGCATTTTTACTCTACTTTTCATTTTAGCAGTGCCACAGCAGAGGCTTTTAAGTGGGCAGGCTTAAAGGAAAGAAAAGCCATGTTTTGGGGGGCACTTACGGGCATGGCCGTGATGCTCCCGATAGAAATCTTTGACGGCTTTTCGGCAGATTATGGTGCTTCTTGGGGAGATTTATTGGCAAATACCTCGGGAGCTGCATTTTTGTATGGGCAGCATCTGCTCTGGAATGAAGTAAGAATACACCCAAAATTTTCTTTTCACCGTACAGAGTTTGCAGCACTCAGACCTAGTTTGCTGGGGAAAAACCTCCAAGAAGAAATCCTGAAAGATTACAATGGGCAGACCTACTGGCTGTCTTTTGATATGGCAAAGTTTCTCCCCCAAACCCGTTTCCCTAAATGGCTCAACGTGGCAGTAGGCTATGGTGCAGAAGGAATGACCTACGCCAACCCCACAGAAAACCGTGTGCTAGGTGGCAACCGTGCCTACAGGCAGTTTTATCTAGCCCCTGATTTTAATATCATGGCAATCCCTGCTCGCCGAAAATTTTTTAAAGTCCTACGTTTTGTTGCCAACCTTATCAAAATCCCTAGCCCTGCCCTAGAATACAACAACACAGGAAAGCTACGCTTTCATTTTCTGTACTTTTAGCCATAAATGAAGCTTTTTTTGTAATTTTGTAAGGGCATTTGTGTATCCTTGCCCATAATCAATTATTCACTCATAACCATTGCCCCATGAATATCGGAGACAAAGTAAGAATGCTTCATTCAAGCGAAGAAGGAATTATCACAAAGCTCATTGATGCTTTTTTGGTAGAAGTAGAGATAGAAGAAGGATTCAACATCCCCGTAAAACGCTCAGAAGTGGTACGCATTGCCAAGGAAGAAGCACAGCAATTTGGCTCACTACTCGCCAAAAAATCTAGCAATGAAGATAAATCAAGCATTTCTAAAATCAGAAAATCAGAGCCTGTCATAGCACAAAAAGGAATTTATATCGCTTTTGTGCCTGTCAATGACCGACAGCATACGCTCTATGTCATCAATAACACAGATTATACCCTGCCCTTTGTGGTCGGTAATGAAAAAGAAAGTAAATACTTGCCACTTTTTGCAGGCAAACTAGATGCCCGCTCACACCAGAGAGTCTATGAAGTCAATATCTTAGACATCAATGAATGGGGCGTGTTTATCTTCCAGTTTTTATTCTTTGACCTTGTCAAGCACCAAAACCGACCTCCGTTTATCAAAAAACTGAGATTTAGAGCAAAGACTTTCTTTAAGGCGCAACAAAAAGCACCCGTCATAGGCAAAGATGCTTTCTTATTTCAGCTTGACCAAGATGAACCTAGCACCGCCGAAAGTGAGCAAATCATACAAACACCTGTCATTGACCCTGTCAAGCTTAAAGAAAAAATGTATGAAAATCACGAAAAAGCCACTACCATAGACACAAAAATAGTCATCAAAGCACCCAAGATAGAGGTAGATTTGCACATAGAAGAACTCAGCAAGGAGTACGCCCTGATGAATAGCGGAGAAATACTCGAGCTACAGATTAAAACTTTTGAGCAAAATCTCGAGAGTGCCATCGTGGCAGGGCTGCGTGAGATTACATTCATACACGGTGTAGGCAATGGCAAACTAAGACACGAACTGCACAAACGCCTCAGCGGACATCCTGATATTGATTTTTATAAAGATGCCCAAAAAGAAAAATTTGGCTACGGGGCTACACTCGTCAGGCTTAAATAGCATGCAATCTTTTATAAGACTGCCCCCTATCCTAGCTTGCAACTATACTTGCCATTCGATTGCCACCAGATTCATCTAGTGGCAATCGAATGGCTAAATTTTGCTCCAGAATCATGTAACCCTCCTTCCGCACCCTTTCTTAACTATTCCTTGATTTAGGTCAAAGATACCACACCTAAAAGTGGTGGACATATTTTTTGCTCTCTTAGGCTACAAAGATGAAAAGCCTGCGGCTTTTTTAAGTCCGTTAAGACTGAAATCTTTGTAGAAAATGTCATGTCAAGAAACAGAAATACCGTAGGTGTGAAATCTTATATCGTTTTACTTGTAAATCATTCATTCATAAAAAGAGGGTGCGGAAAGTGGGATGTAAACTAAATATACTCAGATACTTACAATTCACTCATTCTCAATTTACTCACAACAAGTCTTCAATAAAAGGATTAAAAGTTTTTTGAAGATTGAGCAAAAAAATCTACATTTGTAATTGGCATTATTCAAAAAATTAACCGCTTGATGAAAAATATATTTGCTCTCAAAGATTTTCCTGCCCATGAGTTAAGCACTGTCTTGGGCAATACCCCACAGCTAGAGCAAAAAAAACAAGCCCTCCGCCAATGGCAAAAGTACATCGAGAGTGGTAAAATATTCCAACTCTCTGAGACACAGCTAGATATGAGCTTCATCCACCAAATATTCGGGGAGGTGCTAGGCTACGAATATCAAAATGAAGCCCTGTGGCAAATAGAAATTAAACCCAAAACACTCCAAGATGCCACCAGACCCGATGCCAGCTTGGGCTATTTTGGTACGAATGGAGAAAAAACGGTCAGGGCAGTCATCGAGCTCAAAGGGGCAAATATCAACTTAGACAAGCCACAACTCAGAGAAAAAAAAGGCTCTCCCGTAGAGCAAGCCTTTGGCTATGTACCCAAAATGGGCGGAACGTGCAGATGGGTGATTGTCTCTAATTTTTTGGAAATAAGGCTTTACCACGCCAGCGACAGCAACCGATACGAAAAATTTGAAGTCATGGCTTTGCTCAATGAGCCAGTACTTGCCAAATTTTTATTTTTGCTCAAAAAAGACCGCCTTTTCTTAAAAGAAAACCACACACAAAGCCGCATAGACCAGCTACTAACAGAAAGAAGAATTTTTGAAGAAAAAGTTTCCAATGAATTTTATTTTCAATACGAAGAGATTCGGGCTATTTTGTTTCAAAATCTCTGCAAAGAAAACCCTGCCCTCTCCCCTTCGGTCATTTTATCGCTTACCCAGAAGCTGATAGACCGCATTATTTTTATCTGTTTTGTGAGAGATACCCTGCCGATGATTAATATCTTGGGCAATATCAAAAAAGGTCTGGCGGCATTGTCGGAGCATTATCTGCAAAAAGATATTTTTTGGATAGAACTCAAAAAAGCCTTTCATTCTTTTAATCAAGGGTTTTTGCCCAAAATACCTCATTTTAACGGAGGACTTTTCAAAAAAGATGACTTGCTAGACACACAGCTTCAGGTGCAAGATTATCAGCTTATGCCCTTGATTGATTTTGTGCTAAAATATGACTTTCAGAGTGAACTCAACGTAAACTTGCTAGGGCATATCTTTGAGCAATCGCTCTCCGATTTAGAAAGATTGGCCCAAAAAACCACCCAAAACTCGCCCAAACCCAATCAACGCAAGCAAGACGGCATCTTTTATACGCCTGATTACATCACGCAGTACATCATCTTGCATACACTCGGCACTTATCTGATGGCTCAAAAAAAAGCCTTGCTCCAGAAGCACAAAGAAGAAAATATACACTTCTGGGAAGAATATCGCTCCTTTTTGGCACAAATCCGAATCCTAGACCCTGCCTGTGGCTCGGGGGCTTTTCTGACCCAGGTTTTTAATTTTTTGTATGATGAATGGAAAATCCTGACAGACGAAATCCACAAAATCAAACAGCCTAGCAGCAAAATTCAAAGCAAGCAGGGCATCTTCGCCGATGCCAAAGAAAGCATAGAAGACAACCAACAAGAATGGGAAATCAAAAAAAACATTGTTCAAAATAATCTCTTTGGCTTTGATATCAATATGCAGAGTGTAGAGATTAGTAAATTGGCACTGTGGCTGCTCACTGCCAATAAATTTGTGAGCCTTGCCGACCTCTCCCAAAATATCTTTCAGGTCAATACCTTGCTAGACAAAGCCCCCGCCCAAGATTTTGATGTCATCATCGGCAA
This sequence comes from Microscillaceae bacterium, assembly GCA_011390205.1. Classification (GTDB taxonomy): domain Bacteria; phylum Bacteroidota; class Bacteroidia; order Cytophagales; family Microscillaceae; genus JAABSX01. The sequence continues at coordinate 302 of JAABSX010000034.1, read as the reverse complement.
TCCGCCTTATGTAAGGCAAGAACTCCTCAGCAACGAACAAAAGCAAGCCCTCCAAAAGCATTTTCCGCAGGTCTATAGTGGCACGGCTGATTTGTATGTCTATTTCTATGCCCGAGCTGCCCAGCTCCTTAAGCCCAAAGGCTACCTCGGCTTTATCACGCCCAACAAATGGCTCAAAACCAAATACGGCACTGCCCTCCGCCAATACCTCAAAGCCTTTGACATCTTGCAGATTACGGATTTCTTCGAGCTGCGTGTCTTTGAAGATGCCAGCACCGAGCCGATGATTATTACGCTCACCA
>JAABSX010000033.1 GCA_011390205.1 Microscillaceae bacterium | reverse complement strand
CAAGCAGTTTAGCTTGGTATAAATGCTTTTTGGGAGATACGTATTCAAAACTTACTGAGGGCAGTGTCGCTTTTTTTTGAGAAGGGGGGCACTGCCCCCTCTGGTCGCAGCGTCTTGACCCGCAACTGTTCTTAGCCTCTCGCTCAAATTTTTGCATCATACAGTCGTGGTTTTGGATATTGATTTGAGTTTATTTCAGAATTTTATTTTATATTTGAGTTTAAATTATTCGTAAAGTGTGCTATGAGTGAGAAGCTCAAAACTTTGCGCTTGTGGGTCAAGACGCTGCGACTAAAGGGGCGAAAATCCTCCTCAACAAATGTTATTTTTTATCTCTTTTAGATTTAAAGGTTGGTAGCTGGTAGTCATATTGCGCATTGAATTCGGTTTAATATCGTGGTTTTATAAATACTTCAATTGTAATCTTCTGTAAATGAATAAAAACAAATTTCACAATTCTAATTTAAGCCATCATTTAAGTCGCAATTTCTCTACTATGAGTGCAGAGGCTATTGCGAAAATACTTGAACAAGGTGAGGAGATGCTACTTGAAACGGGAGAGTATCTTTTTAAGCAAGGAGACACAGCAGATGTGCTATATATCTTACTTTCAGGCAGATTACGCGCTATAAAAAAAGAAGCCGATGAATCGCGGGTTGTGCTTGGGGATATAGGTGCTGGTGAACCCGTTGGTGAGTTTGCATTCTTTACCCAAGAACCACGAATGGCATCAGTTCTTGCTATTCGAGATTCAGTGGTTTTGCGGTTTAATGAGCAGAGTTATCAGCATTTAGTAAGGCAAAATCCCGAGATTGCTACTATGCTTATTCAATTTATTATAAAGCGATTGAAACGGAATGCATTTGAAACAAGCAGAACTAGCCCACCTAAAAACATTGCTATTCTTAGTCTTCAGAGTGAAGAACTGTTGGCCGATTATATAAATGAAATAAAGGCGGAGTTTGACAAAATGACAATTCCTGCACAGATTTATAGCTTTGATAATCAGAGCGAAGAGACTCAAAACAATCTTTTTGATACACTCGAGAAATTTGACGGATTAAATATACTCACCTGCAATGCACAGCATAAAGAGTGGAGCAAAACGTGCATCATTTATGCCGATTTGGTAATTGTAGCCACCGATTTCTATGCTAAAAATGATTTATATGAAATTGAACAAGAACTAGGTCTATATAGTCAGAACATATTGAACAAGAGGACATACCTTTTATTGCTTCATCATATAAAGGCTGATGCACCACTGCATACGGATAAATGGTTAGCAAAAAGGAATGTTTTTATGCATTTACATTTACGTAAAAACAATTTATCAGATATTAGGCGATTTTGCCGTATTGTTACACACAAAGCCATAGGACTGGTTTTGGGAGGTGGCGGAGCCAAGGGTTTTGCACACGTTGGCGTAGTGAAGGCATTGTATGAAAAAGGTTTTGAAATTGATTTTTTGGGAGGTACAAGCGCAGGGGCTTTGTATGGTTTAGGAATGAGTTATGCCGATTTTCAGTTTGATAAAGTTCGTGCATTAAATGAAGAAGCAGTAAGGCGAAAACTCACTTCTAATGACATAACATTGCCTTTGGTCTCTATGATGTCGGGCAAAAAATTCAAAAAATACCTTAAAGAAACCTTTAAGGAACATACCATAGAAGACTTATGGATAACCTCGTTTGCGGTTTCCACCAACTTTAGCCAAGCAAAAATGGAGGTACACAAAAGCGGACTACTTTGGAAAAAAGTATTCGCAAGTATGGCTATTCCTGGTATTTTTCCTCCTGTAGTGATTGATAAAAATTTGCACGTTGATGGTGGAGTGATGGACAACCTTCCCATAGAATCAATGTACTATTATCCAGTAGAAACCATCATTGCGGTATCATTAAGTAATTTTGACATAGTTGATGTAGATTATGCAGAGGCACCTAGTAGTTGGCGTTTGGCTTGGGACAAAATAAGCCTCAAAAAACGCTATACAATTCCTGGTCTTGCTTCTATAGTAATCAACTCACTTACCATAAATAGCCAGCAAAAACAAGAATTGGCAAAGCACAACGTAACACATTATATTAATTTGAATTTAATGGGTTTTGGAATGTTGGACGACACAAAATGGCAGGAAATCCTGCAAAACGGATATGACCAAACCATGAGTTATTTCAACGATATAGAGAAGGATAAATAGGTGGTGGTATTATAAATTCTGAGGGTATGTGAGGACGCTAAGAGCAGTGGGGGAAATACGTTTTTTTTTCAAGAGTTTCAGAAGAACTTCAAAAATATTTATTCAAATAATACTAACCTTTATGTGTAAATTTAGATGTTGCTGTGATAATTTTGAAAATCGTCTGTCAGAAATAGGTGTGAAAGGATTCTCTCTTTTAGCTACTAAAATTGCCAATCAATATTGTTTTGTTTTACAGGCAAGAAGCCAAGATATCGATAAAAAAGAAGGAACTTTATCAGTAATACAAACTACTATACATTTTTGTCCTTTTTGTGGCACTAAATTATCTGAAGTTATAAACAAAAATAAGAATGAGTTCCTTGATTTAATTATACTACATGAAGATTTTGTGATTTAAAGCATGAACCCCCATCTAGTCTAAGGCTATGGCATTAAGCGTAATCCAAAACTGCAAACTGGTCGGACGGGTCTCCCTCCGAACAAAGACTTTTGCATCATGCAGTCGTGGTTTTGGGTATTGATTTGTGTTTATTTCAGAATTTTATTTTATATTTGAGTTTAAGTGATTCGTAATTTTGTTCTTAGATACTATCTTAAACTCCAAATATTTTGATATAATTTTTCCAAGATTTCCATTTCAAAATCATTCGCCCTTTGCCAGAATATCAGCTACTTCGGTATGATAGCTCTGCCAGGCAGGCAGCAAAGCAGCCAGTACGCCCACCCCCAGCACCAGTGCCCCAAGCCAAAGCTCTTCTACCAAGAAAATCGCTCCTGTCAGATAGACTTTCTCCTGCACCGAAGCCTGCCAGCCTGCCACTTCCACCGCCAAGTGCCCCAATGACAGCCCTACCAAAGCCCCCAAAAATGCCAACAAAGAGGCCTCCAAAAGCATCATTCCAAAAAGCTTCAGGCGAGATGCCCCCAAGTTACGCATCACCGCCAAATCATAACGGCGTGCCTTTAGTGCATTATACAGGGCGATAAATGTACTCAAAACCGCTATCCCGATGAGGATAAACCCAAAAACTGAGGCAATCTGCTGCCCGATGCCTATTTGCTCAAAGAGCCGATTTAGCTCCATTGCAGGAGATGCCGCTTGCAGTACCCCTATTTGGCTTACCTGCCGTGGGAGATTCATAGCAGCCATAGGATTTTGATATTCTGTGATAAGCATAGCGGTGATTTCTTTGCCTTCTGAAGGCATTTGCCAGACTGAAGAAGCGGTGTGATGCAGACTGTCTTCTTCGGGGTGATTTTCTTCTTCTTCTTCGTGAGAGGCGTGCACGAGCCAAAAACTAGGAACAGCCGTCAGGATGAGCTTGTCTAAGATGCTAAAAGAAGGCTTCAGGATGCCCACAACCTTGAATGAATGCCCCTCGTGGCTCAAGTCCATGCCTTCTTCTTGCTGCAAACCGTGTGAGCTGTTAAAAGTGTCTCCTATTTTGAGTCCAGTTTCTTGGGCTACTTTCGCTCCTAGAGTTACCTCCATGGCTTTCTCAAACATGCTGCCTTTGGATAGTTTTGCCTCGTAGTGGGCAGGTAGAGAAGCATCCGTGCCTACGATTCTGTAATTTTGGTAATTGTCTCCAAGGGCGAGGGGAATGGCTTTTTTGACAAGGCGTTTGTCATTGGCTATTTGCTGGGCTTCTGCCAGAGGGATGTTGCCCGTAGGGTTATCGATGTGATAGACCGAACAGAGGATAATTTGCAAGGGGCTTCCCTTTGCTCCGATGACCATTTTGATGCCTTTTACATCCTTTCTAAATTTATCTTCGAGCTGATATTGTACCAGCATCAAGAATACAATCACGCCCACACCCAAGCCCAGAAGCAGCACATTGAGGAAGGTATTGAGGCGATTTTGAAGGAGATAATGTTTGCTAAGACTGAGTAGATTCATCGGAGAAGGTATGGTTAAGGTTTTTAATATGGGTAAAATGCTGTTTGACCCTTTGGTCGTGGGTGGCGATGAGCAGCGTAGCCTCCCATTTTTGGGCTTGTGCCTTAAGAAGCTGTATGACCTGTGCTGCACTTTCATCATCTAGGCTGGCTGTAGGCTCATCTGCGATGAGGAGTGCGGGCTGATTGAGCACTGCCCTAGCCACAGAAACCCGCTGTAGCTGTCCTTGGCTGAGCTGGTGAGGGTAGGCTTTTGGTTTGTCGCCCAGTCCTAAATCTTCTAAAATACGCTGGCACAGCTTTTTATCTTGCGGAATGCCTGCCAGGTATTGGGCAAGGACGAGGTTTTGAGATACATTGAGAGAAGCGATGAGGTGGGGCTTTTGGAAAATAAGTCCGATGTTTTTAGCCCTGAATTGATCTCTTTTTGCCTCACTCAGCTCCGAGAGGAGGGTATGATTGACCCATACTTTGCCGCTACTCGGCACTCTGATTCCTGCCAAGATGTGCAGTAGGGTAGTCTTGCCACTGCCCGAATTGCCCAAAAGCAAGCAAGCATCTGCTTTGCTTACCTTCCATTCGGGGATGTTTAAGACTTCTTGATGCTGGTATTGATGCTTTAGGGCTGCTATTTCAAACATAAGATTCCATTGATTTTTGATATTCTGGTCTTCAAATATAAGAAGTTTTCTAGCATATGTGCCTGCACATGCTTAGTTTATATTATTCTTCATACCGTGTGCTGATAATGAACACATTGCCAAAAAAGTGCTTTTATTCCTTTTTTGCATCTAAAATCAAAATTTTTCCGTGTTTTTTTGCCTCCAAAATTTATATTGCTATTTTTGCTTTCATATTCAATTTACTTCACGCTGTCGATTTACCCTATGAAACATCTATTCTCCCTAGCAAAATTTCTCCTTTTGGTCTTGTCATTAAGCATTGCCCTAGGAGCCAATCCAATCTATGCTCAAGTAGCCAAATTTGGCAAAGTGGAAGCAGAAGATTTTCAAACCAATGTCTATCCACTTGATAGCAGTGCCTCTGCGATTGTACTTTTTGAAACTGGCAATACCACCTTTCAATACATAGATGGCAAGGGCATGGTGAGCAATCTGGAAGTTCATAGACGCATCAAAATACTCAAAAAAACTGGCTATGACCAAGCTGATATTAGCTTTGGATACTACTTCCCCAAAAGTAACTCAGACCGTGAAAAGGTTTCAGACCTCAAAGGCTATACGTATAGATTAGAAAACGGAAAAGTAGAAAAATATAAATTAGAACGAAGCAGCATCTTTGAAGAACAAGTCACTGAAAACTATGCAGTTACTAAATTTACAATGCCTCAGATAGCAGAAGGAGCTATCTTTGAATATACTTACAAAATACAATCTCCGTATTTAGAAAACTTATCGGGTTGGTATTTTCAGGGTGATATCCCTGCTTTATGGAGTGAATATGAAATCCAGCTACCTGAATATTATACCTACAAGACCGTCTCACAGGGCTATTATTCTTTCACTGTCAATGAATCCAAACAAAGTGTAGGCATTCTTACTGGGCTTTCTAACCAAATGGGGTTTTTGGTTCATAAATGGGCTATCAAAGACATTCCCGCCTTCAAAAACGAAAAATACATCACCACCCCAAAAGATTATATGATGAGGGTTTCTTTCCAGTTGTCTCAAATTCAATATCCCAATCAACCACTTAGAAATCTTTCTACCTCTTGGGAGGAGGTAACCAAAAGATACCGTGAGTCAGACAATTTTGGGGTGCAGCTCAAAAAAAATGGACTCATCAAGGATATTGCAGCAAGCATCAAAGGTCAATACAAAAACCCCGAAGAGCAAATAGATGCTGCATACAAGTATCTGCAAAAAAACTTTAAATGGAATGAAAAAAGAGGAGAATTTACTGACCTAGGGGTCAGAAAGGCATTCCAAGAAAAAACAGGAAACTCTGCAGACCTAAATCTATTGCTCATTATGATACTTCGTGAGATGGAGATAGAAGCCAATCCTGTGTTACTTAGTACACGCTCATTTGGCAAGGTAAATATACTTTATCCCTCCATACAGCAGTTTAACCACATCATCACTTATGCAGAAATAGGAGAAGGTATTATTTTATTGGATGCCATCAGCAAGGATACACCCACAGGCGTGCTGCCCTACGAATGCCTCAATGACCAAGGACTTGTCATCAAAGACAATGGCCACGAGTGGCTTTCTCTCTATTCTCTTGATAAAAGTGTACACCTCTCTAACTCTATTCTTAAGCTGAATAAAAACGGAATCATAGAAGGGACTATTCAGACACAAGACAAGCTTTACATAGCCATCTCAAAGAGAAGTAACATCAATGAACTAGGACAAGAGGCTTACATCAAACAAAAATGGCTAGATAATACCAGTATTAAAGTCAATAAATATAATTTTAAAGGATTAGAAGATGCACACACAGCCCTCAATGCTGGATATCAGGTAGAAATAGAGACAGACCAAGCTGGAGAACGCATTTACTGGTCACCCTTTATCAAAAATCCTTACTCAGAGAATCCATTCAAACAAGAGGAACGCCGATTTCCCATAGATTTTGGCTATCCCTTCCAAGAGATGTACCTCGTCAATCTTACGATTCCCGAAAATTATACCGTAGAAGAACTCCCAAAAAGCCAAATATACCGCCTACCCAACAATAGCGGTGAATTTAGCTACAGCATCCTCAATCAAGACAAAAATATTCAGTTTAGAAGCACGCTCACACTCACCAAACCTATCTATGAGCCAGTAGAATACGCAGGGCTTAAAGAGCTCTTTACACTCATGGTAGCTAAATTTGGTGAACAGATAGTTCTTAAAAAAACCCAAGAATAAACCCAAGAATCATTCATCCTCTTAATTTCTAAAAAGATGCAAGTATTCCCCCGTTTTTATACCCAGGCTGTCTGGTCAATCACATTGCTGCTGCTGACCATAAACACAGCCGCCGCCTATGACAAAGACAAAAAATATCCAGCCTCAGAGATTCCCCTAGTGCTGCGCCTCAAAGCACATGCAGTACTCAGGATAGATGAGCAGTACTTCACTGTCATCTCAGAGGGCAAAGGCAAACTTACACATAAATATGCCTATACTATCTTAGACGAAAAAGCCGAAGAGCTCAGCCGAATCCACCTCTACTACAGCTCCCTCAATAAGATAAGCAGCCTCAAAGGTACACTCTATGACCAATATGGAAACGAAGTATCAAGCCTCAAAAAATCAGACATCAAAGATGAAAGCATCAGTGATGGTTTTAGTTTTCAAGATGATGGCAGAGAAAAAATAGCAAGTTTTAGCTATACACAATACCCCTACACAGTAGAGTTTGAATACGAAAAAATCTATGATGGACTGCTGTTTTATCCTGGCTGGTATCCTCAAATAAATACCTACATCGGTGTAGAGAAATCATTCTATGAGGTCAGTATCCCCAAAGAAATGAACCTGCGCCACAAAGCCTACAATATCTCCAAAGAGGTGAGCAAAACTGAGCAAGGAGGTATGAATATCTACCGATGGGAGGTGGCCAATCTAGAGCCATTCAGGCAAGAGCCTTATGGAGCAGAGCCACTTTACCCTGCTGTGCTGCTTGCTCCCTCACAATTCTCTATGGGAAAATACAAAGGAGATATGAGCACTTGGAAGTCTTTTGGCGAATGGCAAAACCTCCTCAATGAAGGCAGCAATGATCTGCCTGAAAGCACTCAAAACCTTGTCAAAGAGCTTGTCAAAAACACAGACAGTGCACCAGAGAAAGTCAAGCTTATTTATGAGTATCTCCAGTCTAAGGTGCGCTATGTCAGTATTCAACTGGGCATAGGTGGCTGGCAGCCTTTCAAGGCATCTTTTGTAGATGAAAAAGCCTATGGTGATTGCAAGGCACTCTCTAATTATACCAAAAGCCTCCTTGATGTGATAGGCATTGAATCTTACTACACATTGGTAAACTCAGGGAAGTATGCTCGTGAAGTGCGTACTGACTTCCCTACGCAGCAGTTTAACCATGTCATCCTTTGTGTGCCTCTTGTCAGAGATACTGTCTGGCTAGAATGCACTAGCCAGACAGAAGCATTCGGGTATATGGGTGACTTTACAGGAAACCGAGATGCACTCATCATCACTCCAGAAGGTGGCAAAATCGTCAGAACACCTTACTATGGCAAAAATGAAAACCTGCAAGAAAGAACCGCACAAGTGAATATCCAAGAAAATGGGGATGCAGATGTCAGTGTTATTACAGAATACCACGCCTTACAGGAAGATGATTTGCCCTTTGTGGTAAATTTTGCACCCGAAAAACAAAAAAAATGGCTCTACCAAAACCTTGATATTCCGAGCTTTGAGATTAAAGATTTTTCCTTTGCCCGAAAAAAAGACAGAATCCCTGTAACTACCGAAAAACTAAACCTTAATATCCGAAAGTGTGTGAGCATCAGCGGCAAACGCATCTTCTTGGTGCCCAATCTGTTTAATAAAGTAAGTGCAGCACCACCCGAAGTAGAAAACCGAAAAAGCAACGTAAAACTCAGATATGCTTACCAGCATACAGATGCCCTAGAATTTATTATCCCCGAAAAATACAACTTAGAACATAAGCCCGAAGACATAGAAATCAGCTCAGATTTTGGTAAATACTCTGCCAAATATGAATTGAAAGAAGGTAAATTACAATATACACGAAAACTAGAAATACAACAAGGCACATTCCCCAAAGAAAAATACAAAGACCTTACAGAATTTATAAACCAAATCATCAAAGCAGATAAGAACAAGGTAGTTTTTGTCAAAGAAACCTAAAACCCAATCATCTAATCAAATGAAACATCCCTCACCAAACGAACAGCGTGCAAAGACTGCCGTCCTTCTCATCTGGATTGTGTTAGGCACAGAGTTAATTCTTGGCATCTCTACTTATTTTGAATATCAGCTACTTAGCCAATTACAGCAGGGAGTGTCTATCCCTGATGAGGTCATTGATGCCAATGATTACAGACAAATAGTACTTACTTTTCTTAATATTTTTGTCTTTATCATTTCAGGAGTTACTTTCATTAGGTGGTTTAGAAGAGCCTATGCCAATCTGCATGCGTTCTCCCAATCTATAGGCTATCAAAACAGCAGCAATTACCTTGACTTCTCGGAAGGCTGGGCGGCTTGGGGCTGGTTTATACCTTTTATCAACCTTGTCAGGCCTTTTCAGATTATGAAAGAACTGTATGAAGAAGGCAATGAAATCATCAAAAGAAAAAGCAATGATTTTACAGTACAAGACAGCTATGGAATCCTGATTCTCTGGTGGGTGCTTTGGATTGGTACGGGTGTGGTGAGCAATATTTCTGCACGCCTTGTGATGGGTAGCGAAAACATAGAGACTTACCTTAGCGCTGACCTTATAGACATGGTGATTGCTGTAGCAATGATTCCGTTGAGCATCATCACCATCAAAATAATTACAGACTACAGAGCCGTAGAAAACGTTTTACTTCAAATATATATTCAAGAAGATGAAAATAAATAGGCATTGATATGTGCATCAAAAAAGAACTCATGCACTTATGGGCTTTGGCTGTCCTTTTGGTCTTGTGCCAGTGCAATGGATACAGAGAAGCACCTTTGACTGAGGTAGAGCGTGATTCGGTACTGGTAGCTGATTTAAAGGCATTCAGGCAAGAGCGAGCAAGTGATTTAGAAACAACTACTCAAAAAATCGGATGGATTCTAGCAAGTCTGGATACGCTTAAACCAAAAGCCTTGCCCGAAAAATACCAGATTTCACTTAAATTTCCTGCCTGCGGAGGCTATTCGGACAGCTGCAGGTTTGATTATCCTGATTTGGCCCTGAGTATCACAAAAGAGCAACTCAGCCAAACAAAAAATGAATGGCACGAACTTACTCCACATGATATTCAGCGAAATGTTCGTAATTTTTGGGCAATCCATACGCAAGAATACCGACCCATCAACCATCAGTTTAAAGACACCCCCTTTTTGTCTGTGCAACGTCAGATGACCTGTGATTTTTATGATGTGCGAATGCTCTTTCAAGCCAAATGGCTGCTGTTATTGGATATTCAAGAATACAAATCTCCTATCAGTGAATATGGAGGAGGAAAAATGCAAGGCAAATGGCATATTTTTGACTTTCAGAGGGCTGTCTATCAGGGCAGTATTCTGCTGCAAGCCAGCAACACATCAGGGTTCAGACCTCCACAACAGACGAGCAAGCAAGTGGAATCTATCAAAGAAACACAACGCTATGATGGCAAAAGATTTACTACTGACAGAAGCAAAGTAGTTACACAAGAACAAGTAGCTACTACCCAAAAACAACAGTATTACTATGCCGAAAAAAATTTGCTGGATAATTTTAAGACACAGATGCAGACTGCCCTAAAGCAAATTCAAAAACCAAATTAGTCCATCTTTAAAGAAGTCTGGGCAGGGCATTCTTAAGGAAAGAAAGCCCTGAGCCTGCTTGGTTTAGCATTGTATGAAAATATACTGAGTTACGGTTTTACGATTATTCTGAAAGCCATTGAGTTGCCTCCTGTTCTGTCTCAAAATACTGTGTTACAAAGCCAAAAGTATTAACATCATAAGCTTGCTCAATAGAAACCTGTGAAAAAATATCTTTTGATACGATGATTGCCATTTTTTTTAGCCCAGCCTTCTCAAAAACAGGAAATAACAAGTCATTGTGCCACTCTTGCAAATCAGGAGAAATGCCAAAGTTAAATTGAAGTGTATTTGCCAAGAAAGCAGCCACAGGATGAGTGGGGACAACTGCTGCAATACTTTGCATTTTTTCTTTGAATATATGCTCATCAAGGTCTAGGCCTTTCCAGGTGGTTTTGAGAATCTTGAGAGATTCATCATAAGAAAATACCCAATATACATCTTCTTGTAAAGTCTTCATATTTTATTTTTTTTATGTTTTTCAAATTATCTATATTTATAACAACTTGCCAAAAATAGCATGACACTGCCAGATTTTCAAAAAATATTTTCTGAATCAAAGTAATAGGTAAACCCAAGAGCTTACCCCTCAGAGGCTAAGCGGGCTATAATACTCCATCCCAAGCATACCAATAAAACCAAGGCAATACAAAACTCACCAGCAGCAGACAGGTATAAAATACTTGAAGGTTTTGCCAAAACTGAAAAGACATACGCCGAAGCCTGAATGCAAAAAAGTGGTACAAAACCCCCAATAATCCACAGCACAAAATCCCGAAGTAACTCCCAAATAAAAGATAACCAACGTAATAATACTTTGCCCAAAAAATATCAAATAAACAGTTGTGTGAAGGAAGGGCATAGATATACTTCACAAAGAAATGCCGCAATACATACACAGATAGCCCCAAATAAAGCAAACTAAGTCCAAACTGTACTGACCAAAAGCGTAGCTTCGCTATTTTTCTTTGCCAAAGTGTACTCAGCAAAAGCAGCACAACAAAGGCAGCCCCCCAGATGGAAAGGTAATTCTCTAGCTTCTCTGGAGTAGCATACAATGCGTAGGGTGAGCTGCTTTCTACCAAAAAACTGACGCTACAGCAAGTCGCAATGATATTGGGTTCTATGCCAGCAAAAAACTGATATGTCCAATAAAAATCTATCAACATCAGCAGCAAAGCAGGGAAGACCCACCAAAATTTAAGTGGGGTAAGCGGATACTCTGGTTCACGCTGGTCAAAATAATTAAGCATCAAATATGCCATGTAGCCCAAAAGACTGCCTATTTTAAGGTACAAAAGCGGATAGCCATAGTCATTCACCCCTAGCACACCTGTAGCACACATGGCTCCTTCTATTTGTCCTGTAAGGTGAATATTGACAGTATTGAGGAACATAAGCAGCAGCAGCACCTGAAAAAAAAGCCCAAATTGTATAATCGCCCCGATGAGGTAGCCTTGCCGCTCAAGCACTATCTGCAGCTCAGTGCTTGAGCCTTGCTCCCAATACCGAATCAAAGACAGCGCATAAAAAGCACCCCCTATCAGCAGCAAAAGCGTACAAAACTGACCCAAAAGTTGTGCAATTACCCAATAATCATTTAGCATCTTTCTGACTCTTTTATTTTTGCAAAGATAATCCTATTCTGCCACAGAAAGTTTGGAAAGTAAGATAAGCTATGCCCAGACATCCTCACGGTATTGTCCTTTCTGAATCATCTCATCTAGCCATGCTTGAGCATAGGCTGCCTTGTCTTTGTTTTGATGAAGGTAGATTTCTTGAAGAGCCTCTCTGACCTGCGGTGCCATGTGCGCAGCATCTCCACAGACATAGATAATCGCTCCTTCTTGTATCCATTGCCAGAGCTTGTCTTGCTGTGCCAATAGGAGGTCTTGTACGTATTCTTTTTCTGAATGAAGCCTAGAGAAAGCTGTGTGAAGTGCTATGATGCCCCTCTGAGCAAAGCCCTCAAGTTCTTCTTGATAAATAAAATCCTCTTCGGGGTGTCTGCAGCCAAAGAATAACATAGATTGCCCTATATCCTCTTGCCTGGATTTCAGTGCTGCCAGCTCATGCACAAAAGCCCTGAGGGGTGATAAGCCCGTGCCAGCACCTACCATAATGGTTTTTTGGCTAAGCTCATCAGGCAATCTGAAGGGACTGCTCACCTGCTGCACAAATGCCTGCACAGTATCCCCTTTTTGGAGGGTTTTGAGGTAATTAGTGCATACACCATAGTAATTTTTTTTGCCGCTGTAGGCAAGGGCATCTATCACACCCACAGTCAGGCTGCAAAGCTCAGGCTGCACTTTTGCCGAAGAGGAAATGGAAAAATACCGCACCTGCATAGGCGGCAGCAATTCTAAAAAGACAGAAAAGGGCAGCTCACAGGCTGGGATTTCTTCTAAAACATCTAGCACAGAGCGGTTTAGGGCTTGCACAGCCGTTTTAAAATTACTTTGCCAGTTTTCTAGTGTTGCCTTCTCTGGTGGGCAGCTTGTATGATCTATCAATATTTGGAGCTGCTTTGCAGTAATAGGACTCTGCAGCTCCACAAAATTTTGCAGCAAGTCTTTTACAGAAATAGGTTTTTCTATGGGCAAATGAGATTTTAGCTGCGACGAAGTCTTGATAAGCAAAATATCAGTCTGCTTTAAGCCAAAACACTGGCATACCCGCTCAATAAGCTGGGCATGGTTCTGAGGATATACCCCAAGGTGATCACCCGTCTGATAAGTCATTCCTTGTGGCAGTTTGAGCTCTACGTGCCTGGTACTTCTAGGAGAGGTGATGCTTTGAAGTTCTTTATTTGCCAGCACTTGCATCGGTTTTTCTCCCTGTCTATTGGGTGGAGAGGGGGAGACATACGTTTCTGTTTGTATTTTTTCTATTCCGTAAATTCCTGACTTCCAACTACTTGTATTCGATTCTGACTGCATCTCTTCTGCTTGCAGGCTTTTCCATAGGCTTGCTTGCCAAGTCTGAAAATCATCTTCAAAATCACTTCCTGCGGCATCTGCTTCCCCTTGTGTGAGTAGTCTGGTAGCACCTAGTTCACTCATTTTATGGTCTATCCACCTCGGGAATACCTGAAAAGTTTTCCATTGGGTATTGCCACATCCGAATACAGCATATTTTAAATTTTGAAGAGGGTTTTTGGCATCTAGTGCATCTAGCCAAGCCTCAAATTTCTGTGCATTGTTGGGTGGTGTGCCATTGTAGGTAGCCGTGATGACGATGAGCGTCCCTTCTTTGGGGAGGTTCTCTACGAGTTCGTCTAAGGGCTGGCAACTGCAAGGGAAACCCATTTTTTCTGCTTTTTGGGCTATTTGAAGGGCAAATTCTTCTGAAGCCCCCATATTAGAGCCATAGGCGATGCAGAGAGGATTTTGCTTGAACCTTTCATTGTATTGAACCTCTGTTTTTTCTTTTTTGGGTGGGGCAGGGGCATAGTAGCGGTCTTTGTCATCTCTTTTTTTGAGGCTGACCATCAGTTCGTCAGGCTTGAGGGTAAGGGTTTCTTTGATATGCAAGGCATAGCCTTCTTTGAGCTGGAGCTGGTATCGCTGGAGGATGAGCCCCATGATGAGGGTGGCTTCCAGAACGGCAAACTGCCTTCCGATACAAGCCCTTTGCCCATTGCCGAAGGGTTTGAAGGCATTGGGAGGCCTGTTTTCGATGGCTTCGGGTCTAAAATTATCAGGGTCAAATTGGTCTGCGTCTTTGCCCCAGACGGCAGGGTCACGGTGCAGCCCTGGCAGCAGTACGATAAAGCGTTGATTTTTGTCTATTTGATAATTACCCAGTGTGGTATCTGCATTGGCATAGACACTGAATGCGGGTGCAGTAGGCCAAAGTCGGAGAGATTCATTTAAGACCTGTTGGGTGTATTTGAGGTCATTGATTTGCTGGTAATCTATTTTTGTGTTAAGGTCATTGCCCAGTACGGTATCTACTTCTTTATAGACTTTTTGGAGTACTTCGGGGTGGGTCATGAGGTAATAAAAAGCAAAAGAAAGCAAGCCGCTGGTGGTTTCGTGCCCTGCGATGAGGAAAGTCAGGATTTGATACCTGATGTTGATGGGGTCCAGTTTTTCGCCACTTTCTAGGTCAGTGGCATTGAGCATCAGGCTCATAAAATCTGTGTTGTGCTGGTATTTTTCAGGATTGGCTTGCCTCTCAGCGATGATTCCATCCACTACTTCAAACATATACTGAAGGCTTTTTTTGTATTTTCGGTTGCTTTTAAAGCGTAATTTTCTTTGAATGGGCACTTTGTTCATTCGTTTCATAGAATCTTCTAGGGCGATGACCATAGATTCTATAAAAGGATGTGGCTCAGGTGAGGCAAAAGAATGAAATCTATAATCAAAACCGCAGAGCCCGATGGTATCAAAAGTAAGTCGGGTCATGTCATCTGTGAGGTTAAAATACTGCTCCTCGGGAATGTTATGCCACTTGGCAAGCAGCCGCTCTGCGATGTCATACATCATCGGGAAATAGCCCTTCATAGCCCTTTGCCCTAGCCCTGGTAGTAGAATATTATGTGCTTTTTGCCAGTTAGGTTCGCTTCCCCACGCCGTAAACAAGCCATCTCCGCCCACATCTCTCAGCTCTAAGAGAGGGCGGCTGAGGTTTTTGGTAAATCGGCTTTCATCGCAGAGTTCATTGGCGAATCTGTAAGATTTAACCACCACCATATCACCAATGGGCGTATAAATTCGGAGAATCTCCCCATACTTTTCCATAAGTCCCATAAAATGTTGTGTAGGATTTTCGGAAGATAATTGATGTAAATTACCAATGATGGGTAGTCTGGGTGGGTTAGGTATCTGTAAACCCTCTTGTGAGGGTTGGGTTTTTGAAGTATTCATTGTTGAGGTATTGTTTACTAAATCTAAACTAAAGTAGCCCAAAAAGTTCAATTTAATCTACAAGATTGGATAAATTTAATACTTTCTTAAACATATTTTTGATACTCTCCTTAGTTACTTCACTCAAGCTCTCAGTCATGCTTGTCAGCCCAGTGATTTTGCGAATGGCACAGGTCTGTACGAACAACACGATCAGTTGTAGATTTGCACATTGATATTTGATCAATGACTGTGGTCTTCGCCTCTTTCCTTCTCAAAAAGACCAAGCCAATATAGGGCTGGTGCAAACTCTCTGTACCAAAACCACTCTTGGTGTTTGCCATCTTTTTTGATGACTAATTTTAGGTTTCGGCGCGGGATTCCTAAGTCCATGAGTGTGTAGTACACCTTTTTACAATCTCTGACCATTTCTGTGCTTTCTTTTTCACCTGCCAAGAAATACCACTGAGAATGTCCTAGTTTTCTGAGGTCTTTTTGCCCGATGAAGTCAATGATTTTATCAGAAAACCAAAAAGAGGGTGAAAATATCCCTACCTTTCCAAAGACATTGGGATACTCAAGGGCCGTATAAAAAGAAATAAGCCCCCCCATAGAGCTTCCCAGAATGGCAGTATGCCTGGGCTGTGGCTTGGTTCGGAAGTGTTGGTCAATGAAGGGTTTTAGCTGATTCACCAAAAAATCTGCATAGCCTCGCCCTTCACCCCCTCCGTATTGGGGGTTTTTCCAGGGAGAATACTCATCTATTCGCTTGCTTTCACCATTGTCAATCCCTACCACGATGCAGGCATTTTTGATATTCTGAGAATAGACTGAGTCCATAATTTCATCTACGCCCCATTCTTGGCTATATGCGGTTATCTGGTCAAATAAGTTTTGCCCATCGTGCATATACAGTACGGGGTAGTTGCGTTTGCTGTGGTAATAATCAGGAGGGAGGTAAAGCCTGATGCTTCTTTGCCTTTTGAGTTGCTTCATCCAGAGGCTATCTTCTAGCACCAGCACTTGGGGGCTTGCTGTAGATTTTTGGGCATCAAGGCCAAGGTTTTTCCAAGAGTGTATTTTTCCTCTGTAATACCTCTGTCGGGTGGTGTCTAGAGTTCTATTGTCTATGTCTTCCAAGTTTGTATTACTTTCTACTTGTTCCCAGCTTCCGAGCGTAAATTTAAAATAAATCACTTCAGATTTAGCGTTGAAGCAAACTTTCCAGTTTCCGCTGCTATCTTTTTTGAGTTGATATTGTTCACTCTTAGAGTTCCAGTTATTGAAATTCCCAGCGACATAAATCGTGGCATTTTCGGGGGTGTCTTTGGGTACGTCGGTGATTTCTAAGCAGACCAAAGTCTGTGCACTGAGTCTTATTTGAGTGCTTATGTAGCAAAAGAAGATTAAAAACCCTGCCTGTATGCTTATTTTTGTCAATTTGAGATTCATTTTTTGATGATGATTTGGTTCATTTAATGTAACTGAGCAATTACTCAAAATTAGCCTTGTACTATTGCTTTGATGCTGTCATTAGGGGTCTAAAGTAACAAATAGTCTGATGAAAAACTTAATTTTAAATAATGAAGCTAGAAACTCCCCAAAAAAGCCATAATTTTTATACTTTTGCTTCCTAGATTGTTCCCATTGTGCCTACTATATTTTTAAGGTGTTAAAGTAGCAATCTTAATGAGAAGACGATTGTTTTTTGAAAAATCTAAAAAAAGAATATCACAAATATGAATGAAGAACTAAATCCTATTTCTACTACCCGTTTTGGGCTTAGATTCGGTCTGTATGGCGGTGTAGCCCTTTCTCTCTATGAAGTTTTAATCTTAGAATTAGGCCTCTCTGATGATGGTTTGATAGGTTTGCTTGCTTATGTCATCCTGATAGCGGCACTTCACCTAGGTATGCGAGATTATAAAAAAGCCAATGAGGGCTACATGACCTTCGGCCAAGGCTTGGGCATTGGTCTGATTATCTCTACCATTTCAGGCTTGCTGCTAGGGGCTGTGCAGTCTGTGTATTTTTATTTCAAGCCTGAGTTTATAGTACGAATGAAAGAAGAAATACTCAAAGCCTATGATGAGCAAGGCATACCGCAAGAGCAGATAGAAGCTATGCAAGGTATGATAAATTATATGCTTTCACCGGGTGGTATTTTTATCCTTACTGTGATAGGCTATTTTATCATGGGTCTCTTACTCTCTTTGGTTACTGCTGCCGTACACAAAAAAACGCCTCCTTTGTTTGAAGATGATGGTATGTAATTTTTTCAATTTGGTAATTTGATAATTTATGTAATTTTCAATTATCCATTCACTTACACACTTATTTCATAAAAACACAAAACAATATGTTTGATTCTCCTATTCAGATTTCGGTGGTAGTGCCTCTCTTTAATGAGGAGGAATCCTTGCCTGAGCTCTGCGCTTGGATAGACCGAGTGATGAAAGAAAATGCTTTCACTTATGAAGTCATTTTGGTAGATGATGGCAGCCGAGATGCCTCTTGGGCTGTGATTAAAGAAATATCTAGCCAAAACCCACACTGTAGAGGGATTCGCTTCAACCGCAACTATGGCAAATCAGCAGCATTGAATATGGGTTTTAAGGCAGTTCAAGGCAATGTCATCATCACTATGGATGCTGACCTGCAAGACAGCCCTGATGAGATTCCTGGACTCTACCGCATGATTAGTGAAGAAAAATACGACCTGGTGTCGGGCTGGAAGAAAAAACGCTATGACCCCATCACCAAAACCCTCCCTACTAAATTGTTTAATGCTGTAACACGCAAGTTTTCGGGCATTCGGCTGCATGACTTTAACTGTGGGCTTAAGGCCTACAGCCGCCCTGTCATCAAAAACATAGAAGTCTATGGAGAAATGCACCGCTATATCCCTGTGATAGCCAAGTGGGCAGGCTATGCCAATATAGGTGAAAAAGTAGTAGAACACAGAGCCCGCAAATATGGTGTTACTAAATTTGGGCTAAGCCGCTTTGTGTATGGCTTTTTAGACTTGCTTTCTATCACCTTTGTGAGCAAATTCAGAAAAAGACCGATGCACTTCTTTGGTACTCTAGGCTCACTGTCTTTCTTTTTGGGGGCTGTGATTGCGCTTTGGCTGATTATTGATCAGTTTTTCTTTAGCTACCCTGGGCAAAGCTGGGTGGTGCAGCGTCCTTTGTTTTTTCTTTCATTGGTGGCGATTATTGTAGGCGTACAGCTATTTTTGGCGGGCTTCATAGGTGAAATGATTACGACCAACTCCCAGCAATTAGATGACTATGTGATTGCAGAGACACTCAATATCACGCCAGAAAATGAGGTGAAATCTTAGACTTATTTATCTAAAAATACAATAAACGCTCAGTACTCAGATACTTACAATGCTTACATACTCTCTCATCATACCGGTCTATAACCGCCCCGAAGAGCTACGTGAATTGCTTGGCTCACTGCTTGCACAGCATGCCCCTGCCCAAGATGAAATGAGGTATGAAATTATCATTGTAGAAGACGGCTCAACACATACTGCTGAGGAGGTCTGCCAAGATTTTTCGGACAAACTACCGCTGCGTTATTTTTTTAAAGAAAACACAGGGCCAGGCACTAGCCGTAACTATGGTATAGAGCAAGCAATGGGAGATTATTTTATTTTTTTTGATTCTGACTGTATCATTCCACCTGATTATCTAGTGATTATGCATCAAAAAACACAGCAGTATCAGTTGGATGCCTTCGGAGGGCCCGATGCTTCTCACGTCTCGTTTAGTATTTTGCAAAAAGCCATCAATTATGCCATGACTTCCTTTTTGAGCACTGGCGGAATCAGAGGCAGAAAAAAACACCTTGGCACTTACCAAGCCCGCAGCTTTAACATGGGTTTCTCTCGCAAGGTCTATGAAGCCACCAAAGGTTTTGGGGCAATGCGTGTGAGTGAAGATATAGACCTGAGCATCCGCATCAGGGAGGGAGGTTTTAAATTACAGCTCATTCCTGAGGCATTTGTATATCATAAGCGGAGAAGCACTTTTGCAGATTTTTTTAAGCAGGCACATTCTTTCGGAAAAGGGAGGGCGAGTATCATCAAAAAATATCCAGCCCAGTTTAAGTGGGTGCATTTATTTCCCAGCCTTTGGCTTCTGGCTTTGTTGAGCATGCTCCCTGTGTATTTTCTCTGGATGGGCTTATTTCAGCTGCAAGTGGCAGTTTTTTTTCTATATGCTACCCTGATTCTTTCTGACTCCATTGCCCATAGTAAAAACCTCTGGGTGGGCTTGCTCAGTATTCCTGCCGTTTTTATCCAATTAAGTGGCTACGGAACGGGGTTTCTGAAAGGTTTTTTTTCTAAATAAATAGGCTAATTTTCAGTATATTGTATATAAATATTGCAAACCAAATATACCCAATTACTTACTCTACCCAAAACTTAGTTGGAGGCTTTGTAAATCAGGATGACCCGTTTTATAAGCCCTTATTTTTCAAACACACAAAAAAACATTCTTATGCCCAAAGAACCTACTACTTACGGATTGCCCAATAAAAGAGAAAAAGTCATAGAAGCCCTCAAACTGGCTTATACCCATCAAAACTTAGAAGACCACGAATACGAAAGAAGACTCCACGAGGCAACCAATGCCCAATCTATTGAGGCCTTAAAACTGGTGGTTTTTGATTTTCCTGCCGATATTCGAGCAAGCATCTTCCCCGAAACAAACACGACAACTGATACAAGTACTAGCACGCTTTCGCCCACTTTAGCATCTTCTAAAATGCAGGTGATTATGGGCAATGACTCCAGAAACCCTGCCGAGCTTAGCAATGCTCTGCCCAAAATATCAGCCATCCTTAGCAGCCAAACGCTAGACTTCAGGCTCAGCCAAGTATCCGAAACGCCCATATACATCAGAGTAGAATCTATTCTGAGCTCTACAGTCATAGACCTCCGCAATGAAAATCTAAAAAACAAACAAATCAATATTCAAATCAATGGTGCTTTAGGAGATGTTAAAATTATGCTTCCAAGAGGAGCAAAAATTCAAAGAAATATACAAATGCTCGGCTCAGAATACAAAGTGCAAGACAAGCAAAGAAGCTGGATTAAAAGGCTTACAGGAAGCAACAAAAAGGAAGAAAACAACGAAGACATACAACTGACTGTAAATATACTTGGCGTGTTTTGGCTCGGAAATGTTAAAATAATCTACTAAAAACAATTCCCTTGTTTTTAGTAGATTATTTGTAGAGATTCAGTCAAATGGATTTCTTTCTTTTTAAAAATCGCTTTTGAGCAGTTTCCTTAATTATCTTTCACTTAATGGCAAAAAAATAGTAATTTTGCACTCTAAATGTAATTTTAACTAAAACGCCCTACTTATAGTTAATACTCATTCAAAGTACAAATAGTAGGATATTAATATACGAACAACATGGATCGCAACGGTATCACGGGCTTACTGCTCATTTTCTTGTTATTGAGCCTTTATTTTCAGTTTTTTGCGGGTCCACCCACAGAGCAAAACACAGACACGAGCAATCAAGAGCAAGTTGCCCAACAAGAGAATAACATACTCATTCAAGAAAACAAACCCATCCCTACTGATTCGGCAGGTAGGAAAGCCGCCTTTGGTGATTTTGCCGCACTTTTAGAAGGAGAATCTAAAAAAATAAGTGTAGAAAATGAAAATGTAAAAATAACATTCAACACACAAGGAGGCAAAGTAGAACGCGTATTCTTAAAACAATACAAGACATTTGAGCAAAAAGACATTGTCCTCTTAGACAGTGAAAATAGCCAAATGAATCTTACTTTCCAGACCAAACAAGGGCAAGTGATTAACCTCTCTGATCTTTACTTTGAGACACAAGCCCCCGAGCAAGTCTTGCTTAAAGACAAGTCTGTGAAAATCCGATTCCGTGCCAATCTGAGTAATGAAGCCTTCATAGAACAAATCTATAGCCTTAGCCCCAAGGGTTATTTGCTAGATTATAAACTAAATATGCAAGGGCTAGAGCAGCGCATCAATGCACAACAAGGGCTACACTTTGTATGGGCTGACCAAATGCGTAAGTTTGAAAAAGACCTTTATTACGCACGCTATTATGCTACTGTCAATTATTCTGACCAAGAAGGAAACTACAATTACCTTAACTGGCCCTCCGAATCAGAAGAAAGCATAGAATTCGGAAAAGACAATATCCACTGGTTCAGCTTCAAGCAAAGGTTTTTTTCAGCAGCCATGATTGCCAAAAACAGAAACCTCCAAGATGTAAAGCTTAAAAGCAACACCCCATTAAATGATTCTTCTACCGTAAAAAATACCCAAGCTACTGCCCGCATCTCTTTCGCTGAAGTGAAAGCAGGCAAGGCTGATTTTCAGTTTTATTTCGGCCCCAATGATTACAACATACTCCGAAAACTCAAAATAGAAAACCTTGACAAGAATGTACACCTCGGATGGGAGGTCTTTGCAGTTGTATCCAAGTATGTCATCATTCCTCTTTTTAGCCTTTTAGAAGGTGTATTTAGCAATTATGGTGTGATTATCATCTTGATAGTACTCATCATCAAGACATTCTTGCTTCCTCTGACCTACAAATCTTACCTTGCCATGGCAAAAACAAGGGTCTTGAATGAATACATACAGCCTGAACTAGAAAAATTCAAGGCAGAGAATGGCATCAAATCTACTAGTATCATGGGTATGAACACTGAAGACCAGCAGAAAGTACAGAAAAAACAAATGGAACTATCCTCTGAGCTAGGCAGTAGCCCTTTTGCAGCTATGGGTGGCTGTATCCCTTTGATGCTCCAAATGCCCATCCTGCTGGCATTGTTTATCTTCTTCCCCAATGCCATAGAATTAAGACAAGAGGGCTTTTTATGGGCAGATGACTTATCTACCTATGATTCTATTCTTGATTTGCCTTTTTATATCTATGGATATGGCTCGCACGTAAGTTTGTTTACGCTCTTGATGACGCTCTCTACCATCGGGCTAACTTACTTTAACAACCAAAACCAATCTGCTGCGGCTATGCAAGGCCCTATGAAAAACATTGGTTACATCATGCCTGTGGTCTTTATGTTTGTCTTAAATTCATATCCTGCTGGTCTTAGCCTTTATTATTTGGTGCAAAATGTGGTAACCATAGGGCAACAATCTCTCATCAAGAAATTTTTCATAGATGAAGAAAAAATAAAAGAAAAATTTGAAGAGTATAAGCGTAAAAATAAGGGTAAAGCCAATAAAAAATCTAGCTTTTTGGTAAGGTTAGAAGAAAAAGCACAGCAGGCTCAAAAAGCCCAAAAAGAAAAAGAAGCAGCCAAAAAGGTGGCGGCTGAGAAGAAAAATAATGAGAAAAAATAAATGAGCACTGTGCTTGTTGATAGAAAAAGCCTTTCGTAAATCTAAGATCTTGCGAAAGGCTTTTTTGTGTCAGCACACAGGTTTTATAAGTTCATCTTCTTCTATCCTTAGAAAAAAGAAATGTCTTTTGATAGAAAATCTAAAAAATAGGATTCACTCTAAATTCTAGTTCAGGAGATTCACCCTCAGGCACTATAAAAATCAAGGTGTTTTCTTGACGATTACCCACATCCCAGAAGAATCCTGTAGGCACACTGATGGTCTCCCAATTTGCTTCTACATCATCAGGGCCATTGTTGCGCTTTCGTTTGTAATCAAGATAACGCACCGTAGCAGAAAACTCTGCGACCTTTGAGGTCAGTCTTGCACCTGTAGCATTGCGGCAGCTTACCTCCACGATAACGGGTGCTTTGAGAGAAGTATTTCCTTGACGATACTCCGTAAATACACGGTTTGCCTGCCTACTACTTTCATTTGTAACACTCAGACGCACCTCATAGCGCTCATGTGTTCCTTTTTTGCCTACATCACGGCTTTGATGGTTCATCACACGGTACTCTACCGAAAAGCCATCTTGGGTAACCAGTTCATTCTCGATGAGTCCTCTGAAAGAACTTTGTGCTTGGATAGAAAAACTTAGTAAACACAATACTAATAAAAAAGCTAGGTATTTAAACATTATACAATAAATAAGGTGATAAATATTTACATACTTTATACGAGATTAGAGAGCTAAAAGGATGTGTAAACACAAAAAAAGCGACTTCTTGGAAGAAGTCGCTTTTTTGCTACAATACAATATTATGCTATTTGTTCTTATTTTTCTAGTACAGAAAACTCTGTACGGCGGTTAAGTGCTCTGTTAGAATTAGAGTTATTAGGAACAGCAGGTGTGGTATAGCTATAGCCCTTGATTTCCATTCTGTTAGCATCTACGCCTCTTTCTATCAAATAGTTAGATACTGCTTTGGCTCTTCTTTCAGAAAGTGCTTGGTTATATTCTAAACTACCGATGTTACAAGTATGCCCACCTAATTCTATTCTTACTGTGGGGTTATCATTCATAAAGCCATAAAGGTTCTCTACAGATTCTTTATCACTCTGACGGATGACACTCTGGTCAAAGTCAAATAATACCCTGAATGCGAAATTAGGCTCAGGCACTTTTTTAATTGCAGAAGGAGGTGTAGTAAGTGTAAGCCCTGATTTGTCAAGGGGCATCAGTGTTTGCTTAGGTGCAGAAAGAGAGTAAATGTCTTCGTAGCCCATTCCACTAGGGTCATCAGATACATAGTATCCTTTTCTATTGTCGTCTGTAAGTACTAAATGTATATCATCATCTGGACCATTGATAGGAAAGCCTAAGTTGGTAGGATCACCCCACTTATCACCCTGCTTCACTGATTTAAAAATGTCATATCCACCCATATTGTCATGGCCTCTTGAGCTAAAATACAGGAATTTACCGTCATTGGTCAAGAAAGGAGCATCATCATCATAAGGCGTGTTTACAGGTTCGCCTAAGTTTATGGCCGTACCCCAGTCACCATTTTCCCACTTACTCATATAGATATCCAGCCCACCTTGTCCACCAGGTCTATCACTAGAGAAGTAAAGCGTTTGTCCATCTGCAGATACACATAGTGCAGTTTCTTGGTATTTGGTGTTAATATTTCCATTAAGTTTCTTAGGCTCACCCCAAGTTTGTGAATCCTCACCATACTCAGAAACGTATAAATCTCCTCGTGTTTTTCGGTCATCACGGTATAGATAAAGCTTTTTTCCATCAGAAGAGAGTGCAGCACCAGCATCGTGGTATTTTCTATTGATAGTCAAGGCTTGTGGAGAGCCAAATCCGTTTTGACTTTGTTTGGCTGAGTATATATCTTCAAAAAAGAAATCATCTCCAAAGTCACGCTTTCCACCTTTAGTTCCTTCTCTGCGAGAAGTAAATATCATAAAAGAAGTATCTCTTGGAATAAGTGGCACATAATCGGGCTGGTCTGAATTAATGCTTTTTAGATTTTCAATGCTTGCATTGATTGGCTCTTTTTCGTATTTTAAACCATTTTCACATTCCTTGATTCTCCTTTTGGCAAGATTGGTCATTGCTTCATTGGTAGCAAGTTTTTGTGTTCTTTCTTTTTCTTTCATTTTGCTGTCTGCAATGCTTGATTTTTCACGCTCGTATGCACCGACAGCCTTCTCATAATGTTCTTTTCCTTCAGCAAACTTACCATTCACTTGGTAGGCCTCAGCAAGCATAAACTCTAGGTCAGTGTTATAAGTAGGATTGGCTTCATAGACTTTTTGGAGTTTAGGAAGCGCCATTCTCTTTTTAGAAGAATTTAGATAACACACCCCTATTTGGTAATTGTATTCCAAGTTATCAGGGTTAGACTTTAAGAGCTGATTATAAAGCTCAATCGCCGTGCTGTATTCGTTGTATTTCATAGTGATGGCGGCATCTCTTGCGAGTGCTTTCTCACTGTTTTGTGCTGATACACCTAAAGGAATCAGTACAATTAGTAATAAAAATAAGTAAGGTATTTTTTTCATAACTCCACCAGTTATTATAGCATTTGATATATTGTAAAATAGACTTTTCCTAAATAGCCACTCAAGTAATTTTACTTACCTGAGGTCTGTTCATAATCCAAATCAGATTAGAATCTCCTTTTGTAGCGAGGATAACGCTTAGAGGTCAGGATATAATTTAAGTGAAACCCTGTAACCAAGTATAAATCATTGTCTTTTGGTGTATTACCTCTTTTCTGCCCACGCAGACCATAATCAGTAAGTCTCTGAAGGCCGATGTCCTGCAAATCATACTCATTATTTCCAAACTCAATTCCACTACGTGTATCTATTGAACCTACTAGAGGAATACTTGTAGGATTGCGATTATCTCCACTTACCACAGCAAACTGCTCAGCAGATCTATCAGCCATAGCACGTGCCAAAGGAGTTTCCAAATCTCGGGCATCTGCATATCTTCCACCCACATCATCTATGTGGTCAAAGAACAAGATTCTGAAGCCCATTTCTACACCAAGGTCAAGTCTGTCGCTGATTCTAATCTTCACACCAGCTCCTACAGGCACAGCAGCTTGAATGAGAGAGTATTGCTTGGCGTAAGATGTTCCGAACTCAGGGTCAGCACTTCCTCCAGCTCTGCGGGTAAGTCCTTGACCTTCTGTACGTAATGGACGCAAGGCTACCCATTCTCCAGCTTCTGGACCGTTAAAACTTTCGGATACTTTTCCTTTAGGATTGTGGTAAAAGCCTGCAATCCCCGCAAAAATATAAGGAGAAATATTACGACGACGATAAAAACGCCCTCTGCTCGGCAAAAACTCATACATCATCACCGCAGAAAGCTCAAAAATGTCATTTCTAAACTGTAAGTTACGTCCGTATCTTCCGATAGATTCTCTTTTGTTTACATCTGCAGATTCATAGTCATCTCCTTGCAAACGACCATAAGCAAATGCACCACGCATAGAAAAACGAGGCCCTAATTTTTTGCTCAATTCTATCCCAATATTTGGTCTTGTGAATTTAATGTCTGAGCTGACAGTTTTGGGGAGGGGTGCTAGGTCTCCATAATAGTTGAAGGCGTTCAGAGAAACACCTACCGACCAGTAATTTTCTTGGCGTGATGACTGCCCTTGTGCAGCCAGTGACGAAAATAAAAATAGCAACAATAAAATAAATAGTCTTGATTCTTTCATGTTTTGAACGATTTAGTAAATCATAGATTCATATAAGTGGCATTTAGTACTCCAAAGGTAAAAAATTTTAAGTTAATATGTACTTTTTTGAGCGAATTTTAGGTTTTTAATTCATCAGACCCGCTATATTTTTTATAAATGTAAATATATCAATGTAATATTGTATTATTATAACACATAACTCCGACTTTTAAGAAGGATTCAGGCTTTTCACGTTTTGTGTAGTTTTTAGCACATCTGCCAAAAATCAAAAATAAGAAAAAAAATGCTCCATGAAGCATTTTCAATATTATTTTTGTGCTAAATATAAAATATTGAAATTATGACCCCCGAAGAAGCACGTTCGCAGATCCAAAACCTTACAGAAAAGATTCACTATTATAACCATCAATACTACCAAAAAGACCGCTCAGAAATCTCTGACCTGGAGTTTGATAAATTACTCAATCAACTTATCAAACTAGAAACACAGTATCCGCTTCTCAAAAAAGAGGACTCACCCTCACAACGCGTAGGTGGTACTTTCACCAAAGATTTCCCTACTGTAAAGCATCAGTATCCAATGCTTTCGCTTGGCAATACTTATTCTGAAGAAGACCTAAGAGAATTTGATAAAAGAATAAAAAAAATACTGGAAGAAGAAGGCTTTGATTTGGCAACACTGGAATACATCTGTGAACTCAAATTTGATGGGGTCTCTATTAGTTTGCGTTATGAGCAAGGAGTCCTGAAGCAAGGAATCACACGAGGAGACGGCACACAAGGTGATGAAATCACTGCCAATGTAAAAACCATTCGCAGCATTCCACTCAATGTAACTGCCTCTGATGCACCTGCTCAGTTTGAAGTAAGAGGGGAGATTTTTATGCCCAATACAGTCTTCGCACAGCTCAACCAAGAACGTGAAGAAGAAGGCAAAGAACTCTATGCAAACCCTCGAAACACCGCCTCAGGTACGCTCAAGCTACAAGATTCTTCTGAAGTAGCTCGCCGAAAACTAGATGTATATGCCTATTATTTATTAGGAGAAAATCTTCCTTTCAACACGCACGAAGAGTCAGTCAAGGCACTGGAAAACTGGGGTTTCAATATCTCACCTACCTATCAAAAATGCCAAAGCATCGAGGGGGTGCTGGCTTATATCGCTCATTGGGAAAATAAAAGAAAAACACTACCCCTAGAAACTGACGGAGTCGTGATTAAGGTCAATCACTACAGACAGCAAGAAGTGCTTGGCTTCACTTCCAAAAGCCCTAGATGGGCTATAGCCTATAAATACAAAGCCGAAAATGTAGCTACTCGCTTGCTAGACATTACTTATCAGGTAGGCAGAACGGGGGCAGTTACGCCCGTAGCAGAGCTAGAGCCTGTGCAACTGGCTGGCACTACTGTCAAAAGGGCTTCTCTCCACAATGCCAATGAAATAGAAAGACTGGATGTGAGAGTAGGAGATATGGTTTTTGTAGAAAAAGGAGGAGAAATCATTCCCAAAGTTACAGGAGTAGATTTTGAAGCCCGTGCCGCAGAGAGTCAAGCACTAGTTTACCCTACAGATTGCCCTGAGTGTGGCACTGCCTTGCTCAGAAAAGAAGGGGAAGCGGTGCATTTCTGCCCTAATTTTAGGGCTTGTCCTCCTCAGATTAGTGGAAGAATTGAGCATTTTGTAGCTAAAAAAGCAATGAACATTGACTCACTTGGAGGTGAAACTATCAATGGACTGCTCAAAACAGGTAAAATCAAAGATGCTGCTGACCTCTATTTTCTAAAATATGAAGATGTACTAGGGCTTGAGTTTGAAAGCTATTCTGAGAAAAAAGGTGAATTTTCTAAAAGAAGCATGCAGCCCAAATCTGCCAAAAATCTCATTGATGGAGTGCAAAAGAGCAAAGAACAAGCTTTTGAAAAAGTACTTTTTGCACTCGGAATCAGATTTGTAGGGGAGACAGTGGCTAAAAAATTAGTCAAAGCACTCAAAAACTTAGACAATATCCAAAGAGCAAGCCTTGAAGCATTGGTAGAGATAGAAGACATCGGGGAACGAATCGCTCAAAGTATCATGGAGTATTTTCAAGATGCAGAAAACTTGGCTTTTGTGGCTAAACTCCAACAAGCAGGACTATCTTTTGAGCAAAGTGAGGAAGAAAACAAGCAAGAAAGCACTCACCTAGAAGGAAAAACCTTTGTGATTTCGGGCGTATTTAATCAATTTGGCAGAGATGAGCTTAAGCTAAAGATAGAAGCCAATGGAGGAAAAGTAGTTTCTTCGATTTCTAAAAAGCTTGATTTTCTGTTGGCAGGTGAAAATATGGGCCCTGCTAAACTAGAGAAAGCAGAGAAATTTGATGTCAAAATTATCTCAGAAGATGATTTTGTCAAAATGCTAGAAGGATAAAAATCGGTAGATGTGTATATAACTCAGACAATGGAGAAGTGATTTTATTTAAAACTTAAAAATATCTGTGCATTGGATGTTGGGATTTTGTTGAATCACCAAAATTTCCAAAGGTGAAACACCCTGCAGGGGATAGGTTTCCTTCCTCTCGTTTGTCTTCTTATGCACCACTTTCTCCATTGTTTATTTTACCTCATCTTGGGTAGGTAGTTTAGTCGCTGATATGCCTGATACAGTACAAAACCAAGTACAGAAACAAGTAAAACTCCTATATACAAACTCATAAAATAAGGTTCAAACATAATTCTTTCCCCAAATTTATTAGGGTAATCACCCACATTCTGCCTCATCAAAACAGAAAAAGAAAAAGCACCTGCCAAACAGCTCGCACTTAACAAGGTGGCTATCCAAGTCCTCATCCATTTTTGACTATGCTGAACACTAAAAAAATATGTTATGCTGATGCCTTGTAAAAGTAAAAGCAGCCCCAAAGGATAATACAGCAACAAAACGTCTCTTATAATATAGCCATACCCATAATAAGATGAAGAAAACAAAAGGTCTATGCCCTCCATATCCAAAATATATATTCCAAACAATACTGCCCAAGCACCTATCACACATATTACCGCAGAAATGAATAAATTACGAATAGTAAATATCCTAAAAACCATCGCCAATAAGGTGAAAAACACAAAAACTACAGAAAGCGAACGAAGCAGTAGCCCCAACTCTGCACCTGGTCTTGACCATTGTTGAAAATGTGCTTTTACCCTCGGGGTATTGGTCCAAGCAAGAATGGCATTCATATATTGGGTGCTTCCTGACCCTTGATTGTACTTGTAATCAAGTTCTATTTTATCTAAAATACCCATATCCAAAATGAGATGTTCCCAAGAAGAAAAGAAAACATTGCTGTCATGAAAATTATATAAATCTGACAAAAGGCTTGTAAGTGTTTCATGTGCTTTTCTATCTTGATAAGGGTCTAACTGCATTTTTTTGAATAAATCTTTCATGGTTTTTCCTTGCAAAAAGAAGCTGTTCATATAGACAAGATGTGCTGCTGTACCTCTTTTACGAAGATAAAGATTGAGCAAGCGTGCAGGATGTAAGTTATTACGGATGACCTCTTGCTTAAAAACCTCATTCCATTTAGAATTGGCATAAATCTGCTGTGCAAAATAAGTGCTGTCCTCTCTCCAAAAAGCAAGTTCTTCATTGAAAGCCTGATAGTCTTGATATTCATACGGTACTCTCTCCGAATACTCTTCCGAATCAGCATAGACAAGCTCTTCTGAAGCCCCCTCTCTGTACACATACTCAAACTCAAAATCATCTAATATGAGCGAACTATGAGCAGCCACGTAAGCCGCTGCAAATTTATCTATGCGTGCTTTGTGCTGCTGATAATTTGGAGATTTACTGATGTCTAGCAGTTCCATAAGTTTCTCCTGTAACTTTAAATACTCTTCTACTTGCTTGTCTTGATTCATAGACATCTCCTGAATGCGTTTTAAGTAGTAGGTATGGTTTGAGTGAGGTTTTAAACTCACGGTATATTTTTTTGCCAAATCATCTAAGTATTTAGCTTGACTGTACTGATGAATCGCATTTAGAGTCGCCTCTTTGGAAAGGAGTGAAGTAGCACGCATTCTCACCACATTGGGGAAAAGTAAGATATTGATGCCCAAACTAGCTAGGCAGAGTGCATACACGCCTAATTGAACAAGGTTTTCCTGCCAGTTATAAGCGTTTTTACGTCTGAAAGTCTGAACATACACAAAAAAAGCCCAAGCAATCAGTCCCAAAAAATTTCCTACTATAATCATTTGTTTTACAAATGTAAAATCTAGCGGCTGCCCTAGACTGACAGGATAGAGTAATCCTAGACCTAGCACAATAGAATTAACGACTACAAAGGAGTAAAAAAGAAAATAATGCCCTCTCGTCTCCCAAATTACAGGGTGGTGAAGCAACAAATACTGGTCAAACTGACGCAAGAATTTGGGAACAAGTTTGTTTAGAATTTTCATGATACAAATAATTTTTTAGTCGATTGGCTAATGTTACGAAAATAACGAATTTCTACTTCTTTTCCCAACAAATGCCCTAATAAATTTTGTGAATTTATGTGAAGAGGTGCATGAACTATAAACACAAGCCCGTTGTGGTCTAGGCTATTGTACTCAAAACCTTGTAATTTTTCTTCTAAGGCTGATAAGCTGAGGTTACATTCTATCTCAAAAGAATTTTCAAGCCTTTCTTTGCCTACTTCGCTGGTATTGCCATAAAATACCGTTTTGCCTGCTTTCAAAAATAAAATAGAATCTGCCACTCGCTCTATCTCGTGCAAGTGCTGTGAGCTGATGAGGATAGCAAGTGGATATTTTAGGCTTTGAGAGAGATTTTTGAGGTCGTTTAAAACTGTAGCTTGTGCCTTTACATCTAAATTGGCAAGAGGCTCATCTATCACCAAAAGACGGGGTCTCCAGACAAGGGCTTTAGCAAGTGCAAAACGCAACTTATAGCCTCCTGAAAGAGCAGACCAAGAGCGATGTGCATATTCTTTCAGACCCAGACGGTGGAGGATGTAATCTACTGCTTTTTGATTTTCTTGTGGGTTTAATCCGTGTGTAGTGGCTTCATAGTGTAGGTTTTCTTGGATAGAGCCATGCCACTTGGGCAGTTCTTGGGGGATGTAAGCGATGTGTTTTTTGATTTCCTGCCAGTTCAGTTGATTCCATTCATTTTGCTCAAGGTCAGGAAATCGGATTTGCCCTGCATTTTCTTTTAAATCACCTACACAGATTCTGAAGAGTGTTGTTTTTCCATTGCCATTTTCACCGACTACGCCCGTAATTTGCCCTATTTTAAGGGTTAAATCTATGCCAGAAAGCTCGAAGCCTGTATTTTTAAATCTTTTCCCTACTCCCTTTCCTTCAAACAAAATCCTAGAAGTCTTGCTCGGTATTTTTTGCTGAACCGTAGTTTTGAGGGCTGCTTGTTTTCTTGCTAAGTATTTTTGTGTCTCTATTCGGTCAGCTTCGGGCTGTTGGAGGTAATCTTTGACCACATTGTTAATTAGCACCAGCATCGCTTCTAAGATGTGTTCTTTTTCATCTTCTTGCTGTGCATTAGAATAATCTAATTTGAGCATCAGAGCCTCTCTTTTTAAGAGTGGATTATGTGCAAATCTTTTGGTAAACTCTATCATTTCTCTGGCAGCCGCAGTAGGGTCTGTGCTGAGTTTATCTTTGAGTTCTTGGGCTAAAGTATGGATAGATTTTTCGGTCATGGCAAAAGTTGCGTAAATGTTGCGTTTGATTTTTGAAGATGAATTAGGACTTATTTTGACCTTCCCAACTTTGCTCTATTTGTTCTATGATATTAAAAACCTCTTGCACCAAGGCATCTCTTTGTGGTTTTATTTCAGCCAATGATTTGTCTTGTAGTTGCTGATTATATACTCTAAAAGATTGATAAAGTGTAATAACTTGCTGCTGATGCGTATCTTGAGTAGAAAAATCTTGCACAAAATCAAGTAACCTTTTGAGTGTCTGTGAAATATCATTGCTTGCCAAGTAATCATAAATCTCTTCGGCACGGGCGATGAGGTCGGTAGGTTGCAAATCAGGCATTTTTCAGTATATTGATGTAAAATATTTTTTTAAATTAAACGCAGTGTCATATCAAATTTAGAGCCTTGTTCATTGCTCATCTTAAAAGAGCCATCTAGCATCTGTGTGATGAGATTGACCAATTTTAAGCCCGAAGATTTGGCTTTTTCTAAATCAAAATCATCTGGTACACCTTTGCCATTGTCTTTGACCTGCATAAGGTATTGTGTATTGTTTTTTTTGCTTACTTCTATCCAAAGTTCTGGGTTTTCTTCTTCGTGGAAGGCATACTTCATGGCATTGGTTACCAGTTCATTGACGATTAATCCGAAAAAGACGGCATTTTTGTGTGCAATCTCAATGCCCTCTACTTCTATGTGTACTTTGATGGGTTTTTTTTCAAAGGCATATAACTTCTCGAGGGTGTTGGTGATGTTTCGGATATAGTGTTTTAGGTTGATGGGGCGGCTATCGTTTTGGCTATACAAGCCTAGATGTATGGCAGAAATATCCATGACACGTTTGTTGATTTCTTTGAGGGCGATTTTGGCGTTTTCGTCTGGCAATCGTCTGATTTTTCGGCGCAGCATGCTAGAAATGACCTGTAGATTATTGGTAACTCTGTGGTTTAGCTCTTGGAGCAAAAAGTCAATGAATCTATGCCTTTTGTTAAGCTCTTCTGTCTGGATTCTAATTTTTTTATTGACATAAAAGTAATAGTAAATCCAACCAGAAAGAATCATCAGGATGGCAGACATAGAGATAATGATATTGGTTTTATTTTGATTTTCTAATTCTACTCTGATAAGCTCTTTTTCGGTTTCCATGAGTTTTTGCTGTTGGTCTCTGGTTTTTTCTAGGAGGGTTACATACTCGTTAGATTGCTGCTCTAAGTTTTGGTTTTGCTCAGAGATATCAGAGATATAATCAGCGTAATGATTGAGGCTATCTTTCAATATTTTTATTTCATCAGAGCTGAGTCCTTTGAGGTTAATTTTGTCTAGGTTATCTATAAATCTTCTAAAATTTCTTTCGATATTTTGATTCTTAGTCGTTTCAACATTGGCTTTTGATTTTTCCTCTTTTGTTTTTGACAATCCCATTTCATTTTTTTTATTTTCTTGGGCTACTGTGGGGGAGTAGCTATGAAAAGAGATAAATGGGTGTGTCTGAAAATCTCTAATATCTTTGAATTGTATTTCTTCTGATTTTCCATCTTTCTGAAGTACAAGTGTGAATATTTCTTGTGGTTTGAAGTTGGCACTTGGCAGATATATCTCAAAAAAGCCTTGTTCATTGGTATTGTCATAGACATCCTCTACACCTTTTATCTTGACATTGACGTCTTCCAAGACCTCGTCTTGAAAGGTAATGTACCCGCTCAGTGCTATTCTTGAGTCATCTGTATTGCTGGAGGTAAGTCCGCTGCCTACTGGGACTTTGGTCAGGTATATTATGAGTGCATTGGGGTCTAATTTTATATCATTTATCAATATGATTTTAGAAGTTTTCTGTACACTTGATACATCTCTAATCATATAATAGCCACTTTTCTCGGCTTTGATGGCAAAAGCTTCCCCCTTTTTGATAGGTTTGCTCAGTTTGAGTTCAAAATTACCCTCCGCATTTGTCTTGGTGGTTTGGTCTGCATCATCCGAGATGCTTACGCTTGTTTCGGGTATTGTTACAGTAATTTTTTTTCCATCTCCTCTTGTAAGCACTTCCAGTACTTGTCCTTTGACTACGGTGAGCTTGTTTTGTGCTGTTGAGTAGGTGCTATGATGTGCGATAAGGAGCAATGTTATGAAAATTTTTATCAATATTCTTATCATATTTTTGCTTGGATATGCTGTCAGTCAGCTAGAGAGATATGCCTATTTGCTCATGCTTACTGATACTTGTATTGAAAAGATTTTAGAGATTAAAAAAACACGACGAGCTTTAGAACGGATTATTTACAAAGGTAGTTTAGTAAATCTATTCTTAAATTTGTTTTAGTGCATTGATGTGCAAGATTCTGATATTTTCCAGAAATCCAAAAAAATCAGTGCTTAATACAGTTTGAAGAGATTATCTGTGCCTATGGGAGTGGCTTTGATAAGCCCTTCACCAAACTCTACCCCTATCATACGCCCCATTTCTCTTCCACGGGCTTCTAAGAAGTGTAGAAAATCAGGAGAGGAAATCGGTGTTTGAGGGCCTTCTTGATTGGGGGTATAAAACTGAGTGCTGTATGCCTTGACGGCTCGCATTTTAATCTGCCAAAAATCGGTAACGTCTATCACCAGTAAGGGAGTAAGGTGATAATCTTGGACATAATGATAAAGTGCTTTGGGTCTCCAGTGCTTTTGGGCATTGCCGTTGCTGTCTTTTGTGTGTATTTTGGCAAGGCCTGACAAGAAACAAGCATCTTTTGCGAGGGCTGCTCCTCTTCCGTGGTCTATATGTCTATCTATGGGTGCATTTGCCAAGACTACTTCAGGGCGGTATTTTCGGATGGCTTGTATTAAAGTGAGTTGGGAGGCTTGGTTATTCTCAAAAAAACCATCTGCCAGTCCTAGGTTTTCTCTGACAGTCAGTCCGAGTATTTTACTGGCTGCATCAGCCTCTTCTTTGCGTATTTGTGGCGTTCCTCTTGAGCCTAATTCACCTTTGGTAAAATCTATGACTCCCACTGTCTTACCCTTTCCGATGTGTGAGGCGATGATTCCTCCAGCACCTAGTTCGGCATCATCAGGGTGAGCACCTAATACGAGCAGGTCTAGTTTGGTCATTGCGTCAGTAGTGATTTGATAGACTATTTAATGATGATGGTTTGCCCTACTTGCAAAACCGAGTTTTCACTCAGCCGGTTGAGTTTGGCGAGGGTAGTAACAGACACATTGTATTTTGCCCCGATGATAGAGAGTGTTTCGCCTGGAGTTACTTTGTGCACAATTGTCTTGCGAATTTTGTTTCCCAAATGGCTAAAATGCTGTGGCATAAGGTCAAACTTATCGGTGAGTAGCTGCTCAGGGAGTGAAAAATCATAAATGAGCAAAGGGTTAAAGGTATTTCCTTCGTAGCGTGTTTCGTAATGCAGGTGTGGGCCTGTGCTCCAGCCTGTGCTTCCGCCTAAGCCTATGACTTGCCCTGCTTTGAGTACTTGCCCTACCTCCACTTTCCTTGCACTCATATGCCCGTAAAGGGTTTCTATCCCGTTTCTGTGCCTTATTACCACATAATTCCCGAATCCTCTATCAAAAGCTGATATTCTGACGATTCCGTCAAAAGTAGTCATAATCGGTGTACCCATTTGTAGGTTTAGGTCTATTCCTTGGTGATACCTCCCCCATCGAGGCCCAAAGCCTGAGGTCTGTAGGGTAGTTTCTAATGGTGAAGCCCAAAGCTCTCCTTGTGGGATATCATAAAGCTGTATTTGCACGGTATCTCTAAAAAGTGCTGCATCTTTTTGATAAGGGTTCGGATATTTTGAGTCCCAGATGGCATAATATTCTGCTGCTTTAATCCAGACACAGTCTATTTGAAGTTCTTCGGAAATACGGACTACTTTGAGTTCTCCTATGGTATTCTGAAGGGGGTCAGTGCTGACTAGCGAGGTTTCTTTAAATACAGAAAAACTTCCATCGTCTATCTTTCCTGCATCTTTGTTTGGTTTTTTATCTTCTTCGGGCTTACTTTCAGATTTGGGTTTGGCTTCTTCTTTAGGCTGGGAGGTTTTTAGAGGGTCCTTAGAAAGGGCTGGGATGCGTACATCTTCTCCTTTTTCAAATTTTTTATCGGTTTCTTGGGCAGAGAGTGTGCAAGTAATTGTTACTAAAAGTGATATGAAGAGGATATATATAGACTGTTTCATAATATTTAATTTAATCAAAAATGCGTCTTTATTCAGTTTTTTTTAGTTTCTAAAAGCATTTTTATTCAAGAAATGCAAACAAAAATCAATAAAATTTAAGACACTGTCATACAAGCATTTACAAAAATCAACCCAAAATCTTTGGATTATTTGTAAGCTACTCCATGCCGTAAAATTACAACATCTATTGATAAAGCAATCATAAATGACAGCTTTTTTATGATTTAACAAAATCGTAACTTGCTTTTAGTCAAGTTGTTTGGTGTAAAATCATGTGCCTTTTGTGGGTGATTGTCAGAAAAATAAAAAGAAGCCTTCACTTATTACAAAGGTTACCACCTAAACTGAGGGCATTTGAGCCCTACATTAATGATATAACTTAGGCGAACTCCCGTAACAAAGTACATGTCCTTGCTATTGACATTACCTCTGGTGCTTTGTCCTCGCCTAAAGCTGGGCACCGTGCGATAAGTCCGCCCATCAAAGCCTGTGTAATTTTCTGTTGCACCAAACCTTGCTGCAATGGCATCTAAATCTCTCAACTCTCCACTCAGGGCAGCAGCAGGCTCTAAGCTCCTGTTAGACATAGCTACTGCCAGGGGGTTGCCGAGATCTGCCATATCTGGATAATCTCCACTTACATCATCCAAATAATCAAAGAATGTAAACCTGACACCCGTTTCTATACCCATATCCCAGCGTTGGTCCAGTTTAAATTTGAAGCCGAAGCCCACAGGCACTGCTATTTGGATATTGCTATACATTTGGGCATAGCCAGGCCTTCCTTGTCCTTCTGTGCCCAAAGGTTGAAGATTTACCCAAGCATCTCCCTCTGCTGTGGGTATTTTTGCCTGCGGATTGTGGTGAAACAGTGCGATGCCTGCGTAGAGGTAGGGGCTTACTCCTTTTCGTCTGAAATGCTTTCCGTAGCTGCCTATTACATCCCATTGAGCCAGTAGCGAGATTTCTTTGAGGTCATTTCTGAAATGTAAATTACGTGCATACGTATCATTGCTTGGTGCAGTGCCTGCATCATCTGCCTCTAGCCTTCCCCAAGCCGCTCCAAGCTGTATGTGAAGTTTTGGGCTGATTTTTCTAGAGATAAATGCTCCTATGCCTGGGCGTGTGTAGTTTGGGCCTGCGGGGATATCGCCTGTATAGTTCATGGCATTCACCTGAATACCCGCACTCACGTAGCCTTCTGTATTTGAGGGCTTCATCGGCTTGCTTGGGCGCATTCTCTGGGCCTGTGTATCAGGGCTAAGTGCCAAGAATAAAACTAAACATAAAAAAATCTGAACAATGTATTTTGTACTTCTATGATTCATATTCAATAAAATAGGGATAAATTTTGAATGGTCAATTTTTGTAACTTGTTGTTTATAAACTGATTACACTCAAAAACGACTTCAACTAATTTAGTAAATCACGACTTTTATCTGACTCAATGCTAAATCTACTTATATTTGTATTTGGATATGCCCTCAACATACTTGGTAGAACATACTTTATTAGAGTGTATTTTGGCTCTTCAAAAATATTACTTTTATTAAACAAACGTCTAGCAAGCCCTTAATTACATTTATATATGACACAAAATATTTCTTTGCCCACACTCACTCTTAAATCCAAGCGAGAAAAATCACTTTTGCAGAGGCATCCTTGGGTATTTTCGGGTGCTGTACAGCGCATTGCTCCTGAAGCCCAAAGTGGTGATTTGGTGGAGGTGCTGCAAGAAAATGGAGCATACCTAGGCATAGGCTTTTATGATGCCAATAGTCAGATTACCTGCCGTATGGTACATCTAGGAAGACAAAGAGTAGAAATCAACGAGGAATTTTGGTTTCAGAAGCTCAAGCAAGCCTATGACATTCGCCAAGAATACATCAAAGATGCCCAAACCAATGCCTACAGGCTCATCCATGCAGAGGGTGATTTTTTGCCAGGACTGATTGCTGATGTCTATGCGGATGTGGTGGTGCTGCAAATCCTTACTAAAGGCACAGAAAAAATTTATCCTTTGCTGGTAGCTGGGCTAAAACGGCTTGGGTTTGCCCATGTCTATCTTAAAAATAAAGAAAATACGCAGAGATTTGAGAAAACAAGCCTCAAAGGCGGATGGCTCACTGAGGCTACTTCGCCCAAAGTAAACATCCTTGAGCACGGCTTAAAATTTGAAGTAAACGTGGAAGAAGGGCAAAAAACAGGCTTTTTCTTAGACCAACGAGAAAACCGACAGCTTCTGATGAAATATGCCTACCAAAAAACGGTCTTGAATGCCTTTGGCTACACAGGCGGCTTTAGTGTCTATGCCCTTGCGGGAGGAGCGAAACACGTGCACTCTGTAGATATTTCTAAAGAAGCTACTGAGCTTTGCACACAAAATATCCTCTCAAATTTTGGAGAAGATGCCCCACATACAGCCCTTGCCCAAGATTGTTTTGAATTTCTTAAAACTACCCCCGAAAAATATGAGGTAATGGTGCTAGACCCACCCGCCTTCGCCAAAAACAAACGCTCCGTAAAAAATGCCACTCGTGGCTACATTAGCCTGAATGAATTAGGTCTAAAAAAATTGGCTCCAGGTGGGATTCTCTTTACTTTCTCTTGCTCAGGAAGCATTGACAGAGATACTTTTCGTAAAATCGTATTTACTGCCTGTGCCAGTGTAGGGCGAGAGGTGCGTATTTTGCACCAAATCACACAGCCTCTAGACCATCCCGTCAGTATTTATCACCCCGAAGGAGAATATCTGAAAGGTTTGGTACTGTATGTAAGTTAAGCTTGGTTTATTTTTTTGTGGTTTATTTTACATGTTTTGCCCCATATTTTTTGAGGTCTTGCTCTATAAAATGCTCGAGGTTTATCCTACCGACCACATCTAATCTATCGATGTTGATTTGCCACATAGAAGTAGCCAACCTAAAAGCTGTGCCTATCTCTGACATACTGATGCCATCTTCTACATTCATCGTGCTGAGGGCTTGCTGCTGCTCATTTGTCATCACCCTGAGTGGCTTGCCGCCCACTTGGTCTGAGAAATCAAAGCCTATCACCGCCACATCTTGTAAACCTATTGTGCGGATTGTTCTTTTATTTCGGAGTGAGCTAATGCCCGTCTTGCTGATTTCTATGCCATACGTAGTGGTCAAATCTAAGAAGAGATTATAAAGGATGATGCCACTAATCAAAGTCAAGACGGCAGAAAATAAAATAAATCCTATATATGATTCACTGGGCACTACTTTGATGATTATCCCCCAAAAGCAAGCTATGATGCCTAGCAAAGCTATCTTTCTGATATGGATCTTATTACGCCACCTCATCTCTACTTTATCAGCATATTCATAACGTTGAATAACTTTACTCGGAAACTCAGCAATGATAGAAGGACTGTAAACCAGGTCATTTCTTCTCTCAAAAAACTGTTCTATTTCTTGATGAAGCACTTCTGCACGTCCTAAGTGATTGAATGTATTCAGGCTCCAGAGGCTCATATCTGTCTTTTGCATATACACTGTATAGCCCGTTTGCTTGCTTTTACCACTGCCTCGGGCTACTCTACGCACTAAAAACCCTTTGATATCTTTGTAAGGAATCACAGCATAATAGCTTTTCTTGTCAGTTTTTTGGTGGATGTGCAGTTCTTGTAAGGCATTGTCAAAAATCAGTTCTTTGGGATTGTCATTTCTTGCATCTAATATCACCAATACACTAAGCAAAAATGCCCCTCCCATAAAAGTCATAATCCAAGAAATCTGCTCGGATTCTGCGGGCATGGGCTCGGCAGACAAGCCTACAAGCCCAAGAGCAAAGGCAAGTCCACCCAAAATCCCTATTACAATGGCAATTATCCAAGAAGTCGAGGTGTTTTCTTGCAAGACCAATCTTTCAGGACTTTTAGATATGATTTTGTAGTGTATTGACATGGCTTAGGTAATCATGATTTTTAAAAACAATATTAATAAAATAAATCAAAATTCATTCTTTTTTTGTAAAAATGTTGATTTGTGATACTCAATACAAGCCAAAATCTAGTTTATTAAGGTGCGTTGATGCTGTAGGGTCAATTATCTGATTATGGTAAATTGAGTTAAATTCTTGCGATTTTATCGGCCTCTCTTATCCCACTTAAATATGCCCCATGGGTAGTGCCTCTGTAATCTCTTTCTGTATGCTCGCCTGCAAAAAACACCTTATTGTTGAGGCTGCTCGCAAGTATGTCAAAATCTTCTGAACTTGAAGCATTGCTCACAAATGAATATGCCCCAAAGGTGTTTTCATCTTGCCCCCATTTGGTTCGCTGCAAGTGGCTAGGGTTCGGGATATTATTGCCATAGATTCCCTTTAGGTGTTGCATAATTTCGTCTATGATTTCGCTATCGGTCAGGCTTTCGGTGTGTGTGGCATAGTTGCCGAAGGCAAAAGTCATCAAGGCATTGTGGCTGGTAAATTTTCTGAAATTCAAAAAATAGTTGAATTTGCCTTTGGTTTCAGGAGTGTAGCCAATGTACTGAAGACTCGTATCCCAAAATGCACTGTCCCATACCAATAAAAATTTATTGATATTGCCCATAGAAAGCTGATGGATGGCATCTAACTTTGCTACTGGTAAATCTGGCGTAAAAGCAATGCGATTATTTTTTAGCACTCCCAAAGGCACACTTACCAAGGCATATTCGCCCTCGAGTGCTTCTCCATTGACTGTTAATTTTACCTTATTTTCAGTATAATCAATGGCACTCACAGGGCTATTCAACCTAATGTCTAGCCCTAGCCCTAGGTAATCTGTTATTTTATCATAGCCATTGGTAATAATGACATCACTTCCTCCAAATGCCTCATCATCATCAAAATA
Organism: Microscillaceae bacterium; assembly: GCA_011390205.1. Taxonomy (GTDB): domain Bacteria; phylum Bacteroidota; class Bacteroidia; order Cytophagales; family Microscillaceae; genus JAABSX01. The sequence goes on along the minus strand of JAABSX010000033.1, from coordinate 1,646 downwards.
CTTGGCAGACAATAGAGAAATATCACTCCCTGTATCAAATTCTAAATATGCTGAGAGCATATATTTCCAAAGGCGGTTGGTAGATTGTGTGGGGTATAGCGTATTGAATACTGCTTCAAAACTCTGTGTAGGCGTACTGGCATTTTTCACATCTCTCAAAGCATTTGTAAATTGATTTTCAGCATTTGTCAAAAAAGCATCTGTATAAGGCACACCATTCGTATCAAATACTTTTACCTGCTCATCATCCGTCAAAAAAGTAGTAGCCCCTGCTTGTGAGGCTAGATTACGAATGGGATTTCTGTTGGGCCCGTGAATCCAACTTGCCCCTGCATCAAATGGAACACCTAGCGTTCTGTCTGTCCGCAATCGCCCCCCTATTTTTCCTTGTGCCTCTAAGACTATCACAGTAAATCCATTTTGTTTGAGTCTTCGTGCAGCTGCCAGCCCTGATATTCCAGCGCCAATAACTATGACAGTCTTGCCATTGGGTTTGATTTCATCTTCTGCACAAGAAGCCAAAAGAGAAGGAGTCAGCACCAACAAAGGCAGCCCCCCCAAGGTATCTTTGATAAATTTTCTTCTTTTCAATTTGCTATATTTTTAGTAGTTCTTAGATAAATATTCACCTGCATACCCTTAGAAGAACACATCAGGCTGGCACATAACGCTTGCTAAAATCTGGGTCTATTTTATCTAAATTTTTGATGGAAGAAGAAGAAATATGCTCGTATTCTTTATCACAAGGTAGAAAGACAACTTTGAGATTGTCTTTCATATCTTCCATAAATCTGAGCTGATTGACTTCATAATCTAGGTCATCGCCATTGCGTAAGCCACGCACGAGCGTAATGTCTGCATAGGTTTCTTTGGAGCTCAGATATTTTGTCAGAAAGCCCTGAAAATTTTCTACTTGTCTGTATTTAAGTGTCTGACTCCCAATGGTATCTTTGTTGATGTCTTGCTTGTCTGGATTAATGCCTCTTGCGATGATGACCTTGTCAAAAACGGTTTCAGCTTTTTCTAAGATATTCAGATGTCCGTTGTGAAAAGGGTAAAAAGAACCAGGATAAACACCTATTCGGGGGCGGTGCTGTGCGACATACTCCAGCAAAAAACCTAGATTCACAGCATTTTGAGGGTATTCTTTGATAAATTTACGCAGCAAAGCCATTCGCCCCTCACGGTAGAGTGTATAATCTACAAACTGAAATTCTTTGAAAATTTTTCTCTCCCAAGCAAGCAGTTCCGCAAAGCTGGTTTCTGTAACAATTGCCATATCCAAGGCACTAAACTGTTTAGAGAGTTCAGTCTTGCCTTGGTGCTGTTTGGTATCTAAGATAATTTCTTGGATTAACTCACTGTGGAGATGCTTGGTAGATAAATCGGCAAATATTTCTGCTGATTTTTCTTCATTGTCTTGGCGAGTGGGGTCATAGATGATGTCATGAAAAAAGGCAGCCAAAACGAGTGTTTTATGATTTTCTTCATTGATTTTTTTAGCCTGATGCAGTTCTTCTATTTGATGTAGCAAAAAGGCAAGATGTTCTTCATTGTGGTAGTGCCTGTGCGGTTCTTGCCAAGCTTGGGCTATTTTATCGATGGCAGTGATGCCATACTCTTCAAAAATAGGCTGATACATATCA
>JAABSX010000032.1 GCA_011390205.1 Microscillaceae bacterium | reverse complement strand
ACGAAATTAATAAGTTAATGCTTATGGTTGCAGAATATAAGAACTTAAATATTGAATATTTAAAACTAGATATAGAAAACCCTCGTTTACCAGCCTCCTTTCGCAAGCAACTCCGTCCCTAATAAAACTAGGGAGATTATTTATTGAACACTCCCTTAAGCCCTTGACAAAACTTGCACAGCACCAAAAAAATCCTTAACTTAGTAGGGTGTAAAAAGCCAAGCGCATCAGTTTATCTACACAAAGAAGACCGCAAATGAAGGTAAAAAGTGAACGGTTTGCCTCAATATTAGCGTTACAAAACAAATACTTTATTTTACTAAATAAGAGAAGAAAATTAACAAACGTATGATACGACAAGAAGACAGTGTTTATCAGTCAATTTTAGTACAGTTGAGTGCTGTACCTACCGACTATTTACAGCAAGTAGATAATTTTTTGCGAAATCTTGCGAGGGAAATCCATCAAAAAGAGCAAAATAGAACTGAAATACTCAGTTTGGCAGGTGCTTGGTCGGAGATGTCTGATAGTGATTTTGATGAGTACTTAAAAGTTGTAGAAAATACCAAGTCCGAAATGTTTAGCCGTGATATTGAACTATGAAACAAGCACTCATTGATACAGATACACTTTCCTTTTTCTTTCGCAACAACATAGAGGTAGTAAACCTTCTTGATAAATATCTACAAGAATTTGGCTTTATCAATATTAGTGTGATTACCTATTATGAAGTACTCAATGGGCTGTATTTCAAAGATGCCAAAAAACAGCTAGTTACTTTTGAGAAGTTTGTTCATCTTAACAAAGTGTTGCCACTTTCGGAAGATATTGCCAAGAAATCGGCAGAAATTTATGCCGAACTAAGAAGCAAAGGGCTAAGTATTGGGCATAATGATACACTTATTGCAGGAACAGCCATTGTATTTGATATGAAGTTAATCACAAACAACACAAATCACTTTGGACGTATTTCAGCATTGGAAATAGAGAACTGGACAATCCAATAGAAATAGGCCTTTCTTTCCCAAGCACAAACAAGATGGCACTAAACCCTCAATTCATATCTTCACAAACCAAAAAAACTATGGTTCGTGAAATATCAATCACGGAATCAGAATTTTTACTGTACTAAGACAAATTTTTGATTTATTGTCTTAGTCCAATAAATTCATATACTATTCATTACTAGAAGCGTCCGCTTTTCACTGCGAGTTCAAGACCGAGCCAGCACCAAGCACACAATTTACTTTAAGCCCTTGACAAAACTTGCACAGCACCCAAAAAAACTTTAACTTAGAGAAGCAAACAAGCACACTAAGACCAAAACCGAAAGAAACACTCAAGAACAAAAGCTAGTTTTTTACACTTTTTATATTATGCTCAATCCACAAAACCTGCTCAAATTTGCGGGTAGTATTCTATCAAGTGATTGAGTGTTGATGCAAAAAAGCATTGAAGAAGATTGCAACAAGACGGATGAAGATGAGCTCAAAAATGACCAGACCCAAGACTTCTTTTTAAGTCCGTTAGAACTGAAATCTCTGTAGAAAACACCAAGCCAAGAAGGGCAAACGGCATAGGCGTGAAATCTTATGAGTTTCTGACATAAATGAAGCATTTCCAAAAAAGGGTGCAGGAAGTAGGCTACAAGATTCGGAAGAAGGTGAGTCAGATGTGTTTGGGCGATGCACCGTGTATTTTTGCCTGCCTTTGCTTTTATTTCTACTGCTTTGCAAATCTTTTTAGCCAGCAATTTGGTTTAATAAGTACTCAAAATTGGATTACAGTATTATTTTGCTGTAAGTTACTGACAATCAAAGTATTCCATAATTTTTGATTATCCATTTACTTAGAAGTATTTATTTTAGTTTTTAAACCCGACATTCTCTATGATGCTCAAAGACCTAAGCCCCCAAATGCTCAATGACAATGACAAAAACTCTATGAATGCACACCTGGGCATAGAGTTTACAGAAGTAGGTGAAGATTATATCTGTGCCAAAATGCCTGTAGACCACCGCACTCGGCAGCCTTATGGCATCTTGCACGGGGGCGCTTCTGTGGTATTGGCAGAAACTTTGGGCAGTGTAGGGGCTGCATTCTCAGTAGATATGAAAAAATACAGGTGTGTAGGGCTAGACATCAACTCCAATCACCTTCGCCCTGTCAGAGAGGGCTATGTCTATGGCAAGGCGACTCCCCTGCACATCGGCAAATCTACCCAAGTCTGGCAGATTATGATTCACAATGAAGAGGGCAAGCTCATCAATGTGAGCCGAATCACGATGGCAGTCATCCCGATTGATAAAATCTAAATGAAGTAAATACATTACTTTGTGTTTTTCAATATTTTTTACGCAAACACGCCTGCCTAGCTACAGCCAAAATGCACAGGCAGTGCCATACATAGATTGATATGCTATACTCCAAAGATAAATCACCCCATATTTCTCTCTCAGAAGCCGCCCCTACAAGTTGTTTATTACTCTGGCGTGCCATCAAAGAAGCTGCATTTTCGGAAGGAGTTCCCTTTGCGATGTGGCAACTGCCTCAGCAGACTGAGCAGCACCTGATTTTAGATTTTGGGGGGCTGCCCGTGCCGCATTCCATTGATTGGGAAGATGCCTCACTTGGTTTTGTGATGAGTCCTTTTTTAAATCCTGATTTGGGGCAATCTTACCGTTTGCGGGCTGATGCACACCTGACCTCTGCCTCTACTGTGCAAGATTTTTTTGAGAATCTGACTATTCCACAAGATTTTAAGCAGAAAGTAAGACAAAACCTGAAGGACGCTCCCTTGAGTTCTTCTCACAAAAGTGCTTTGCCTTCCACAGATTTTGCACAAGCCCTCAGCCAAGCCCATTACCAAGAGATAGTAGCAAGGGGCATTCGGGCAATCAAAGAAGGTAAATTTCAAAAAGTAGTGCTTTCTCGCCCCAAGCAAATTGATTTGCCTGATAATTTTGAGGCAGTTTCAGTATTTCAGAGGCTAGGCAGGCAGTACCAGACAGCCTTTGTGTATCTCTGTCATCTTCCCAAAATAGGTACTTGGATGGGAGCAAGCCCCGAGATACTGATGAATACAGACCCACAACAGGCATTTACTACAGTAGCCCTTGCAGGCACGCAGCCCTACCAAGAGGGGCAAGACCTCTCAGAGGTGGCATGGCGACAAAAAGAAATAGAAGAGCAGGCACTTGTGAGCAGGTACATCATCAACTGTTTCAAAAAAATCAGGTTGAGAGATTTTCAAGAAGAAGGGCCTAAAACAGTGGTGGCAGGTAATTTAATGCACTTAAAAACGACTTTTAGGGTAGATATGAAATCAACCAATTTTGCAGAGTTGGGCAAGGTCATGCTTCCCCTCTTGCACCCTACTTCTGCCGTCTGTGGCATGCCCAAAATCCCTGCCCAAGATTTTGTGCTAAAGCATGAGCAGTATGACAGGGGGTTTTATAGCGGCTTTTTGGGACCAGTGCATCTGCAGCAGTCCACACATTTATTTGTCAATCTGCGTTGTATGCAGCTTCACCCACATGCAATCACCCTGTATGCAGGGGCTGGCATCACCGAGGACTCTCAGCCCGAGAAAGAATGGAGAGAAACCGAAATGAAATGTCAAACCCTGTTAAACGTATTATAAATTATGAGAAAATATCGTAATTTTGCGTGCTTGCTTAACTGTTATTGATTGATTTAAAAATGATGTCTGTTACCGAATCTACCTCTCGATACTCTCACCTGGAAAAAATGTCTGTAGGCGAACTGCTCACACACATGAACCAAGAAGATCATACTGTGCCACAAGCTGTGGCGAAGACAATCCCACAGATTGAAAAGCTTATCCCTGAGATAGTGGAACGCATGCGACAAGGCGGCCGCTTGTTTTATATAGGCTCTGGCACTAGCGGCAGGTTAGGAATTTTAGATGCCTCTGAGTGCCCTCCTACATTCGGTGTGCCGCATGATTGGGTCATTGGCATCATCGCAGGGGGAGATACTGCCATCCGAAAAGCCGTAGAGTTTGCAGAAGATGATGAGCAGCAAGCCTGGAAAGACCTAGAAGCACAGCAAATCCAAGAGAATGATATTGTCATCGGGATTGCAGCCTCAGGGCGAACGCCTTATGTACTTGGGGGTGTTACGAAAGCCAAATCAAAAGGGCTATTGACTGCATGCATCACCTGTAACCCAGACACAGAACTATCGTCAGCCGTAGATTACCCCATTGAGGTAGTCGTAGGCCCTGAGTTTGTAACAGGAAGCACCAGACTCAAAGCAGGCACAGCCCAGAAGCTGGTACTGAATATGATTTCTACTTCAGTCATGATTCAGCTAGGCAGGGTCAAGGGCAACAAAATGATAGACATGCAGCTCAGTAACCAAAAATTGGTGGACAGAGGCACTCGCATGATTATGGATGAGCTCGCACTAGAGTATGAGGAAGCCCAAAATCTGTTAGAAAAGCACGGAAGTGTCAGGGCAGTATTGCAAGCCCTCAAATAAGCACAAAGACCTGCTTTGCGTATCTTTTTTTTAAAAACTTTTACTCCCCGCCTTCATAGACAATAGAAATGGCTTGGCTTTGCTCTAAATCTGAGCTTAGCACAAGGGTTTGTTTGTTTTTACCATCTACTATAGAGATGGCAGCTGTGTTGGGTGGGATTCTGCCTAGATTGAGCGCATGCAGCACCAAAAAGTTTTCTTTCTGCCTAAGATTTACCTTAAATGTCTTGACTTTTTTCTTCAAGTACAGGTTTTGCGTAATCCATTCTCCATTCAGATTGAGAGAGATAAGGTCTCCATCTTCCGTTTTATTATCCCACACCCTGACAAGCACTTCGGGCGAGTTTACTTTGATAATCTTGACATAATCCACTTTTCTATCTTCTAATACAGTGGGTTTTTCTAAGATGGGTTTTTCGGGAGTTGTGCTACTGGTTTGTGTAATTTTTTGCGTAGGTCTGGTCGTTTGCATAGACCATCGCAAGATATCGTGCTTAGAGAAGCCTGCACCTGTGGCAGCACTGATGCCCACCCAAGCCTGCCCTTGGTCTAGGGCTATGGTATTGGCGATGTCTAAAATAGCGATAAGTATAGGGTTTTGCATATTGTCCACGAACACTTCTATTTTACCATTTCGGTAGTTAATTTTCACATTGTGTACTCGCCCATCTTCAAGACTAAATCCTAGGTTTCTATTCATCGCAACAGAAGCGTCTAAGCTGCTTTTATTAGGCTCATGCCCCTTGGTCTGTATGCTGATATGATTGGCACTGCGTTCATTGTTGTCAAAAGTATCAAATTCTATCGCAATACAGTTAGGAATGCCATCGTAGCCCATCCCTCCTCCGTTGATGCCTTTTGTCAAATCTTGGTGTGAGTTATGGATAATCAGGGCAAAACCATCTGCCCCAAAGCAATTTTGTGTACCTCCTGAGCCAGAGATTCTGAAAGCAAACGCTGTGCTGAAGCCCTTATCTACTTGAATGGGTGATTTGGTGTACCATATGCCTCCCTTTTGTCCGACTTTGGCAGGTGTAAGGCGGGCAGTTCCTCTGGTAATTTGTGTATTATGGACAATCCTCAAATCTTGGGCATTGCTAAAATTAGGATAATTAAAGATGTTCACAAGTTCTTCGTCTTGTGCCCTGAGTGTATTTACTTGAAGTATAGCCAATAGGAGGACTGATAGAATGTAAATGTTTGGATACTTCATGTGTGCTCAGTGTTTGGGTGATGGGATGTAAGTTACCTAGAATCTAAATAAATCTTTCTTTTATTACATGATTAACCTTTGTTGAGAGTTTTTATTTTGTATTGACTGTATTTCTTCAGGCGACGGCAGAGAGGATGAAGCCCTTCCTAAAACTGAAAATAAATAAAAGGCTGCACATTTTCATTCTGTATCTGTAGCACTGCCTGAATAATGAGTATCAGCAAGAGTGCCTTGGCAAGGAGGGGCAATGTGCTATAATATTCTCTCAGATGGTTTTTATCTTTTTCTGAAGTAAAATGAAGTGCATAGCCTACACACAGCATCAGCACGAGCAGCCCACGTGTCTGCAAAAATGGAAGGAGATAAGCCCAATCCAAATCAAAGACTATCCTGTTGATAGAAAGTGCTGCCACTGTAAAGCTATCCGCACGGAAAAATATCCAGAGAAATGCCACAAAATGAAAAGTAATGAGCCAGCCAATAGGCGTGAGCAGCCTTGTATTCCACTCCATTTCTTTGGCAGTTTCCCCAAAGATTTTATGGATAATCAGCCCTGCCCCGTGCATTCCGCCCCAAAAAACAAACTTCCAGTCTGCACCATGCCAAAACCCTCCGATGAGCATCGTCAGCATCAAGAAAAGATACTGCTTCTCTACGCCGTGCCTGTTGCCTCCTAGCGGAATATAAATGTAATCTCTCAGCCAAGTGGAAAGGCTAATGTGCCACCTCCTCCAAAACTCTGTGATGTCTTTTGAATTGTAAGGACTTCGGAAGTTTTCGGGCAGCTTGAAGCCCAGAATCAACGCCAGCCCAATCGCCATGTCCGAATATCCCGAAAAATCACAGTAAATCTGAAGCGTATAAGCATACATCCCCATCAGGTTCTCAAAACCCGAATAGCCCGTAGGGTTGTCATATATAATATCTACATACTGTGCAAGATAATCTGCAATGAGGGCTTTTTTGACCAATCCCTTGATGACCATAAACATGCCATTGCCCATGTCTTCACGTCTGAAGATGATTTTCTGGTGAATCTGAGGCAAAAAATCTTTTGCCCTGACGATAGGCCCCGCCACCAGTTGAGGAAAAAAACTAAGGTAAAACCCAAAATCCCATACATTTTGGCAGGGTTCTATCCGCTCTTTGTGCACATCTACCAAGTAACTGACCGTCTGAAAAGTATAAAAAGAAATCCCGATAGGCAAGAAAATCTCTAAGCGATGAAATTCAGCATTGAACAAATAACTTACATTGCTGAGCAGAAAGTTAGTGTATTTAAAATACATCAAAAAAGCCACATTGAGCACAATGCCCCCAGCCACTGCCCAAGTTCTGAGCCTGTGAGACTGAATGAGCGGTATTTTTTTGCCCAAATAATAATTAAACAGAATACAAAAGAGCAGATTCAAGACAAATAATCCGCTAGATTTATAGTAAAAATAAAGACTAAATGCCAAGACATATGCCACCCTCGCCTTGCTGTGATTGTAAAAAAGTGCATAGATAGAAGTAAACACCATAAACAAACCCATAAACAAGCCACTATTAAATAAAATAGGTGCTTTGGGAGAATAAATCAACGCCTCATAAACATTTTGCCAGATAAAATCCATTCCTTGATTACTAATTTAGGGTCTTTTTGCTTCTTTAAGATTCAAAGAGTCTATCTCTTTGACAGGCGTTTGTGGCTTTTCTAGCAAGATTTTATGCTGGCTCTCTTCTCGTATCCACTGAGTGAGTGTATCAGCCCAAGCAAAATACCCCTGATAAGTGGGGTGTATCCCGTCTCCTGCTCGGGGCAAAGTTAAATCTTTTGAAGAAAAATAACGCCCTGCACCGAGTTCTTTTGCGATGAGGTCTGTCAGCCCATTGTCTTTACGCCAGTTGGGTGGCCCCACCCAGATAAGTTTGGTATTGCCACTCTGCTTTATGATGTTGCGGATATACCCCTCATAGACCTCCAAGCCATTGGTCATGAGCTCATTGGCACCCAGACAGATGATAAGGTAAGAGGGCTTTAGCTCTTGGAGGGTTTGTCTGAGCCGCCCTGTGCTGTCGCTGCCCACCCAAGAGACAATCGTGGCACTTTGCTTGGCGATGGTGTTGAGCTGATGCCCATTAAAAGCAGCATATTTTTTTAGTGGAATCTCTAAGCCCTGAGCCATAGAGTCGCCAATGAATAGGATAAGCTGCGGCCGAGTATCTATAATTTGGCTTGAATCTATAGCTTGGCTACTCAAAAGCTCTGCTCCAAGTGAATCTTTGTTTTGGGCAAGGTATGCCTCTATCTCTTCCAGACTTTGTGGACGAGGGGTGCTTTCGGTGGCATTGTCCCAGAGAGAATAGCCCAAAAGCAATATCAAAATAATAAATCCAAAGAGTACCCAGCGAGTGAGTTTATAATTATCAGACATACGTTGCTTTTTTTGAATTTCATTGAATCTATAAAGGTAGTATGTGTTCTGTAATTATCCATAAATTTACCTTGATTTTAGGTCTAAATCTAAGAATTGATGTGCTAACATCTGTTTTCGTGGCTGCTTTGCCTATTTTTACAATGCAGTATTGGGCTGATGGCACATACAGACAAAGTGATGCAAAAAAGAAAAAAAGCAATTTCTTAGATGGTACATCATAGCAAGCCTTTCGCCTGAGGAGTATTTTTAAGAAAAATGTATAGTTGCATTAAAACACCCAGAAAAACGCACCAATCCCCCTCCAAAATTAAATGTTAAATTATTGACTTTTCTCAAAAAACTTACTAAATTGGATGTGCATGCGTTTTCAGTTTACGTTTATCAAATTACACACGTTATAATCTCAGAATATTATTTGGAGCAAACACAAAAAAGTTTCACTTGAGCCTAGCTGCTGATAAGTAAATTTTATCTATCCGCAAAATAGAGTACTCCACAGCAAATCTTTATCAAAAGATACCAATTTAAGTAGGCCATTAAAGTTGATTTGAACTACTTTTCATAGAACCTACTGAGCATTGGCTTATTCACGAATTGACACATTTACCTATGTTTTTAATACATTGCCCAAAAAAATTACCTTATTTATGGAAAAAGCACTAAAAAAAACAGACCCTAGCACAAAAACCCTCGCACACCATATCCAAGAAGTCATCGGACAAAGACGAAGATTTGAGAATGCCTTTCAAGCCATCACCCGCATGACACTGGGCGGGCCTAATTCCATCGAAAAAGTAATCGTCAATGGGCAAAATACCTATGATTTTCAGGTATTTAGGCAAGGCTCAAAACACATCATTGGCATGTATGATGAGATGAACAGCTTCGTCTCTTATGTCAAAGATGCTGCCGAAGGAGGCTCTTCTTCAGAGATGGCTTTTGTGCTCATTGGTGAGCCTGGCAATGGCAAAACCTTCTTTGTGGATTATCTAGGCAAAGTTTACCGTAATTTTGTGTCTATCCCTGAGAATCGCCGCTATTCTTTTAAATTCAAAAACCTAGACCAACTCGGGGGCTACGGCAGAATCTTAGACATAGAATCCCAAACCTTCGAAGACCCACTGGTCTTGGCAATGAATCTCTTTGAAGAGGAGCAAGACAACAAAGAATACCTCTCCAAACTGGGTGCTAAAGATGCCCAAGTAGATCATTTTTATGAGCTTTACAGACCTCTAGGGGCATGCACAGATTATATCTTGGGAGAAATCAGAGAGCATTGTGAGGGAGATTTAAAAAAGATGATGGATTTCATAGAGATTTTCCCTGTGCCCATCAGCGAATCTAGAGGCACACTCACAGGCAAGTATGCCGCCAAAGACAAAATCACCTCTTCTGCCGTTGATTTAATCGGTGAAGAATCCATCTCTAGGCTGCTACACATTGTAGATACCAATAACCCTTATCGCTTTGACCTCCGCAGAGGGGCTTTGGCAAGGGTGGCAGGGGGAGGAATTCACTTTGCCGATGAGATTTTCAAAAATAAAAAAGACCTCGTGCAAGTCTATCTGGGTGTCATCCAAAACCGAACCATCGAAATGGAGGGCTTCAAATGGCCCCTTGATACCCTCATCGTAGCCACCAGCAACAATGCCGAATTTGGAAGATTCTTAGAAGAAAAAGAACAAGCCCCCATCGTGGACAGGTGCCGCATCTCGTATATGGCCCACAATACCAACTACTTACAGCAGCAGCAACTGACACAGTTCTCCATCGGTAGCCACGAAAAAACAACCTTTGCAGGAGATTTTTTGCACATAGACCCTAACCTCAATTACGCACTTTCTGTAGCGGTTACCCTCACAAGGATGCCCCCTTCTGACAAACTCACACCCATAGAAATGATGAAACTGGCAGCAGGAGAAGTAGCAGGCGAAAAAAGCATCAAGACGCTGCGTGAGGTCATCAATGAACTCAACACCGAGCCTGATATCACCAAGAGATTTGGGCAAAAAGGACTCGGACACCGCAACCTAGGACGAGCCATTCAGATTATCTTAGAACGCTCCGAAACCCAAGAAGGCAAATGTATGTATGCTGGAGATGTCTTTATCGCACTTGAGCAGGTCATCTTGGATTATGTCAGAGATGCCCAAGACCAAGCCAAATACCTCAGTGATATGAACATCGCCAGAGGGCTGCACCGCAAAAATGTCATGACGGCCATCTTCAATGCCTACATGGATGAGCCTGATGCCATTCAAAAAGATGTGCTCAATTATGTAAATATGGTCATCGGTATAGATGCCAAAAGCCTAGGTTCTAACCGTATCTGGACGTATAAAGACCCACAAACAGGCAAACTCATGCCCCTCAAAATAGATGAAACCTTTATAGACAGTGTGGAAGAAAGGCTCGGACTCAAAAACCGTGAACAAAAACAAAGCTACCGTACCACCATTTCTAAAATTTATGGGCAGAAGATGATTCAAGACCCTACCTATAATTTTATGGATAACAACGAACTTGTGAAAGCTGTAACGGATGTCAGGCTTAAATCTGATGTGGCTGGGGCAGGCAGCCTCGTGGGGGCACTCTCTAACCGCACCAACGAAGAAAACCAAAAACTCTACAACCGAATGATTGAAACCATGGAGAGCAAGCTAGGCTATTGCCGCACCTGTGCCTTAAAGACGATTGAGTATTTCTGTACGCAAGATGATGCAAATTAAACAGGCAGCCCCCCAGCCCCCAAAGGGGGAGTTTTAGACCCCACCCCTGCCCTCCCCTCAGGGGAGGGAGAAAGAAGTTCCCCCTTCGGGGGTTAGGGGGCTGTTAGGAGGCTTTGAATAATAAAAAAACATGAAAGAAAAAAATTATCAATTATACCAACGACTGAAAGAGGCAGGACTCACAGAGGAACAAGAAAAACTGATTTTGAGGGAATTAGAAAATACTCAAAATCATCAAATTGAACCCGATGAAAGCCGCATGCCCAAGGGCATACAGGGCATCTACGATTACAATGACCTCAGCCATATTCAGGGTGTATTTCCGCCCAAAATGCCCTATGCACTCTCTCTGCAAACCCTTGACGAACTGATAGAAAAAGACAAGCAAAGAGAAAATGACGGATTTCCGAGGAGAATCAGACTGGGCAAACTTATGAAGCCTAGCAAAAATCAAAAAGGAGAGGTCGTCATCGTGCCTACGACTACCGAAACCAAATTCTTTCACGGCAATTCTCCCCAAGAAAATCAAGAAAGAACCACAGGCGGCACGGGCGAAGGCGAAGTAGGTGAGGTGCTGGGTGAGCAGCCCATAGACCCACAAGAGGGTGAAGGAAGTGGCTCAGGAGCAGGAGAAGGTGGTGGAGGCGAGCATGACATGACCACAGAGGCTTTTGATTTGGGCAGAATCCTAACCGAAAAATTTGAACTGCCCAACCTCAAAGACAAGGGGAAGAAAAAATCAATGAGCAAATATCTCTATGACCTCACAGACATCAACCAAGGGCAAGGGCAGATTTTAGACAAAAAAGCAACCCTCAAAAAAGTCATAGAAACCAATATCCAACTCGGAAATATCAAATCTGATGAAGATTTTGCTGGTGAAAACTTACTCATCATCCCCAATGACAGGGTTTACAGAATCTTATCCAAAGAGCCTGACTATGAATCACAGGCTGTGGTATTTTTTCTCAGGGATTACTCGGGCTCTATGCACGGCAAGCCCACGGAAGTCATCACCTCACAGCATTTGTTTATTTACTCTTGGCTGATGTATCAGTACAAGGGAAATGTACTGAGCCGATTTATCTTGCACGACACAGAAGCCAAAGAGGTAGAAGATTTTTATACCTATTATAAATCTACTGTAGCAGGTGGCACAAGTGTTTATCCCGCTTTTGAGCTGGTAAACCAAATCGTAGAAGAAGAAAAATTGGCTCTAGATTATAATATTTATGTATTCCATGGCACAGACGGCGATGACTGGGAAAACTCAGGCGAGCAAATGCTCGAAGCTACCCGTAAGATTCTCAAATATGCCAGTCGTGTAGGAATCACCATCGCAAAAAACAGCTGGTCAGGCTACAATGACGGTACTACCATTGAGCGATACCTCGAAAAATCGGGCATTTTGAGTGATTACCCTAAGCTCATCCGCCTAGACAGCCTCATGGCAGAAAAAGCCACTGAGAACAGAATTATCGAGAGTATCAAAAGATTGGTTACCCCTTAACCCCCGAAGGGGGAGGTTACCCCTTCGGGGGTTAGGGGGCTGAAGGCTTTAACAAAATATCATTTTAACAATAAAAAAACTCCCCCTTCGGGGGCTGGGGGGCTTCGATGTTAGTCGGGATTTGTAATCACGACTAAAGAGCAAGAGGATTTATAATCCGAAGGTAGAAGAATAAACAGGATTAAAACTGAAACACTAAGAAATGCAATTAATCAATCAACATACCAAGAAAATCATGGAAGAGTGCAAAGACCGAGCTAGAGAGGCTGGGCTGCACTTTGACAAAGATACACTCGAGTACATCGTTACGAATAGGGATATGATTTCGCTTTCGCCTAAGGTCATGATTCCTACGCTGTATGATTACTGGGTCAATGACGTAGAGGTACTCAAAGAACAAGGAAAATACAAACTTTCTCCGAGCAATCCTTACGAAACGGTCATTAACTCTCGCCCTGCTATTTCGTTTTACAATGACAATAATCCTGACTGGATGAACATCATGATTTTTTATCATGTGATTGCCCACATTGATTTTTTTCAGAATAACAGACTTTTTGAGCGAACTTGGGGAGATGATTTCGTGGGGCAGGCACTCGCTGACAAAAGACTGATTACAAGCCTCAGAAGCGAACACGGCCGCTGGGTAGATTATGCCATTGAGTTTAGCCGCTGCATCAACAATCTAGTGGGCTACTTTGACGAACTCTCAAGGCAAGGCTTCGCCACAGAGCTAAACCCGCCTGAGATGCTGGATTATTATTTTGGAGATTTTCTACAAAAAGTCATCAAAGCCCCAGAGGGAGAGGTCTATAGAGACATAGAAAAATACAATCAGTACATAGCCCAAGACCAAAATCTAGGTGAATCTTGGTTTTTTAATGATGTCAAAAAGAAATATCCTGAGTTTCAGAGCAAGTACAATCTCTACCTCAAAAAACAAATAGACCGACCTGCCATAGATGTGATGGAATACATCAGAGACAACTCACCTTTCCTCAAAAAAGAAAAAAATGAATGGATGAAACTCGTCATGAGCATTGTCAGGAATACCGCCTTGTATTTTGAGCCGCAGATTCGCACCAAAATCATCAATGAGGGATGGGCAAGCTATTGGCACGATGAGCTTTTTAGAAGAGACGAACGCATCAAAGGGCACGAAGTCGCCTATGCACGCCTCAATGCTGCCGTTACCTCCGTAAGTCGCTCAGGATTAAATCCTTACGCCATCGGGCTGAGGCTGGTACAGTATGTAGAAGAACTGGCAAACAAGGGCAAAATAGATTATATTTTTCAGAGAAACCAGAGCATCACTTACCGAGAAAATTACGACCTCCACACACTCAAAGGCAAAGATGCTATCTTTGCATTACGCAAGCATTTTTCTGATTTTACATTGATTAATACCTTCACCGACCAAGATTTTGTGGATCAACACGATTTATTTGTGCTGGGGCAGAGGGTCAATCAAGAAAAGAGGGTCTATGAATATTACGTAAAAAGCCGCAAAGGAGAAGATTACAAAAAAATGCTCATTGATTCACTCTATCACCCTCCCGTGATTTCGGTCAATGAGGAGCTTAGCACAGATGAAAATATCTACCTCGTGCATCACTTTGAGGGCAAACCCCTGCTAGAAGATTTTATCTATGATACAATGATGGGCGTTTCGTTTCTTTGGGGTGGCTCAGCACAGCTAGAAACTACCGAGATTCAGTACTCCGACTATGACGAAGAGGATTACGAAGAAGTAAGAATATGCTACACCCTCGAGGGCAAAAGACTTAAAAAAGAAGAGTTATAAATAAGAAAGATTCTTGTTTATATGATTGTTCGCAGCTTTTTTTAGGAAGCAGAAGGCAAATTCATCGGAAAAGCAAAGGTTACAGGGTCTTTTAGCACCTCTTCGGCTATCATTTGGTGCATCATCCCCTGCTTTTGGGCATCGTTTGTGGGCAAGGTATTTTGCAATACATTCTGAAATTTGAGCAAAGGAATCAGATTGCTCGTCCAGTTAGAAGGCGGAATCTCCAGCAAATCGGCTATCTTATCTCCCAGCAAAAACCGCATGTACGCATCTGCAAAGCCAGCAGGGAAAGGTTTTTTGGAATCTTCGGCAAGACAGGTTCTGAGGGCTTTGGTCAGCTCCACACCTGCTTCGGATTTGTAGAAATGCCTTTCGGCGATTTTTTTATCAAGCCAAAAGGCTTCTTTGGCAGTATCAGGCAATAGCTCGGCACGCACGCCCAGCAATGTACCTATCACATTCCAAAGATACAGGTAGCTTTCACTTTCTTGGACATTGAGTGTGTAGCCCATTTTCCTGAGTCCTCTGAGGCTAATCCAAGAGAATGCACCGTTGGTACCGCCCATATCTTCTTGATTGACGGGTACGCCCCAAGCCTTGTCCCAGTCTTTTGATTTTCCTAAGTGGTAGCGGATGGTAGCGTGCATGAGCCTGACTTTCAGGATGGTAGCCACAGCCTTGCCTTGTGGCTCAAAGCCCTCAGGATGCATCACATCTAGCACAAATTGGGCGGTTTCTAGCAGCCTCCGCTTGGTATCTCGCTTGATTCTCTCTGAGCGCAGCAGCACCTCCGCCCCTTGTGCGGCAGCATAGCAATAAGGCAAAGACAAAAAGCCCAGCATCGTCAGGATGGGTTCGGCATTTTGATGAAAAACTTGAATTCCCTTTTTAAGCTTCCCAGCATCTAGCCAAGCAGGTATCTGGAGATGGTTTTTGGCAAAATCACGCAGCTCCACAGGCAAGGCTTCACTGTCCAAATCTCTGTTATGAATCAAATCCTTGAACATTCGGTGAAAAACCGCCGCTTCCCCTGACTCGAAAATACTCCGAACCAACTCATCGGCGGCTACATCTCCTGTTTGTCGCATTTGATTTAAGAAATCAGTTTGGTAGAATGTAATCTTGCTTGCTTGCATGGCTTTATTTTTTCGTAAAAACACCATGCAGACCTCAGATGTTTTGAGAGAAATTACGGCTATTTTTTTCTTTCCTTCAGAAAGGCCTCAAACTCAGCCAAAGGCAAGGCATTCACAGTCTGGGCAGCCGTCAGTCCGCCCTTTCTGCCTGTATCTACCCCAAATCTCACATCTCCAATGCCTGCTGTGGCGTGTGCATCAGGGTTAATGCTCAGTTTTACGCCTTTCTCGAGGGCAAGCCCTACCCAACGCCAATCCAAATCTAAGCGATACGGGGAGGCATTGATTTCTATCACGACGCCGTGCTTGGCACATGCCTCTGTAATTTGCTCATAATCAATGGGATAGCCTTCTCTGCGGAGTAAGATTCGCCCTGTAGGATGTCCGAGCATAGTCGTGTACGGATTCTCTATGGCACGGATTAATCTTTGGGTGGCTTTTTCTATATCCATTTTGAGGCTACTGTGCACCGAAGCAATCACAAAATCAAAGGTTTTGAGGATATTTTCGGGATAATCTAGTGAGCCATCACCCAAAATATCAGATTCTATTCCTTTAAAAATCTTAAAAGGAGCTAGTTTTTCATTGAGTTGGTCTATTTCTTCGTGTTGTTTTTTGACGGCATAGTCTTTAAGTCCGCTAGCATAGACTGCGGTCTGAGAGTGGTCTGTAATCCCAAGGTATTCGTAGCCTGCTTTTTTGCAAGCTTGAGCCATTTCTTCGAGGGTATTTTTGCCATCACTGTAGGTAGAGTGAGCGTGGATAATTCCCTTGATGTCTTCGGTTTTGAGGAGTAGGGGCAATTTTCCCTCTTGTGCAAGTGCCAATTCTTGGTAGCCTTCCCGCATTTCGGGCACGATGTAGGGCAAGTCTATGGCTTTATAGATGTCTGTTTCATCTTGAAAAACAGCACTTTGTGCTACTTGCAGCAATGTTTTTTCTTGCTTTGGTGCTTGGTAAGCGAGGTGTGCCGAAGCTGCCGAGTGTATAAATACCTCACTGACAAGCCTTTCGGGCAGGCAAGTACGCAGTACTAATTTTAATTTATTGTCCTGAATAGATCCATGCCATGCAAAAAGACTCGGGGAAGGAAGTATTCTTTCTAAAAAATCGGCTTTATCTAATACCTCAAAGACAGCCTCATCTTCTGTGGTGCTCACCAAAAGATGAATGGTCTCTGTGATTTCTAATTTTCGGCGCACCGCTCCTACGATTTCTATTTTTAGGTCTTTGTGTATATTTTGGAGGTATTCTTTGATATGCAAAGCCCACATTTCCGCTTCGGGGAAGCGAACTTTTCCAGAAGTGCTTTTAAAGAAAATGAGTGATTGGCGAATGTTTTCTTGGGTTTTCTCACCAAAGCCTTTGAGCGGAGCGATTTGGTTATTTTCGCAAGCATCTAAGAGCTGCTCGAGGTCTTCTATTTTGTGTTCTTGCCAGAGGGTGCGTACTTTTTTGACTCCTAGCCCATCTATGCCGAGCATCTCTACCACGCCTTTGGGGGTTTGTGCCAAGATTTCTTCTAATTGACGGAAGATTCCTTTTTGGTTGGCTTCATCTATTTTGGCAGCAATGGCCTTGCCGATTCCTTCTAGTTTTTCTAATTCGTTGAGAGATAGTTTTTTGAGGGGTTGTTTGACACGCTCAAGGTTAAACACTGCATTTTGGTAGGAGCGTATTTTAAAACTATTCTCCCCATTTAATTCCAAAATAGAGCCATACAATTTTATTTGACGGATAATGTCTTTGTTTTCCACAGTTTTAGTGAGTTTATTTTTTCTACAAATTTAAGCAATAAAGATAATTTCATAGACTACATCCCTCTTGTTTTCAAAAAAATAGCCTAAGAACATCTCCATCATTCTTTACAAAGTGCTTAGATTTAAGAAAATTTAACCCCAAACCAAAGCAACTTTTTACTTCCTTTTACTGTCTAAAAACCAACAGAATCTTACAACACAACTTTTACTAATATGAAACTAAAAATATTCACTTTAATCATTCTGCTGGCGATTCCCTTGCTTAGCTATAGCCAAAAAATAGAAAGCATCAAAGACAAAGCCCAGCAAAATGTATCTGGCTCTTCTAGCAGCAGTAGCAGCTCAAGAAGGTCTTCGGATGGCTTTACATCTAATTTATTCGCCAATTTATTCATAGATGTGATAGATATTATGCTTTCAGGGCTGTGGCTCAGCCCCGAAGAGCGAGCTTATCTGAAAGAAAGACGCATAGAAAAACGTGAACAAGGCTTGCTCAATCCTAAATTTGGACTGGATGTAGAACTCAACTACGGAGGCATCCCCAATGATTATCACTCTCTCCGCCCTAGAGTCAGGGGGCAAGTCGGTATTTTTTCTACTGATTTTCGCTTTTCATCTCTGATAGAACCTCGTCTGGAGGGTTCGGATATCTACAATACCCTTGATTGGCAAATTATACAGATTGCTTGGGTCAATACTCCGCAGGTAACCTTTCGCACGGGTGTGGGCATTATGCACGAATACGATACCAACCTCAGCTACCCCGAGCTGACCACAAGCCTAGATATGTACTTCATCAATCAAAAACTTCGTTTTGCACCTGAATTTAGATACACGCAGAATGTCAGCAATGAGCTAGGAAGCACCAACCCACGCACCGAACTCAACGGAGAAATAAGCTATGCCCTCGTCTTAAAACCACATTTTAAGGTCTATGGGGGTGTGAATGCACTCTATGCACGCTACTACCAATCTGTGAATATCTGGACCGTGGGGGCAGGGCTGAAGCTAAGATTTCACTAAAAATGTCCGTAAACTATCTTAATTTTGTGAGAAACAGACAAAAAGTAATATGAACAAAAGGCTTACTTCATCGACAGCTCCGTTTCCACAAAAAGGCCAAGGTTTTTTGGTGGCTTGTTTGCTTTTTTTTCTTTTGGGTGCAGTTTTGATACTGACTCAAGAAAAAGGCTTCGCCGTAGTTTGGCTCAACCAATGGCACAGCCCTTGGCTAGATTTGTTTTTTAGTTATTATACTGTGGTAGGCGATGGTTTTTTTTATATTTTGCTCATCATGGGCTTATTCTTTTGGAAGAGAAAGGCAGCCTTTCTGGGGCTTATTTGCTTTGCGGCAAGTGGTCTGTCAGTGCAGGCACTAAAAAAACTGATTTTTGCAGACGTGCCTCGTCCTTTGTCTTATTTTTCTACTGATGCACCCTTGCATTTTGTAGAAGGTGTCTCGGTGCATGCCATGCAAAGTTTTCCCTCGGGGCATACCACCACTGCATTTTCATGCTTCTGTCTGTTGGCACTGTTGCTACACTCTAAGGCTTGGGGGCTGTGTTTTTTTGTTTTGGCCCTTTTGGCGGGTATCTCCAGAATGTATCTAGTGCAGCATTTTTTTGAGGATATTTATGCAGGGGCTTGGCTTGGCACATTGCTTACTTGGGGAATCTATGTGGCTTTTGCGAAACGAGTAATGGGTGAAGTGTGTTAAATGTTTGATGATACACAAATGTGCTAATTAATCAGTAAATTACACCAGAGATCGTATAAACTAAAGATGCTCAAGTACCCAAATATAAGCCATTACTACTCGACACTCCTAGGGCTACTGCTCTGGGCAGCCTCCCCTCAGATAGCTGCACAAAACATATACTTTGAGTGGCAGCAAGATATTCCGCTCACAAATCAAACAAAAAAAATGCTGCTTGCTTGGGTAGGTGGGCTGAACTCACCTCAGTTTTCTAGCTATGACCTTAACCAAGACCAAAAACCCGACCTCATCGTCTTTGAGCGTACTGCAGGAAAAGTTTATACCTTTTTGACCGATGCTGCGGGCATCTATCAATATGCCCCACAATATGAAGCTTGTTTTCCTGCTGGGCTCAAAGGTTGGCTGCTTTTGCGGGACTATGACCATGACGGTCGAGCTGACCTGTTCACACACACCCCCTTTGGCATCAAAGTATATCAAAATATCACTCCAGCCAATGCCCCTCCACAATGGCAGCTTGTGATGGACCCTATCCGCACCAAGGGCTTCAGAGGGATGGTAAACCTACAAGTAAACATGATGGACATTCCTATCATACAAGATTTAGACTCGGATGGAGATTTGGACATCCTTTGTTTTGATTTTGCACAAGGAAGCTGGCTTGAGCTGCATCAAAATATGAGTCAGGAAAAATACAAAAACGCTAACCAATTAGATTTTGAGCGCAAAAGCTCATGCTGGGGTGGACTGATAGAGGGGGCAGACTGTGGGGATTATACCTTTGGCTATGTGTGTGAGGTAGAATCTATGGGCGGTGGCGGCGGGGCTGTGATTCCCCCCAAGACAATGCATGTAGGCTCTACACTAGCCCTCAAAGACCTCAACGGAGACGGACTCCTAGATGCACTCATCGGAGATGTTTCTTGCCCATATATTTATTACCTGCCCAATGTAGGCACAGCCCAAAAGGCCCTTTTTAAGGAGTTTGACCAAGCATTCCCCCCCAGCAAACCCATTGTGTTGGAGGAGTTTCCTGCAGTTTTTTTTGAAGACATCAACGCAGATGGCAAGCAAGACATGCTCGTAAGCCCAAATGTGTTCTCTAATTCAGAAAATAAAATCGATTTTCAGCATTCAGTTTGGCTTTATGAGAATGTAGGCAGTGAATCTAAGCCTGATTTTCAGTTTAGGCAAAATGATTTTCTCCAAAGTGAAATGCTAGAAGTAGGTGAGAATGCCTTCCCTGCCTTGCAAGATTTGGACGCAGATGGTGATTTGGATATGCTCGTGGGGGAGCGTGGAAATATGACAGAAAATAATTTTAAAGCAAGGCTACAACACTACCAAAACATAGGCACAGCCCAAAAACCACATTTTACACTTATAGACGAGGATTACTTGGGGCTCTCAGCTTGGCAAATCACTGATATTAAACCTTTTTTCTTTGACATCAACGCAGACAATGCCCCTGATCTGGGGCTGGTCTATCACCAAGGAAAAGAAGCAAAACTCTTGTTTTTTATCAATCAAGCTAAAAAAGGGACAGCATTTAAACTAGATACCAAAAAGACATTTGAACCCAATATCAGCCTAGAATATGGTGATTTTCCCTACTTTTTCACTTCTCCAACAGACCAAAAAACGCATATCTTTCTGGGCAAAAGACGTGGAAATCTTACACATCTTATAGAAGAAAATCCATCCTCTTACACCCTCAAAACAGATACACTGGGAGGCATCAAAAAGCAAGGAATCAGGCATCACCTCAACCCTGTTTTGGTAGATTTTAACCAAAATGGCATTCCTGATTTGCTCACTGGAGATGGAGAAGGTATCTTGAGGCTTTACCCTGATTTTGACCTACAGAGTGAACAAACATGGCAAGCAAAAACACTCCTTTTCAAAAATATACTCCTAAACAGCTTTCTTGAGGAAGATTTGGGGGCAAGTATCTTTCCTGTAGTCAGTGATTTGAATGCCGATGGCATCCCTGATTTAATCATAGGGTTGCATACTGGTGGCATTAGAATCGCTTACGGAATAAAATAAAACCCATCAAATAGTTTACAAGGTTTTATCATTATTGAGAGAATAAACAAAGTCCTATCAAAATAATAACCAAAACTTAATTTGATAAACTAGGACTTTACACTTTTTAAGGATATTTTTGTTTGACACTCATTACTTAGCCAAATAAACTTATTTTATACAAACGCTTGACCTACCAAAACATAAATAAACAAACCATACATGTAATTTTACCATTTATTTACCCAAAAATCAATCGATATGTTACTACTCTTTACTTCCGCCCAAACAAGGCTTTGCGTTTTATGCTTCTTTTTTATTTTATCTCTGGCAACCTTAAACCCTCTCTCAGCCCAAATCACAGTCTGGGAGGTAGAAGGAGTTTCAAGCTATGGAGTCTCTCCATTTATTCCCTCTAGCAGTGACCCTAATGTAAGCATCACAGCACTGAGCAGAGGCTCAGGCATCACTACAAGTGGCACAGCAGCAAACAATGCTTGGGGAGGGAATGGCTTTGATGCAGCCAATCAAAGTGCAGCCATTACCAACAATGAATTCATCACCTTTGCCGTAAAACCCAATACAGGATACAAAATAAATCTAAGCTCCATCAGTGCATACAATATTCGTAGGTCAGAGACAGCCCCTACCACTGGTATCTGGCAATACAGCCTAGATGGAACTACCTTTACAGACATTGGCACTGCCATCACGTGGGGAACAAATACAGATGCTGCAGGAAACCTACAAGCCGCCATAGATTTATCAGGCATCACAGCACTTCAGGCAGTCCCCTCTGCCACTACCGTTACTTTCAGGCTCGTAATATGGGGGGCAAGCAATGCTGCAGGGACTTGGTACATCAATAACATAGCTTCGGGAAATGACCTAGAACTCAATGGAGCGGTGATTTTGGATGGTGCGGCTACGAGCAGTGCCAGTGATTATTTTAGAAGCAGACAAAGTGGGACTTGGAATACACCCAATACTTGGGAATCCTCTTCTGACAATGGCACTTGGATTAATGCGACTCTAGTGCCTACGACTGCCGCCAATGTCGTCAGCATCCGAAGCGGGCATACTGTGCTTGTAAACAGCAACATCAGCACTGACCAACTAGAAATCAAATCGGGGGGCATCCTTAATTATACCGCAGGCACGATTACCCTTGCCAATGGTGCAGGAGATGACCTCAGCGTAGAGGGTGTCTTTAATCACAATGGTGGTGCAATCTTGGCATTAGAAGCAGGGGCTACTGTCCGTGCCAAAACAGGAGGAGAAATCCGAGTAAGTAAAGAAGCCACAGGTATCTCACAAGCCTACGCAGGAAACACTGCCAGTGCTTTTACTTATGAAACAGGAGCTGTTTTTCACTGGAATGTTAGTTTGGCTTTTACAACCGAGGGACAGACTTACTTCGGAAATGCAATCAACGAAATCCCTATTTTTAGAATCTCTCAAAATGTAGGAAATGTGGGAGCAAATACACCTACCACTTTCCGTGGAATCTTAGAAGTCAATGGCTCAGTTACTTTTCAAAATACAGGCGAGAAGGTTTTTAGAGATGGCATCAGAGGCTCGGGCAGTATTACCCAAAACAGCAGCATTACGGGCAAATTTGTAATCAATAACCCAAACTCGGTCTTGGGCATTGCCAACCTAATCTTGAATACCAACGGATTAGAAATTAACCATGCAGGCACGACTACCCTTACCCGAAATATCTCCCTGACCAATGGTAGAATTAACCTCACAGCCGGCAAAATCAACCTTAACGGCTTCAATCTCAACCTAGGCAGCACTGGAGGAATACAAGAAAACAAGGCCAATAACCACATCATCACAGACAATACCGCCACTACAGAAGCCAGCCAAGGAGGGGCAATCACCTGCACTGCCCGCAACATCAATAATACGCCCACAGAGATAGCAGGGCTTGGCATCACCTTGAATAGAACCACAGGGGCTGATTATCAGGTCAATATATCCAGGTATCACTACCAAGGTGGTGGCGGGCTAGGCATCAAAAAAATATATGCAGTCTCCTCTACTGTCAGCCCCATCCCTGCTACCAACCTCCGAATTACTTATGCAGAATCTGAGCTAAACGGCTTGTCTGAACCCTTGCTCATTTCAAGATGGTCGGCAAGCACAGGCTGGCAGTCTTTTAGCCCAGATGCCAGTGATTTTACGGCAAACTATGCAGAGAAACAAGGCATTACAGATTTTTCAAGTTGGACACTCAGTGAGAGCCTTGCACCCTTGCCTGTCAGTTTACTGGGTTTTGAAGCAAAGAGAGAAGACAGCCAAAATATATCTCTACACTGGCAGACAGCCAATGAGGTGAATAACCTAGGCTTTGAAGTAGAAAAAAGCAAGAACGGACAGTATTTTGAAAAAATAGCTTTTGTAGAAGGGAAAGGCTCAGCTTCAGCCCCCAATCAATACCTGTTAAGGCATCAAGAATCTGAATCTGCCTATTATCGCCTCAAACAAATAGACAAAAACGGAGACTATCAGTATGCTGAGCGTATATTTTTGCAGGGCATGCAAGCCCAACCCAAGCTATTCCCCAATCCCCTCCGAGACGGGCAAGAGATTCATCTCTCGGGCTTGCTGCCTCATACCCTCTACCAAATACAAATCAGGGATGCACAAGGCAAACTAAGTCAGGATTTTCAAAGTAAAGGAACAGATGCTTCAGAGAAGTTAAATGCAGCCATCCTGATGCTGCGTTCGGGGATTTATCTGATGACTATCCGAAATCCGTATCAATACTTTACCCTAAAAATGGTCAAAGAATAAAAAGCTACAGAAGACCCTTAAGGTGGTGTGCTGTCTTAAGATGGAGAAATTTTTGACCAACTTTTAGAAAAAATATACACAAGCATTCTAAATTTGTGTTTTTATTACACAAACCTTGAATACATATTCACTTGTCTGTGTTTATACAGTAAATGTCTGCTCAAAAGTGGTTTTTATTGGCGTTGTTTGCTACTAAATTATCACTTGAGCTAGAGTAAGGGCTGTGCAAGTGTCTTTACCTACACAAAGGACAGTATTTTTTGTACAATATACTGATAACTGACACATAAGCATATTTACACATTGGCACATTTACTTAGTCATCCGTATGTTATAAAAACAAAAACCTATGCAATACCAAGATTATTACAAAATATTGGGCGTAAGCCGAAGTGCCAGCCAAGAGGAAATCAAAAAGGCATACCGAAAACTTGCCATAAAATATCACCCTGATAAGCACCAAGGAGATAAAAACATGGAAAAAAAATTCCAAGAAATCACCGAAGCTAACAATGTGCTCAGTGACCCAGCCAAGAGGACAAAGTATGACCGATTAGGAGCAAACTGGCAGCAATACGAAAACACAGGTTTTGACGGGTTTGATTTTGACCTCAAAGATATTTTTGGCAGCGGAGGCGGAGGTGTTTCTGACTTCTTTAAGCAGTTCTTTGGAGGAGGGGCAGGTGAGCCTAGAGCCAGCAGCCAACAAAACCTAAAAGGGCAAGATGCAGAGGTAGAAATCTCCTTATCTCTAGAGCAAGCAGCCTACGGCACTGCCCGCACCTTCAATGTAGGGCAAGAACAAATCAAGGTCAATATCAAGCCAGGTGTAGCCAATGAGCAAGTGCTGAGGGTAAGAGGCAAAGGTGGACAAGGCTATGGAGGACAGCCAGGAGATTTACTCATCAAAGTAAAAGTGCTAGCTCACGGGCGTTTTGAACGAAAAGGCAATGACCTACACCAAGAAATAAAAGTGGACTTATACACAGCCATTTTGGGTGGAAAGGTAGAAATCCCTACCATCAAAGGCAGCAGCATTCAGATTAAAATCCCAGCAGGCACAGACAATGGCAAAACCCTCCGCCTGAAAGATTTAGGAATGCCTGTCTATAGCAGTGCCACAGATTCAGGTGACATGTATCTCAAAATAGCCATACAACTGCCTAAAAATCTGACAGACGAAGAGAAAGCATTGTTTGAAAGGCTTGCTTCGCTTCGCTAAACCCAAACACATCGAATATAACTCAGCACAAATCCTACTTGTGTTGAGATATAATTTGTAATATTGCACAGAGATTTACTTAATTCCTATGAAACCCAAAAGAATTATCCTAATACGCCACGGAGAGTCAGAGGGCAATGTAGATAAAAATATCTATAGCCACAAGCCAGATTATACCCTATCACTCACACCTACAGGCATTTTGCAAGCACAAGAGACAGGGCAAAAGCTCAGAGAAATACTCAATGGAGAGCATGCTTTTTTCTACATTTCTCCCTTTTGGCGTACCCGAATGACTTTTGAGGAAATTGTAAAATCACTTGATATAGAAAAAATAGATTGGCGTGAAGAGCCAAGGCTGCGTGAGCAAGAATGGGGGCATCTACGCTCCAAAGAAGTCAATGAGCAAATCAATGAAGCAAGAGATGCCTATGGTACTTTTTACTTTCGTATCCCTGACGGGGAGTCAGGAGCAGATGCCTATGACAGGGTAAGTGATTTTTTGAATACCATGCACCGTGATTTTCAAAAATCATACTTCCCCGAGAATGCCGTTATCGTAAGCCACGGAATGACGATTCGCCTCTTCTTGATGCGCTGGTTTCACTGGACAGTAGAGCATTTTGAGACCATCGCCAACCCCAAGAACTGCGAAATGTTTATGCTCACACGCAAGGAGGATAACCGCTATCAGCTTGACCACCCGCTTTCTACGCACTCTGTCTATCACCCTTATCAAAGACCACTCAAAATCGATACATAAATCTACAATAAAGTCCTCCTCTAGGTTTTTATTGCCACAGTTATAAAAAAGAAATGAAACCAATCCATTGGAAAGTATGCGGAATGCGTGCCGCTGAGAATATCTCAGAGGTGCTTGTGCTAGAGCCTGACTATATGGGCTTTATTTTTTATGAGAAATCTTCAAGATATGTAGGAGATGCTTTTCGGATGCCTTCACTTGATTTTGGCAACACTCAAAAAGTGGGCGTATTTGTCAATCATAGCATTGATTTTATTTTTTCTCAGGTGCACAGGTATGGCTTGCAGCTAGTGCAGCTACACGGAGATGAAGATGCTGATTTTTGTGCCTCACTCAAATCTCCCATCCTCAGAGGGGCAAGGGGTATCCCCCATGAAGTCAGAACCATCAAAGCCTTCGGGGTAGATGCCTCTTTTGATTTTGAGCAGCTTGTGTCTTATGCTCCGCATGTAGATTATTTTTTATTTGATACCAAGACATCAGCGTATGGTGGAAGCGGACAACGCTTTAGCTGGGGCATTTTAGAAAATTATACGCTGAAAAAGCCTTTCTTTTTGAGTGGCGGGATTTCTCCAGAAAATCTAGCTGAGGCTCTGCAGTTTATGAAATCTTACCCTCAGTTGCCCATCGCAGCTTTAGACATCAACAGCCGTTTTGAGAAAAGCCCCGCAATCAAAGACATTGATTTGCTTACGGCATTTGCCAAGCAACTGGGGCAGCAGGGCTAGGGTATAAAAAAACCTACACTTCCGCCAAGGGAGCGTGCAGGCTGTATCAAAAAGCAGGTAAAACCTAGTTTTGCTCTACTGAAGAGAAGAAGAAAGCACCCTCTATGGCTGCATTTTCATCTGAATCAGAGCCATGAATCGCATTTGCCTCGATAGATTTTGCAAACAACTTACGGACAGTGCCAGGGGCAGCATCTGCAGGGTTAGTAGCACCAATCAATTTACGGAAATCTTCTACGGCATTTTCTTTTTCTAAAATCATCGGGACAATGGGTCCAGAAGACATATAACTGCAAAGGTCTGCATAAAAAGGACGCTCTTTGTGTACTTCATAAAATTTGCCTGCTATGTCAGGAGTCATTTGGGTCATTTTCATTGCCACTATTCTGAAGCCTGCCTCTTCTATCATTTTGATGATTGCGCCTGTGTTGCCTGCTGCTACGGCATCGGGCTTTATCATCGTGTAAGTGCGGTTAGTTGCCATGTTACTTTTATTTTTTTAGGAGATGATGAGATTATTAAAGTGCAAAGTTACTACTTTTTGTATTCTTAGGAAGCATTTACAGTGGCTTTGTGCATTGGTTTTATTCTCTCAATACTTCTAAGGGGGGGCGACTTACCACTCCTCTGCTGTTGAGTAACCCTATCAATACTGTAAGCCCCGTGATAAATGCAAATATGCCCAAAAGAGGTAGCAAATTAGGCGTGAAGCTAAGCTCAAATATATACATCACTAAAGCCCAACTTGCCAATACAGACAAGCCTATGCCTGTGAGAGATGCAAGGCTTCCTAAGAAAAAATATTCTAATGAATTAATCCAAAATATCTGCCCTCGCCTAGCCCCCAAGGTTCGGAGCAATACACTCTCTTGCACTCTTTGGTATTTGCTGATGCGCACGGAGGCAAGCAATACCAAAATCCCTGTGAAAATACTAAAAAGTGCCATAAACTGAATCACAAAAGATACTTTGTCTAAAACTTTCTGGACAGAGGCAATGATAAGGCCAATGTCCACAGCAGATACATTCGGAAATTTTTGTATCAGTGTGCGTTGGATTTGGGCAGATTGCTCAGGGCTTTCTGTCCGTGTGATTAAGACATAAAACTGGGGGGCATCTTCGAGCACTCCACTCGGAAACACAAAGGTAAAACTGGTCTTAAACTGTGTCAGGTCTAGCTTGCGGATACTTCCGATATAAGTTCGGATGGGTGTGCCTTGCACATTAAAGACAATCTCATCTCCTATTTTTGCCTCCATTCTTTGGGCATGTGTATCTGAGATAGAGATAAAAATACTGTCTTCTGCTGTGCTGACAGGCTTTCCGAGTGTCCCTTCTAGCAGTTTCTCATTGTCATCTAGGGTATCTCTGTAGCTGATTCGGTATTCTCTGTTGAGTACATCACGGGGCAGAGAACTGCTGCTGTCTTCTAGCCATGCTTGCCTGCTACGGCCTTTGTATTCTGCAAGCCGCATAGCCACTATGGGGAGCTGCTGTTTGATGGGTAATTTATACTTTTTTACCAGCTTTTCTACTTCTTCTCTCTGCTCAGTCTGGATGTCAAATAAAATCAAATTGGGTTGGTTGTTATTGTCCGAAATGACTATTTGCGTCAGGAGAGTTTCTTGGATAAGGTATAAAGTGCTGATAAGCCCTGTGCCTAAGCCTATGGTCAAAATCAAGATGGCTGTTTGGTTATTGGGGCGGTATAGATTGGCGATGCTCTGCCTCCAGAGATAATTCCAGCTTACAGGAAAAAAACGCCTCACCGCCCACATCAGCAAGCGTGCCACCAAGCCCAAGATTCCCAAAGAAAGTAAAATGAAGGCAGTAAAATAGGCTGATTCTTTCCAAGATTTAATCTGAGAATATGCAAAGAGATAAATAAAGCCCAGTATCAGTGTGTATGCAAATACCTGATATACATCCAATCTATTTTTTTTCTCTTCAAAAGAAGCCCTTAAAGTGTGCAAAGGAGAAATACTGCGAACCCTGAGCAAGGGCAGCAAAGCAAACAAAACAGAGACAATCACTCCCAGCAAAATCCCTTGCCCCACTGCAAACCAAGAAATGGAATAATTCACGGCTACGGGCAAAAAATCAGCCAAAACCAGTGGCAACAATACCTGAATGCCACTGCCCAGCAAAGCCCCTAATACCGAACCAGCAAAACCAATGGCAAGAATCTGAATCAGGAATATCCTGAAGGCGTGTTTACCCTCTGCCCCAAGGCAGCGAAGTATGGCCACTGTGTTCATCTTTTCTTTGAGATAGACCTGCACGGCACTTGCTACACCCACACAGCCCAGCAAGAGGGCGATAAAAGCCACTAAATTTAAGAACCTTGTCAGGGTCTCAAAGGCACTGCCGAGGTTGCGCTTGCTATCTTCCACGGTAGTGAGGCTATATTCTGCCTTGCTTAGTCGGTCTTTAATCTGTTTGCTTAGTACCTCTGTATCATATCCTTTGGGGAGTTTGTAATAATACCTGTAGAGTAGACGGCTGCCTGGCTGCACCAGCCCAGTTTTAGAGAGGTATTTCATCGGGATATATACTTTGGGCGAGACCGTGGAAGCGATGTTGTTCTGACCAGGTGCTTGCAGGAGTTCTCCTTCTATCTCAAAGGCTACCTTGCCCACACGCATGCTTTGCCCTGCCTCAGCCCCAAACTGTATGATGAGTGTCTGATCTACTACGGCAGCTTGCTTTTGCTTAAATGTTGCTCCTGCTTTGAGGGGCAGTGTTTCTAATGCTCCATAAAAAGGAAAATCACCTTCTAATGCCCTGATATTGGCAAGGCGAGTAGATTGGGTGCTAGGGTGATAGACCATAGAAGCAAAGCTGATTTCTTCGGCGGTTGCTAAGCTCACTTGGCTGATAGAGTCCAAGAGGATTTGTAGCGTACTGTCAGGTTTTTGCCTTCCGTTGATGAGTAGGTCTGCCCCTAATAGTTCTTTTGCCTGCCCTTCTATGTCTGATTTAAGATTCTCACCAAAGGAGCGAATTGCTACGAGTGCGGCTATCCCGAGGATGATGGAAGAGGTAAATAGAAATAAACGGCTCCAATTTCTGCGGCTATCACGCCAAGCCATCAAGAGTAGCCATCGGAAGTTTACTTGAGATTTTCGCATTTTGGGCGATTTAATTTAAAAGATGATAAGTAAATGAGCCAATTTATGAATGTGTTCATTTTCAGTCTGTAAAAATAGCATGGCTTGTATTACAAAATAAAAAGTAACACAAGCAAGAACCTGTGTTACTTCTATTTGTTATCAAGTGTTTTGTGAAGATTCCGTTTTTAGTTATCAAAACCTTTGGGCTATCTGTTTTAATTTATCTTAAGTACTCCTTGTCGGTCAGCTTCCATTTTTGCACAGTTCAGCTCAATCGTGAGGTCATCGGGGCGGTCAAAAGCACCTTTTGGATATTTTGCGTGCAGCTCAGGGTCTGCATACAGTTTTTCAAAAAACTTACCCCAGACTGGCAGTGCTAAAACTGCCCCCTGCCCATCTATGATGCTCTCAAAACGAGTAGCACGTGTATCTCCTCCTACCCATACACCTGCGGAGAGGTTATGGGTCATCCCCATAAACCATGCATCAGAGTTGTTTTGGGTTGTTCCTGTTTTGGCAGCTACTTCATTGTGCCAGCCTACATTATTTTCTCCTTTTCCATAGCCGTGTATAAACACTGCAGTTCCGCCTGATTGGGTAGTGCCTTGCATCATGTCCAGCATTTGATAAGCAAGCTCTTCACTGATGGCTCGGCGTACTTCGGGTACAAACTCTTTAATCACATTGCCATATCTATCTTCTATGCGTGTGATAAAAGTAGGCTCTGTGTGGTTTCCTTGGTTGGCAAAGGTAGAGTAAGCACCCAATAGTTCAAAAATAGAAACATCACTTGTGCCTAAGCAGATGGTGGCTGTGGTATCTATGGGGCTTTTGATGCCCAAATCACGGGCATATTCTATCACGATTCGAGGCCCTATTTTTTTCATCAGTCCTGCCGCTATAGAGTTGGTAGAAGTCGCAAGCCCTTGCTTGAGGGTAAGCCAAGCACCGCTGTAGGCAAGGTTGGCATTGCGAGGGCACCATGGGCCTGGAAAACAAACCTGTGTATCTTGTAGCTTATAGCAAGGCGTGTATCCATGGTCTAGTGCAGCAGCATATAGGATAGGCTTGAAAGTAGAGCCAGGCTGCCGCTTAGATTGGAATACGTGGTCATACTGAAAATGCTTAAAGTTATTGCCCCCTACCCAAGCCTTGACGAAGCCTGTCTGAGGCTCCATGACCATAAAGCCAGCCTGCAAGAAATGTTTGTAATATCGGATAGAATCCATCGGTGTCATGGTGGTATCTCTTTCTCCTACTCTGTCTCCTTTCATGTAATAGACCCTCATTTTGGTAGGCGTATTCATGTTTTCCATGATTTTGGCTTTGTTTCCATCATATTTTTTGGAGAGCCATTTGTATCTAGCACTTTTGCGGGCTTCGTTTTCTATGAATCCTGGTATTTCTTTGTTCCAAGAATCCACCCAAGGGTTTCGCCCTTTCCATCTGCTATAAAACCTTGCTTGGAAAGATACCAGATGCTCGTGGACTGCCTCTTCGGCATATTTCTGCATTCTAGAATCAATGGAAGTATAAATCCGTAAGCCATCACTGTATAAGTCATAGCCATTTTCTGCTGCCCACTTTTCTAGGTATTTTTGAGCTTCTACTCTAAAATAGGGAGCTACACCACCTACAGACTGCACTACACCATAGCGAACTTCTATGGGTTGTTTTTTGAAGTAATTGCACTGACTGTCTGTGAGGTAGCCATATTTTTGCATTTGCTCCAAGACGGTGTTTCTCCTATTTTTGGCATTTCCAGGGTTAAGGATGGGGCTGTAATAAGTAGGAGCTTTGAGCAGACCTACGAGTACGGCGGCTTCTTGCCCATTGAGTTGGCTGGGGTGTTTGTCAAAGAAAGCTTTTGCGGCGGTATGCACTCCGAAGGCATTGTGCCCAAAGGCGACCGTATTGAGGTACATTTCTATGATTTCTTGTTTGGTATAGCGTTGCTCTATTTTGACGGAGGTGAGCCATTCTTTGGTTTTGATGACGAGCATACCCAATACAGGGAAACTGTGTAGAGAGCCTTCACTTGCTTCACCCCGTGTACGGTAGAGGTTTTTGGCAAGCTGTTGGGTAATCGTACTTCCTCCACCATCTTTTCCAAGAGAAGTTACTGCCCTTAGAATCGCCCAGAAGTCTATTCCTGAGTGCTCTTCAAAGCGGATGTCTTCTGTGGCGATGAGTGCATTGACAAGGTAAGGTGAGAGTTCTTCATAGGTAACAGGAGTCCGGTTTTCACGGTAATACTTGCCCATGAGGATATTATCAGCGGTATAGATTTCGGAGGCAAGTTCATTGCGGGGGTTTTCGAGTATTTCGAAGCTGGGTATTTCTCCAAATAATCCTAAGAAGTCATTTTCAAGGGCCTTGAAATACAGCCAAGTACCTATGATAGATACTCCAAATAATATCCAGACGGCGAGTATAACTCTAAAATATTTTCCTTTGACTAATTTGAATTTCATAATTAAATAGGCTACATTAAATAAGTTACAAAAATACAAAAAGAATGTGTTTGTATGCTTTTCTATCTATTTTATTTTGCTCAATAAGCCTTTGGCACGCTCATGCAGCTCACTGCTGGG
Source organism: Microscillaceae bacterium (assembly GCA_011390205.1). Taxonomy (GTDB): domain Bacteria; phylum Bacteroidota; class Bacteroidia; order Cytophagales; family Microscillaceae; genus JAABSX01. The sequence goes on along the minus strand of JAABSX010000032.1, from coordinate 12,049 downwards.
GTATTTTTCTGTAAATTCTTGTAAATCTTGCTTGATGATATTCCGGTTGCTGGTGCTTTGCAGCTCTATGAGTATTTTAAGAAAGCTCACCTTATCTTCTATGAGGTTATTGGGGTAGGTGTTTTGCAGAGATTCTATTTCGGTATGTGCTTGTGTGTATTGTTTGTTGGTGTAGTGTGTATAAGCCATTTTGTATTTTTCTTTTACTTTTTCTTCATTTTCACGGGCTTCTTTTTCCCAGTTTGGGTTGATGATTCTTTTGGTAAAAATAGCATTGGGATACTGCCTGATGAGCTGCATCTTGTAACTTTCGGCTTGAGTATCTTCGCCAAGGTCTTTGTGCAAGATATACAAAAAATACAGTACTTCGGGCTTGTACTTGGTTTGAGGAAACCTATCGAGAAGGATTTCGAAGTATTGTATGGCGTTTTTGGGTTCGTTGAGCCTAAATTTATAGATGCGTCCTAGTTCGTAGGCGGCATCTTCTATTTGTTTGTCAGAGGCTTTGATGTCCTCCTCGCTTTTGGGCAAGAGGTCATAGAGTTGTTGTTTTCTGCGTTCTACTCTTTTTTGAATTTCTTTTTTTCGGAAGATGTCAGGGTTAATCTGTGTATTGGCTACACCTGTGGTCTGTATGATTCCTTGTAGGGCTTCGGCACGCCTCCAGTTATCGGCAAGAGGTCTTCTGCCGAACCTTTTAATAAAAGCCTCTTGCCCAAACTGCACACTGGCAGGGTTATAGAAGTACCATTGATTATTGCTGAGGTTATCTAATGAGCCTCCCGTCTGGTTTTTGAGGTTTTGGAGTTTTCTTTGTTTTTCTATTTCGGCTTCTATTTGGTCTTGTCTTTGGGTTTCTTCTAAGGTAAGTTGGCTATTGATATAGTCCTCTCTGACACTTTCATCCATTCTGTAGAGTTTTTGTAGGCTGTCTTGGGTGCGGTAGGTGAGGAGCTGCTCCACAAAATCTTGCAGTGCTTTGTGCCTTCTTTCTATGTCCTTATAATTTTCTACATTTGGAGGGAGGTTGGCCATGACACTGTCGTAGTATGTCTTGGCAAGTTCATATTTTTTGAGGGGGTCATAGTTTATTTCACCGAGTTTAAGATAAGAATAAGATTTTTGTAGTGGGTTTTGGCTAAGGGCTACTGATTCGTTGAGGTATTCTATGCCTTTGGGCATATCTTCTCTTCTGAGCTCGAAGAGAGCCATTTCGTAGTATATTTTATCTTTGAAATCTTTGTTTTTTTCATCATTCAGTAGTTTTTTAAAATATCGGAGTGTTTTTTTGACATCTCCTTGGTCGCTCAGTTCGGATACTTGTGCAGAGTAAAGGCGTGCATAAAAGGAGAGTTCATATGAGGGGTTATTTTTAAGCACTTTTTTAAAATTGGCATAGGCAAGTGCAGTTCGCTCTAGCTGCTGGTAGATTTGCCCCAAGATAAAGTGCGTTCTGGCTTTTTCTTCTCCGTAGGGCATAATTTTGACAGCCGAGCCGAGGCTTTTGGCAGTTTCTATCAAATCATTTTGCTCTCTAAAAAGATGCCCTCTCATTAGGAAAAAATCTCTTTTTTCGGATTTTTCGAGGCGGCGTTTGCGGATAGCCTCCATCGCAGCTTTGGCAGATTTGAAATCTTTTACTTGTATATAAGTACGCATCAGCTCTATGAGTGCTTGGTTTTGGCTTTCTTTGTCAGGGCTTTTGGTATTGATGTATTTGAATGTGCTGATGGCATTGTCATAATCACGCAGATAATGCCTTGCCTTGCCTATGAGCAAATAACCAGGATGCAGCCACTCACTGTTTTCGTGAAGATTTTTGATGTTGGCTGCTTTTTTAATACAATCTTGCAGCTTGGTATCAAATTTTTGCAAGTAAGTAGTATCTACAAAAGGCATCACATCTAGGATACGGTTGTAGTTTTCTGTTCTATTCTCAAAAATATCTTTTTCTGCATTTTGAATCACCTCCCTTGCCAAAAAATAAGAATTGTACTTAGCATTGAGGTTATGCCACGTCCGAGGCACAAACTTGGTGCTTTGCTGAGAACAGGCTGCAAATAGCCCTGAAAGGATAAAAACCAAGAGGAAAAATAATCTTTTGCTTTGCATTGCTTGAGTGATATTGACCATAATTCTCAAATTTATATTAACTTTGGCAAAATAAAAACAGAGAAAGCATTGTATTCGTTGCTTGAAAAAGCATTGGCAGCGTCTTCCTTAAGATATAAGTGCATTTATTTTCTTAAAAATAGATGCCAATTACTTTCTAAACTGTTAGAAAAGAAGATACTTATCACAAGTTCAAATATTTTTTATTGTGAAGTTTAACGATAAATTTTTTACATCTCTCTGGTGGACAGATCGGCTCGCTTTGTTTATCCGCCACGAAGACAGCCTTTCAGAAAGACGCTTCATCACCTATACCCCTCTCAAAATAGTGCTGATAGCCGTGGGGCTTTTCATTCCTGTATTTGTAGTAGGTTTTCTATCGGCAGGGCTGTTTACCCTCAGCCCCACAGGTAATCTACAAGAAGCTCGCCTTAAAAGAGACCTTACAAAGATGCGACAAACTGTGGACTCCCTCGAGCGGCAGTCTGAGATTCAGAATGAATACCTCGTCAATATCAAAAAACTCTTGGGGGGAGATGTGCAATACATGAAAACTGACAACCCCTACCAAAGAAAAGATAGATCTGATACCCTCAAAGATGGCTCAGAAAAAAACAAAGATGCTGCCTCCAAAGATGTAAACCTAGACTACCTCAGCAAAGCAGATTTAAGGCTTAGAGAAGAAGTAGAACGCAGCACAGGCAAAACCAGCACACAATCTGCAAAATCAAGCAATCTGAGCCTAGAAGATATACATTTCTTCAAACCTGTGCAGGGCATCGTCTCCGAAAAATTTAATGCACAGCAAAATCACTTAGGGATAGACATCGTGGCACCTCAAGACGAAGCCATCAAGGCGACCCTCGAGGGCACGGTCATCATGGCTACTTGGACAGATGACACAGGCTATGTCATTACCTTGCAGCACAGCAGCGGGCTTATCTCTGTGTATAAACACTGTGCAAAACTGTTTAAGAAAAATGGACAATTTGTAGAAAAGGGAGAGGTCATCGCACTGATAGGCAATACAGGTAAATTTACCTCGGGCCCTCATTTGCATTTTGAAGTGTGGCATCAAGGGCAGGTTATAAACCCAGAAAACTTGATAGCTTTTTAGATTTAAAATAAGGCTGTGTGTAGTTATTTTTCAGTTTTTATACATAGATTACACCTCAGATTTCTGTCTTAAAAAACCTTAAATAAATACAAAAACCAACAAATTAAAAGAATATGGCAATTTTTGGAAGTAAACCCCACGAACAACAAGGGGAGGAGGCTATCTCTAGCAACTCTCAGACACTCATAGGTAAAGGTGCTTTTTTGATGGGTGATATGCAAATTTATGGGCCACTTCGCCTGGATGGTGAAATCTCGGGAAGCATCACCAGTAAATCAAGGGTAGTATTGGGAGATTCTGCCAAACTTAAGGGAAACCTGCTCGCGCAAAGTGCCGAAATATCAGGCGAAATAGAAGGGAAAGTAGAAATAGTGGAAACACTCACCCTTAAACCTACTGCCAACATCAAAGGAGACATCGCCTGTAATAAACTCGTGATAGAGCCTGGTGCTACTTTTAATGGAAGCTGTGACATGAGCCAACCCACCAAAGAAATTAGAATGGATAAATTCCAAGCAGCCTCTCCTAAAAACAATCCCCAAAACACAAGCCATGAAGGAAAAACAGCCTCACAAAATGCCTCATAACGCCCGTCAATATACTCGCTACTCAGGCATCGCCTTTCAGATGATGATTTTGATAGGCTTGTCTGTGTGGGGAGGCATTTATATAGATCGTAGCTTGGGGCTTGCCTTTCCTGTTTTTACTGTCTTGCTTGCCCTCATAAGCTGTGTAGGGGCAATGGTTGTCCTTATCAAAAGCATGCCTAAATATTAATTTTTGTACAGATGGTTTTCAGACAAGATGAGTAACTTTGCATCTTAAAAAAAGATAATTTTAGCAAATATGAAATCTTGGCTTCCTATACTTATCCCGACTTGCTTGTCATTACTCTTTATTGGGCTGGACGAATGGTACACCGAAAAGCAGTTTTTTCACCAATACAAGTGGCTTTTTCTTATCTTCTTTATTTTTTTAGGATATATTTCACGCCAAATCCATCAATATAGCCAAATAGAAGACCAAACAAAATCTTCACTTTATTACTTTTCGGCAATGATAATTCGGTTCTTATTGAGCATACTGCTCATAAGTGTGTTGTTATTCAGGGGAGATGAAGCAAAGTGGCTTTTGATAACTAGTTTTTTTATATTTTATTTCTCATATTTTGTTTTTGAAATTTATTACTTGTTGGCTAACTTGCGTGCCAATACAAAAAGTAAGTAAGCATATGAATTTTTCCACTTATAAATCACAGTTTATTTATAGACTTTTACCAATTTTTATTGGTATTTTTCTAATATCGCTTCCGCTGTCTGCCAAAACAGAGGATGGCGAAAAATCAGAAAAGTTCAATCCTGGTGAGACCATCATGCACCACATTGCAGATGCGCACGAGTGGGAGTTTTTCATCATTGGTGAGACACACTATACCTTGCCCTTGCCTGTTATTCTTTATACGCCCAACGGCTTGGATGTTTTTATGTCGTCTAAGATTCACCATGGCAAAGAGATAGAAATAGAAAAAGAAGAAAAAGGTAAGATGAGCAAGGTGCACGCCACAGAAGTAAAGACATCTCTCAATACTTACCATTATGAGCATGGCAAGTTTCATCTTGAATCAGGAGCAGGCATCTATGATATATCTATCACCAAGAATGTAGCTTCTTTGTTTTTAAGTGTTTTCTTGTTGATGTTTGTGTTTTTTAGAGTGGCGAAAGGCTACCGTAGAAATGCAGGCAAAGCACCCAAAGGGATACAATCTTTCTTTGAGCCTGTCATCATTTTTGTGAGAGATGACATCGCCAAGGGTGCAATCGGTCCCAAATATGAGCGATTTTTGCCTTATCTATTGACCATCTTTTTCTTTATTTGGTTTAACAATATGCTGGGTTTGTTTCCAGCAGGGGCTAACCTTACAGGCAACATCGCCATTACGCTTACATTGGCATTGTTTACATTCTTTATTACCATATTTAGTGGCAACAGAGCCTATTGGGGGCACATCTTTAATACTCCAGGGGTGCCATGGTGGTTGAAGACAATATTACCGATTATGCCATTGGTAGAGTTCTTAGGTATTTTCATCAAGCCTGTTTCTCTTATGATCCGTTTGTTTGCCAACATCACGGCAGGGCACATCATCATGTTGAGTTTGTTTAGTTTGATTTTTATGTTCAAGAGTGTTGCTTATTTGGTAGCACCTGTGAGTGTAGTTTTCGCCATGGCGATGACCTTTTTAGAGTTGTTTGTTGCATTGTTGCAGGCTTATGTTTTCACGCTGCTTTCTGCCCTTTATTTCGGACAGGCGGTAGAGGAGCATCACCACGAAGAGGCACACTGATAAGTAGTTAGATAGTTGATTTAGAAACACTTTTTCCATTTTTATATATAAACCCTCATAATTATGTTACTTGAATTATTATCAATTTTGTTAGCTGACCTAGGAATGGGTCTTGCAGGCGTAGGTGCTGGACTTGTAGCGTTAGGCGCAGGTCTTGGTATCGGACAGATTGGTGGCCGTGCAATGGATGCCATTGCTCGCCAGCCAGAATCTACAGCACGTATCCAAGGGGTAATGATTATTGCAGCTGCCTTGATTGAAGGTGTTGCACTATTCGGTGTGGTGATTTGTCTTGTAATCGCTGTTTCCTAATCGGAAAAAGTATTTTAAGAAACTGCCTCGTGAGAGGTGGTTTCTTTCTCTTTAAAAAAAATAAATTTATCATTGACTAAATTATACTATAATGAATCTGGTAACTCCTGAGTTTGGTCTTATATTTTGGCAGACCGTTACCTTTCTAGTTGTTCTGTTTGTGCTTTCTCGCTATGCTTGGAAGCCCATTATGAATGCCCTGAAAGACAGAGAACACTCCATCGAGAATGCCTTGCAAGAAGCAGACAAGGCTCGCAAAGATATGGAGCAGCTAAAAGCAGATAATGAGAAGCTATTAGACGAAGCCCGTATAGAAAGAGATAAAATCTTGAAAACTGCCCATCAGTTAGCACAAGAAACTAAGGATGAAGCAAAAGTACAAGCACAAAAAGAAGTAGATAAAATGCTGTCTGACGCACGCAGTGCCATACAAGCCGAAAAAAATTCTGCCATTGCTGATATGAAAAAGCAAATCGCAGCATTGTCTATCGAAGTGGCAGAGGTAATTCTTAAAAGAGAATTAGAAAGCCCCGAAAAACAAACGCAGTTGGTCGCTGATTTAGTCAAAGACCTCAAAATTAACTAACAAAAGTTTTCTGGCCTTTATCATCACAAGAAGGCTCTTTAATAAAAGGTATATATGTCCGAAAAAGCAGTTGCCCTCCGTTATGCCCAGCCTCTCCTAGAGCTTGCTCAAGAGCAAAAAATCCTTGACAAGGTCTATGAAGATATGCGCCTTTTCAAAGAAACAGGTGATAAAAACCCTGAGCTCTTGGCTGTCCTCAGAAACCCAATCGTGAAAGGACATAAGAAACTGTCCATACTCAAAGGCTTGTTTGAGAGTAAGGTAGAAAAACTTACGGTCTCTATCTTTGAGGTTATGAGCAGTAAAAACAGAAATTCAATCCTGCACGAGCTAAGCAAGCAGTTTATTGAGCTGTATTATATAGAAAAAGGCATCCAAGTGGTAAAGATAGAAACATCTATAGCACTCAGTGATACACTCAAAAAAGAGCTCAAAGACAAACTCTCCAAAGAGCTTGACAAAACAATTATTTTAGAAGAACAAGTAAAGCCTGACCTACTAGGTGGCTTTATTTTGCATATAGGAAATAGTCAAATAGACAATTCTATCAAAAATAGTCTCCAAAGACTAAAATTAAATTTCATCAAAACGGTATATAACTAATAAGAATATGGCAAGTATCCGACCCGACGAGGTTTCTGCAATTTTGAGAGAGCAGCTCTCTAGTTTTAAAACCGCTGCCGAACTAGAAGAAGTAGGCACTGTACTACAAGTAGGCGACGGCGTAGCTCGTGTCTATGGTCTTACCAAAGCCCAATCTGGTGAACTTATCGAGTTTGAAAACGGGCTCAAAGGTATGGTACTTAACCTAGAAGAAGACAATGTAGGGGTAGTACTTTTAGGAGAATCTTCCGAAGTAAAAGAAGGTGACAGCGTGCGCCGCACCAATAGCATTGCCTCTATAAAAGTAGGTGAAGGAATGATTGGACGTGTAGTAAATACACTCGGCGAACCAATAGACCGCTCTGAGCCCATACAAGGTGAGTTGTTTGAAATGCCCATAGAGCGAAAAGCACCAGGTGTAATCTACAGACAGCCCGTAACCGAACCCCTCCAGACAGGCATCAAATCTATTGATGCGATGATTCCTATCGGGCGTGGACAGCGTGAGCTTATCATCGGTGACCGCCAAACAGGCAAAACTGCAGTAGCTATAGATACCATCATCAATCAGCGTGAATTTTATGAAAGCGGTCAGCCTGTTTACTGTATTTATGTAGCCATCGGTCAGAAAGAATCTACCGTAGTGCAAGTACTTAATACATTAGAAAAAGCAGGTGCTATGAAATACACGGTCATCGTGTCTGCTTCTGCTTCTACACCCGCACCAATGCAGTTTTTTGCTCCTTTTACAGGTGCAGCCATTGGTGAGTACTTCCGTGATACAGGCCGTCCTGCACTTGTAGTATATGATGATTTATCTAAGCAAGCAGTAGCTTACCGTGAAGTATCTTTGCTTCTTCGCCGCCCTCCTGGTCGTGAAGCTTATCCTGGTGATGTGTTTTACCTTCACAGCCGCCTTTTAGAGCGTGCTGCCAAAATCAACCAGAATGATAAAGTAGCCTCAGAGATGAATGACATACCTCCTTCTCTTCAAGGAAAAGTAAAAGGTGGTGGCTCACTGACTGCCCTTCCTATCATTGAGACCCAAGCAGGTGATGTATCGGCTTATATCCCTACCAATGTGATTTCTATTACAGATGGGCAAATATTCTTGGAGACCAACTTGTTTAACTCTGGTATCCGCCCTGCCATCAATGTAGGTATCTCGGTATCTCGTGTGGGTGGCAATGCACAGATTAAATCTATGAAGAAAGTCTCTGGTACACTTAAGCTAGACCAGGCACAGTTCCGTGAGTTGGAGGCTTTTGCTAAGTTTGGCTCTGACCTTGATGCTTCTACAAAGCTGACCATCACTAGAGGGCAGATTAACCAAGAAGTACTCAAACAAGCGCAATACTCACCCATGAGTGTGGAGCAGCAGGTTGCCATCATTACAGCCTCTTCTAGTGGCTATATTGACAAGGTACCTGTGGAAAAAGTCAAAGAATTTGAAAAAGAGTTCTTAATGATTATGACCACTGAGCACAAAGAAACCCTTGCCAGCATCAAAGCGGGCAACATCGGGGACGATGAGCGAAATGTCATCAAAACTGTGGCTCTTAACCTAGCCAAAAAATATTAAATTTTAGTATTTGTACTCTCTCACTAATTTGAAGAGAGTACAAATCTTACTGCTCTCTAATTTGTAGTTTTTTATGGCAAATTTAAAAGAAATACGAAGAAGAATCACCTCAGTGGTCTCTACTCAGCAAATCACCAAAGCAATGAAAATGGTGGCTGCAGCAAAGCTTCGGCGTGCACAAGACCGTATTACACAGATGCGCCCTTATGCCCAACAACTAAGCAACATACTGAGTAATCTATCTGCCACACTTGAAGACGATGTAGCAGGTGAGTTTACCAAAGAGCGTACACCCGAAAAAGTCATGATTGTTGCAGTTACTGCAGATAGAGGCCTTTGTGGTGCGTTTAATACCAATATCATCAAAGCTTGTCTCTCACTCGCAGAAGGAAAATATGCCTCACAAGCCAAAGCAGGAAACTTATATTTCTTAAATATAGGTAGCAAAGGCTTTGATGCCCTCAGAAAAAGAGGATACAATGCGAACGGTGATTTTGTGGGATTGCTACAAGACCTCAGCTTCGCCAAGGTAAAAGAAGCTGCCGAATTTATCATAGAGCAGTATTTGAGTGGTAAAATAGATAGAGTAGAGCTGATTTTTAATGAATTTAAGAATGTAGTAACTCAAATCGTACAGGTAGATCAGTTTCTGCCACTTGTCAAAGCAACACAAGAAGGAGATACCGCACAAAAACAAAACGTGGATTATCTTCTAGAGCCTTCTCAAGAGGAAATCGTGCAGGAGCTCATCCCTAAGACCCTCAAGATTAAACTCTACAGGGCTGTCTTAGATTCCAATGCTTCTGAGCAAGGTGCTAGAATGACCTCAATGGACAATGCTACTGAAAATGCCAATGAAATCTTAAAAGATTTACGCTTGACCTACAACAGAAGTCGTCAGGCTGCCATTACTACTGAAATCTTAGAAATAGTAGCAGGCGCTGAGGCACTGAAATCTGAATAATATACAGGAAGAATCATTACTTCTTAGGTTAAGTTTATAGGCATTGAATGTATTAAGTGCTTATAAACTTTTCTTTATAATACAAGACTTGATATATTTCTGCCATCTGTCCAATTATCTCTGAGGATATGCCTACATTTTTGTTAAATTGGCTCATTTTTTTTCCACTCTTAGCGATGCTTCTTGTGCTGACACTGCCTGAGAAGTTTTCAAAAAGCTATAAGTACATTGCCTTGGCAGCTACTTCGCTTCAGCTCATCTTGTCTGGTTTATTGTATTACTTTTTTGAGCGAGGGCCTGAGGCCCTTGTGGGCATCTCCGAAGAAAACCAATTTCAGTTTTTGGTAAAATTACCTTGGTTTCGGCTAAATCTGGGCAGCATGGGGCATCTCTCAGCTGAGTATCTTCTGGGCATAGATGGGTTAAGCGTTGCTTTGGTCTTGCTCACAGGCATCGTAATGTGGATAGGAGTCATTGCTTCTTGGCGAATGTCCAAAAATCTAAAGGCTTACTTTGCACTGTATCTTTTATTGAGCGGCACCATCATGGGCTGTTTTTTGGCTTTAGATTTCCTCCTTTTTTACCTCTTCTTTGAGTTTATGCTTTTGCCTATGTATTTTTTGATAGGGCATTGGGGCGGAGAAAGAAGAGAATATGCTTCCCTAAAATTTTTTATTTATACCCTTGTAGGTTCTTTGCTGATATTGGTGGTGATGATTGCCTTGTATCTCTCAGTGATAGACCCCGCCAAAACTGCCGAGCAAGCGGGTCTGATTTCGGATGCATCTCAGGTAAATGCTGAGGTGATACAACAAGTACAAACCTCCCTTGCCGAATCAAAAATAAGCCTCGAACATCGGGTATTTACTTTCAATATGTTGGCAATGATGAATGCCGCTAACTATCTTCCTGACAGCCTGATGTACCCTAGTGGCTTGATGAATTCTTGGCGTTTTTGGGCATTTGTTGCGCTGATGCTGGGTTTTATGGTAAAACTCCCTGTAGTGCCACTGCATACTTGGCTTCCTGATGCTCACGTAGAAGCCCCTACACCTATTTCGGTAGTGCTTGCAGGTGTTTTACTTAAGGTAGGCGGCTACGGAATCCTAAGAATCGCTTATCCTATATTTCCTCAGGAAGCACAATATGCAGCCTTTGGGATAGCTGTTTTGGCAGTAATTTCTATCTTATATGGTGCGATGAATGCCCTTGCGATGAGTGATTTGAAGAAAATGATTGCTTATTCATCAGTTTCACACATGGGTTTTGTGTTGCTGGGCATCGCCTCACTGACCGTAGAAGGGGTGAATGGGGCAGTCTTTCAGATGTTTAGCCATGGCATTTTGTCGGCAGCTTTGTTTTTAATTGTGGGAGTGCTGTATGACCGCACCCACGACCGCAAGATTGAGAACTACCGTGGTTTGCTTATCAAAATGCCTTATTTTACGGTATTTGTCATGCTTACTTTCTTTGCCTCCTTAGGGCTTCCAGGTTTTTCTGGTTTTATTGGGGAGTTATTCACACTTATAGGAGGCTTCAGCTCAAAGCTTCTTCCTAATTATTTGGCTTTGTTGGCTACACTTGGCATTGTGCTGGGGGCTGCTTATTTTTTGTGGACTTTGCAGCGGATGTTTCTAGGTGAGTTTTGGCTAAAAAATGGGGCAGAAAGTGCCGATAAACTGACAGACCTCAGCCCAAGAGAAGGCACCATGCTCAGTATCTTGGTCTTGTGTAGTTTGCTGGCAGGTTTGTTTCCAGGCTTGGTGTTTGGGGTGATGAGTAACTCTATCGAAGCACTGGTAAACCTAGTAATGAGTGCAAAGTAGCGAAGAGAAAACTAGACAAAAAGCATGAATACACTGCAAAACACGAAAATAAATACCAGAACCAACAACTAAAAATATCAAGCATACATCTAAAATATTTGGAATCGGGCTGCAGCGCACAGGAACAACCTCCTTACACTTGGCGCTTCTACAGCTAGGCTACAAAAGCAAACATTTTGTGCCAGAGCTATTACAAGGGCTGGAAAATAATCCTGTCATTGAGTGTTTTGATGCTTTGTCTGACAATCCCGTCCCACTTTTTTACAAAGAATTAGACCTATGCTATCCCAATAGTAAATTTATACTCACCACTCGCCCCCTAGAGGCTTGGCTGAAAAGCTGTGAGTGGATGTTTACACATAAAAGAAAGGCTTGGGGCTTTGATACAAGGGCAGATGTGAGGCAGATTCATGAACGCTGGTATGGAAGCAATTTTTTTGAGAAGAGCGTCTTCACAGAAGTTTATTTTAAGCACCATGCAGAGGTAGATGCCTATTTTGAGCATAGAAAAAAAGACATACTACGGCTAGATTTGAGCCAAGACAAAGACCATTGGGAGGCACTCACCCATTTTTTGGAGATTGAAGCAAAACCTACGCAGCC
>JAABSX010000031.1 GCA_011390205.1 Microscillaceae bacterium | reverse complement strand
CTGTTTAGAAATTATTTGAGTGTATAGACATGAAAATACAAAGAGTGAAAAATTATATCATAGAGAACACCTGAAAACAGTATGTTAATTTTGTGATAGACAGATGAAAAAAGTAAAACCAATACTTTATTCGCCAAGAGGAAGGTACAAAGGCACAAATTACAGCATCTCACACAAAATAAAAGGGCAAACTATACGAATTTTTTTTAATAAAAAAAAATATGTAGGTCAAAAAATACGCTATGTTAAGAAATATTAATATTGGTGCGCAAATTACTTAACAATTATTTAAAAATAAGGACATTATTAGAAAAATTCAAACCACTACCTTTGCCACTGAATTTTAATTTAAATAAAAATTATTTTTTGGTATGAAAAAGATTTTACAAGTTTTAGGATTAGTCCTTGGTTTGTGCCTCGCACTAAACACTGCACAAGCGCAGGGGGTTACTACAGGAACTTTATCAGGTTTCGTGAAGGACAATGCAGGCGAGTTTTTGCCTGGTGCTACTGTCATTGCAGTACACACCCCCTCTGGTACGCAGTACAGTACTGCAACCAACGCCAACGGTCGTTTTGTACTTACGAATGTAAGAGTAGGCGGGCCTTACAACGTAACAGTATCCTTTGTGGGCTATGCTGAGCTTAAACGTGAAAATATCAGTGTATCTCTGGGTTCTACTACCGATGCCAACTTCATCTTACAAGAAGAAGGAATGGAATTAGGTGAAGTTACCATTACAGCTGTTAGAAATGACTTGATTAACTCAGACAGGACAGGTGCCTCTACCAACATTAACAATGAGCAAATCAATGAGCTACCTACCATTAGCCGTAATATCAACGACTTTACACGTCTTACACCTCAAAGCAACGGAACAAGCTTTGCAGGACGTGATAGCCGTTTTAACAACTACACCATTGATGGCAGTATCTACAACAACAACTTCGGGCTAGGCTCAGGTCAGTTTGCAGGTTCTAACCCTGTATCACTAGATGCTATTGAAGAGATTCAGGTAAACCTTGCTCCTTTTGATGTGCGTCAAGGTGGATTTACAGGTGCTAACGTGAATGCCATCACTCGCTCAGGCTCTAATAAGTTTGATGCTTCGGTTTATTACTATTTCCGTAATGACCAGCTTATTGGTGATAAAGTGGAAGATACTCGTCTATCTAGACAAGATTCTAAGAATACGATTCAGGGTTTCCGTCTAGGTGGACCCATCATTAAGAATAAACTGTTCTTCTTTGTCAGTTATGAAAAAGAACAAGAAGATGTGCCTAGCTTCCAAAAAGTAGCTGCAAGAGATGGACTAACCCCTGATGGATTGACCGTATCTCGTGTACCTGCAAGCAGGCTTGATTTTGTGCGTACGCAGATGCAACAGCTTTATGGCTATGATACAGGTGCATATGAAGGCTATGCCTTTGCTTCTGAGCAAGAGCGTTTTAATGTTCGTCTTGATTATAATATCAATCGAAACCATAAAGTAGCAGTACGTTACAATGTATATACTGCCTTCCGTGATGTGCCTACCAATGGTAACTCTATTCGTTTTTTACCTGATGCACTCAGATTTAGAAACACAAACAGAACAGGTATCGAGGCAATGAACTTCCGCAATGCCAACTATACAGTAGATAATACAGTAACTTCTATCACTGGTGAACTTACTTCACGTTTTGGAGATAATATCTCTAACCAGTTCAACATTGGTTACACTTCTATTACTGATCCTAAGCGTTCTGTGCCTGGCGGTCAAGCTTTCCCATTTATTGAGGTATTAGAACCAGATGCAGGTGGTAACCCACTTTATTATTTCTCATTGGGTAATGAGCTATTTACAGTAGGTAATTTATTAGAGAATAACATCTTGAACATTACCAACAATACAAGTTTATTCATGGGCAAGCATACATTCACAGGTGGTGTAAACTTTGAGTACATGACTTTTGACAATGCCTTTAACCCTACCTTTAATGGCTTTTATCGTTATTTGAGTTATGATAGCTTTGTGGAGTCTGTTATTAATCAGAATCCCAACGTATATCCTGATGCTTTTGCTAACTCATTTAGCTACGATGGCAGCAATAACCCTCCTACTGACCAGACTCGTTTTGCTCAATTAGGATTTTATATACAAGATGAGTATCAAGCAAATGAGCGCTTGAAAATCAGTGCTGGCTTGCGTGTAGATTTGCCTTTCTATCCGATTGATTTGCCTAACAATACACGCCTAGATGCCCTTGACAAAGAATTGACTGACCCTCGTGATGGCTCTACTTTTATACCTGATGTATCTACATTCCCTAAGGTGAAGCCTTTGTGGTCGCCACGTATCTCTGCTAACTGGGATGTATTCGGAGACCAGACACTACAAGTGCGTGGTGGTACGGGTATCTTCTCAGGACGTATTCCTTTCGTATGGCTTTCTAACCAAGTAAATGGCAATGGTGTCATCCGTGGCGGGCAGGGCTTTTTTGGACAGCAAGTAATTGACAATGGCATTCTGTTTAATCCTGATGTAACTGCCTACAAGCCTGCACCTGAAGATTTACAGGCACAGCTTAGCAATGAGCTTAACCTTACTGACCGTGATTTTAGATTGCCACAGGTATGGCGTACCAATGTCGCAGCAGATTATGTGCTACCTGGTGGCATCATAGCTACTTTTGAAGCAATGTACACGCGTGATGTTTCTACTCCTATAGCGGTTAACCCTGTGGTAAGACAGCCTGACGGACTGCTTGCTGGCCCTGACCAACGCCCATACTGGGATGGTTCATATTCTAATGATGCTGATTTTCGCAATGTATTCCAGCTTACCAATGCTGATAGACAAGGTGATTATTACTCTCTTACTTTGCAAGTACAGAAGCGTTTTGATTTTGGTGTGAACTTTATGATGGCATATACACACAGCCGTGCACGTGATTATGGTTTAGACGGTGGCTCACAGGCTGCCTCATTGTGGTCTTCTATAGTTTCTACTGACCGTAATAATCCAGATATCTCGTTTACTCGCTTTGATATTCCTCACCGTGTAATTGGTTCATTGTCTTATAATGTTGGAGCCACTACTACACTTTCTTTATTCTATGAAGGTGTTTCTAATGGCCGCTATAGCTATGTGTATTCTGGCAACTTCGGAGATGGTGCACAACGTCTGTTGTATGTACCTAATGACCCAAGTGATATTAACTTTCAGCAGTACACTTCTGGTGGACGTACAGTAACGACACAAGAGCAGCAAGAGGCTTTCTGGAACTTTGTAAACTCTGATAAATACCTATCAGAACAAAAAGGAAAAGTAACCGAGCGTAATGGCGCTTTACTTCCTTGGGTGAATCGCTTTGACTTCCGTCTAGTGCAAAATATCCCACTCGGAAAGCATAAATTCTTAGGTGATGAGTACGGACACAAACTACAGCTTACACTTGATATATTTAATATCGGTAACTTGTTTAACAGTGATTGGGGTGTTCAGCAGACTGCCGTTCAGAATAACCTACTTAACTATCGTGGACGTGATGCTCAAAATGAGCCTATCTACCGCTTGAATTTTGTAAGTGGCACTAGCCAGTTCCCAACTGAGTTTTCTGACAGATCTACCAGAAGTGTCATAGGCACTAGCCAGACTTGGAGAGCACAAGTTGGTATCCGTTATATCTTCAACTAATTTCACCCAATTGAATTAGTCAGAAGTAATTTATAAAAAAAGCCCTGCCTCACCGCAGGGCTTTTTTTGTGGGGTAGAAAAATATTTTCTCAGATTTGTTTACTTTTTTCAGAAAACTACGTATCTTTATGCAGTAATATTATTTTATTTTTGTTATTTGTATTATGAACATTTTCGTTTCCAATCTCTCTTTTAGAATGAGTGATACAGACCTAGAAGAAATCTTTGCTGAATACGGCGAAGTAGAGTCTGCCAAAATTATTAAAGACAAAATTACGAGCAAATCCAGAGGGTTTGGTTTCGTAGAAATGCCCAATGAAGAAGAGGCGACACAAGCCATCGAATCACTAGATGAGCACGAAATCGAAGGACGTGTGTTAAAAGTCAAAAAAGCACATCCCCGCAGTTAATTAAGGTCGAATTTTCTATCTTATTTATTAAGGGATACTTTCTCAAAAAGAAAGTATCCTTTTTTTGTACCTTGGCCGCTTCTAGGGCAGCCTGTATTTTGATTAAATAGTGTATTTTGTTTGTTTTATTACATTTATAATAAGGCTCTCAGCCTTTCATTTTACTGAATGTCCGAAGGCTTCTGAGCAGTAAGACCATACGAAATAGGTGCCTAAACCTATAAAAATTAAATTTCTCCTCATTTTTACTTAAAAAATTCTGTGTTTTCTTTCCATTACGCAAATAAAGACATACATTTGTTTTATTAATATATTACTTTTATGATAAAATCTTACTCAATAATATTGGCAACTATCTGCCTATTGTTATTCGGCTGTGATGGAAACTCTGAGTTTACATTAAGGACTGAGCTATTGGTAGAAGTCAGAGATGAAGCTGGCAACCCACAGCCCAATGCTACAGTTACGCTCTATCGCTCTCGTTTAGATTTAGAAACTAGAGTGCAGTCTGTGGCTTCTGTTACCAGCAATGCTCAAGGAATAGCTTATTTTGAAGACATAGGCTCAGAAATTTACTATGTACTTGCTACCTATGATGATGGGCAGTTATTTTATGACAATAGAGATGACCACACTATAGGCCCGCCCCTTGTAGAGGGTTCTGTGAGTTATTACTTTACCACATTGTCAGAGCGGCGCCCCTCACAGCCCAGCGGTTTTGTGGTTTCGGAAGTCTGGATTATGGACTACCCCACCACTGCCAGTGATGATAACCCTAATATAGAAACAGCCCCAGATATTTATATGGAATTATCTTACGATGATGCTCCTTATAACTCCTATGGACCGATTAGTTTTTTTAGAGCTACATTTGGTGGCGGGATACTACAGCGTGAAGCCGATTATGCCTCTGCTGATTTTAGCTTGAATGAAATCCCTGCCAGTGATTTACTCTCCGAATCTCTTTTTGGACTTGAACTATTGGATGCCGAGAGAAATCAATTATACACCACTGAGGCTGATTTGATAGAAGCACTCTCAATCGCTCAGACACCCTACCCAAACAGAGTCAGAATCGTCAATGAATTTAATGAAGAGGGCAATCCAATCGTCATAGACTTTTTTGTAGAATGGCAATAAGGCAATAATCACTTGGTACAAATCAAAACTTTATACAATGCAACATACATTTAATCTTAGGGTGCTGTCATATTTACTGATGTGTAGCTTTCTGCTTCTCATGGTAGCTTGTTCATCAGTAGATGACATAGCAAGCATCAACGAATTACTCACCAATCGCAGCCAAAAATCTTGGAGGCTTGTCAGTAAAAAATACAATACACTTGAAAATATAGAATACTGCGAAACCGATGACATCTGGACATTCTCACAGGGCAATAACCTCTCAGGGACTCTAGTCATAAGCACGGGTTTTTTGAGGTGTGATATAGCAGAAAGTAGCGAACAGCTCAACTGGTTTCTAGGATCGCTAAATCAAAACACCATTTACATTAATCTGCCCCCTGAGCGTGCAGGTATAAGTAATGAGGACTTGCTACGAAAAGGAATTATCCGCTCTATCAGTACGGATGTGCTAGAAATAGAAATTCAAGTACTACAAGATGATTATGGTGCTTGGACAGATGTATTGTTGTATCAGTTTGAATCTGTTTTATAATTAAAAAATATGAATGTGTCAAAATATATACTTCTCATTTTGTGCTTATCTGTGGGCTACACTGCCCAAGCACAGTTTAACAAAAAACTCACTTTCAGTTTTGGAGGTGGGGCAGCACTGCCTCTAGGGCGTAATATCTCTCCCATAGACCCCGACGGTGTGCCTTATATGTTTTCTAATTATGACATAGGCACACAGCTCAATGTAGGGCTACAATACAATATCAAATCACACATCTCTGTAGGTGCCACGATTCGTTCAGTATTGCTCAGTAGCTGGAAAGACCCCTTGCCAGCTACAGACCCAACTCGCAGCATTGATAATTTTCCTGTTGCTTTTGATTTATCGGAGTTCAATGCTTTTTATCTCAGCAATGGCCTCGGAATCAACGGACAGTATAAGTTTTTTGCCAACAAGCGCATCATCCCCTACATCTGGGCAGAGTTTAATGTCAATGTCATCAGTGCCGAAGCACCTCCTAGACAAAGACTTTTATCTAACAGTGAAGACCTTGTCAGTGTGCTTCGCTTCAATGCCAAAAGCATAGAGTACATCGTGAGGGCAGGCTTTACTACAGGGGTAGGGGTAGATTTTAAGATTTCCGAAAGCGTTAAATTGTTTGCACAAGGTGATTTAACTTATATTTTTGTAAACAATCAGCCTGATTTGCGTAGAGATAGTCAGTACTTGGCGTTTTCAGTAGGTACTCGTTTGAGCATTTTCAAATCTAAATCATTCATCGAATAAATATCCCCAAGGCTTATGCGTATTCTTATTACTTATGTCATTTTCTTTATTTTTGTTGGGAGTTCTCTTTCTTTAGCACAGGTTTCTCTCCAGAAGCGTATCAATACACAAGGGCAAAGAATCTATCAGGCGGCCATTAGCCCTGATAACCGCATCATTGCTACTACAGGGGAAGATGCACAAATCATTCTCTGGGATGCCGAAACAGGTGCAAAACTCAATATCTTGAAAGGACACGAAGACAAAATACTCAGCCTTGCTTTTAGCCCCAACAGCAGCTACCTTGTCTCAGGAGGAAAAGACCAAAAAGTCAAAGTATGGTCTGTAAAAGCAGGAAATACTTACAAAACCTTGTCTGGGCACAGTGCCACCATTACTTCCGTAGCATTTAGCCCCAATGAAGAATACGTAGTCAGTGCAGACCAAAGCAATCAGATTAAAATATGGGATTTTCAGAAAGAACAAGCCCTCAGGGTATTCACAGGGCATCAAAAAGAAATTACACACGTAGCATTTCACCCCGACGGAGAAAAACTAGCCTCTTCTAGTCTTGACAAAACCATCAAAATTTGGGATGTAAACCAAGGGCAAATCTTGCATACCTTAGATGTAGGCAAGGTAACGCGCAGCCTTGATTTTAGCCCTGATGGCAAATACTTGGCCACAGGAAGTGATGACAAAGCCCTCAGGGTCTGGGATGCTAGTTTTGCAGTAAAAGAGCCTCTCAAAATATTCAAAAAACACAATGGCTGGGTTCAAAGCCTGGCCTTCAGCCCCGATAGCAGATTTATCTTGAGTGGAGGGCACGACGGTAAGCTCATCCTTTGGGATGTAGCTTCAGAGAAAGTAATTCAAGATTTAGAATCTTCGGCTGCCATCGTAATGAGTACGCAGTTCTCTGCCAATGGAAAATTTATGCTCTCTGCCAGCTTAGGAAATGAATTTACGGTCTGGAACTGTGAGTCGCTAAAAATCATACCCAACAGAGGGCAAGCAGCAAACAACACACAAACATCTAAAAATGAGCCTTCAGAAGTACAGGCCATAGACCTAGATTTTGACCTCAATACCGAAGCAAAAAATTATTTGTTGGTCATAGGAGTAAGCAAGTACAAGCACTGGGACTATCTGCCCAATGCCGTCAAAGATGCCAAAGATGTGAAGAATCTGTTGCAAGAAAAATATGGCTTTGAGCCAGAAGATACCTATGAAATCTATGACGAAGAGTTTAACAATGATTACCTTGCTGCTACTGTAGAAAAAATCCGCAAAAAAGTAACTTCTATGGACAATCTGCTGATTTATTACTCAGGGCATGGCTTCTATGACCCCACGTATGAAGAAGGCTACTGGGTAACCAGTGAGGCCGAAACCAGCTCTACCAATAATTATTTCCCCAACAATCGCCTGCTTACTTTCTTGAAAGCCATCCGTACTAGACATACTTTTGTAGTGGCAGATGCTTGTTTTTCGGGGGCATTGTTTGGCGAGCAAAAGCGGGGTTATATAGAAAATGTAGAGAGTATTAGCTCACGCTGGGGGCTTACCTCAGGCAACCTTGAGGTAGTATCTGATGGCAAAGAAGGAGAGAATAGTCCCTTTGCACGTTATTTCATGAAGTTTTTGCTTACCAATACACACCGTAAGTTTACGGTATCGGAGCTGATTCAGTATGTAAAAATCGCCGTAGCTAATAACAGTAACCAAACCCCACTCGGCAACCCCATCAAAGATGTAGGGCATGAAGGTGGAGAATTTGTGTTTCATCCTCGTCAGTAGTGTTTCAGAGGAGGCTTTTCTTATTTTATAGGCATTAAAAATGGATTTGTGCAGAACTTACAAGGAGTAAGATTAAATTGAGAATTGTAGGGCAACTACTTACACAGATATTTCACTCATTCTCCATTTTCAATTAACTAAGTGTTTTTCCACAAAGATGAAACCCTTCTGAGGCGTGAAATTACTGAGCAAAAACAAAATTAAACCCAAGACTTTTCCTGAGTCTCCAGTAAATCAATCAATCCTTTCTATCTTTGGCTACTTTTTATTAACAAACAAATAGAAGCCCATGGCATGGTATCTCCTGCATAGTTTTTTGATAGTTGGCCTTACTTTTTGGCTCAAACATACCTACCGAAGAGAGCCACTTGCACCCTATTTTATACCAGGGATGATGCTTAAGCTGATGGCTGGAGCAGTGTTTGGGCTTCTTTACATCGTATATTACCAAATTGGGGGAGATTCTACCAATTATTTTCAGGATGCCTGCCGCCTTACTTCACTGGCACAGCATGATTTTGGGGCTTACTTGCGGCTCATGTTTTTAAATGAGTATTTTCCTGAGGTAGAGCCCTTTATACTGAACAATGTCTGGAAAAACCAGCGCAGCCTGATGATGATTAAACTTGTGAGTGTTTTTAATCTTTTTACGGGTGATAACTACTGGCTCACTGCCTTTTATTTTTCATTTTTTAGTTTTTGGGGAATGTGGCTACTTGCCAATACCTTGAGCAAGCGTTTTCCAGCAGGCAGTTATGCTGCCTTGCTTGGCTTCGTTTTTTTTCCGAGTGTTGTTTTTTTTAGTAGCGGGCTAAACAAAGAAAGCCTTGCTTTGGCATCTATTGGTTTTATGGCAGCACGGTTTTTAGCCTACCTAGCACCCCAAAAGAGGAGTGTCAGCTACCACTTAATGAGTATTTTGATATATGTGCTGGGTGCGGTTATCTTGGCTTTGATGCGTTTTTACTATTTAGCAGCGCTTTTGGCGTGCATAGGGGCTTTTGTGGGCAGCATTTTGATTTTAAAATTTTTGGAGAAGTGGCGTATTCAGTTTCCTGCTTATGGGCAGGTCTTGCTGATGTTTTCTTTGAGTGCTTTTTTACTTTGGCTTGCCACACTGAGCAGCCCTCTGCTTCACCTTGATTATTTTTGGTATGCCATTGTGTATAGCCATAATCTCAGCTATATTTTTTCTGAACAGCATGATTTGATTCATTATTCTATACTTGGCGGAAATGGCTACATCACGCTAGATGCCAACTGGTGGAGTATGTTTGTCAATGCACCTATGGCATTTTTTTCTGCACTTTTTCGCCCCTTTATCTGGGAGGCAGGGGGCAACAAACTTAAAATTATCTATGGTTTAGAGAATTTTGTAGTGCTTTTAATGACTTTTTGGGCAGTGGTGTTTTTGTGGAACCACAGAAAAGAAACAGATACCTATCTGAAAATCAATACTTTATTGCTAGTGGCTTTCTTGATGTATTTGGCTGTCGTACTTACTTTGGTAGCCCTTGCTTCCCCCAACTTAGGTTCACTTGCGCGGTATAGAGTGGGAGCATATCCATTTTTTGTTTTTGTGGTTACACTTCCTCTGAGCCACTATCTCTACAAAAAAAGCCTCATCAGAAAAGTCTTTCCGATGAGGCATTTTTAAATGAATGAATGTTAAGTTTTAGTAAAAGTGTTTCTTTATTTAGCATTTATCCTTAGATACTCTAAGACTCCTCCAAAGTAGAGAAAAAAAATTATTTTTTATAAAGAAAAATAAGCGGCAAGCAATAAAACCTCTTGGGCATCTATTTTATCTCTTTATTCTTAAAAAAAATACCTCTTATCTAGCCCCTCAGATTTTTATTTATCGCAAGAGAGTGCATACCATCTGTTTAAATTTCTATGTAATAAATACTTGATTTTTCTATTTAAAATTTTTTTTTAGTTTTTTTTGAACATAAACTTGCATAATAAAATTGAGCACCTTATCTTTGTGGCAAGTTTAATACACGAATTGATTTCTAAACGGAACTTTAAAAACATTCAAAGGATTTGAAACCCTTTTGTGTGAAATTCGTGAGAAAGAAAGACGTTCAAAAAAAATAAATCAAATGTTACGCTTACAAACATATCACCATTACTCAGCCCCCGACACGGGGAGTTACTGCACCTTGGAAGGTAAGCCATCTTTAAGAATGGAGGTAGCCGACAAGGCGAACCCAAGACTACAAGAGGGCCACAACAAAGGGATAGACAGTGCGCTGATTGATTGGGCTAGAATGTGTGTAGGTGATTTGTAACCCCACCCACTAGGAAAGCCCAAAACCCCAAGGTTTACATCAAGAGGCCTCCAAATCCCCCCAACTTAAATTTAAAATTTAACTCAAAAGCGAGTTATAGTCTTCTTTATTGTTCATTTTATGTCATTTATGCCACTATTTTTTTACGTGGGTAATTGAGCTTTTAAGCATTCAAGTACAGTCTGCAAAGTCGCACACGGTTAAATGCTTGCTCTGGTTTGTTGAGGTCAAAAGAGATACAAACGCAACTATGTCATTTATGCCACTACTTTTTTACGTGGATAATTGAGCTTTTAAGCATTCAAGTACAGTCTGCAAAGTCGCACACGGTTAAATGCTTGCTCTGGTTTGTTGAGGTCAAAAGAGATACAAACGCAACTATGTCATTTATGCCACTACTTTTTTACGTGGATAATTGAGCTTTTAAGCATTCAAGTACAGTCTGCAAAGTCGCACACGGTTAAATGCTTGCTCTGGTTTGTTGAGGTCAAAAGAGATACAAACATGGACTAGTCATCCAAAAAAACAGAAAACAAAATACCAAAAAAAGGAGGTAAAAAGTGGACATGAAAGTTTTTTTCGCCGAAAACGCCCTTGTGAGTAGGTACATTTATAGGTTTAGTGCAGGCTAAATCAATCAAAAGAATATTTTTGGGAGCTAAAAACTCCATCTGAGGCAGGTAAACCTCTCATCTGAGGGGTTTATTTACTGCTATTTTTATGTATTTATAGTAAGTGTAAGTTTTTGCTTATTTTTATATTTTAAATCCTCTTCCTTTGGCTTCTCACATCACCTAACAAAGGCAGCAAGATAAATCATATTTGTTTGTTGGGGTCTTAGAAAATCTCCCCTAAAACTCCACAGGAATAAAATTTTTATAGAGACTTCTCCTAAGTCTCCGATTTGTTTATGCTTGCTTTTTGGGTAAAAACACAAAAAATTTGTTTATTTGTATGACAGCTAAAAAAGCATTTCACATATAAATCAATACATTATGAGCAGAACTATCATTATTTCTAACCGTTTACCTATCAAAATAGAATCTGAGGAAGGTGGCTTTGTCTATAAGAAAAGTGCTGGAGGTCTGGCTACAGGCTTAGGCTCTGTATATAAAGAGGGTGATAACCTCTGGATAGGCTGGCCGGGCATCAGCTCAGGCAGTAAGGAAGATTATCAAAAAATAACAGCTGACTTATCAAAAGAGAATTTAGTCCCTGTGTTTCTGACAGAAGAGGAGATTCAGGATTTTTATGAAGGCTTTAGCAATGCTACACTTTGGCCTATTTTTCATTATTTTGCAAGATATGCCGTATTTGAAGAGACTTTTTGGGAATCTTACAAAGGTGTAAATCAGAAGTTTTGTGATGTCATTATACAGCATCTCCGCCCTGATGATACGGTCTGGGTGCATGATTATCAGCTGTTGCTGCTGCCTGGTATGCTGCGGGCACATTTTAAAGATATTTCCATTGGTTTTTTTCAGCACATTCCCTTTCCGTCTTATGAGATATTCAGGTCTATTCCTTGGCGTCGAGAGCTGCTCATGGGCATGCTTGGCTCAGATTTAATAGGCTTTCATACCTATGATGATATGCGGCACTTTCTCAGCTCTGTCAATAGATTGGCAGGGATTGGCTATGAGCATGGGCAAATATCCATAGAGAACAGGCGTGTAACCGTGGATGCCTTCCCGATGGGCATAGACTATGAAAAGTACGCCACAACTGCGACCTTGGCAGATACGCTTGCCCGTGAGGTACGCTACCGTAAATCAATGGGTGAAGAGAAAATTATTTTATCTATAGACCGCTTAGATTATTCTAAGGGAATCCCGCAGCGTCTCAGGGCTTTAGAGTTATTTTTTGAAGAAAACCCTGAGTATTTACGCAAGGTTTCATTGTTTATGATTGTGGTGCCTTCTAGAGATAATGTAGAACGCTACAGATTGTTGAAGGTGGAAATAGATGAGCTAGTAGGGCGTATCAATGGTAAATTTGGGCGAGTAAACTGGTCACCCATTCATTATTTTTATCGTTCTTTTCCTTTAGAAGCCCTTTCTGCATTTTACAGAATGGCAGACGTGGCACTGGTTACACCTCTGAGAGATGGCATGAACCTCGTCTGTAAGGAGTATATCGCAAGTAAAATAGACCAGCAAGGCGTTTTGATTTTGAGTGAAATGGCGGGCTCTGCTAAAGAATTATCAGATGCTATTTTAATCAATCCTTTTGACATCAAGCAAATCGTGGATGCCCTCAAACAGGCTCTAGAAATGCCCAAAGAAGAGCAAAAAAAGCACATGGCTATCATGCAAAGCTCTCTTAAAAGATACAATATACATCACTGGGTCTCTCTCTTTTTAGACAGACTGGCAGAATCAAAGGCACAGCAAAGGCACAGCATCACCCAAAAACTCAATCAAAAAGCACATCAAGAGGTTATCAAAAGCTACCAAGACGCACAAAAAAGACTTATATTCTTGGATTATGACGGCACATTGGCACCATTTACCAAAGACCCTGACCAAGCAAAACCCACTCCCGAACTGATAAGCCTGCTCACTCAACTGAGCAATGACCCCAAAAATCAAGTGGTGGTCATTAGTGGAAGGGGAAGGGATAGCTTGGGGCTTTGGCTGAAGGATTTGCCCCTAGACCTCATCTGTGAGCACGGCATCTGGCGCAAGGAAAAAAACGAAGATTGGCACAAAGCCGAAAATATCTCTGACGAATGGAAACAAACCATCAAACCCGTACTGGAGCTTTATGTGAGCCGAACCCCTGGCTCATTTGTAGAAGAAAAAAATTACTCTCTCGTATGGCATTACAGAAAAGTAGAAACAGGGCTGGGGGAGCTGCGTACTCGTGAGCTAAGTAGTCATTTAAAGTACCTCACCAACAATATGCAGCTACAGGTGCTAGAGGGCAATATGGTGGTAGAGATTAAGCCTGCCATCGTCAATAAAGGGGTAGCAGCGAAGATGTGGCTAGAAAAATATCCCGCAGATTTTGTGATAGCTCTCGGTGATGACCGCACCGATGAAGATACTTTTAAGGCATTGCCCGAAGATGCATTCACGATTAAAGTAGGTTTTGAAGCAACGGAGGCAAGGTTTTTTGTACCTTCTACAGTAGAGGTGCATGCACTTCTGGCAGACTTCACGGAGGTCTCGTAGCAGAAGGTTATTTTGGATACCTACGGACACTATCTGGGTGTGGTGCTTTTCTTTTAAAGCACCACACTTTTAAATTACTCAAAAAATCCTAAAATTCGTAAAGCCGCTGAGAGAGATTCCATCTAAAATGAAGGCTAGTAAATACCGTGCGGCTGTTGCGAGCCTCTATGGCACTGTCCAGCTTACGATAGACCTGCTTGAGGTCAATGAATACATTGTGAAATAACTGCCAACTAGCTGCAAAATCTACAAAGAGTAGCGTTGTTTCTATGCCTTGTCCTATTTCATTGCCATATTCTTGCTCAAAATCTGAATTATTCAGGAATATATTTTGCCCCCAGTTAGAGCCATTTGCATCTGTGCCATATTTGGCATAAATGGCTTTGCCCATCAGCTGAAGGCGCGGCAAGGGCTGATACCTCAGAATACCAATGTATTCATAAAAATTAGCACCCAAGGGGTGTGCCAGTGCTTGGTTATAATTGCTATAATCAGCATAAAGAAAATTATGGGAGTAAGTATAAGGACGGGCCAAGTTCATTTCTACTTGCATATCTAGGTTGTTAATTCCTGCCACATCTATGTATTTAAGCCCAAGCTGTAGGGCGTGTTTGTTGCCTCTCCAGCCATCTCCTCGGCGCACTTCTGAGATGATTAGCTCATCAATCAAAAACTGCCCATAAAGTGAAAATTTTTGGAGGAAATTCCAGCGAAAATCAAGCCCTAGGTTTACATTATCAGGGCTACCTGCTTGCTGCTCTATGGCACGGTAGAATATGGTAGGGTTGAGGTAGCGCAGGTCAAAATTTCCGTTTTGATTGCTGAGTGTATCACCTCTGTTAAATACAATATTCTCAAACAAACCTATATTTAGGTTTTTGGTAATGTCAATGCTTAGGTGGTGCATTGCAAAATATTTTACGGGGTATAGCCCATCTCTGAGCGGGTTATCTGCCACAAGCTGTGCAAAAATATTTTGATAGTTTAGTTTCCAGACATGGGTGTTGAGTTTCAGAAAAAGGTAATTGCTAGAGAAGTCAGATAGAATCAGGGAGCGGTAGCCATTGCCCACAAAATTTTTATCATAGCCAAACTGTACATTGCTGATGTCTTTTAAGAGGTCAAAAGTGATATAACCTCTTGCCGTCAAAAAATCTACACCTCCTAGATTATTTTGCTTATAAAATCCTTCATTGGGCACTGCATCTAGAGCATCAATCTGCCCCAGCACATAATTGGGAAAGTCTGCCTGATTATCTGTTACAAAGCTATAAAAGCCCACTTTATTTGCCAAAATGCCCCTTACCTCTAGCCCACGAGTGTTCATGTAAAGCGTGTTGTCATTGTTTTGCTCTCTGCCCACAAAGCCAGCCAATACGGGGCTGACCTGCAAGCGTAAGTCTTTGGTATCTACATGGTACATACTGGCTTTTTTCTTATATAAATGTTTGAAGATAGGACGCTTACTATCTCCTTGATTTTCAGCAGACCACTCCCAGTTATCATTCTGAAAATAGTCGAGATTGAACCTATCAGCAGCAGACAGACCAGGGATGCCTGCCCAAAGGCTATCGGCATGTTTGGCAATGACCTCTCTCGGAAATGGCTTTAGCTGTGAAGCCCAGCCCTCAAGAGATTGTCCTGCTTTGATTTCATAGCGCTCTACCAAGTGATGATAATCCGAATTAAGAGGAATAAAAGTACTTTGTGCAGTGCTAAAAGAGGCTGATAACAGGAAGCAAGCCAGAGAGAATATTATTTTTGGAGTAGAAGTAAACATAGATATTTTGGATTAAAATGTTTTATTGAGATAAGAAACCAACACATTTTTTTGCTATAAGAATATAAAATTAAAAGATATTTACAAAGATACAAAGTACTAATTATCAACAGCTTATAACAATCCCAAACAGTATTTAGATTTGAGATTCAATTTTAGTGAAAAACCTCCACAAATATCCATCAAAACCCAAATAGTGTTATAAAATCATAAAACATACTTTAAAGCGCCTGATTGATATAAAATAAAGCATAATTAGTTACTTTCCTTATGGTGTCTTGATTCGTATTTATAAGTACATAAATTATTGTTTTTTGTCAAAAAAGCCTATTTTTGACACACAAACAGATGAATCCAAACATGTATTCCCATAATGAGAAAAAAAGTCCTAATTAAGGAAATGAATGCTTTAAAAAATCAACATAAGTAATTGATTATCAGCATTGTTTATAATTGGTACTAGATTCGAACATTGTTCTGATATATCAAATATTAAAGGTTTAATGAGTACTTTGCGTATATGAAAACATCCTAAAAAGTTATATTTATACACAAAGCTTACTTGTAATAAAATAAAGGTAAATTGCAATAAAATAAAGATGAAAGCTTCATTTTGCCTTTTTTACCAAAAAATCTGAATTCAAAATCCAACAATAAAAACTATGCTTTACTTTAGCCAAACTGACACACAAACTCGCATCATTCCCAAAAGTAGATTTCGTTTATTGGGTATAGCCATCATTTTGACTCTATGCTCGATTACTACATATGCCAGTCTGATTCACACTGATTTATTTAATTTACCAGACAAGAAATCAAAATATCTTCAAAACATACAAATCACACAAGACAATCAAGAAGTTGTGTTTGATCCACAGATTGATTTGAGTGCAGATGAGTTGATTTTCAGTGCAGTAGATCAGGCATACCCCAGTGCTTCAGATCCCTCTTTACAAGAACATACCAGTGAATCAAAAACGATTACAGTTCAGAATATAGGCACTGCAGACCTGAGCATCACGGCGGCCAATGTACTGGGTGCTGCTTACAGCCTGACTTCTAGTCATAGTTTTCCAGAAATACTGACCGAAGGACAATCTCTTAGTTTTGAGATTACCTTCGCACCTGGTGCAGGCAATTTAGGGCTGCTCAATGGCTCGGTTACTTTTGAAAGCAATGACACCAACAGCTCAAGCCTCACTGTAAATCTATTTGGAATAAGTACACAGGGCTTTGGAGGATATGCTGAGCCAACTTTAGCACAAGTGGTACAAGCATTAGGTTATGACATCAATGTAGGCTGGTCAGGACTTACCCTATTACCTTTTGCTTTTGATGGAAGCGATCAAGCCTATGAAAATGGGCTTATCAATATGAGCAGTACCCTTATTGGTGATGAGGTACAAGTTCAGAGATTTCAAAAAGCAGGCAATAGCATTGTTAAACTCACTCCAGTAGCACGCTATTCACCCGTAGAGCCGCTGCCTACAGGTTGGTACACCAATGACAACGGAACTCCAGTATTGAATCAAACCTTTGTGTTGTCAGGGCAGAAACCCGAGCATCAGTCTTTATTACCTGAGTTAGAAAGTGGAAGCATACAATTTGACCCTGGCACGGCAGACTTTGGTGTATATATCACCTCTGCATATTTTGGGCGTAGTTCTTTCACAGAGGATGCACTCAATATACCAAGTACCCCACCTAGCACAGCACCAGGTACAGGCAGTCAGCACCGTGTACGTACTTATCCGCTCAAAGACCGTCAAGGAAACCCCGTCCCTAACCAGTATTTAATCTGTTTTGAAGATGCCAACAATGGTGACTATCAAGATTATGTATATGTATTGAGTGGTGTAGAGCCAAGTGATCCTCCCATTGGCACTACCCGAATCAATGCGGGCGGCGCTAACTATACTGATGCTGAAAACAATATCTGGACGGCAGATACATACTCTACGGGAGGAATAATAGGTAGTAAAAGTTTTGCTGTAGCAGGCACAGGTGAAGATAATCTCTTTTTGAACTATCGTTTTGCAGATGCAGGCGCTCCTTTTAGTTACAATATTCCTGTGTTGGCCAATGGGTCCTACAACGTAAAATTACTCATGGTAGAGCCTTTTTTTGGTGCACCAGGCGGTGGCACAGGTGGCACAGACAATAGGGTATTTAATGTAGATATTGAAGGAGGCCAAGGCTCACTCAGTAATTATGACATCAATGCAGATGTAGGCCCTGCCACGGCATCTGTCAAGACTTTTTCTGGTATCGTAGTAAATGATGGAGTTCTTAACATTACTTTTACATCTATTACCAACAATGCCATCATCTCTGCCATAGAGATTTCAGGGCCACAGCCCGCAGCATTGTTCTTTGAGCAAGTTACAAACAACAATGTTTCGCTTTCACTAGGCACGAATGGCACACTCAGCAATACCGTCCGTGCCAATGATGCCAGCACAAATTTAGGACTTACACTAAATGCACTAGATGCGGTTACTTTTGACCCTATTACTTGGCTCACGATTAACGGAAACCCCATTAACAATCTTGTATTTAATACAGATACCAATTTTGATTTTGAAATTAATACTGCAGGATTGGCAGCAGGCACTTACACTGCATCCGTAACAGCAGTTGCACAAGATTATGAGCCTGCTACCTTAGAGATTACACTCACAGTCAATCCACCACTAGCCACTGATGCCTTCTTCTCTGGTCCTAACCCTCCAAATGGCTCATTGGGTGTCAATATCAATGGTTTTCAGATTACAGTATTAGTCAATACTCCAGCCAATTTTGAACTTACGAGTACTACTGTTGCGGGCAATGTAAATCTATACGAAGTAACTGGCTCTACAGAGCTGCTTGTTCCTTCTAACTCCAATGATACTGGAGGAGGAGATGCTATTACATTGACTCCCAACACTGCACTCAATCCTGGAACTACCTACAGACTCAAGATACAAGGAGTGGAGGCAAACAGAGCTGGAGATTTAAATGACCGTATTACATTCCAAGATTTTGTATCTAGCTTTACTACTGGCACAACCAATACTGGAAGCGGAGCTACACTACCTGGAGTATCATTTACCAAGGTATCAGGTGCTGCATTGGGCACAGGTTTGGATGATTTCTTTACAAGCCTCGAGGTGGGCCCAGATGGCAAACTTTATGCAAGCAATACCGCAGGGCAAATCAAAAGATGGACAATCAACACGGATGGAACACTCTCCAACCTAGAAGTATTGACTCCTGTACTTGCTGCCTCACCAAACCCCGAAACAGGTGTTACAGACACAAACCCCCGACTTATTATTGGATTTACCTTTGATAAAAATGCCACAGCCAATAACCTCATCGCTTATGTTACACACAATGCCGCTGTGCTTACGGATGGACCTAATTGGGATGGAAAAATCACCCAACTAAGCGGACCTAACCTGGCCACTGTCAAAGATGTGGTCATTCATCTGCCTCGCTCTACCAAAGATCACCTTACCAACAGCATTGTCAGAGGGCCAGACGGAGCTTTATACGTCAGCCAAGGCAGCAATACAGCCGGTGGAGACCCCGACCCTGCTTGGGGAAATCGTATAGAAAGCCTTCTCGCAGGCACGATTCTAAGACTTGATTTGGCCAAACTTCCAGAAGGACAGTGGCCGCTCAATGCTTATACTACAAGCAATATCGGTGTGATTAACAATGCATCTTCCTCTTCCATTACCATGTCTGATGGTACATATAACCCCTACGCTACTAATTCTCCACTGAGTATCTTCTCGGCAGGTATCCGAAATGCGTATGACCTCGTCTGGCACAGCAACGGGACACTATACGCCCCTACCAATGGAACTGCTGGTAACAATATTACTTCACCCAATACACCTTCTACTGATAATTATCTGACCATAGCCAATGGCAGCAGGGTGAGAAGAGCAGATGGTACTTTTTATGAGTATCCTTCCTTCCCGAATGTGCCTGCAGTACGTGGAGGAGAAACCCAAAAAGATTGGCTTTTCAAGGCTTCACAAGGAAGTTTTCACGGACACCCCAATCCTTATCAAGGGTATTTTGTGCTTAACCACGGAGGAGCTTCTTACAATGGATTACCAGGCCAAACTGATGCACACATAGATGTAGCCAAATATCCAGCTTCTGTTGTGGCTGACCCAGCCTACGTAGCACCCGCCTATGATTTTGGGTTTAATAAATCCCCAAATGGTGCGATTGAATACCGAAGTAACGCCTTTGGAGGGCTTCTTAAAAACAAACTACTTGTGGTCAGATTCAGTGGGCAAAATGATATTCTTGTATTAGAGCCTGACAATGTTACTGGGGATATTATAGAATCTTACACAAATATACCAGGCTTTACAGGCTTCATAGACCCCTTAGAACTCACAGAAGACATCAACACAGGCAATATCTACATTGCTCAATATGATCGAAATGCAGGTGTAAGCCAGCAACTTATTTTGCTCAAAGCAGATGTGCCAGTAGCAGCTGCCGCTGAGATAGAGGTAGAGAATGTATTGAGAATCAGTAATCCTATCACAGATACAAACCCTAGTGTACAGAATCTTTTGATTAGCAATCAAGGCGAACTAAACCTTGAGATTAGCAATATCTCTTTTACTGGAAGCAAAGCAACTAAATTTAGCTTGCCCAATGCTCAGACAGCCTTTACGATTCCAGCAGGCAGCAGTATCAGTTTGCCTGTGGCATTCAATGCTACCGAAGCTGCAGATTTAGGTACAAACCTTGCAAACCTTGTCATTACCAGTAATCATTTAGGAAACGTAGATTTTAATACGACCATCAACCTCAGAGGATTAGGTACACAGGGCTATGGAGGCAACAATGAGCCCTCCTTGCAGGCGATCTTAAATGTGTATAATATTCCCATTAATGTAGGAGATGATAACCCTAGCACCAACATACTGCATAGCTCCGTACAAGACGGTTCTTTGTTAGGAGAGGAACTAAGCATACAAAAATTTGAAAAGTCTTCTGATATGCCCGTAGAAATAGAATTGTTGGCAGTATATGGCCCTACCTCTACCAGCCCTGTGGTGAATCTGGGCTGGTATCAGTCAGGAAATACTGCTACAGAGCAAGCCTTGATAAGCGTAGCCAATACGCCTACCAACAATGCACAAAATATTAATCCGATTGCTACTGGTGCTAATAGTTTTGATTTAGATTTGAGCACACCTTTTGGATTTTATACCGAATGGCCTTTCTTCTCTAACAGAAAGATATACAGTGAGGATGCCCTCAATACTTTTAGTGGTGCTATCCCTCATCATGTGAGGGTATATGCTATGAAAAATACAGCAGGGCAGATTGTACCCAATCAATACATTGTAGCTTTTGAGGAAAACACCACAGGATTTGATTACCAAGATGTCGTAATGTTGGTCAAAAATGTGAAGCCCCATGTAGCCTCAGCTTTGCCTTCTATGACACTGATACCTGACAGCCACGATGTCATTGTAGAAGTAGGGAGTAATTCAGACATCTGGACTGTGCTCAACTTACCAGGGGCTACTTCGGCTGATCTCACCTTTACAGCCATAGACAACGGCACAGGGCTGAGCCCTACTTGGCTTTCCCCAAGAAATGTAAACTGGGGAGATGTCTTTACTTATGACTCAAACATCCCTGCTTTTGCTTTTGATATTCAGTCTGATGCCTTGCCATTTGGAGAATATGAAGCTACAGTAACAGTTGCTGCCAATGGGTACAACAATGGCGAAATGACAATCAGGCTTTCGGTGCTGCCACTCATTAACTGGACATACAGCATTAACTTTCAGCGAGATGGAGATGCTGTTCCATCAGGGTTTATCTCAGATACAGGGCTTGGTTTTCAGACCCAAACCAAAAATGGGCAAAATTATGAGTTTGGCTGGGTAAACCCCACAAACGGGGCACCAAAAGAGAATACAACATCTACCCGACTAAGAACTGCAGCAGGAGTAGGGCAAGAAGTCAAAACGCTGAGCCAGTTTCAAAGAACCAACAATCAATCAAACTGGGCAAACTGGGCAATCAATGTGCCTAATAATAATTATTATGTAGAAGTAGTCTCAGGAGATGTGTTTTATGACAGCCACCACAGAGTAAATGTAGAAGGCGTAGAGGTATTAAATTATCCACAACTTTTTAGCATATCAGACCCCACTACACAACAGAGTACATTTGGATTCTCGAGAGCCATTGCTGAGGTCAATGTCGCAGATGGCACACTGAACGTATCACCCACAGGAAATGCAAACACCAAGATTAGTTACATCAGAATAGGTACGCCAGGCTTGGCAGATGTAAGACTAGGGTTTGCCAACACCAGTATCAATGAAGTAGTTCTTTTCGGCTCAGGTATCAATACCTTCAATACCACATTGACAGCCACTGCAGGCTCACCTAGCAATGTTACCCTCTCAGTGCTTTCTGGAAGCACATGGCTTTCTGTGCCAGCTACCACAGGGGTGGGAGATATTACGCTAACAGTAGATGCAAGCAATCTGGCAGTAGGCTCATATAAAGGACGTATTCGTGCAAGCTTTGCGGGCTATCAGTCAGCCCTTCTTGACATAAATTTAGAAGTATTGCCTCAGGCGCTTACATTTGACAAACAAATTATCCGATTTAACCTTAACCAAGGAGGAACAGCCACAGCACAGACGGCTACTGCCACTGGTTCGGTTAATACAGCCCTGCTAAACCTTAGCAAAACCTCAGGAACACCTTGGCTTATCTTGCCGAATAACCCTGCAGACGGTGTTGCTCAACCTTATAACATCAATGCAAACGGATTAGCACCAGGCTTATACACGGCCAAAGTAATGGCGAATGCACCAGGCTTCACACAAGCAGAAATGACTGTATTGCTCAAAGTAATGGCAGTGCCTAATGGAAACTGGGCATATAGGATTAACTTCCAACCAACCTTATTTAATGGAAATCCTGTACCTGTACCCACAGGCTATATACCTGATTATGGTGATGCTTTTGGTACACGTACATTTGGAGGCAATAACTATGAATACGGATGGATAAGTACTCAAGACGGTAGCCCTTACAATAATACTGCACAAGCACGTCGAAGAGGAGGAAATGGAGTGTTACAAACTCTCAATCACTTTCAGCTTAGCATTACAGAACGCGCAAACTGGGAAATGACTCTCCCTAATGGCTTATATGATGTAGCTATTTCTGTTGGTGAAACTCTATTTTTTGACAGCCACCATACCATTAGAGTAGAAGGCAAATACTTTATGGATTTTAACCACCAAATGTGGAATGCCAATGCAAACTTGCTTACACAGCGCACTGTAGAAGTAACCGATGGAAAACTAACCATAGATGGGCAGACAGGAGTCAATACAAAGATTCAATATATCTGGATAAGACCCACCAATGCAGCCAATGACGATATTCCCCCTACTGTTCAAATTAGTTTTGATGGTGTAGAACTTGCGCAAGACCTTTATAAAAATAAAGTAGTCGTAAGAGCATTGTCCAGTGACCAAGGTGGAAGTGGCATTGCAAGTACAGAGTTTAGCCTAGACAATGGTGTTTCTTGGCAGATTTATACCAACTCTCTTATCGTAGATGAGTCTGGAACATATAGCATTCTATTCAGAGTAACAGATGGAAACGGAAACATTACCCAAACTCCTTCTTATAATTTTAGCGTAGAACAAGTACCTCTCAATAACACCAAAATGGTACTTGAAAACAGGGATAAATTTCCTGAAAACGATGAACTTTCTTTTCATCGCATCCAAGAAGAAGGATGGAGGCAATCAAGTGGTGGCACGGCTGAGTACCATGATTTCGTAACACTGCGTGTCAATAACAGAGGAAGTGAAGCCCTCAGAATTTTTGATCTCATTCTTTCCAATTCTGATTACTGGCAAATAGAAACCATCAACGGAGTTCCTTATAATGTTAGTAACCTGCCACTGAATATTTCAAGTAATCAGTTCTTGGACATAGGGCTGAGGTTTATTGCACTTAATCCGCCCAACCCACGTAGCAATGGCATCAAAGTATTGCACGAAACACTTGCCATCATTTCTAATGATGACGAAACCCCCTACAAAGAAGTAAGGCTACGTGGGCTATGGCAGCGAGAAGGAGAGGGTAGAGGTGAACCTATGGCAAGTGAAATATTAGAAGCCTTCGGATTGACGATAGATATTGCATTCCCAAGCCCTAACTTTAAGGCTGGTGATGATTTCTCGGTGGCTGGTGATGAGATTTATACCAATAACTTCTTACGTGCAGACCCTAACAAGCCTGTAAACATAAGGCAGCTGGCTGCTTACCACGGCTGCTGTGATGGTGGTGCTAGAAGCTGGACACAAGAGAATAATCCAGAAACTAATGGAGGTAATGTTGGTAATAAAGGTACTCTGAGAACTATACACATTGGGGAAGATTCGCAGACGCTACTACCAAGAAGAAGTAAAACTGTCAATGCCGCGAATCAAGGAACACTTGGGCAACCTGCTGAGGTAGAATTTAATCCTAATGGTAGATTCAACGTAACTCTTGGTGGAAATGATGCTACCAACCCATTCCTGAATTGGCCTAATACCAATACTACATTCAATGATGCGAATCCTAATAACGACGCACCAACTGTGGGAACTCGTATCTGGAAGCTCAGAAACTCAAAAGGAGAGATTGTACCTTTTGCTTTTGTTTTGGCAAATGATTACTTATCTGGGAATGCTAACTTTGACTACAATGACAATGTATTCTTAATCACCAATGTCCGCCCTGAGTTCGGAACGGGCTATGCCTCATTGCTTGCCACAGGAAATGGCATCACCAATGACCCCTCCGAAAAACAATCTGACCTTGATTTTGGGCAAGTAAACCTGAATAACCCAAGCACTAAAGTACTTAATCTAAGAAGCCTCGGGCAGATATTCCCAGGAGATGATGACCCCGATATTGAAATTTCTTTTGTAGAGGTAGTAGGACAAAACAGAGGAGAGTTTTTTGCAGATTTACCAGCCAAAACTATACTCACACCTGCTGAAGCTACCACCATGCAAGTGCATTTTAATCCATCAGAATTTGGTGTAAAACAAGCAACACTGCTCATTCATTACAACAGTGAAGACTCTCCTATGCGTGTGCCTTTATACGGCATTGCCTCCTCTACTTGTAATACCTCGGTGCTACCCCGCAAAATAAAGGCTGCTGCAGAAGATACCAACCCTGTAAACATTGCTGGAGAAACTTGGGAATCCGATGTGCCCTTCCGTGTCATAGGAATTGACTATAAAATAGACCGATTCCCTGCCGTGAAAGTAGCCCTGACAGACAGAGATGAACTGTATAACCAATATATGTCTTCGCAAGGAAATCAAAACGGAAGACGCATAGAATATGCTATTCCACTCACCAACGGAGATTATACCGTGAGGCTACACTTTGCAGAAATCTTTTGGAAGAGTATCAACAGCCGCGTCAATGATATATTCATAGAGGAGCAAAGGGTTATAGAGGGTTTTGATGCCTTCAATGAAATAGGTGAAAAATCTGCCATTGTCAAAGATTTCAATGTAACTGTAACTGATGGTGTACTAGATCTGCGCTTTAACCCTATCGTAGATAGACCTAGCCTAGCAGGCATTGAGATATTCCAATTTAACAATGCCAGCCCTATCACTCTGCAGCTTGTGAGCAGTACCAATGCTGAATGTAGCCAGTCCAATGGCTCTATACAGGTAGCAGCAGTAGGAAATACAAACCCTGTACTTTACAAACTAGGCAAGTTTGGAAATTACCAAACCTCACCAACATTTAGCAATCTACTCCCAGGAGAATATACCATCTATGTGAAAGAAGATGTAGCCAGTGCCTGTGAGTCAGAGGCCAATTTTACTGTTGCCGAAAATCCAAGTGCCATCACTTTTGATATTAATCTCACAGGTGTAAGCTGTGAAGGAGGAAACAACGGGACTGCCCAAGTCCAAAATATCACGGGTGGTACTGCACCTTACAGCGTCTTTTGGAATGGAAATCCTGTACAGGGGACAGTCATTCTTGAAAATCTAGCTGCAGGAGATTATTCAGTAGAGATTTTTGATGCCAATAACTGCTCCGTAATACAGAACTTTACGGTGGTCTCAGAGCCTAATTGCCCTACTACACTGAGAATCCAAGCAGGGCATACACTTCCATTTACTGACAATAATGGAAATGTATTTATAGCTGATACTCATTTTAGTACACCTTCTAATACTTCCAACTCGAGCAATAATATTACGAACAGCGCTAATAACCAACTATACCAAAGACAACGTTGGCGAGATGGTAATTTTAACTATGCCATTCCTGTTACCAATGGAATGTATCAAGTAGTGTTACACTTTGCAGAGTTATTTAATCACAATGGTACAGTAGCAGTAGGTTCACGCATATTTAATGTGGACATAGAGGGCGAGCATAAACTGACTAACTTTGATGTCTTTGCGGAAGCAGGAGGTATGAACATTGCCATCACAAGAGAGTTCATTGTTGATGTACAAGACGGCTTCGTAAACATTGATTTCTTGAAAGGATTGGTTCAAAACCCAATGATTTCAGCAATAGAGGTTGTACCCTACGAAGCACCCGTCAATGTGCCGCCTATTGTCAATCAAGTCATCCCTAATCAGATTGTAAATCAAGGGCAGGCGTACAATTATCAAATCTCTAGCTTTGCCTTCTTAGATGGAGATGACCCCGTATTGACCCTCAGTGCTACACTCAGCAACGGAGATCCTCTACCCGCATGGCTTACGTTTACACCCTCAAATCGCAGATTCTCAGGCACAGCAAGTGCTTCAGACATAGGGGATATTGATATCATAGTGCGTGCTACAGACTCGCAGGGGCAGAGTGTCTCCCAAGAGTTTACACTCGCAGTAAGGGGGCTAGTAACAGTACAAGTAGCTCAAAATACACGTGCACTCACGGCAGGAGGCAAAAACAAAGCAATTTTGTCTGTGCAGATTACGGCCACTGCTGGGCAAGAACTTCAGCAAATTACATTGAGTACAAATGGCACAAGCACACTCAGTGATATACTCCGTGCCAGACTGTACCAAACAGACTCCCCTACATTAAAAGGAGGGCAGATACTCGGATTCACAGATAACCCCAGTGGAGATTTTACCATCACAGGGCTTAACTACACCTTGCAGGCAGGTGTAAATCAATTCTGGCTGACTTATGACATAGCAGAGAACGCCTCAGAAGGAAATCTGATAGATGCTGAACTCAAGCAAATAACCTTAGATGCCGTAGCCTATCCCATCAATAATGGTGCTGCTGCTGGTGCAAGATTGTTGAAAACGACCAATAGCACACCAGGTAATTTACTGGAATTAGATGGCGTAGATGATTATGCAGCCCTCAACAGAGAAGAGTACTTTGACTTTGAAAATAAATTCAGCCTAGAGCTTTGGCTTAAAGTAGCTGCTTTTGATAAAAATAACCAAGCCATTATTACTAAGGGAAATACCGCTTGGAGATTACAGAGATTTGGTAGTACCAACCAAGTGCAGTTTATCATTGAGGGAGTGGATAATGTACTAAGCACAAGCAGTATCAATGATGGTAAATGGCACCATATCGCAGCTACCTACAGTGGCACAGAGATGGTTCTGTA
The DNA here is from genome assembly GCA_011390205.1 of Microscillaceae bacterium. Classification (GTDB taxonomy): domain Bacteria; phylum Bacteroidota; class Bacteroidia; order Cytophagales; family Microscillaceae; genus JAABSX01. The sequence goes on along the minus strand of JAABSX010000031.1, from coordinate 19,242 downwards.
TGTAGATGGAATACCAGAAGGACAGAAAAATGTAACAGGCACTCCTACCCTAAATGACGCTCCTGTATGGATAGGTGCCAATGCCGAAGTACCCAATCTCAACTTCAATGGACAGATAGACGAGGTCAGTATCTGGGCAGAAGCATGTACACAAGAGCAAATCCGTGAGAATAGACACCTTACGAAAAAAGGAAATGAAATTGGATTGCTTGCTTATCTCCAATTTAATGAAAGTATTGGAGCTATCGCCAGTGATTTTGTGGATGGCTTTGTGGCTACAATCACCAATACCAATCTAGAAGTACCACGCAGTACAGCATCAGTACCTGTAGGTGGAGGGGTATCGTTTAGAGCAAACAGCCAAGGTAATGGTTCAGTAACATTCGGTCAGACTGGGTTTAGCATCAATTTTGGGGCAAATCACCCAGCAGGGGAGATTGTCATCACCAAAATCATAGGGCTTACCCCCTCAGGAGATGACCCCGCACCTGGCAAAGGCAAGACACCTGATTATTGGGTAATCAATAACTACGGGAGTGATACAGGATTAGACCCCATGGAGTTTGTGTTTACACTAGACAGCCAATTTATGCTTAGTGTCAATCCATCAGATTACACACTTTACAAAAGAGGAGAGAATGACCACTTAGGCTGGACAAGTAACTTTGCGGCAAGCAACATCACTGGAGATGACATTGCTTTTGGTGGTATCACAGGGTTTAGTCAGGTAATCATCGCAGGGGATGGGGTCAGCCTGCCAGTGCGTTTGCTTTCTTTTGAAGGAAGAAGGCTAGACGCAGACCGTACACAACTGATATGGGCTACAGCCTCAGAAGAAGATAATGTAGGTTTTGAGATTCAGAAAAGCCAAAACGCTACCGACTTCACCACGGTTGGGTTCGTAGATGGTGCAGGCAATTCTATCCAAGTGCTTAACTATGCTTACATAGATAATGATGCCTCAGAAAGTGCTTACTACCGATTGAAGCAGATAGACAAAAATGGAGACAGTGCATTGAGTGATGTCATATACATCAAAGCAGAAGGCAGTGAGGCTACGATGCGTATCTATCCAAACCCTTATGACGGACTATCTCCAATTAAAATAGAGGCTTCCGCAGAGATAGATGCGCAAGGTAAGATAATGATGCAGGTCCTTGATATGAAGGGACAGCTGGTGATAGAAGCACAAGAAGAACGCAAAGCACTTGAAAGTATCTTAGAAAGAAGCCTCAACAAAGCAGCCGCAGGGCAGTATCTGGTGAGATTCTTTACCAAGGACAAAAACTACGTTATCAAAATCATCAAAAGATAGAGAGTACACGTATTGAACTTGGGCAGCTTATTGAGAAGAGAATTACTAGCAAAAAGCAAGCAATGCTCTCTTGAAAACCTGCTCATACACACAAAAAACCGCCTAAACTTTATAAGAAGTTTGGGCGGTTTTTTGTGATAATCAGACAGTTAGTCATCCAAAGAAAATAATATAGCATATAAAAAATGAGCATATTACGAACCTTATGCAGGCAAATAAGACTCCTCAGACAAGCACCAGTAAAGGCTTTGACTTATGTAGCGTTTAGGAGCAGCATCTCAGGTAGCAGCATCACCATAGATGTCAGAAGCTATGAGGAGTACGCAAATGGACACATCTACGGGGCACTGCACCTTGATAAAATAGACAAGCAATCACTCAGAAATTTTTCTAAAAATACCCTGTATTTGCTTTATTCTAATGGGGATGTACGTGCACAAAGGGCAGCAGAGACGATGCACAAACTTGGATTTAAAAGAATAGCTTTCCTCGAAGGAGGGCTGGGCGTATGGGTAGGAAATCTTGTCTGTGAATAAATAAAAGGCCTGTCAAAATAGTTATAAAAATAATCACCAGAATAGTTCTTGGCAAACTTTTAGCCCAGTTATCAGTATATTGCAGCGTGCATAAAGTCATTCAATAACTATACATTGACACTTACTATGACCAAGCTCAAGGAAATATGGCGTAAAACCATCCGAATGGGTGTTTATGAAAATATGTCTTTCTTATTGAAGCAGCGTATATTTTTATCAAACTTCATAGGTTTGTTGTTGGCTTTTGTGGCTTTCTCGTACTTGAGCATTGTGGTGATAGGGCTTCGTGGAAATTTTCAGGCAGCACTTGCCCTAAGTCCAGCCGTCTTTTTTGGTTTATTGGTCTTGTTTCTTAACAAATTAAGACTCAATATACTCTCAAGATTCATTATCAGCCTTGCCCCAGGCTTATTTACATTTTTTTTAAATGTATCTATCAAAATCTACAATGCAGAACAAATAGGGCTAGTACATTATATTTCTCCCCGTTTTTTTATCATTAGCACACTGGTAGCACCTCTTGTGTTGTTTACCACAGGAGAGCTCGTCTATCTTATCATTGCATTGTTTATCATTATCTCAATAGGCACTTGGGGCTATGTCTGGGTGCATCGTTATTATCAAGTTTGGATATCTGATTTAAACATCAATGACAAGGCGTACTTAGAAGTAATGACCGAAGATTTTACATTGGTAATTATTACTTTAATAGTAGTGCTGCTTTTTTCTAGAATCTTAAACCATCAATACGAAAAAAGAAACCAAAAACTACTAGAAGATGCCTACGAAAAAAACGAAATTCTCAACACCAGAGAAGTAAAACTCAGAGAAACCCTGCGTGAAATAGAAGTGCACAAAGAGTCTCAAAATCAACAAAACTGGTTCAATAATGGATTAGCGACATTTAGCCAGTTTATGCAAGAAGCCAACACAGAACCAGCCTTTTATCAAAAATTAATCAGTGAAGTTGTAAAACATCTCGATGCACTACAGGGGGCTATTTATGCCACCGAAGAGCTCATACAAGGAGATAAACAACTCGTCTGCAAGGGAGGCTACGGACTTTCCATTGAAAAAATCTCTAAAAAAGAACAGCAAATAGAAGAAGGACTCTTGGGCAAGTGTATCCAAAGTGCCAAGACCATACTCATCCAACAAATCCCTGAGCAGTATGCCACTTTTCAAACAGGAACGACGCAAATCAAGCCTCAATCTTTGCTCATAGTCACACTCAAATACCGTGACTATGACGAGGGTGTTATAGAGATATTGTCACTGCATCCATTTCAACCCCATCAAGTTGCCTTTTTAGAGAAAGTTGCCGAAAGCATCGCCGCAGTATTGCACAGCCTGAAAATCAACCAACGCACAGAGAGTCTATTAGAAAACTCCAAGAAAATGTTTGCCGAATTAGAACAGCAACAAAGACAATGGAGAGAAAAAGAAAAAGACTACCTCAAACAAATCTCTGAACTCCAAAAAAATAAAACAGAAATCTATCCAGAAGAAGAACCATAGAAGAGCCAAAAGACAATCTCAAAAACCCAACCAATAGCCCACACACACAAAAGCCCAACTTTCAAGCTTTTATTCGGTTATATGCTGGATAATGAATACACAGAGTTCTATGATGAATCTTTAAAATGATATGTAATGCAAAAAAAAATACCACTTTTCCCGCTTAATCTAGTTGTCTTCCCAAACGAAAACCTAAATCTACACATTTTTGAGCCACGATACAGAGAACTGGTCAATGACTGCCAAGCACAAAAAATAACTTTTGGCATCCCTACCTACATGGATGAGCGAATGCCAGGATATGGCACTGAGGTAGAAATCACCAGCATCGAGACCGTCTATGAAGATGGAAGAATGGACATCAAGACCAAGGGAATCAATGTGTTTAGGCTCATTGATTTTCAAAACCCATGGGAAGACCACAACTATGCAGGAGGGCTTGTGCAGACCATTCCGCTTGACAATGATGATGAGCAGCTGATACGCAGCCAACTGATCGAAAAAGTACAAGAATTATTTAATCTTTTACAAATTCAGTTTAACTTGCAGACCAAAGATTTTGACATCCTCTCTTTTGGGTTGGCACATAAAATAGGGCTCTCTACAGAGCAAAAATATGCCATTCTGACAATGGAAACAGAGAAAGAACGCCAAGATTTTATGCTTGATCATCTCCAGACTGCCATCCCTATCATCAGGGAAGTAGAGAGAACCAAGCAACTAGTAAGGATGAATGGACATTTTAAAAATTTTGACCCCCTAAATTTCTAAGTTTTATGGGGCCTACTTAACCCATGACAAAAGAAAAAATACAATACCAAAGTACCAACCGCCTCATAGGGCAGCAGTTTGTGCAAAAAATCTCTTTTGCGGATGCATTACTTAATGGGCTTGCAGAAGATGAGGGCTTGTATATGCCTACGCACATTCCCTTGATTTCTCTCTCAAAGCTAGAAACATTCACAAAAAAAACAAGCTACGCAGCGATTGCAAGTTATGTGTTGGGACTCTTTTTAGAAAATGAACTTCCCCCAGAAAAACTAGACCAACTTACTCGAAATGCCTATTCTGCTGCACTCGGTTGGCAAGAAGATGTGAGCCTGCCCTTAGAGCAGTATGCACATTTGCACTATCTCGCCCGTATGGACCAAGGCCCTACTGCCTCTTTCAAAGATTTTGCAGCAAGATTTATGGCACAGGCTATGCAGTATTTTAGGGCTGATAATCAGCAACTTACCATACTTGTAGCTACCTCAGGTGATACAGGAAGTGCCGTAGGAGAGGCTTTCAAAGGCTTAGAGGGTATCCAAGTTTTTATCTTGTATCCTGAATCAGAGGTAAGCCCCATTCAAAAAAAACAACTAGATACCATCGGTGAGAATGTGCAAGCACTCTGTTTTCAGGGTAAATTTGATGACTGCCAGCAGTTTGTCAAAGAAGCATTCACAGACCCAGCCCTCAAGCACCTCAATCTTACTTCTGCCAACTCTATTAACATCGGTAGGGTGCTCCCACAGATAGTCTATTATCTGCACATGTATCTTCAAGTAGCCTCTAAAATAGGTGAAGAAGTACTTTTCTGCGTGCCTTCTGGCAATCTAGGCAATTCGCTCGGGGCAGAAATAGCTCGAAGAATGGGATTGCCCATCCGAAAAATTATCATAGGAACGAACCAAAACAAGGCTTTCCCTGATTTTTTAAAAACAGGCATTTACCAAAAAATCTCTCCCTCACACCCTTGCATTTCCAATGCCATGAATGTAGGCAACCCAAGCAATCTAGCCCGTTATTTTGATTTGTATGGAGGCACAGTAGATAAAAATGGCACAGTACACCGCTTACCAGACATCAAAATGATGCAGCAAAACTTAGCAGGCTATGCTTTCTCAGATGCGCAGACTACCCAGAAAATGAAAGATTTTTATCAGCAGTACCAGACCATCATAGAGCCTCACGGGGCTGTAGGTGTGCTTGCTGCCGAGCAGTATCTGGCAGAGCATCCCGAAGATGCCGCATATCCTATGGTCATCTTAGAAACGGCTCACCCTGCCAAATTTGCCGAAACCGTAGAAAGCACACTTAACATACAAGCCCCTCATTGCCAAGCTTTGGAGCAAAGCCAGCACCGCCCCGAAAGCAGTGTAAGGCTAGAGGGAGACTACCAAGCTTTTAAAGATTTTTTACTGAAAACAACAAAATAATGGAATGGATAAAAGTATTTGCACCTGCTACTATTGGTAATATCGGCCCTGGCTTTGATGTACTGGGGCTTGCTGTTAAAAATCTGGGGGATATCGTGGAGGCACGCAAAATAGCCAAAGGAGTGGTCATCAGTGAAATCATATCAGATATGCCGCTCAGTGCTGACCCTCATAAAAACACTGCGGGTATCGCCGCCTCAGAAGTGCTCAGAATCCTTAACATAGACGGAGGTGTGGAGCTGAAAATCAAAAAAGGAATGCCCTCAGGCTCAGGGCTTGGCTCTAGTGCTGCCTCCGCTTGTGCAGCGGCTTTTGCTACCAATTATTTGTATGGAGGCCAACTCAATAAAGATGAACTTATTCTGCCTGCTACCCGCGCAGAGGAGTTTGTATCAGGAGATTTTTTTGCAGACAATACCGCCCCCTGTCTGCTAGGTGGGGCTACACTTACACGCTCTTGCCTGCCCCTAGATGTAACCAAAATAGGCTCTATCAGCAAACTCATCATCATTTTAGTAACTCCTAAAATTACTGTGCTGACCAAAGATGCAAGGGACATCCTCCCTGAGACAGTGCCCCTCAAAAGTTTTGTGTTTAATATGGCAAATTCTTGCTTGATTACGGCTGCCTTCGCCAAAGATGACTACAGCCTATTTGCCAGAAGCCTCAATGATGAAATCATAGAGCCAGCACGGGCAAAACTTATTCAAGGATTTGACCAAGTGAAGCAAAATGCACTGCGAGCAGGGGCAGACGGGATGGCTATCTCGGGTTCAGGCCCTACATTGTTTGCCATCACAGATGATATACACAAGGCAAGATTCATAGAAGATGCCATGGTGCGTACTTTCCAAAACAACGGCATAGAGTGCCAAAGCCTCATCACAGAGGTAGAAGATGAAGGCACAGTACTCATAGAAGAAAATAAAAAGTAATGGCTAGTAAGTGATGCACAACACAGCACGAATGACGGGTTTTTGCTCATCACTCTTGGTGAGGTGCATCACACACCACCAGCGATGAGCGGAAGGTCTTTACAAAAAGGCTTTTTGACAGTTTTCTTACTATTTTAAAAGCATTGCCCACACCACACGTTTTACAGACAAGCGTGTATCAGCCTATTTTGAGTGCCAATTTACCGACTTCACGCCCATAAGTGCGGTAAATTATCAAAGCCTTTTGGGAGCGGTCATATTCTATTTGTACTTTTTTATTACTTGGGAAGGGCTTGCCGAGTGCATTCCCTCTCACATCAAAAAGATAGGTTTTAGAGCCGATTTTGTCTGTCATTGCGATGATTCTTAGGTTATCATCAAATCTAAAATACTGCACCTCCCAAGCTGCCGAAGTACTCTCAAATTTTTTCTCAAACAAGAGTTGCCCCTCAGCATTGAGCATCTGCACCAGTCCGTTGTCATAAGCACCAATGAGCCAATCTTGCCCATCTTGGTCGGAGCAAGCAACAAAACGGCTTCTAGCCGAGAGGCGGATGAGCTGCTGCTCACTCTGAATCCCTCCTAGTAAATCAAAAGTAACAATTTTTCCCTCATCTGTCAGGGCAGTCAGGAGTGTATTTTGGGGCTCGAGTCCTTTCCGAATCCTGAGCGGATTAGAGATTCCTCCCTGCAGTGCCAGCGGAAAGCCTGCCCTTGTCTGCCCTTCTTTGCTAAAAGCATAGATAGTTCCGTTTTGAGTGCAAGCAATGAGGTATTCATCCTGATTGATACGGAGCTGCTGTAGGGCTGTTCCGAGTTGATTATTGACCTGTTTGGGTCTCCATCCTGCTATTCGGTTGCGTTCACCATCATACATATACAATCCTCCTCTGATATTGGAGGCAAGATAATAATGTTTTTTATCTCCGAAGTCAAGGTAAGTAAGTGTACTTAATCTGGCTGTGTCAGAGAGATAAAAAGGATATTTTGGGACATCACGCCCTAGCCTATCCACTAGGCTAATGCGGTCTGCAGTCAGGTACAGGTATTGCAATTTTCCATTTTGATAAATATCAATTTGCCTAGGCTCACTGCGCATGGGTGCACCAGCTTGTTTTTGCCAGAGTATCCTGCCTTGCTCATTCATTAAGAATAGATTATTGGCAAAATCTTGTACCAATATTTCTCTGTTTCCGTTTTCGTGGTTTTTGACTAAGTAAGGCGGAGTATAAATTTCACGTGGAAACTGATGGTTCATCAATACTTCATAGCCCTCTACACTAAAGCCTTGCTGTGTGCTTTGCCCTCCTCCTAGACTGAGAGATAATCGGGCATCAAAGCCTTCATTTTGGTATCTAAACTGCAGGTTGAGGAAGTCAATCTGCTTTAAATCTTGCTCAAAAGTATTCATGGCATTTTGCCAAGTAGGGCTGGCATTTTGGTAGAGGATGTTCCATGCCTGTGGCACATTCAAGAATACATTGAGGCTGGCATACTGGTAGTTTTCTTGTAAAAATGCTCGGTGTGGGGCAGATTGAGCCCAAGTCTGTTTGTATTGATGGATGTTAATCCATTTTTTTAGGCCCTGTAAGTGATTGCTCATAATGATGCACTCACCTGCAGAGATGTAATAAGTCTCCTCAAAATCTTGCCCCAATCCTCCCACGAATATTTCTGGAAAATTTTTGATAGGCAATTTATGGATAAGATAGGCATCATATTTTTCGGAGTAGAGAGAAGTGCCTTCTTCAAGTGCGGCCTGCTCACTTAGTTTTTTGAGCCAATTTTCACTGAGGGTAGTAGAGTTGTTTTTCCAGATGAGGAGTTTGTGTGTGCTGGTGATGTCATCTGATTCTAGCATACAGAGTGCAAATTCTCCAGCGGAATTGTCATAAAAATCCTTCCATTTGATGGCATAGAGATTTTCAAAATCTGTTTGTCTTTTTTTAAAATGAGGGCTTTCTCTTTGCCAGTAGGCAGTGTATGCTTTGGCAAATTTTTCTTTGTCTTCAAAATTAAAATGCATTACCAGAGCTGCTTTTTGGGGCAAATAACCCTCTATGCTGAGGCCTCTGCTTTGCTGCCTTGCGAATATATTTAGAAATGAGGAGGAGTCATTTTCTTCCGTAAAGCTTGCCCCCTCCCAGAGAGGAAAACTCGCCTTGGGATCTGCCGCCAAAAACGAGCCTTCAGCAAAATAGCCCAAAGGTTTAAAATATTGCTTGAGTTCGTCTTTGAAGGTAAGTGTCAGAAAATGAGCAAGCTCGCTGTGGTTGATGTAAAAGCCCCAATCTTTATTTTGTGCAAAATTGACCTTCCGGAGCTTGTCAAGTGCTTGCATTTGTGTGGGGGCTGTGCTAAAATCTCCTTCTTGTATCTTGCGGACTACATCTTCTACCAAGAGAGGCGTATAGCTTGCAATCCAATAGCTCTCATAGCGTAAAAATGACAATCTTTCTGTGCTTGATTCGTGTTTTATCTCTTCTATGACCATGCCTCGGTAGGTCCTCTGCAAGACTTCGTAATCTGTTCTTTTTCGGAGGTAGCTGATGATTTGCTTGTAAAGTTTTTCGTCTTTTTCTTCTTTAAGCGGCACAAAATACAAAAAATCAAAATCTTCTTTACCAGTGAGGTGCAGAGAGGCAAGGCACTCTTTGTCTCTAAAAAATGCTTGCCATTCTTTCTCGGGGGCAAGGTCTGTAGTCAAAAAATGAAGTCGGTCGTTGATTTGGGCAAACTCAGGAGTGCCTCCTAGGCTTTGCCAAAGGACTGCTTGTGAGAGGCGAAGGTAGGCATTCCAGAAGTTATGGGTTTCTATAACCAAGACGGGGTTTTTGGGCATCACAGACCAAGCGTCTATAGGGCGGCGATACTGCTGCCAAGACCAGTAAATCAGACTTAGCACAAGGATAAGCCCAAATAAAGAGATGTACTTGTATTTTAGGATATATTTCCAGAGTTGAGCCACGGTGTCAGTCAGAGGTTAAAAGTGAAAGCGTATCATTGTGTGATTAGCTGGTTTGGTTTTCTAGTTCTTTGGCTTGTGTGAGATGGTGCTTTAAGTGCATTTCTGCCATTTTGAACCATTCTAGGGCATTGAGCATGCCGCAGACGGCGTGCATGGTTTTGTATTCACCTGCATCATCTTGGATGATATCTACCAACTCGCACAGGCTGTCTAGTTCTTTTTGGAGCAATGCGTGATAGGCTTCCTTGGGCTTTGCACTAGGTTCTGGTCCTTTCCATGCTTCTGGGATTTTGATTTTGATGGGAGGGAAAGAGCCGTATTGATACATATTCTCCCCTGTGGAATTTTTCTCTCCGCCTAGCTGTCCTTTTTGTTGGCTTAGGCAAAGTTTTATTTGGTATCTAAAAAAAGAGCTACTGGTGATAAGGTGCTCATACATCTGCCCCAGTGACCAAGTCTCAGGGCTGGTTTTTTGCTCAAACTGCACATTTGTATAAATGGCTAACTTTTGGAGGTAGCCTTTGATAAGTGCTTCTATGTCTTGGTAGATAGGTTTGGCTTGCAGCATTTTTTTATGGGTAAATGGTGTGATTAACTTTTTTATAGTGATTCTAAAAACTTGATGAGCTTTTCAGTAGCTTTTGCACGGTGGCTAATGAGATTTTTTTTGGAAATATCCATTTCTGCAAAGCTTTCTTGTGCGCCTTCGGGCAAGAACACAGGGTCATAGCCAAAGCCGTCTTTTCCTTTTGGCTCATAAAGGATTTGTCCTTTGATGATTCCTTCAAACTGATGATATTGCCCTTGAATCACAAGTGTGATGACGGTTTTAAACTGTGCTTCTCGCTTGCTAATTCCGTCCATGTTTTTGAGCAATAGCGTGATATTGTCTGCAAATATGCGTGAACCAGCATAAAAGGCAGAATCTACTCCAGGTGCGCCATTGAGTGCTTTTACCTCCAGCCCCGAGTCATCTGCAAAACAATCAACCTGGTACTTTTCCCAGATATAGCCTGCTTTTTGCCGAGAGTTTCCTTCTATAGTGCCTGTGGTTTCGGGGAGTTCTTCTTTGCAGCCTAGCTCATCTAAGGAGATGATATGCACATCATCTCCTAGTTTGGCTTTTACCTCTTGTATTTTATGGATATTTCTTGTGGCAAAACAAATTTTTCTCATAAGATATTCACCAATTCTATACTATAAATCAAAGGTGCTCTGCCTGGCACAGCCCCTCTGCCACTATTTCCAAAACCAATGGAAGAAGGCATCAAAAATATGCGGCGGTCTCCTACTTTCATCAGTCTTAGCCCTTCTACTAGCCCAACATTGTATCTGCTGTCTGTGGTATTGTCTAAGGTAAGATTGACGGGAGTCGTGATTTGCTCGAATATTTGCGGGCTTCCATCACTTTTCAAGTAGCTTGCCGTAAATCGGATTTGTACTGTGGAGCTAGGCAGCGGATTTTGTGTGCCTGTGCCTACCTGTTCTACGGCATAGAGCAAGCCCGAACCTGTGGAGGTGGTATCTCCATTCAGCCCATTGGCTGCGATGTATTCAAAGAGTTGCTGCCGTTCTGATTTTACAAGTGTAAGTGTAAAAGACAGTGGTGCAAAGGCAGGGATATTTGCCCCGCTTCCTGCCGAGCCATAAGCGAGTTTACTAGGGATGACAAAAGTAGCCGTTTCGCCTTGGTTCATGAGTTTTAGCCCTTCGTCCCAGCCTGCGATGACCCGCCCTTGCCCCAAGGCAAAAGAGAAAGTAGTATCTGTATTCCTGTCAAACTGTGTATCATTGAGCAGTGTGCCTGTATAGGTTACGAAGATGGTCGTATTGTCATCTACTTTGGTATTTGCTGTGCCTTCGGTGAGGCGGATGTAGCGTAATCCAGATTCTGTAAGCTCTGTAACAGAGAGGTTTTTGTTGCTGATGTACTCTTCTATTTGCTCTTCTTCGCTTTTGACTTCTTTAATCAGAATATCATAGATTAAGACAGCAAAGGGAGGGATATTGCTATTTCCGTTTTGCCCAAAAGCAAGGTAAGAAGGCACTAAAATGGTGGCTCTTTCGCCTTCTTTCATGAGTTTGATGCCTTCTAGCAAGCCCACAGGCATAGACGTAATGCCGACCAAGAACCTATCAGGGCGTTCGTTGCTGGCTGATTGCCCGTCTAAGATACGCAAAGCGCCTCTGGTACTATCCACGATGGTGCCGCTCAGGAGTCTATTGACAAAATGCACCCTGACAGAATCTCCATTTTCAATGGCTTGCCCTGTGGGGTTGGGGTTTGTGATTTGGTAGAAAAGCCCTGACTCTGTGCCAGTAGCATTTAGCCCTTGTGTGCTGATGTATTCTTGGATTTGTGCATCATTGAGGCGGCGGCTTTCTTCTATTTCGTCCACATCATTGGCAAAGCAGCCTGCAAGCAGAGGTAAAAAAGCAAGACCAAGGTATGACCAGAATTGATTACTTATTTTCATTTTTTATTTTAGATAACTTATTTATTAATTTTTTTACGTTTAGAATACACCTACATACTTCTTATGTTACGGAAGCCTAGAGCCATAAATAATTTGGCTACTTGGGTTTATGTGAGGCCTATGACACTCATTTGATTTTGATAAGTTCAATGTCAAAAAGCAGCACAGAGTTGGGTGGCACTACACTGCCCATGCCATTAGGTCCAAAACCAATCTCAGAGGGCAGTATAAAAAGTCCTTTGCCTCCTTCTTTGAGCATTGTGATGCTTTCATCAAAGCCGATGGGGAGGGCATCCCCTAGTATATACTCTGTATTTTCTTCGGAGTAGTCATAGATTTTACCATTTAGCAGCCTGCTGGTATAGTTTACCAAGATGGTATCTCCTATTGAGGGAGAATCTCCAAGGCCTTCTTTGACAAGTTGGTATCTCAGCCCTGAGTCTGTCATCAAGAAAGTTTGGGTAGAGTCTTTTTGTTGGAGCAGGCTGATGTACTGTTCTATTTCTTCATCATCTATTTCACGCTGTACTTGCAGGTTTTTTTGAAGTCTGGTTTTAATATCTGTTGCATTTTGGACTTCGAGTATTTTGAGGGTATATTTGATTTGAGTGCCTTCGGCTATTTTGGGTGTTTTGAGGTAGCCAGGTTTATTAAAGAGAGAATCAGACGGAATCCAAAAGCTAAGACTATCCCCCTGACTGACGAGCTGAAATACACCTTTAAAATATTCTTTTCCTATAAAGAAATCCGATTCTAAGGGCAATTCTTTAAAATTTTGTTGGCTGATGATGCTGTCTAAGTGGTTTTGTACGGTCAGTTGAAATGAAATCCTATCACCTGTTTTGGCTTTAGGGGCATTTTGGTTTTGTTGGTAGAAGAGGTATTGCACCCCTTCTGCGGTGCTGCTGGCTCCTGTGATATTTTTTACATTGCCTTGTGCGCCTTCTCCGTGCCTTGTATTGCAAGCAAATACAGACATCAGCCCTACAAGCAGTACAAGGTGATGGAATAAAAAGGGCACATTTGACTTCATATTACTTGGCATTATTTGTCAGCTTCTTCTAATTGGGTTTTGTATTGAGGCAGGAGAGAGAGCAGTTTTTCCTCTATGTCATAGGGGCTTCCTATATAGTCACCTCCAGCGGCATTTTTGTGCCCTCCTCCATTGAAATGTTTTTGGGCAAATAAATTTGCCTGAAAACCACCTACTGAGCGAAAAGACATTTTGACACAGTCTTTTTTTTCTAAAATTACTACGGCAAGCACCACATTTTTGACAGAGAGTGCATAATCTACCAGTCCTTCGGAGTCGCCTAGTTGGTTTTGGTAAGTTTCTAGCTCCTCTTTGGTCAGCAAAAAATAAGCTGTCCGATACTCAGGCAAGATAGTCAGTTTATTGAGTAAGGCATAGCCAATGAATCTAAGCCTATTTTCGGAGTTGCTGTCATAGATGTATCTCTGAACCCGTGAGGTATTTACCCCCAAGTCTATGAGCTCGGCAGCGATGAGGTGTACTTTTTTATTGGTGGAGGCGTGCTTAAAAGAGGCAGTATCCGTCACGATTCCTGCATAAATGCATGCACCCATTTGGGCATCAAGCAGGGCTTTGTCATCCATCATTTCTATAAAACGATAAATCAACTCAGCCGTAGAGGAGGCGTTGGCATCCCAAAGCCAAAAGTCAGCCTTCATGGTAGGCTCTTGGTGGTGGTCTATGATGACGCTAGTTGCAGTCATATTTGCGACCAGTGTTTGTATTTGCCTGATTCTACTTTCAGCAGAAAAGTCAATAAAAAATACTACTTCGGTATCTTGTAAGATATCATTGCATATTTTTTCTTTTTCTAAGGTATAAGAGATTACTTTTTCGCTGCTTGGCATCCAATCTAAGAAAGATGGAAAAGAACTGGGCATTATCGTACTTACTTGGTGGCCTTTTTTTTGTAAATAAAGTGATAAAGCCAAGCTAGACCCTAGGGCATCTGCATCGGGGTTATGGTGTGCAATGATGCTCACCTTTTTGGGGTGCTGCATCAAAGATTGAAAGCTTTCCAAATTATCCATTGGCTTTATTTCGGGTATTTTCAATTTAAAATTAGTTTTTTACCTGTGTCTATCAATCAATGATTTTGTTTTTTTGGGCTAAGATATTTGATTTTCAGTATTTTAGTACTAAAAAAGCACAGGATTTAGCCTCCTGTCTTGATTTGCAAAGTTAAAGCAAAAGAAGTAAAACTGCATATTTTTGTGTTTCAATTCCTTACCTAATCTTAGATAATGCCATTAGAATTGTGCTTAAGTGTCTAAATTTTGAAACTTTGCCGTATCTTTGGAGAGATTTATTTTCTTTAACAATATTGAGCATAACCTCTGCATTTATGAGATTTTTCTGTAAAATTATTTTCTTACTCCTTATGGGCAATCTTTTTTTATCAAAAACAGCTTCTGCCCAGATAAAAAAACCAAAGCTCATTGTAGGCATTATGGTAGATCAGATGCGCTATGATTATCTGATTCGTTACCAGGATTTATACAGCAAAGACGGCTTTAAAAGGCTTATGTCTGAAGGTTTTTCTTGTCGGAATGCACATTTTAATTATGCCGCTACCGAGACAGGGCCTGGACACGCCTCCGTCTATACAGGTACAACCCCCTCACTGCATGGCATCATCGGCAATGACTGGTACGAAAACGGAAAAGACCAGTATTGTGCAGGTGATAGCACTGTGAGTGCCGTAGGGACTGACTCTGGCAGCGGTGCTATGTCGCCCAGAAATATGTTTACGACTACCTTAGGAGATGAGATGAAGATTGCTTCTAATGCTCGTGCCAAAGTATTTGGGGTTTCTATCAAAGACAGGGGGGCAGTCTTGCCAGCTGGACACGCCGCCGATGCAGCTTTTTGGTATGACTACGTCAGCGGTAAATTTATCAGTAGCACATATTATATGAATGCACTCCCTCAATGGCTAGAAAAATTCAACAAAAAAAATTACTCAGACCAATACATCAAGCAAGATTGGACACTGCTGCACCCGCTTGAAAAATACAGTGCCAGCCAAGCCGATGACAATCGCTACGAACAAATCCTCCCAGGAAAAGAAAAAGCAACTTTCCCCTATAAACTCAGCGAAATGAAAGCCAATGCCGACAAATCGCAAATGAAACGCCCTTTTTATGGTACACTCGTAGCTACTCCTTTTGGCAATACACTCGTGAGGCAGATGGCAGAAGAAATTATCAAAAATGAGAACTTAGGGCAAGATGATGTTACAGACTTGCTGGCAGTGAGTTTCTCTTCTACTGATTTGGCAGGGCATGCCTTTGGCCCACAATCTTTAGAAATAGAAGATATGTATCTACGCCTAGACCTAGAAATAGCCCAACTCCTCAAAACCCTAGATGCACAAGTGGGAGAAGGAAATTATACCCTGTTCTTGACCGCAGACCACGCTGCCGCACAAGTACCTAGCTATGCACAAGATATGAAACTACCGGGTGGATATGCAGACGACAAGGTAGCAGGAAAAGCCCTTTTGGCGCATCTGCAGCAGAAGTTTGGTGAAGAAGAATGGATAGCAGAGCAAAATAGCACGGATATTTATTTTGACCGTGGGCTGATAGCTGGTAAAGAACTAGACCTAGAAGATTTTCAGCAAAGCAGCATTGAATTTTTAAGGAAGTATGACTGGGTCTATGATGTATATAGTGCCGAAGAAATGCAAGAGCAAGAATATACTCAGGGCATCAAACACCTCATACAGCAGACCTACTACCAAGGGCGAAGTGCCGATGTGATGATTGTAAATAAACCTGGCTACCTCTCTTCAAGCTGGAAACGTGGAGGTACGACCCATGGCTCACCTTTTAGGTATGATACACATGTGCCTATCCTGCTGTATGGTACTCAGATACCAAAGGGCAATACCGTCAGAGAGGTAAGCATCACAGATATTATTCCTACATTGTCTATCATGCTAGGCCTACAGCTGCCTAGCGGCTCTACAGGGCAGCCAATCATGGAGTTATTCTGAGGTGGGGCTAGAAAACACAGTAATTTTTTTGGAAGATGATTTATCGCAAACAATCTATCTGTAATGAGGGTTAGTCTTGATAAATAAACAAAACAAAGGCATGAATTTACAATCTGTTTTTTTTAGTATCGGACTACTTCTTTTTGTAGGTGCATGTAACCTCAAAGAAATCAAATCTAAACCCCAAAAAGCAACTATGACAAACGCTACACAAACGAAATCTTTTTATGATTTCAAACTCAAATCATTGGATGAAAGTGAAGAAATTGACTTCTCACGCTACAAAGGCAAGAAAGTTTTATTGGTCAATGTGGCCTCAAAATGTGGCTTCACACCACAGTATGAGCAGCTCCAAGCCCTACACGAGCAGCACGGAGAGAAGATAGTCATCTTGGGCTTCCCTGCCAATAATTTTGGTGGGCAAGAGCCCGGCTCTGCCGAAGAAATAGGCGCTTTCTGTCAGAAAAACTACGGCGTAACTTTTCAGATGCTCGAAAAAGTTTCTGTAAAAGGTACTGACCAACACCCACTCTACACTTGGCTTTCTAGCAAAGACCAAAACGGATGGAATGACCAAGCCCCTACTTGGAATTTTTGTAAATACCTCATCAGTGAAGAGGGTGAGCTGCTCAAGTTTTATGCCTCTGGCGTAAGCCCCATGGGAGATGAAATATTGAATGAACTCTAAATAAGCCCATTCTCTTTTCAAAAATGATTCAATACAACAAAACTGGTCTGCCAAGACAAAGGCACACCAGTTTTTTGGTTTTTTTAGACAAAATCAAGATATGCCAACTCTAAAAGACTGGATAGAAGCCGCTCGACTTCGTACACTTCCGCTTGCCCTCTCTAGCATAGGCATGGGTAGCTTTTTGGCAGCACATCAGGCAGCTTTCAAATGGGAAGTGCTGATACTCTGTGTTTCTACTACCGTGTTTTTACAAGTACTCTCTAACTTTGCCAATGACTATGGCGACACACAAAATGGTGCAGACAGTGCAGACCGTGAAGGCCCCTCACGCCTTGTGCAGATGGGTAAGATTAGCCTGCCTGCAATGAGAAACGCCATTGTTTTATTGGGTGTGCTCTCTTTTTTGAGTGGGATTTCCTTGATATTTTTGGCACTTGATAGCTGGCAAGATGTCCTGTTTTTTTTGGGCTTGGGCTTGCTCTCTATCTTGGCAGCCATTACTTACACTGTGGGCAAAAAACCCTATGGATATGCAGGTTTGGGTGATATTTCAGTATTTATATTCTTTGGTTTGGTGGCAGTGATAGGCACTTATTATTTGCACACAGGCAGTATGATGCCTTTGATATGGCTGCCTGCTTCTAGCTGTGGTTTGCTGGCAGTGGGCGTTTTAAATGTAAACAATATCAGAGACATAGAATCTGACCAAAAGGCAGGCAAAAAATCAATCCCTGTGCGGCTCGGGCGTAAAAATGCAGTGGTATATCATTATCTGCTCATATCTTTGAGTATGTCAGCGGCACTGGGCTATGTGTTGTTAGATTTTCATTCTTTGTGGCAGTTTGCTTTTTTGATAGTCATTCCGCTTTTATGGAAAAACACTCAAGCCGTCAGCCAAAAAACTAAAGCCTCAGACTTAGACCCTTATCTTAAACAGTTGGCACTTAGTTCGCTGCTTTTTGTACTGAGTTTTGGGCTTGGTAATTTTTTTTAAATCATCGGCATGGTTTGCTTGCTTCACTTTCAATACTTGACTTCGTGTTTTTTTCAATAATTTTGCAAAACACTAAACTAAAACTCTATGCAAGGTCTAGTAATCCGCTCCACAGGTTCTTGGTATGAAGTAAGGCGTGCAGATACCCATGAAACCATCCGCTGCCGCCTCAGAGGTAAATTCAAACTCAAAGGTCTCAAAGTAACCAACCCTATAGCTGTGGGAGACATAGTAGAATGGCAAATAGAAGATGAAGCCGAAAATGTAGGCATCATCACCGAGATTTACCCCCGAGAAAACTACATTATCCGTAAATCAGTGCACAAGACCGCCCACGGAAATATGATAGCTGCCAATATAGACCAAGCCATTTTGATAGCCACACTTGCGTATCCTCGTACTTCCTTGGGCTTTATTGATAGATTTTTGGTATCTGCCGAATCTTTCAGAATCCCTTGCCAGATAGTATTCAACAAAGCAGACCTGCTCAGTGAAGATGACCTCGAGCTGATAGCCGCCCTGAACCATATCTATGCCCCTTTGGGCTACCCTTGCCACTTGGTGTCTGCCACAGAAAATGAAGGTATTGCAGAGTTTGAAGACTTGCTCTACCAAAAAAAATCACTCATCTCAGGGCATTCAGGAGTGGGCAAATCTACACTCATCAATAAAGTAGCTCCAGAACTCAATATCAGAACTTCCAAAATTTCTCACTTTGCCAACAAGGGCGTGCACACCACCACCTTTGCAGAGATGCACGAGATAAGCCCCCATACTTTTATCATAGATACCCCAGGCATCAAAGAATTAGGACTACTAGAAATATCTTCTGATGAGCTAGGGCATTATTTTCCAGAAATACGGGCTTTGATAGGTGCTTGTAAATTCCACAACTGTATCCATACCAATGAGCCAAACTGTGCCATCAAAGCTGCCGTAGAAGCAAATGACATCTCATTTAGTCGCTATGAAAGCTACCTGAGCATGCTTGCCGATGTAGATAATAGAAGATAAGTATCAAGAATAAATTATTTAATTCAAGTTGCTACCTATCAAAGAAGTGTTAAAGTTCAAAAAGCGTTATAAATTTGAGATAACGACAAATCAAATTAATACGCCTATGTTGAACAATAACACTATTGCAATATACGTCATTCTAGACGATATTTTGCAACAAATTGCTCATAAAGAAGATGAGCAGAGAAAAGTAAATGATGCCATGATACTGACTACTGTTTTGATTAGTGCTTGGTACCCCACTGCTCTTAGCGTCTTGACCCGCAACCGCCACTGCTTTGAGCATCTCGCTCAGAGCAAACTTCGCGAATCATTAAGACTCAAATATAAAATAAAATTCTGAAATAAACGCAAATAAATAGCTAAAACCACGGCTTAATGATGCAAAAAATTAGTCTTAGATACTTACTTTTTCTACCTATTTTTAGGAGCATGTTCAAATATACTAAAAATTGCACTTTTGAACTATGAAGCAAAGATATGAGCGAGAGGCTCAATGCTGTCAACTTAACAAAAAGGTAAAGATTAGCCTCATTTACCAATCCCCTTTTTCTGC
>JAABSX010000030.1 GCA_011390205.1 Microscillaceae bacterium | reverse complement strand
GAGCAGGGTATAATTTATGTCTTCAAAGTTTACATGGCTCTTAAACTCCTTAAATAGTCTTAGTGTATTTCTGTAGGTCTGTTTGGTTTTTGAGCGTACACGCCTTGAGTCTATCTTTCTGGTGAAGTATTCGGTAAAAGATTCCTTATGAGGTGTAAGAGGAGTGAAGGCATTTTGATAGTGTTCAAAACTTGGTTTGATGTTTTGGTCTCTGAGTTTTATTGCCGTGTCTTCACAAACTGTTATCATTTTGTGTAATTTTAGGTTTATCTCTTGGTGCAGTGGGTGTGTTGTTCTTACCTTGCTTTGCTTATCATTCCAATCTGAAGGATTAATAGAGAAGTTTGTAGGCAGGTAGTTTGTTTTTCTATCAATCATCACACGGATATAAATACCTATTTCTTTTTTGGCACTTTGCCACGGTTGCTTTAGTACTTTAAATTTTGACATTCTGAATAATGGGTTAATTGTTTTAGTACAATTTTCACTATTCAAAACCACTAAAGCAATACTAAAACATTTTGTGGCTAACATTGGCTAACAATGGTAAAACGAAATGTTCTAATAAAATCAAGTTGGCACATAATGACCAAAGAAGACACAAAAAAACCTACACTCGGTAGGTTCTTTTTTTATTTTTTGCGGAATGGACGGGGCTCGAACCCGCGACCTCCTGCGTGACAGGCAGGCATTCTAACCAACTGAACTACCACTCCTTATTTTATTTTTAGAGAATTTTGTCACTGTTTCTTTGTTATTCCCTAAAAACGTGGTGCAAATATAGGAGGTCTTTTTGATATATACAATACCTTGACTAAAAAAAACAGAAATTATTTCAAACATCTTTTCTCAGCCTCATAATTAAGTTGTATTTATCATCGCTCAATCCTTTTTCTAATCCTACAGGATATCCGTGTGGATTGACAAAACGCTTGATGCCTGAATGAAAACAATTTAACTGTGATTTCACTCTTTCTTTTATTTCTTGGATGGGTGGGCAATCATAGACTTTTTTTCCATCTCTAAAGATAGGCACGAGCAAATCTTCAAACTGCTGACTCGAAGTCATTTTTTTACGCCTGGTAGCATCCATGGGGTCGAGTATCACGGGGTTTTTAGGGAGGTTTTTATCTAGATTATAAATCATATCTCCTGTAAACTCTCCTTTTTCTTGAAAGCGGCGAACTTGCAATATACCAGGGTTAGATACTTTGATGGCTTGTTCAGAGAGTTTTACTTTGTAATCCCATTGTTTGTTTTCATCTTTGATGGCGGCGATTTTATAGACTCCTCCGAGTGCGGGCTGGTCAAAAGCGGTGACTAACTTGGTGCCTACGCCCCAGACAGAGATTTTTGCTCCTTGTGCTTTGAGACTTGTGATAATATTTTCGTCTAAATCATTGCTGGCGACGATGGCGGCATCAGGGAAGCCTCCCTCATCTAGTATTTCACGTGCTTTGATGCTAAGATAAGCCAAATCACCCGAATCAAGCCGTACTCCATTCATCTCAAAGCCCCTTTCACGTAGTTTTTTACCTACTTTTACGGCTTTTTTCACGCCCTCTATGGTATCAAAAGTATCTACTAAAAACACACAGTTGTTGGGCAGGTGCTCTGCATAAGTTTCAAAAGCCTCCATTTCGGTATCAAAAGACATCACCCAACTATGTGCATGGGTGCCTTTTACAGGGATTCCGAAGAGCTTTCCTGCCAAGACATTAGAGGTGGCATCACAGCCTCCGATATAAGCCGCACGGCTCGCTGCCAATGAGCCATCTATGCCTTGTGCCCTTCTGAGCCCGAACTCTAGCACTTGTTCACCGTGAGTAGCGATGTGCATTCGGGCGGCTTTGGTGGCGATGAGTGTCTGAAAATTAATGATGTTAAGTAAGGCAGTTTCCAAGATTTGTGCTTGGATGATAGGGCCTTTGACTCTGATAAGAGGCTCATGTGGGAAAACTACAGTGCCCTCTGGGATGGCATCAATATCACAAGTAAATTCCATTTGAGAGAGATAATCTAAAAATTTGTGCTCAAAAAGAGGCTTGCCATCATTGCCTTTGAGTGTAGATAAGTATTGTATGTCGCTTTCATCTAGTCTGAAATTTTCTAATAAATCTACTGCCATTTCTAGCCCGCAAGCCACCGTGAAGCCTCCCTGAAAAGGAGCTTTTCGGAAGAATAGATGAAAAACAGATTCTTGTTCGCCCTTGCCAGCTTTCCAGTAGCCATATGCCATGGTGAGTTGGTAGAGGTCAGTGAGCAAAGCTAAAGATGATTTGTATAAATCTTGAGTAAGTTTCATAAGGAGTGATATTAGAAATTGAACCTATAAATAGCAATATAAAACCAAAATAGTATAAAACAAACGTCCAAAGCAAGATAAAGGCGTCAAACTTCGGGTGTTTTGTGTAAATAGAAATAAGGACAGCTCATTTTAGGTTTTTTGTTTCTTTTTACGAGCGGCTGGAAACAAGATATTGTTTAAAATCAAGCGATATCCTGCCGAAGTAGGGTGCAGATTTAAGTCGGTAGGCTCTTCACCCACAAAGTGTTGGTAGTCTTCGGGGTCATGCCCACCGTAGAAAGTCCAAGTACCTTTGCCCGAAGTGCCATGAATATAACGGGCTTCGCTGATTTTTTTGGTTTCGCCTAAGATGATGACATCAGACTTTACCAGTTGCTTCTTGAAGGCGGTAGTTTGCCCCATAAATCCCTTAATGACATTGGTATGGCACTGACTAAGCATAGTAGGGATAGGGTCCCATTTTGCCGAAAACTCAAAAAGTGTGAAGAAATCATTGTTTTCATTGAGCCCTCGCTCAAACTGTTGGTTATCTATATTAGAGTACTCATACTCATAAGGGTTACGGCTGATTAAAAAATTCTCAAAGGCAAAAGTTTTTTTAAAATCTAATTTGCTTTGTGCATTGGGGTCGGCAGGGTCTCCATCATACATGTTTTCACAAATATCTACTCCTTCGGCAGCCAAAGCAATGTCAAAAGTATCTGCAGCCGAGCACATCGCAAACAAGAAGCCGCCTGCATTGCAATAATCTCTGATTTTTTGAACTACTGCAAGCTTGAGCTCAGAGATTTTATCAAAGCCGTGCTTGCGTGCACTTGTTTCAAGTTCTTCTTTTTGGGCAATATACCAAGGGTAATTGCGATAATGGGCATAAAATTTACCCATCTGTCCCGTAAAATCTTCATGGTGTAGGTGTAGCCAGTCATATTTTGCTAGTTTATCATCCAGCACTTCATCATCAAATATCACATCATACGGAATCTCTGCGTAGGTAAGCACCAACGTAACGGCATCATCCCAAGGTTGCTTTGATTTGGGGGAATAAACGGCGATTTTTGGGGGTTTATCCAGACGCATGGCATCCATGTTGACATCAGGGCTGTTTATCTGCTGGATGATGCCAGCAGACTGTGCATCAGAGATGACCTCATAGCTTATCCCTCTGATGATGAGCTCTTCTTCAAATGCTTTGGCATATTTAAACATAAAGCTCCCACCACGATAATTGAGCAGCCAGTCAGCTTCCTGCCCTTTTTCAAGCACCCAGTAGGTGATGCCATAGGCTTTGAGGTGGTTTCTTTGGGTATCATCCATAGGCACCAAGATGTAGGAGGCTTGTGCCACCCAACTTAGCAGACACAGGGCAAAAGCAAGAAATATTTTTTTTGTATTCATGACTTAACTTATAATTATTTTGAGGATTAGATATTTTTTTAGGTGGTTTCTTAGTAAATTACTCCCAAATATAAGAAAATATTGCAGAAAATTTCTAAATTGTCATCTTTCCTTGTAACATACTTTGCCTTAGAAAAGATTTGGAACAAAGAAAAAGTGAGATACTCAGATGAATTAAAAATAAAATAAGCAATCAAATAAGATTTTACTAATTTTGCATAGAAAGCAGTAGAATGGCAAAAAACACAGAATGAATCTTCAAGAAAACATACGTGAAGGAATGCGGGCAGTCAGAGCGAATTTATTACGCTCAGTTTTGACTGCACTCATTGTGGCCATCGGGATTATGGCTTTGGTCGGTATTCTAACTGCAGTGGATAATATACAGTCTTCTGTCAATGACAGTTTTGCAGATTTAGGCGCAAACTCTTTCGATATAGAATCCCCTTCTTCAAGAGGAAGAAGATTTGGGCCAGGGCAAAGCCAAAAAAACTATCCACCCATTAGCTACAGGGATATGGAAGCCTACAAACGAAATTTTAAATTTAGGGCACAGGTTAGTGTATCAGTGAGTATTACAGGAAGTGCAGAGGCAAAATATATTTCTAATAAGACCAACCCCAATGTCAGTATGATAGGCATAAATGAAAATTACCTTTTAGCCAGTGCCTTAGATATAGAGGAAGGCAGAGATTTTTCAAGCCTAGAGCTCTCACAAGGGTCTTATGTTGCCATTCTTGGAAGTAACATAGCCACCACATTGTTTGATAAGCAAAATCCTATTGATAAAATACTCACTGTTAGGGAGCGAAAATACAGGGTGGTAGGCGTGCTTAAATCTAAAGGCAGTTCACAGAATGGCTCAGGAGATGGGTCTATCTTTGTGCCTTTAGAGAATGGAAGATTGCTCGTAGGAGATGAAAATGCAACTTATAATATCAAGACACTCTTAGAAGATGCCACAGATTTTGAGACGGCTATCGGTGAGGCTACCATCCTTATGCGTAGAATCCGAAAAGATGCTCCTGGTGCACCCGATTCTTTCTTGATTAGCAGAAGTGAAACCTTGGCAGAAAGACTTAGCAGCATCACAGGTTATTTAAAGTTAGGAGGAGGCGTGATAGGTTTTATAACTTTATTAGGTGCTTCCATAGGGCTAATGAATATTATGATGGTTTCTGTAACAGAGCGAACCAGAGAGATAGGCGTTCGGAAAGCACTTGGTGCTACTCCCTTTCGGATTAGGCAACAGTTCTTGATAGAAGCCATCGTGATTTGTCTGTGGGGCGGCGTGTTCGGAATTATCTTCGGAATCTTGATAGGCAACGGAGTATCTAGCCTCTTGGGTTCAGCTACTTTTGTGATTCCTTGGCGCTGGATTATCACAGGGTTGGTCGTCTGTGTACTGGTCGGGGTTATCTCAGGATTTTACCCTGCTTACAAAGCTTCTAAACTTGATCCTATAGAATCTTTGCGGTTTGAATAATTTTATTTAATTTAAGGCAAAATTTACGATTATCAGTTAATTAACCATTTTTACAAGCAAAAAAGCAATAATAAGTATGGCAAACTTCGAAACTAAAGAAAACCCGGGCATTAGCTCTCGCAATTTTATGATTGTGATAGGATTATTTGCAGTATTTTTACTCCTAGCAATCTTCTTTATCATCAAACAAAACAAAGACTACACACAGCTATCTAATACACTCAACGGACGTGTAACAAGTCTAGTGGATGACTCTGTCAGATTTGAGAAAAAATTTAGGGACTTGAATGACAAAGCAATAGCCCTAGATAAGGAAGTGGAAGACCTGATGCTCGAGCGTGATAGACTCACAATACAACGTGATTCTATAGCCAAGCTACTTGCCTACTCTCGCAGCAATGAGCGTAATTCACAAGCTAAAATCACTCAACTCCAAAAGCAACTCAAGGACCTAGAAAACAAACTCAGCAGCGTACAAAAGCAATATGATGATTTGCTTGCCAGCACAGGAATTTCTAGCTTAGAGTATGAGCAAAGGCTGAGGGCTATCACAGAAGAGAGAAATAACATCTCTGCCGAAAATCAAAAACTCCAACAAGAGCTGATTGCAGCCACAGGCAATGCGGATAACCGAACGGCTATTTTCGCAAGCAAAATGACTGCCATACCAGGAGAACTCAAAAGAGATAAATTCTCTCCCTCTACTCGCTCACAGAATACTGACCGAATAGAGGTGTCATTTAAACTGAGCCGTGCACCTAAGCCCACAGAATCACTTGTCTTTAAAATATTTGACCCACTCAGCGGAGAGATTCAAATCAAACCTAGGTACCGAAACGAACTTAGCTCACCTGCTGACCCTACCAATCAAAAAGTAATATTAGAGTTTGAGCAAGGTGCTTTAGCAAGAACAATGTCAGGGGATTTTGTGGTGCACCTGTACTTGACAGATGTAAACAAAGGTCTCGAAAATCAAGAAATTGGACTTGCCAAGTTTGTGTTAAAATAGGAATATAGATAACAATAAATCGTGTTATTACAGCTACAAATGAACTTTGTGGCTGTAACAATAGTTATAGAGTAGTTTAGTTATTAATCAAAGTAGGAGGTATTTATCAACAAAAATAATCAAAAGAGAGGCTTTAGAGGGCGTGCTCCAGAGCCTTACCGTGTAAACGAAAGAATCAACGCCCGTGAAGTAAGGGTCGTAGGTGAGAATGTAGAACAAGGCGTGTATTCTATTGAGCAGGCACGTAAATTAGCCGATGAGGCAGGGCTAGACTTGGTGGAGATTTCTCCCAATGCCAAGCCCCCCGTATGCAAAGTGATTGACTACTCCAAGTTTAAATATGAACAAAAGAAAAAGCAAAAGGAGTTAAAAGCCAAGGCACAAAAAGTAGTCGTAAAAGAAATTCGTTTTGGCCCTAACACAGATGACCATGATTTTAACTTTAAGCTGAACCATGCTAAAAGTTTTCTGGCCGATGGCGCTAAGCTTAAGGCTTATGTACATTTTGTAGGGCGTACCATCGTCTTCAAAGAAAGAGGTGAACTCTTACTCCTGCGCTTTGCCAAAGAGCTGGAAGACAATGGGAAAGTAGAGCAAATGCCTAAACTAGAAGGTAAGCGCATGATTTTGATGATGGCTCCTAAACCTGTCACCAAAAAATCTAAACCCAAAAAAGAAACGAGTGAAGAAAATTCGTAAGTATTAACAAACAACTTATTTCTTGAATGTCTTTTGAGCTAAAAGTATATTTTTCTCAAAAAATCACTATATTTGCAGTCTTATTTTCAAAACTAGATAAATTTGCTTCTATGTCTAAAATAAAACCGAAATCTGGTGCGCAAAAAAGATTTAAAATTACAGGAACAGGCAAAATCAAGCGTAAACACGCTTTCAAGAGCCACATCCTTACCAAGAAATCTACCAAGCGCAAACGCAATCTTACGCACGCTACTTTGGTGCACAAAGCAGACCTTAATAACGTCAAAGCACTGTTGCGTTTAAGTTAATTTTTATTTGATTATTTATTGTTTCACTGATTGAGGCTCCAAAGAGGGATGCAAAGACATCACCCGCCGAAAATCCTAATTAAAAAAAGAAATGCCTCGTTCCGTTAACGTCGTGGCTGCTAGAAAGCGCCGCAAAAAAATGATGAAGCTAGCCAAAGGATACTTTGGCCGCCGCAAGAATGTTTGGACTGTTGCCAAAAACGCCATTGAGCGTGGCTTACAGTATGCCTATCGTGACCGTAAGCAAAAGAAACGTAATTTTCGTGCACTCTGGATTCAGAGAATTAATGCAGGTGTGCGTGAATATGGTTTAAGCTACTCACAATTTATCAACCTGCTCAAAAAAACAGACATCGAGCTAAATCGCAAGGTTTTGGCTGATTTGGCTGCAAACCATCCAGATGCATTTAAGGCAGTAGTAGATAAAGTAAAGTAGTTAGAGGCATCTGCTCTTTACTTATACTTAAAGGAAAGACTTATTCAATAAAAAAAGCCTGATTTTCATTAGAAAATCAGGCTTTTTTTATGATAATTTGTGTCTTTGTGTCTTATCTTAACTTTTCTTACGCACAAGCATCATCAGCTCTTTCTGCACGTGCCAATCTTTGGCAAGCTTAAGCATCGCAGTAGCTTCCATTTCTGTAACATATCCTTTGACATTATTTGCTTCCCATACCATGCTGAGGTATGATAATCGAGTGTCTTTCTCGAGCTTGCCCACGATTTCGTTGAGGTGCTCTCTAGCACGCTCAAATGCCGTATAATAATCTACGGCAATAAACTCATTGGCCCACTTTAATTCTTCCCAAGCATCAAATTCTTGGGCTGTCTTGTTGAGGATTTCTTTCTCCTCATTATCCAAGCCGTGGTAGTGGAAAATCACTGATTTTAAAAGCAAAATTGCTTTCTTTTGTTCACTCGTGATTGGAGTATTGGTAGTTGACATACTTCAATGGCTTTGTCTGTTTTACAAATATATAAAATTTTGAGTAGATATTACGGAAATATTACACTATTTATTTATCTACTCTACGAATTCTTAGATGTTATTATTTTTTCTAAGAGATACAAAACAGGCTTTGACGGACTTGCGTCTGCTACAAGGCTGCATATTTGCAAATTTAGGAGATAATAACCATCTAAAATACAATCATCCACAAAAATTAATTCGGTGATGGTGCAATCTCGGCGGATGTTGTGAGGATATCTCCAAAAGTTTTTGTGCATTGTAAGATTTCCTTCATCCTGCTCTCTATCTACTGACGGCAAATCCACCAATAAATGTTTTATGTCTCTATCTGCCAAAAAAGTGCCAATCTCTGCGGATAAATATGGTGGATTAGTACCAGAGTATTTCTTAGTTTTTTTTGAGGGCTGATTTGGGCTAGTTCTCAGGATGATGGCCTCGGGGCGAATCTCGCCCAGCTGTGTCTCAATCATCTTTTGATGGATGATTTGGTCTCCGTCAGGAAGCGTCAGAGGCTCAATGGTTAGGAGCTGTGCAAAGAATAAAAATTCTTTAAGACAGTTTTGTAGGTTTGCGTCTGGGTCATCAGAGATATGTCCATAACTCTCTGTATGTGTGCCATTTCCGTGAGGGGTGAGGCTGATTTTTTGATAATTACAAGCCCCACCTTGTGCTACACTTCCCACAAAATCGCCGCTTTGTATGGTTTCAAAGTGAGGTGCATCTGCATAATAGCAGTTGGGGTTATTTTCTCCTGCTTTTAATGGGAGAGAAATATCTAGCCCTTGCGTATCTGCGAATACATAGGATTCTTGTTGGTATTCAAAACAAAATTTTTTCATGATTTATTTTTAGGGTGTCAGATAAAAAGTTGTGCAGATATTTCATCGGCTAAGAATTTTCCTTTTTCTGTCAAAAAAATGCGATGCTCGTTTTCTGTAAGCATTTTTTCTTTTAATAGTTTTTGTATCAGTGTCAGGTGGAGTGCATGCAAGTCATAGCCAAATCTTTGTTTTATTTCTAGGAGGTTCACTCCCCACTGCGTTCGGAGCTGTGTCATAAGATATTCATTTACTTTGTCTTTTTGCGTAAGTATTTCTTGTGTATATGGGATTTCATCTTTTTGGATAGCCCTAAGATAAAGTGCATTATTGGCTACATTAAACTGCCTGCTCAATCCGCTATAAGAATGTGCACTAGGGCCTATGCCTAAGTACTCTCCTTGCGCCCAGTAGTTAGAGTTGTGTTGAGCATACATTTTATTTTTTGCAAAATTTGAGATTTCATATTGTTCATAGCCAGCATTTTGGAGTGTGTGGGTAAGCATTTTAAATTGTGTGAGTGTAAAATCTTCTTCGGCAGGGATGAGCCTTTGCTGTCTGACCCATTTTCCAAAGACCGTTTTTTCTTCTATGGTAAGGCAATAAGCCGAGATATGACTTACTTCTAGGGCTAGAGCCTGCAGTAGGTCTTCTTGCCATATCTGATGATTATCTGCGGGTATACCATAGATTAAATCAATGGTTAAATTATCAAAACCAGCACTTTGAGCTTCTTTTACAGCTTGCCTTGCCTGTGCTGCATCGTGCTGTCTGTTTAAGAATACCAGATGGGGGCTATAAAATGACTGAATACCTATGCTGAGTCTGTTGATGCCCAATTGTCTTATTTTTTTTAAGTCTATTCTCTGAAAGTCATCAGGATTGGCTTCTAGGGTGATTTCTGCATTTTGGCTTACTTTAAAAGTGTGGTGCACTGTTTCTAAAATCAAGCTTAATTCTTCTTCACTTAGCAATGAGGGTGTGCCACCTCCAAAATAAATACTTTGCAAGGGCTGAGGGCTGAGGTAATGTTTTTGGAGCGTGATTTCTTTTAGAATGGCTTTGACCATCTCGGGTTGTAGCTTTAAATGCGTGCTAAAGTGAAAATCACAGTAATGGCAAGCTTTTTTGCAGAATGGGATGTGTATATAAAGTGCTGACAAGTTTGTTTTTGTTTTGTTTGTGTAATTTTAGTAACTTAATCTGTGATGGTCAATATTTTTAATGGAGTAAATGCACTAAAAGTTTTTGTAAGGTGTATAAAGTATAGAAAAAATTTTCAAAAATAGCATTGATAACATTGTGAGAATCTTGGTAAGGGTATATATGGTGGTGAGTATGTATGTGGGCTTATGCCTGTGCACTGCTGCGTGCCTTTTTGCACAAGAAAAAGAGCGAGTGCTTTATCTCATTGGCTCAAGCCCTACTGAGCAAAAGCTTATCGATAAATATGACATTGCGGATAAGTACAGTCATACAGACTCTCTGTATGTATCTTTGTATAGAATGCTTTCAGATTTTCAGAGAAAATCTTTTTGGGAGGCATCACTGTCAGAGGTCAAAGATAGCTCGCAGCACATCAAAGCCTACATAAAACTAGGAAAGCCTTATACTTGGCATCGCTTCGGCAAGGGGAATCTTGCTACTTCACTTGTGCAGCAAGTTAATTTTAAAGAAAAAAATTACCTGTATCGCCCTATTTATCAATCAGAGATAGAAGACTTAAAAGAAAAAATACTTCTTTATTCAGAAAACCACGGATACCCCTTTGCTACCTTTCGCTTAGATTCAATAAGCATAGATTCACTCAAAAGAGTTTCGGCAGTGATAGACTATGCCGCAGGACCAGAGATTTTGTTTGATACCTTATATATACAAGGTGATGTATTGATTAAGAATCGGTTTTTGGCAAAATACCTGCACATCGAGCCTGAAGAGATATTTGACCAAAATAAAGTAAATAGAATCACAGGCTTGCTTAAGAACCTACCTTACCTGCGTTTGGGGCAAGCACCAAGTGTAAGTTTTAGATTTGACCGTGCATACACATCCTTGTTACTCAAAAAAAGAAGAGCCAACGAAATCAATGGCTTATTGGGTTTTTTGCCCAATGAAAACCCTCAAAATCGGCGCTCTTTATTGCTGACAGGTGCACTCAATATTTCTTTGCACAATTTATTCAACACAGGAAAATACCTTGGATTCCAGTGGGAGCGGTTACAAATCTCTACACAGCGTCTTAGCATTCGTTATGAGCATCCTATTTTGCTAGGCTCGGATATAGATTTGGCACTTAATTTTAATTTATTGAATCAAGACTCAAGCTTTGTGAATAGAACCTTAGGGCTTGATTTTTATTATAGGCTAGGAGGGGGGGGGCGTATCAAACTAAAGCTAGAAGATAGAAAATCTACTTTGGGAGAAGCCAATCTCTTCAGAGATTTGTCATTTTTGCCAGAAGTATCAGAGGTGAATTATCTTTCTTATGGTTTGGGATATGATTGGAATAACCTGGATGATATTAATTTTCCGCACAGAGGCTCGGCAGTGGGTTTTATGCTAAAAACAGGCACCAAGAAGGTGCAGCAAAACCCTTTTGTACCTGATTCTCTTTATCGGGGGCTTCGTCTGCGGAGTACACAAGTGGTATTGGAGGCAGATTTTGCCAGATTTTTCTCAATAAGCAAGCGAAGTGTATTGAAAGTGGCCATACAGTCAGGGTATATCGCAAATGAGACATTGTTTACGAATGAATTATTCAGGCTAGGAGGGCTTAACAGCCTTCGGGGGCACAATGAAAATGTATTTTTTGCATCGGCTTTTGGCATAGGTAGCCTAGAGTATCAGTGGTATTTTGAGCCTGAGTCCTATTTTTTGCTGTTTTATGACCAAGGTTTTTTGCAAGAGCGGACGAGTGTGTCTAGTCGCTTTGACAATCCTTCGGGTGTTGGCTTAGGGCTTAACTTTGCGGTGAGCTCGGGTTCATTTCGGCTAGTGTATGCACTTGGGCAGAGCCGCACAGAAATATTCAGTTTTAATCGTGCTAAGATTCACTTTGGTTTGTTAAGTAGGTTTTAAAAAACGAAATTTGCGTAATCGTTAAAGGAAACGCCATATAACACTATTTTTTGGATGATACAAACAAGCTTTCGGAGCATTCTACTATTGTCTTTGCTGCTGCTGTGGTCTGGCAACAGATATATACTCAAAGCACAAGACAGCACAAGCAATTTTTTAAGTCAATATTTATTAAGTTACCAGCTAAGTGATGATTGGCAAGTATATGATGATAAGTATGAAGGCTATGTGCCTTACATTCCGCAGCGGCATGGTAATTCTAAATCTATGGGTTTTTGGCTTCACCCAAGTGATTTTGCTCGGCAACACCTAAATTTTTATGCATCTTCGGGGACTTATTTTTTTATAGACCAGAAGTTAGCAGCTTATTACCCTTCTGATAGGTGGATAAGCTATTCTTTGGATAGCTTACGCAATGTGTATGGTGACGAAACTTATTTTTGTACTTTTTATGATGACAAACAGAGGCTTCCTCTGCCACAGATTTTTGTAGGCTTTTACCAGTCTAAGTCATTGAAGGCGAATGCCAAAGCAGAGACCCGCCCTGATTTTCCGATGATGTCACGTTCTTCACAAGATGATAAGTATGTATTGATACTCAGTTTTTTACTGGCAGTAGGAGGCTATGCTTTTTTACTTAATTACTCTCCCAAGAGTTTTTGGAGCTACTTTAGCTTGCGTAGTAGTCTTTCATCTTTGGCACAAAAAGAGAGTAACCTTATTAATAAGACATTAAATAGCTATAATTTTATCTTCGTGTTTGTGCTTAGTATCTGGATGAGCATTTATTTTGAAGTGTTTTTTGGTGCAGCCCAGAGATTTTCGGCATATTCTGCACAGGATACTTGGTTTGGGAATCACTGGGTGCTGCAGGTTTTATTGGTTTTGGGCATCAATGCTTTGATTTTCCTTAAATATATGGGCCTAGTTTTCTTTGGGCTTCTGCTAAACATACCTAAAATGACGGTACGCATTCATTTTTTTGAATATTTACGTATACTAGGTTTATACTATACAGTGGCAGGCGTGGGCATTATGGTCTTAATCGGGGGTCTCGAATATCTTTTAGGACAAGAGTTTATTCAAGTAATGCTGTCTTTTACACTCATTTTTCATGTAATTCAGGCTTTTATGATGGTTTATCTTATAATTAAACAGCTTACTTTTAAAAGTCTATATTTATTTTACTATCTTTGCATTGCCGAATTAGTACCCATATTAATAGGGGCAAAATTATTGGTTTTCAATATTTACGACTAAGTCAATATTTAATATTTTTGTACCAATGAGTAAGTTACATATGCAAATTTCATCAGAGAGACTCAACCCAGTGCAGAGCATTTTGGTTTCTCAACCCGAACCTAATACACAAAACAATCCTTACAGCGAACTTGCACGAAAATACGGGATTAAAATAGATTTTCGTCCGTTTATAGAGATTCAGCCAGTAACAGCTAGAGATTTCCGCCGTCAAAAGATTGATATTTTAAGCCATACTGCCGTTATCTTTACGAGCCGTAATGCAGTAAAACATTTCTTTGAGATGTGTAAAGAGCTTCGTGTAGAAGTGCCTGCTGATATGAAATACTTTTGTGTTTCAGACCAGACAGCCAACTATCTTCAGAAGTTTATTACTGTAAGAAAAAGAAAAATATTTACAGGAAAACGTACTGTAACAGACCTTTTTCCACTTATCAAAAAGCACAAGAGTGAAACATTCCTCTTCCCGTGCTCTAATATAAGAAAAGAGGACTTGCCAGACTTTATGAATGAAAGTGGTGTAGGATTGACCGAAATGGTACTTTACCGCACAGTAGCCAGTGATTTATCTGATTTATCAGATGTAAATTATGATGTATTGGCTTTTTATAGCCCCTCAGGCATACAATCACTCTTAGAAAACTTCCCAGAATTTAAGCAGAATAAGACTCGGATTGCTGCCTTTGGTCCTACTACATCTAATGCTGTGCGTGAAGCAAATTTAGTATTAGACATAGAAGCACCATTACCCAATGCACCCTCTATGACTGGTGCATTAGAGGCATACATTAAATTGGCAAATAATATCCAGTAGTTATTATAAAAACTTGATGTGCTGTACCATTTTTACCAGATTTCTTGCTATCTTCATTCATGATTTTAAGATACATAAATACCATTTTTGAAACATCATGAAGAAGCTCATTCTGATACACATTTCTCTATTATGGAGCATCTTGCTGTGCCATGCACAGCAAGATGCCCAGTTTACACAGTTTTTGTTTAATAAACTATACATAAACCCAGCCTTTGCAGGGGTAGAACAAGAAACACAGTTTTCTTTTATACACCGTACACAATGGGCAGGCTATCAAGCAAGCTTCGATGAGGGGGGAGGCCCCTCCACCCAAGTATTGAGTTTTAATACTGCCCTCCCAAAATACAACAGTGGGATAGGATTTAATGCCGTTTTGGACAGACTCGGGCCTCTGAGCAACATCGAGTTACAACTTTCGTATGCTTATCATATAAAAATGGCAAATGATTCAAAACTCTCGTTTGGTATTCGTGGAGGTATGTACACAAGAATAGTAGATTTTGATAAGTATAGATTGGTAGATTCAGGAGATGACCTCATAGGCGAGTCTGGAGTCCAGTCAGTTATAAGGCCTGATATGGCAATAGGGATATATTATCACAACCCTAAATATTTTTTTAGTCTGACAGCAAATCACCTCACACAAGCAAGTTTTAGCTTCGGAGATGGATTCAATAGAGACCCCTTAGTCAATAGCTTCTATCTTATGGGAGGATATACCATCAAACTAGACCGCAACGAAAAATGGCTGCTTACGCCTAATCTGCTCGTAAAAGCATCAGAATTAAAAGAGTTTTCAGTAGATGCGGGAGCACTCCTAGAGTATGATGAAAAGGTATGGTTAGGCACAAGTTACCGCAATGAAGAGTCTATAAACTTATACATAGGTGCAAACATGCCCAGAAAAATCGTGAGATCAGGAAAACCCAGTAGTTTGCACAATATAAAAGTTGGCTTCGGATTTGATTATGTGTATTCAGGAAGAGC
The DNA here is from genome assembly GCA_011390205.1 of Microscillaceae bacterium. GTDB lineage: Bacteria > Bacteroidota > Bacteroidia > Cytophagales > Microscillaceae > JAABSX01. The sequence goes on along the minus strand of JAABSX010000030.1, from coordinate 31,791 downwards.
CGCCAAGGAAACTACCTCCTATGAGTTAATGGTATCTTACGGCCTGCCAGTCAGAGCTCCCAAGTACCCTGCACTGATAAGAACACCACAATTTAGATATTAAAATTGAAATAAAGCGTAAGCGTCTTCCGTTATGAACTAGAAATCTTAATCTTGTATATACTAATTAACAAGAAAATGTAACTAAAAAAATAAAAAAAATATCTGTTATTTATTTTCTTGACGTTATTTGCATAATGTTTGCAAAGTTGAAAATAATAAACTTCAAAAAGACCCTAAAATAATAAGTCAGTTCAATACAATTAATAAGTAATAAAATAAATAAAGTTTGGTGTTATGAATAAAGTAAATTTAGGCTATAAAACTCTTTTTTATGCCCTGGTAGCAGCCTCCTTTTTATTCCAGAGTTGTGGGATTTTTAAGAAAAAAGGAGCACAAGGTCTTGAAGACCGTATCTCATCCTCAAAAGGTGAAATTGTTCCGTTTTATGATGCTCGTAGCTATGATGCGCAGTATATCCCCTCTGGAATGGTAGTAGTACCTAACGGCACTTTCCACATGGGTCAAGCAGACCAAGATGTGGCCTCTTCTCGTATCAATATGAACAAACAAGTAACCATCAGTGCATTCTTTATGGATCAGACTGAGATTACCAATAACCAATACCGTTTGTTTACAGATGTATTACTTGCTTATTCGGAAGGCAGGCAATCAAACACTGAGGAGCTACCAGAAGAGTATGTGGCCAAAGTGCTAGACATTATGTTCTTAAAAAACGGAACGCCCGTCCGCCCAGATTCTATCACGGTGATGAATCAAATGTATCCAGACACTACCCGATGGAGATATGATTACGCACACCATATGGGAGACCCATTGATGGAATACTATTATATGCACCCTGCTTTTGATGATTTCCCTGTAGTAGGGGTTGATTGGCAGTCTGCCCGCTTTTTCTGCCAGTGGCGCACAATGCACCTTAACTACTACAAGCAAGTAGAAAAAGAAGAACCTTATCCAGCCCCACGTTTTAGACTCCCTACCGAAGCCGAATGGGAATATGCCTCAAGAGGTGGACGTGATATGGCAAAATACCCTTGGGGTAGCCCGTACCTGAGAAATACACTAGGATGTATGCTCGCCAACTTTAAGCCTGGACGTGGCAACTATTACGATGATGGTTTTGCTTACACAGGTCCCGTGGCCCAGTACTTCCCCAATGATTATGGCCTCTATGATATGGCAGGCAATGTAGCCGAATGGGTACAAGATGCACATTATGAATCAGCCGTGCCAGTAGTATGGGATATGAACCCCGTATATGACCCCCCTATCACACAAAATGGTATCAATGATCGCAACCCCAATAACCGAAGAGTTATTCGTGGTGGTTCTTGGAAAGACATTGCTTATTACTGTGAAACGGGCACTCGTACTTACCAACACTGGGATTCAGCATCTTCATCTATAGGTTTCCGTTGTGCCATGACTTACCTAGGACGTTCTTCTGGAACAGAATTTAGTAAATAATATCGAATAAATAATCTCTAGTCTTCTGTAAAAGCTAGTATTTATATATATTGCAAAAAAATAATTCAAAAATTTATCTTAAACTATTTAATTACTTAACCTTTAACTTTTACTAAAATGAGCAAAAAGAAAATGAATACGCTTGATTGGATCTATGCTTATGTAGTCCCCAAAGTAACCAGTGCTGGTGCTGCCGTGGTAATCCTTGGTGCATTGTTCAAAATCTTGCACTTACCAGGCGCTACTGAATTCCTAATGGTAGGGATGATAACAGAAGCGGTGATTTTCTTCTTAGGTGTGTTTGAACCCGTACACAGAGAAGAACCTCGCCCTGACTGGTCTAAAGTATATTCTCAGTTACAAGAAGGCTCTACAGCGCCTCCTATGGCCGTTGGTGCTGCACCCCAACAACAGTTGCCTCCACGTGATGAAAAAGTAGTGGCTAAATTGGCTGCACTTGAAGCACAAATTGCCAACAGTATTACCCCTGATAAGATTCAGAATCTTGGTAAAGGAATGCAAGACTTGGCGAGCAATGTAGAGAAAATGGGAAATCTTGCCGATGCTTCAGTGGCTACTAGCGAATATGCCAAAAATGTTAAACTGGCGAGCAATGCCATCGTAGAGATGAATAAGTCTTATTCTACTACCATCGGTGCGATGACTGAAATGGCAAATGCTTCAAAAGATGCAAAAGCTTACCATGCACAAGTTCAGAGCTTGACCAAAAACTTGACTGAACTAAATGCAGTCTATGAAGTAGAGCTAAGAAGCGCAAGCAAGCACGTCAAAGCAATGAATGATTTTTATAGCAGCCTTTCTTCTGCAATGCAAAATGTAGCAAATGCAAGCAAGGATACCCAGAAATTTAAGGAAGAACTCTCTCAGCTTACGACTAATCTGACTTCTTTGAATCAAGTATATGGCGGAATGCTTTCAGCAATGAAAGGATAATCAGCAAATACTTTGCTTGATTAATGGTTTAACATAATAAACATAAAGAAGAAATGGCTGGAGGAGCAACCCCTAGACAGCGGATGATTAACATGATGTATCTTGTTCTCACCGCGTTATTAGCACTACAAGTAAGTTCGACTATCATCGATAAATTTATTTTCTTAAACAGAAGTTTGGAGCAAGCATTGGTAGCCGCAAGAGGCGCCAGTAGCGGCGCACTTGACGCTCTTAAAAAGCAAGTAGAAAAAGAAGGATCTGATGAAGGACGAGCAGCAGTAAGAAGAGCTGAAGAACTTAAAAAGAAAACTTCGGAAATCATTACCTACATAGATAAAATCAAACAAGAACTTATCAAAAGATCTGGTGGACTAGATGAATCAGGAAAAATCTTAAACCCCTCAGAAGAAGAAAAAGTTGCCATTTATCTCATAGGTTCTGGTAATCAAAAAGGAGTAGGATATGATTTGAAAGATCGACTGGATAAATTTGTAGAAGATCTCTACAAAGAGTATAAAGACTTAAAGTTTGATAAAAAAACAAATGACTTCCCTTCTTTGGCAGAAGGCAATGAGAATAACCCTCTCTACAAAAATGACCCTATCCAAAGAGGAAAAGACTTTGCAAATGCAAACTTTGGACAGACCCCAGTAGTAGCCGCACAAGCTGTACTCACTCAGAAGCAAAACGAAATCGTGCGTTATGAGCAAGAAGTCCTCAAAAGATTGGGTGCTGGAGACCTGACCGCAGACCTTAAGTTTGATGAGGTGAAAGTAGCCGCTACTGCCGAGTCTAATACTGTAGCAGCTGGTACTGATTACATCGCTACTATGTTCTTGTCTGCAAGTAGTAGCAAGGCTGACGTTAAAATGGCAGCTAACGGAAGTCCTATCCGTGTAAAAGACGGTGAAGGCGAAGTCCGTATCCCTGCATCAGGCAAAGGAGAAAGAACTTGGACGGGTACCATAAGTCTTAAATTACCTGGCAGAAGCAAGGATACAACTTTCAAAATAGAGAAAAAGTATATGGTAGTAGAGCCTGTACTCATTGTAACTTCTCAAAGTAAGTTCCCACTTTATAGGAACTGTGCTAACCCACTAGAAACGTCTGTACCTGCTTTGGGTGCTACTTATAATCCTACTTTTGGAGTAAGTAACGGACGCGCAGTGCCTGGCTCTCGTACAGGTGATGTTACCATTTTCCCTGTATCAGAAGGAAACTGTGTGCTTACAGTGCGTAGTGATGGCAAAAACGTAGGTTCGGTAGATTTTAGAGTAAATCCTGTGCCACCACCCAATGTATATTTAGCAAGTTCAAATGGTAGCAAACTCAATACTGAGAACCCTATCCCAAACGTAAATACACTCAATGTAGTGGCTGCACCTGATGAAACATTTAAAAATACGCTTCCCAAAGAAGCTAACTACAGAGTTGTAAGTGTAGAGGTTTCTCAGTTTAGAAACGGACGTAACGTGAAGACTGCTAAATTCAATGGCGGCACAATTAACATGAGCCAATTTGATGCACGTGCAGGAGATGGTTTTCAAGCAAAAGTTACTTCAGTACAGAGAGTAAACTCTGTTGGTAATATAGAAGAGGCTAAAGTAGTGAACCCTTACATGAGCTGGTTCTCTAGATAAATAGTCTTAAAAGTCTTGTAATAAAGTGCCACTTAGAATCGTTTTTTAAGTGGCACAACTTTTAATAAACCCCTTTATCAATATGAAAAAAATAATAAGTGTTAGTGTGTTAATGGCTTTGGTGAGCCTCTTAAATTTTTCGGTGTTTGCACAAATAGGTCCTAATGGTTATAACCCCAATTCAGTAAGGCCTATCCTCGAAGATGACATCATGTACCGTACCTCTATTTTGCGCCGTATCAACCTACTTGAGAAGCAAAATAAACCGTTTTTATCTACCAAGAATGAATTGGTCAAGGTAATTATTGAAGCAGTAGCTGCAAAGAAAATACAACCTTACTTCCCATCTAGTGACCCCCGCAACAACGGATTCCAAGATGAAATGGAGCATGGAGAGTGTTATGCTTTACTAAGCTCTTACTATGATGCAAGCTATGGAGATAGTGTTACTATCCGCCCTGCCGAGCTTCATTACATAGACCTCAAAGAAGATTTAATCTTTGACCGCCGCCGCTCACGCATGTACTGGGATATTCAGGCATTGACCATCGTGATGCCACAAGGATTTAATGAAGATACCCAAATGGGTGAAAAATCATTGGTTACATTCCAGTTTAAAGATTTGTATGATTACTTCAAAACTACTTATGAAGAATCTCTAGAAAAAGGTACTTTTGAAGATTTACGTGCTTTTTGGTATAATCCAGACAATCCTAAACGACATATTTCTTTAGCAGATGCTTTTGAACTACGCCTGTTTAGCTCCAGAATCACGAAGGTAGCCAATCCAGATGACTTATACATCGCTGATATTGTTATTAATGAGTATGGTGCTAATGAACCAAATACTGCCAAACTTATCTTATACGAATCTCAAAAGATGGAGTATGATTTGATGGAGTTTGAGCATAACCTATGGGAGTTCTAATCAGCAATTCAAAAAAATTAAAAGGGAATACAGTAAATCTGTACTCCCTTTTTTTATGCCCTTTCGAGGGGTAGGGGTCTTTCTTATACCGTCATGCCCTAGCCCAGACATCTGCTTTACAGCGTAGCCCTCTCGACACACCTTCAGATTCCTAACGGAATGACAGCAAAAAAACCAATCCCTTCATTCTTTCTTCGTAGTAAAATCCCTCCTTTAGGAGCTAAGGGGCTTTCCTTTGGGGCAAGGGCTTCTACTCTAGCTCTATCACCAAGTCATCTTGTTGTACCATTCCGCCACCTTCAAGCACGATTGATTTTACAGTTCCTGTTTGGTTTGCAGTGATGGTAGATTCCATTTTCATGGCCTCTACCACAAACAAAGGTGTATTTTCTTTCACTTTATCTCCTACTTTTACGAGTACTTCGGCTAATTTACCTGGAAGTGGCGAACCGATTTCTTTATCACTACTTGGGCTTGCCTTGCGGTTACTTATTTTTTTGACAGTGGCTGCACGATCTTCTACTTTGAGTTGGCGAACTTGTCCGTTGAGCTCAAAAGTAACGGTACGATAGCCATCTTCATCGGGTTCTAAAATAAATAAAAGTTTGATAATCAGGGTTTTGCCTTCATCTAAGCGAACTAATATTTCCTCCCCTACTTTTAATCCATAAAAGAAAGCTGTGGTGGGGATAAAGGATACATCTCCAAAATCTTGGATAAACTGATGAAAATCTTCAAATACTTTAGGATATAGTAAATAAGAAATTAAATCTTCAAAGCTATATTCTTTCCCAAATTTTTGCTGAAAATCTAAAAATTCTTTGTCAAAATCAATGAGTGCTAAATGTTGGTTGGCACGTCCTTCTATGGGTTTAGCATCTTTTAAGATAATTCTTTGAAGTTCTTCTGGAAAACCTCCATAAGGCTGTCCTAAATCACCTTTGAAAAAATTAATGACAGATTCTGGGAAAGAAAGCGTATGCCCACGCTGGAGGATGTCTTCTTCTGTGAGGTCATTGCTAGTCATAAACATTGCAAAATCTCCTACTACCTTAGAGCTAGGCGTTACTTTGACGATGTCGCCAAACATACGGTTGGCAATGGTATAGTTACGCTTAATATCTTCAAATTTATCTGTCAGCCCTAGTGAGTCTGCTTGTGGGCGGAGGTTAGAGTATTGCCCGCCAGGTATTTCATGGCTATATACTTCTGCTGTACCTGCTTTCAATCCCGATTCAAAGGGATAATAATATTCACGAATAATTTCCCAAAAATTGGCAAATTCATTCAAAGAAGTCAAGTCGATTGGGTTCTCACGCTCATGCCCTTGCATAAATGCAGCAATCGAGTTGAAATTAGGCTGAGAAGTAAGCCCCGACATAGAGCTAAGGGCTACATCTATGATGTCGACTCCTGCTTCTATGGCTTTGAGATAAGTGGCTGACTGTACCGAAGAGGTATCATGGGTGTGTAAGTGGATCGGGATATCAATGCTTTTTTTCAGCTCTTTGATGAGGACTTCTGCCGAGTAAGGTTTGAGCAGCCCTGCCATATCTTTGATGGCAAGCATGTGTGCTCCTTCGTCTTCTAATTGCTTGGCAAGGTCTAAATAGTATTGTAATGTATATTTTTTATTATCAGGATTAAGAATATCACCCGTATAGCTAATGGCAGCCTCTGCGATGCCTTCGGTTCGTTCACGCACGGTACGGATACTGACTTTCATGTTTTCTACCCAGTTGAGTGAGTCAAAGATACGGAAGATATCGATGCCATTTTCCCAAGATTTTTCTATGAATTTTTCAATTAGATTATCAGGATAGGCTTTGTAGCCTACGGCATTAGAGCCTCTAAGTAGCATTTGCAGTAATATATTGGGTACTCTTTGGCGGAGAGCTTGCAGCCTGCCCCAAGGGTTTTCTTTCAAAAAACGCATACAAACATCAAAAGTAGCTCCTCCCCAGACTTCCAAAGAAAATATCTCAGGATGGTTTTGAGCATAGCTTTTAGCTACTCTGAGCATATCTATACTTCTCACACGGGTAGCGAGTAAGGATTGGTGTGCATCTCTAAAAGTAGTATCAGTATATTGGATGGGTTTTTCTTTTTTGATCCAATCTATGAATTTATCCCTGCCTAGCTCGGTGAGCATATCTTTTGTACCTTTCGGAAAATCATTGAATCGCTCAAAAGTGGGGACTGTGGCATATCTGAATTTTTTATTTTTATCTATGAATTTCACATCAGGGCTTCCATTGACGATGACATCTCCCAAGTATTTGAGTGTGCGTGAGGCACGGTTGAGTCTTTTAGGAATGTTAAAAAGCTCAGGATGGTTTTCTATGAATTTAACGGTGGCATTGCCAGTATTGAATACAGGGTGAGAGATTACATTGAGCAAGAAACCAATATTAGTCTTTACCCCTCTGATTCTAAACTCTTCTAAGGCACGATAAAGTCGCTCACTTGCCCCTAAGAGGGTGCGCCCACGTGAAGTAACTTTGACCAACAGAGAATCAAAAAAGGGAGAAATCGTAGCGCCATTATAGGCACTGCCAGCATCTAGCCTGATGCCAAAGCCTGCTGCATTGCGGTAGGCATTGATAGTGCCGTAGTCGGGTTTGAATTTATTTTCGGGGTCTTCAGTAGTGATTCGGCACTGAATGGCATAGCCTTGGCAGCGTACATCGCCTTGCCAACGTAAGAAGATTTCTTTATCGGCTAGTTTATGTCCTTTGGCTATCAAAATTTGTGAACGCACAATGTCTATGCCCGTTACTTCCTCCGTGATGGTATGCTCTACTTGGATGCGTGGGTTTACCTCTATGAAGAAAGGCTCATGGTTTTTATCTACCAAAAACTCTACCGTGCCTACATTGTTATAGCCTACTTGCTTACAGATAGTCAGGGCATAATCAAAAACTTTTTGTTTGGTTTCTTTGGGCAAAGTAGGGCTAGGGGCTATCTCTACTACCTTCTGAAAACGCCGCTGCACGGAGCAATCTCGCTCATAGAGATGCAGTACATTCCCGTAGTTATCTGCCATGATTTGCACTTCGATGTGCTTGGGTTCTTCTATAAATTTCTCAATAAAAATGGTATCATCTCCGAAGGCTTTTTTGGCTTCATTGCGGGCTTCATCAAAAGATTTTTTCAAATCGGCATCACTACGAATGACACGCATGCCACGCCCACCACCCCCAGAGGCAGCTTTTAGAATTACAGGATAACCGATTCTTTGGGCTTCTTGGAGGGCTATTTTGGTGCTGGTGAGCAGTTCTTGGCTATCTTGGATAAGAGGAATATTGGCTTTAAGTGCAATTTCTTTGGCACGGACTTTATCTCCTAGCTGCTCCATGACCTCAGGAGTGGGCCCCACGAAAATAATCCCAGCCTCTTGGCATCGGCGGGCAAACTCTACATTCTCAGACAAGAAACCATAGCCAGGATGGATGGCATCTACTTTATTTTTTTTGGCTACATTGATAATCTCTTCAATGTCTAGGTAAGGCTTGAGTGGGTCATCATTTTTTCCGATTTTATAAGCTTCATCGGCTTTGTAGCGGTGCAGAGAGTACCGGTCTTCATAAGTAAAAATAGCCACAGTGCGTATTTTGAGCTCGGAGGCTGCCCTGAGCACACGGATAGCGATTTCGCCACGGTTGGCTACCAAAAGTTTATCTATTGTATGAAGTTGAGTAGGAGCTTGTGCCATAGAATTATATAAGTGATGTAGTTTAAAATTTTGATAAATCTAATCAAAAAAAAGGAAATACAAAGGATTCTAGCTGTACTGTTTGGATAGATTTTTTGTGGGCTACTTGATAAATCTTTCTTTGCTTTGAGAATCTTCCAGTAAATTTATTTGAAATTTGCTTCATATACTGTATCTTCGTTAGGTACTTTTACCTTTATATATAGATAGCGAAAGATGAGATTAATTTGCAATATCACGGGTGAATCTTATGCCCTAGACGCAACACGCTGGTGCAGTGAGTCGGGCGGCTTACTTGATATAGAGTATATGCCTGATTTAGATTGGGATTGGGTAAAGTATTTACCTGCCAATCTATGGCGTTATCGTGCTGCTTTGCCCCTTGCTTGGGATGCTCCTGAGGTGAGTTTTGGAGAGGGCTTTACACCACTTCGAAAGGTCTATTTTGGAGATAAATGGGCTTGGCTTAAGTTAGATTATCTTTTCCCCTCTGGCTCATATAAAGATAGAGGCTCAACTGTGATGATGAGCCATATTAAATCTTTGGGGATAGATACTGTAGTGCAAGACTCCTCAGGCAATGCTGGTGCATCATTAGCACAGTATGCAGCCCTTGCAAGATTGAAGTGCAAAATATTCGTGCCTGAGGCTACTTCGCCTGCCAAGATAAATCAGATGAAGTTTTGTGGGGCAGAGGTCATACAAGTAAAAGGCAGCAGAGAAGACACTGCCAAAGCAGCATACCAAGCAGCCCAACAGACCTTCTATGCAAGCCATGTCTGGAATCCTTTCTTTTTGCATGGCACCAAGACCTTTGCTTATGAAATTGTAGAACAGCTCAACTTCAAAGCACCAGATACCTTGGTATTGCCTGCGGGCAATGGCACCTTACTTTTGGGTGCATACATAGGATTCAAGGAATTAAAACATGTAGGCATTATTCGAAAAATTCCTAAATTGATAGGTGTACAAGCGGCAAATTGTGCTCCATTGGCAGAGGCTTACCACCATAATCAGGGAGAGGTCTCTACTGAGATTCAGACTTCTCCGACTATGGCTGAAGGAATAGCCATTGCTCAGCCGATGCGTGGTGCACAGATGTTAGAATATGTAAAAATAACAGGAGGAAATTTTCTGACAGTAGAAGAGGACGAAATCAAAGAAACTTGGCAAGAACTAGCCCTGAGAGGCTATTATGTAGAGCCTACATCGGCGGCGGTCATAGCTGGTTTGAAAAATTATTTGGCTCACTTTGCTGAGAAGGATGAGGTGGTGGCTTCTGTCTTGACAGGGCACGGACTTAAGAAAGCCATTTAGAAAATAAATTTAAAAGAAAAGATAAAAATGACTCAAGAAACTCCCTCAAAACTCAGGCTGCCTATCTCCGAAATGCTGCCGCTTGGCTACCTTTATTTACTGATTTTGGGCATTGTGAGTGATTCTATTTATTATGGAATGCTAGGCGTTAATATTATGAGTTTTTCGGGTATTTTGGATGTACTACTTAGTCCTGTAGTACAGATGACTGATAATCTTATTGTACCAATTTTTATTATTGCTATGCCCTTATTTAGTTATTTTTATATCCTCTTAATGGATAGGGTCACCAAACGTCTTGCTAAGTCAAATAAGAAAACTCAGAAACTCAATCTATCCATGATGGATACTTGGTTGTTTTTTACGACATTTATCATATTCTCGGCCTTTATCGGGATGGGAGTAGGTAAAGGTGTAGCTGCTAGCAATAAAATGAAAGCAGGTAATCTGAGTGTGAAAAGTAAAATCACTTTTTTGGATGGTAAATCATTGGATGTGAGGGTAATAGGTAACAACAGTAGTTATATTTTTTATGTTGTTAAAAATGGAAAATCTGTTGTTATCTCTCCTGTCCAAAATAATGTCGCCAGGATAGAAAAGCTCCCTGAGTAAAATCTATCATTTATTTTATTTATTTGCTTACCTTTAAAAGAGCATTGCTCTTTAAGATTACTCTTTCTTCTATTGAGCTATAAACGCCAGAATAAAATCATTGACCAGTTGGGCTTTTTCAAAATTAACCAAGTGCCCTGCTTTGTCTATGAGGTGTAGTTGGGCATTTTTGATTTTTTGGCTGCCTGCTTGAGCCACTTGGCTTGTAGAAAGCTGTGCATTAAAAAATTTATTAGGAATCAGTTTGTCTTCTTTGCCGAAAATAATCATAGTAGGAGCTTGAATATCATTAAGTCGCTCAAAAACAGGCTCTTCGAGCATCCCAGTGACTGATTTAGAAACGGCCTGTGTATATTTGCTAAAATCACTTTCTTCTTTCATGTTGATTCTGTCCTGAATCATAAATTCTGCTGTGGGTGGCATGTCGTAAAAATTGACTTCCATGTTGCTTTTAATTTTTTGGTTGGGTGTGTTTTTGATTTGCTCAGAGGTACTGAAGCTTTCCATAAGTTGTATTTGCTCCGCCTTGAAAGTCTCAAAGCCCGCAGGGGCAATGAGGATAAGTTTATTGACTTTTTCTGGATATTTGAGTGCAAAAGTAATGGCAATTTGTCCACCCATAGAATGCCCTACGAAGGTAGCTTTTTCTATTTTGAGATTTTCCATCAAGCCATGCAATGTTTCTGCGAAGAAAGACATTGAATACTCAAAACCTCCTTTGCTTGATTTGCCATAGCCAGGCAAGTCTAAGGCGATACAGCGGTTATGGGCTTTTAGTGTATCTATGTTTGGCTTCCATACGGGCAAGTAGCTGCCCAGCCCATGGATAAAAATCAGTGTGTCTTTTCCTTTTCCTTCATCTGCATAGACGATGTTGAGGCTATCCCCTAGTTGTATTTCTTTTGTTTCGTAAGGATACGAAATTTTTGCCTTGTCTTGTGATTGGAGGTCAAAAGCTTCAAATGCACACAATAACAAGAGGAGAATATATTGAGTTTTCATGGATTTTGATTTAATCTATTTTGCTTTTATTTCGGATATAACAACGATTATTTAAGATAAATAGCTTGCTACAAAGTGAATTTGTTAGAAGCTATTACATGCTATATTCATCTCAAAGAATCTGCCAAGCTATTCGTGATAAGTTTTTTTGGTGTGGAGGGCGTGAATTTGTGAATTTTTTGTAATAATAAATGGCTGCTTCTCTTCTGTATGCCTTGCTAAATACATACGCAGAGAACCAGCCAGTTTAGGAGTCATTACACGAGAATGCTATTCTTACGGCAGAGTTGGGTAAGTTTGATAATCGTGTTTTCTATTCCAAGATATACCAGGGCGATGGCAGCATCACGTGTGTAGCAAGGAGAGGTAATGATATTATTTTTTTGGTCTATCAATCCTTGCTCTGCGATTTGCCTACTTTCTGCCGTATTTTTTTCGTCTGACTGGTTCAACTTTGTTTCGATGCCGATGTCATTAAAAATCTGAACCAGAATAGTGGGAGAGAGGCATACAGCAGCAATGGGTTTTTTTGCCTGATAGATTTCTTTAATCAATTTGCTAATGTCTTGAAATACCTCAGGGTGATGTGTCAGGTTCTTAGTAACCCCAAATCCTCCTGGGATTACCAGTGCATCCAGTTCTTCCACATCTACTTCTTTGAGTGAAATCACCTTCCCCTTGGTGAGTCTGGCGGCTTCTTCCTGAATATTTCTAACCTGTGTGCTGTCTTCTCCTGTGAGGTGATTGACTACGGAAGCCTGTGAAGCATCAGGGGCAATGCAGATGCTTTCACAATCATATTTATCTAGAGCCAGCAGTGTAAACACAGCTTCTTGTGCGTCTGTACCATCATAAAAACCTGTGCCTGTGAGCAGCACACCTACTTTTTTAGATTTCATTTTTTGTTAAGATTAGACATTATTTTTGGTAAGAGATACGATAGACCACATTGGCAAGGTCATCTGAGACGAGCATAGCGCCATCAGGCATGACGAGTACATCTACGGGTCTGCCCCATACTTCTTGGCTTTCTTCGTCTAGCCATCCTTCTGCAAATACTTGATGCTCTTCGGCTTTTGCTCCATTGAGTTTTACCCAGCTGATGTTGTAGCCTGATTTTTTGCTACGGTTCCAAGAGCCGTGTTTGGCGATGAAGATTTGTTTTTGATATATTTTTGGAAACATATCACCTGTATAAAAACGCATTCCGAGTGCTGCTACGTGAGGGCCAAGTTTTTGGGTGGGTGGGGTGTAGTCCTCTACTTTTTTATTTTTTCCAAATTCAGGGTCTGGTAAGTCTCCTTGATGAATGTATGGAAAGCCAAAATGCATTCCAGCTTTGGCAGCGTGGTTTAGTTCATCATTAGGGATGTCATCTCCGAGCATATCACGGCCATTGTTGGTAAACCAAAGCTCTTTAGTATCAGGATGCCAAGCAAAGCCCACACTGTTACGGATGCCTTCGGCAAAGATTTCAAAGTTGCTTCCGTCAGGGTTCATGCGTGTGATGGTAGCAAAAATATCTTCTTCACGCTCACAGACATTGCAGGGAGCACCCACGGGCACGTATAGTTTGTCATCGGGGCCAAATGCAATAAACTTCCAGCCGTGCCATTTATCTGTAGGAAATTGGTCATAAACCACTACAGGCTTTGGGGGAGAGGCCAGTTTTTCTTCTATATTATCAAATCTAAGAATCCGATTGACCTCTGCTACATACAAACTTCCTTTTCTAAAAGCCACTCCATTGGGCATGTTGAGCCCCTCGGCGATGATGTATTTTTTTTCGGCAACTTGGTCACCATCTTCATCTCTAAGTGCGAATACTTTGTCTCCTTGTCGGTTGCCTACGAAGATAGTTCCGTCTTCACCTCTGCACAGTGAGCGGGCATTGTCCACATCTTTTGCATAGATTTCGATTTTGAAGCCTTCGGGCATTTTGATTTTATCTAGGGGTAGATCCTCTGTGGCAATGCTTACTTCTTTGGCCTTGCTGCTGCTGTCTTCTTTTGTTTCTGAGGTGTTTTCTTGGTTTTTCTGGGGTTGGCAAGCAAACAGGCCTAGCCCCAATAAAATAATACCAAGTGATAGGATGTTTTTTCTTCTAGGTAAATGCATATGTATAAATTATTAAATGATCTATGAATTAACTCTACCAAAAATAGCTTAGATTGTTTAATCTTTTTAGTGCTCGGTTAAAAATCTGGGAAGATAAACAGATATGATGAGCAGTAGTGAAGGCTTGGGCAAGTTATCCTTTGAGCCTTACACCAAATATCAGAATATCATCTAGTTGTTTTTGATTTCCTTTCCAGTCATCTAATACTTTGTTTAGTGTGTTTTTTTGCTGTGTGATGGGCATCTCGTGGATACTATGGAGCAACTCCCTGAAGTGCTTTATCATAAACTTTTTTTGCTCGGGTCCGCCAAACTGGTCTTGGAATCCGTCAGAGAAAAGATAGAACATATCTCCTTCTTCAAACTGTAAGATTCTCCGAGTGTAGTCTCTTGATGCGGGGCCTTGTGAGCCTCCTATGGGCAGTTTATCTCCTCTGATAAAGCTGAGATGGCCTTGATTGATATAGACCATAGGGCTTTTAGCACCTGCATATTCTAGGATATTATTTTGGGTATCTATCACACAGATAGACATGTCCATGCCGTCGTTATTTTGGGTTTCTTCTTGGCGCAGCACTTTTCTGACACCTTCGTGAAGTGCATTCAGTATCAGGTCAGGTTTGGTGATTTGCCTAAAGCCTACTATTTCGTTGAGTAAATCATTGCCTATCATACTCATAAATGCTCCAGGTACGCCATGCCCTGTGCAGTCCACTACTGCAATGATGGTTTTATGTTCTTTTTTGAGAAGCCAATAAAAATCACCCGATACGATGTCTTTAGGTTTAAAAAGCACAAAAGATTGAGGAAGGATAGAGGCGACTTCTTCGGGCTGAGGCAGCATGGCATTTTGGATGCGTTGGGCATAATTAATACTACTGATGACTTCCTGATTTTTGAATTTCAGTTCATCCAAAGTTTCTACGAGTTCTTCACTTTTTTGGGCAAGGGCATCCCTTTGCTCACCTATTTCTTGGTTTTTGAGGATAATTTCTTGGTTTTGATTTTCGAGTAGTTGGTTTTTAGCCTGAATTTCTTCAGTTCTTTTATTTACTTTTTCTTCCAGTATTTTATTTTGATTAGAGATAAGGCTTTCTTTTTCTTGGAGAGCCTTGATGGTTTCGGTTTGGGCTTGTTGTTTTTCTTTTTCGGCAATATTGACCCTATCAGCCAGACCTAGAGCGAGCAGGAGTGCCTCTATGACCGAGCCTACCTTCACTGCCGAAGTGGTCAGGAGTGTGTTTGGCAAAAAGCCAAGATTACGCATTGTATAAATCAAAATGCCCACAAAAAGAGCCGTAAAAGCCAAAGTATAAAAGCGGGCAGGGCGAAAACCCTTTCTCCAAATCAAAACACCCGTAGGAAATAGCACAAAAACCACAGAAAGTGCCAGTAAAGAAGCTATTGGAGGTAGAAAATTAAGCAAAAAAGGAATGTAGATAGAAAGTAATGTGCCTAGCATCAACAAGAGGGCGATTATATCCACCACCAAAATGACCCAAAGCACCCAGCTCGGTGCATAGTGCCTGATGCGGAGAAATTTTTTGGCAAATTGATTTCCAAAATAAATAGAAAAACCTACCCAAAATAAATTGATGAGGTTCGCCACACGTATCCAGTTACTAGGAAAAAACTCGTGGAGATTCCCAGACAAGGCAAGCTGCAGCAAAAGCAAAGAACTCATATAGAGAACATAATACAGGTAGTCATTTTTGCGAAGACTGATATACAAAAATAAATTATAGCAAATCATAGCCATAAAAAAACCTACATACAAGCCCAAAAAGGTGTTTTGCTGTCTGGATGTCTCCAAAAAACGCTTCTCACTAAAAATATTGATAGGAAACTGCTTAGAGCTTTTCCCTCGGCAGTTGAGATAGATAGTGAGCGTCTCACCTGATTGGATAGGAAGCTCAAACAAGAAGGTGGCTTCATGAATCTCACGTGTTTCAAAAGGCAGAATACCTCCAGTATGTCTGATATTGATGAGCTTGCCCTCTTTGATGGCATAAAAACTAACCGAATCTACCAGAGGATGTGCAAACTGTAGCAAGTGTGTCTGATGAATTTTGCTTGTATCTTTGAAGACCATTTTAAGCCAAAAGCTAGACTTGCTGTAGCCGAAGTTGAGTACATCTTCTTTACCCACCTGAAACTGCTCCTGCACCGATTTAGAGAGGACATCTCGGAAGGTCAGGTTGCCTTGTGGGTTTTCTAAGAATTTAATGTGTGTGCCTGTTTTATACAGTGCCTGACTAGGTATGAGGTATATAGGCTGCTGTGCAGTTGCTTTTATAGAAAAAAAGCAAAGAAACAGACAGAATACAAACCAAATAGAGGGCTTCACAGAATGATGAATTATGTACTGAATCATAGAATTACAAAGATATGCTCAAATATCAGACTTAAAATAGTAAACCAAAGTTATTTTAAAATACATTTCTTTGTTTATTTTGCAAGACACATGGAAAAAGAAACTCTGTACACACTGGCACTACACCTCATGGAAGGGATTGGAGGCGTAAAGGCTCGGCAGCTCATCAGCTACTGTGGCTCTTCTGAGGCAGTCTTTAAATTGCCAAAAGGCAAGCTGATGAAAATTCCGCAAATAGGAGAACGAATTGCATCCTCTCTCCAAGAGGCTTCTCTGCTCAAAACTGCGGAGCAAGAAATAGAAAAAACACACAAACAAGGCATACACATTCTGAGCTATCACCAGCCCGAATACCCACAAAGACTCAAACAAACTTATGATGCACCTCTTGTACTTTTTGCCAAAGGCGATGCAAAACTGAACCCAAGCCGAAGCGTGGCCATTGTAGGTACACGTGAAGCCACTGAATATGGCAAGGCAGTTACCGAAGAAATCGTTAGTGAACTTCGAAAATATCAGCCACTCATTGTCAGTGGGCTGGCATATGGCATAGACATAGCCGCACACCGCGCTTGTATCAAATATAACCTGCCCACCGTAGGAGTTATGGCAAGTGGCATAGACACTATCTACCCTGCTGCCCACAAAAAAACAACAGAGCAGATGCTACAGCAAGAAGGAGCTATTTTGACTGAAAATAAGCTAGGCACCAAACCCGATGCTATGCGATTCCCCGCTCGCAACAGGGTGATAGCTGGTATGGCAGATGTAATCATTGTGGTAGAAGCAAAAGCAAAAGGAGGTGCTTTGATTACGGCAGATATTGCCAATGACTATAACAGAGAGGTCATGGCTGTGCCTGGAAATCTTCATAAAGATACCTCCGAAGGCTGCAATAATCTTATCAAACAGCACAAAGCACATATATTCACCAGTATCAAAGACCTTGAAAACCTCCTCAACTGGGCAGATGACTCACACATAATGACAGCAAAGCAGGTCAGACTACACTTCGATAAATCTGAACTGAGCCCCATTGAGCAAAAAATTATAGCAACACTTGAAGTAAAAGATGAGCAGGCTTTGCCCATTGATGAGCTCAGTTGGCAGATTGAAGCTCCCATCCAAGAGGTCAATGCTGCTGTATTAAATTTAGAGATTTTAGGATTAATCAAATCATTGCCAGGTAAGAAATATAGCCTTTTTAGATAAAAAAGAGATTTTTAAGGAACCATGTCAGATACTTATTATAAAATACTCGGAGTGCCTTCTGATGCAGGCCTCCAAGAAATCAAATCGGCTTACAAAGCTATGGCGATGAAATATCACCCTGACCGAAACCCTGACAACCCCCACGCAGAGGAGCAGTTTAAAGCAATCAACGAAATTTATCAAACCCTATCTGACCCATACAAGCGTGCCACCTATGATTATTTGTTGGTTTACCGAAGCCAACAGGCAGATGTACCTCATTATACACCTTCCCAAACTACATACCACCCTCCACAGACATCTTACTACCAAAATACAGCAGGGACACCTTCAAATACTACACAGACAGACCCTGCAGCACATATCCCAAAACGCACCAAACAAATGATTATTTTAGCTGCTTTTGTCTTGTTTTTAGGGATTTGTGTGGTTGCTGTGATGCTACACAGGTTTTCTAGGCAGCTACACGCCGATAGATTGCTAGAGCAAGCAAAAGCCCAAATCACACAAAATGATGAAATAAAAGCACTGAAAAATCTAAATTTACTTCTCTCAAAGGCTGCCCCCAAAGCCGAGTACTTAGAAATGAGGGCTGGGATTTGGCTAAATTATCATAACTATTGGAAGGCAATAGAAGACTATACACAACTCCTAAAACTATCAGAGGAAGGAAAGCCCCAGTGGTACTTTCACAGAGGGAAGGCTTACTTTTATCTGTATCAATATGAAGCCGCTCAAAAAGATTTTGACAAGGCAATAGACCTGAATAGTACACAAGAAGCCTATTTTATGTATAGAGCCATTCTGAAAAAAAGAATGAAAAAAACTACAGCGGATATTTGTGAAGATTGGGAAAAAGGGAAAAAAGATGCACAAACTTTTTATTCTGAAGAGATGCAAGATTTTTGCCCATAAAGTAGAAACCCTTCACAATTTATCTTTGTCAAAGAAAGTTTTAATAGCATAAATCTAAGCATGCTTATTGTATTCTTTGCCAAAAGTTAAGTGTTTGAATAGCTTATTTTAATGTTTGCCCTTGTTACTTTTATAAACTTATTAGTATAAAATACAGATTCTAAACTCACTTAATTCTGGATATAAACATGCACTATCATTACTATAATCATAGGCCTAAGCGATTTGTTAAAACAAAAATTGTAGATACACTCTCCAAAATTACTCTTCTTGGACTTCTCTTGCTCAATATTTATCAAGTGAAGGCACAACACATCAACCCAATTTTCACAGATAATCTAGTGCCTGGAGCATCCTCTAGCTTTCCGAGCGGCCTCACCAACATCAACGGAAGTATCATCCTCAATGCTGGAACAGTAGCACAAGGTTTTGAGCCTCGAAGCCATTTTCCAAGCAATATTTCTTTCATTAATAACAATATCAGGATTATTTTTGATTTGTACCCTTCTACCGTAGGGCAGCCCGCAGGCACAGGCTCAGACCCGAGATGGTTCGCACAGCACGATGGCTATGCGTATTACTTTGCCAATGATAAATCTACTGTAGATAGACGTGGAGTGCTTTTCCGAACACGAATCAATGGTGCAAGTTATGAAACTTGTGTAATCAAAGACATACATCCAGGAGGAGACAGCGAGGGACGATACCTGACAAGTGTAGGAGATAAACTTTATTTTGCAGCCAGCAATGGTACTAGTGGTGTAGAGCTTTGGAGCAGTGATGGCAAGACCTTAGGCGAAACACCAGGCATTTATACACCCAATCCATCTCCTATTTGCCCCAGTACCAATGAATTCGGTATCACTCAACAAATCGCAAATATCAACCCCGCAGGTGGTTCTTTTCCTAAGTTTCTGACCAAAATTAATATGGCAGGGCAGCTAAAGCTATTGTTCTCTGCCGATAACGGAGCAGCAGCCAGCAACTCCGTGAGTATTAACCGTGAGTTATGGGTCTTAGACCACAACACCTCAGTACTCAGTTCTTTTGAGATTAATGGCAATGCAGGGGGCTCTTCAGATCCAATCCAATTTATAGAGTATAATGACAATGCTTATTTCTTTGCCCGAACCAGCAACACAGGACCTTATCAATTATTTCGCTTTAATGGCAGTACGGTTGTCAATCTGAGCCAAAATATCCCTAACCTGGTTTCAGCCACCATAGACAGTGATGTCAGTATGGCCGTATCTAATGGTCTGCTGTATTTTGTAGCATCTGTGCCAGGTGAGGGCAAAGAGTTGTGGTCTTTTGATGGAAGCGTAGCCGTCAGGATTAAAGACATCAATCCAGGGACAACTGGTTCAAACCCTACTGAACTGATAGACATCAACAATACACTGTTCTTTGCGGCTACGACTGCCACCAATGGCAGGGAGTTATGGAGAAGTGATGGCACTTCATTCGGGACAGTGCTTGCAAAAGACATTACTGCGTTTGGAGGTTCTTCTAATCCTATATTGCTTACCAAAGTGCAGGATTATCTGTATTTTTTTGCAAATAACCAGTTTTTTCCTTCACGAAAAGATTTGTGGGTGGCAGACCCCCGCATTCTTTCATCTCCCACAGCCAATAATGAGCAAATCAGGGCAGTATATAGATTTCACAATGACCAAGGAGCTATCCTGAACGAAAGTGTGCCTTCTGAAATGGAGGGCGTAGGAAATAATTTTTATTTCACAGCTACCAGTCTCCGACCCTATGATCCAGGGCTAGGCAATGCAGTAGGGCAGGAAGTCTGGTTTGTGAGGTCTTGTGCTGAGATTGCCTTCAATTATAATAGTGACCCTGCAGCCACCAATACCCTCTGTGGAGGTCAGGGCACAGCAGCACCTATTATTACTTTTAGCCCCAACACAGGCAATCAAATTTGCTCAGGAGGTAATTGCTTTTCAAGCAATAATCCTAACCTCGTCATTAACCCCAATACAGGTGAAATTGACTTAGCAGCTACTCCTGCCAATACCACAGCTACCATCACTTATATCTACAAGGAAGGGGCCTGCCGAGTAGTAAAGACCGTAGAGGTTTCGGTACAGGAACAGACAGAAGTAACCACCAACATCAGCACAGTAGCAGGAAGCTCCGCAGGATATACCAATGACATAGGCACAGCTGCAAGATTTAACTTCGGAAATCTATCTAACCCCGTCGGAATATTAGATACAGATGCCAATAGTGGTCTGGCTTTTTCATCGGATGGTACATTTTTATATGTTTCTGATGAAGTAAACCACTGTATCCGCAAAATCAACCTTGCTACTCAAGAGGTAAGCCTTCTCTCAGGTGTAGCAGGGGCATTCGGAGGGCCACAAGAAGGAAGGTTTAACAGACCCACAGGCATGGATGTAGATGCCTTCGGGACGATTTATGTCGCTGATAAAAGCAATCACCTCATCAGAAGGATTGATCCTAATACAGGCATCTCCTCAGTAGTAGCTGGAGACCCCAGCATCCCAGCACCAGGAGGTGCAGATTTAGATGACTCTAACCCGTTCCAAGCCTTGTTTAGCTCTCCTACAGATGTAGCTGTGGCAGCCGATGGCACAATCTATATAGCAGATAAGAACAATCACAAGATTAGAAAAATAGCCCCCAATGGTGTAGTAAGCACTTTGGCTGGTGCGCCTTCAGGTGCATCGCCTAAGTTTGGGTATGTAGATGGCACTGGTACTGCCGCAAGGTTTTATTTCCCCAGTGGTATAGACATAGACAATGAAGGAAATATCATCGTGGCGGATATGCTTAACCATCGGATTCGTAAAATTACTCCAGCAGGTGTGGTTACAACCATCGCAGGAGGAGGCCCCTCTGATACCAGCCCTAGAGATGCCATAGGGGCAGCTTTGAGTGCTCGATTTTATTTTCCTGTAGATGTAGCCGTAAGCCCTATAGGAGAAATCTTCATCACTGACCGCAGCAATCACAAAATTAAAGTCTTAGCAGGTGGGCAGGTTACACTGTATGCAGGTACAGTGTCAGGAAGTGCGAATGGACCAGCCACCAGTGTAGCTGAGTTTCGATATCCTTCAGGAGTAGCCCTCAGTGGCGGCTCCCTGCCTTATATATCAGACAGAAACAACCACCGTATCAGAAAAGCAGAGATATTAAACCCCACAGGGGAGCTTGTAGCCCCCAATTCTGTCTGTGGCACAGGCAGTGCTGCATCTCTTGTGGTGGAGTTAATCAATTATCCAGATGAGCCAGATGCATCAAGAATAGTAAGATGGGAGTCATCCTCAGATGCTGGGGTTACTTGGACTAACCTCGGCAATGCTGGCAACGCTACTTACAGTCCAAGCAGTGATTTGACAGAAAGCACCTTATACAGAGCCATTGTGAGGGAGGCCGTTTGTGGAGAATTACCCTCAGGAACTGCTTTTGTGGAGGTGAATGTACCCACACCACCTACCACGCAAGATGTGGAAGCCTGCGCAGACCCCAATAACAACCCCATTACATTTATTTTAGTGGCATCGGGAGGCTTAGATGCTGAGTATGTATGGTATGATGCAAGTTTAAACAACCTTAACAACCCCAATGATACACTTGTCGTAAATATTAACACAAGTACTGATTATTTTGTGTCCATCAATAAACCTGGTAATTGCGAATCTGTCAAAGTACCCTTGACAGCAAGAATCCTCGAATTGCCCACTCCTGCCATTGTAGCCACAGGAACTGCTTGTGCCGAAAATACACAGACTTATCGAACAGCCATCAATGCAGGCAATACTTATACTTGGACAGTGACTAATGGAGTGATTCTTCCCGAAAACTCTAATACAGTAACTGCTATCGACCGCAATCAAATAGAGGTCTTATGGAATAGCAGCGCCTCAGGAGTGATTAATCTTAGAGAGGAGAATGCCGCAGCTTGTGCCAAAGAAGTAAGTCTAAATGTAGTCATCAATCCCCTTCCTACGCCTGTGATTACTTCTGTGAATCCGAATACTACCGTTTGTGCAGATGAGCAGCGAGTATATAATACGCCATTGGTAGCAGGTCATTCTTATACTTGGACAGTAAGCCCTGCTTCGAGTGCGACGATTGTAAGCGGAGAGAATAGCCACGAACTGACCGTAATTTGGTTGGCAGACGGAGAGCTGACAGTTACTGAAAGCATAGATGCAACGGCTTGCGAAGCTACATCTTCTTCATTCAGCGTAACGGTAAGCCCCTTGCCTACGCCTGTAATCACTGGAGAAAATACTGTATGTCTGAATGATGAAGAAATATACAATGTTGCCTTGGTCTCAGGAGATACATATAGCTGGAATCTATTGAGCGGTGGCGTAATCACTTCTCCCACAGATGCCAACGAAGTAAGCATTACTTGGAACGCAGTAGGCACACATACCCTTGAAATCACTCAGACCAATGGCAGTACGAATTGTAGTGCAGTAAGTACTTTTGAGATAGAGGTAGGAGATATTCCAAGCCCTGTGATTACAGGAGATTTTGATATTTGTGAGAGTGAAACAGCCTCTTATAGCATCACAGCCACAAGCAATACCATTGAGTGGACAGTTATGGGAGGCAGCATACGCTCAGGGCAAGGCAGCAACATAGTATCTATCCAATGGGATGCCGACATCAGTGTAGGAGAGGTTTCAGTTACAGAAACCAACCCGAGTACATTGTGTAGCAGCACAGCCACTGAATCTATCAATCTAAATGCCAAGCCTGAACCAAGCATTACGGGTGCAGAAATTGCCTGCCAAAATAGTTTAGGTACGTATTCCGTACCAGCTGTAGGAGCTGACACTTATACCTGGACGGTAACAGGAGGGACATTTACAGGTCAGGGAACTTCGGAAATAGAAGTTACTTGGGGAAATACAGATACGGCGGGTATCATTAGTATCACACAAACCAATGCTGCACTATGTGATTCTACCTTAAGTTTTTCTGTATCATTGATAGCCCAACCAGACCCAAGCATCACAGGTATACAAGTTCTTTGTGCTGGAGAAACAGCTACTTATACTACCTCTGTCGCCCCTGCAGGTCAGACATATATTTATAACTGGACAATCACAGGGCTAGGCACTATCCTGAGTGGGCAAGGCACTAACCAAGTAGAAATCCAGTGGGATGAGATGATAGCTGACCCCACTTACCTTGTGGTAGATATTACTGTGCAAGGAACTGGATGTACTTCTACAACGCCTATTCCTTTTGACCCTGGTAGTTTTGCAGTAACACTCAATCCTTTACCCACCCCTGTCATTACCTCGGTAGATAATTTGGCTTGTGAAGGAGAGGTGATTACTTATTTTACTCAAGACCCACTAGATGCTACACATACCTATAATTGGACAGTAACAGGAGGTACTTTTGTGGCAGGAGCCAATCCCAATGAAATCATAGTAACTTGGGGAAGCATAGGTACAGGAGCAGTAAATTTGACAGAAATCTCTGCTGAATCTTGTGAAACAGTAGCAAGTTCTTTTCAAGTAGATATACAAGGCTCACCCACAGCACCCACGGCAGAAAATCGTTATTTGTGTGATACAAGCATAGATTTAGACCTGACAGCCAGTGAGCCAAGTGCTTCAGATTATAATTGGTACACTACAGAGACTGAGCCTGTTCCATTTCAAAACGGGGCAAGCATTACTGTAAGTGCTTTGACAGCTACTACGAGCTACTGGGTGAGTGCCATCAATGCAGCAGGCTGTGAGGGACCAAGAGCAGAAGTAAGTGTGGAGCTAAATCCCGCTACACTTCCCTGGACCATTCAAGGAATAACCGCAGATGCAGACAGTTGTATCACCACTGCAGGAGATTCACCTTCGGGTAGCATCGAGCTGAGCGTGAGTATAGAAAACCCACCTTATACCTATCAGTGGAGCAAGGACGAAGACGCAGGCTTCTCAGCCAATACTTCTACTATTGACCAACTCACGCAAGGTACATATAGGGTAACTGTAACAGATGCAGGAGGCTGCTCCCAAGCAGAGGTCTTTACGATTGTAGAAGAGCTTAAACAAATAGAAGATGGACTCATCAGCACTGATGCCTTTATAGAAAACGATACCATTATTGTAGGAGTCGGAGATAGCTTTGCCCTAACAGCCTCTGCCACTGATGCCCTTACCTACAGCTGGTTAGATGAAGCTGGCAATGAGATAGGCACAGAAGCTATCCTTAATTTTGATAATTATAACCTAGACAGCCAACTGTTTACAGTCATCATTACCAATGATAGAAACTGCTCGGTAAGCCTGTCCATCTATGTCAAGGCAGTTTTATTAGAAGTGTTTGTCCCTAAAATGTTCTCTCCCAATGGAGATAGTAACAATGAATATTTTAGATTATATGGCAATGGCATAAAATCTGTTAATTTAAGAGTGTTTAACCGATTGGGTGAGCTGGTATATCAGACAGACGAATGGGTGGAAGGAGCGCCTACACTCGGCTCTGAACAAATCGGGTGGGATGGCTCTTTTAACGGAAAACCCCTCCCTAGCGATGGTTACATATGGTCAGTCAAAGGACGGTTTGTAAACAACAAAGAAATCACATTTAATGGTAAAAATACAGGAGATGTATTATTAGTCCGTTAATTGTACATGTTCATTCTATTGACATTGGTAATATTAAAAATGTATCAGACACAAAAAACTAAGCTTCATTGTATTGTTATATTGTCCTTTTGGCTCATATCAATCTCTTTTGTAAAAGCACAAAATGTCAATTTTTCTCAATATGCCCAGTCTCCTGCACAGACTAATCCTGGAATGATTACGACAAGTAATCAAACCCAAGTGATTTTTAATTATCGCAGTCAGTACTCTAGTGCAGGAACGGCTTTCGAAACCCCTATGGTCTCCGTGATTTACCCCTGGATTCAGAGAGGTTCGCTTAAGAGAGGTGCTGTAGGGCTTTCTGTGATGCAAGATAAAACAGGAGAAGGTGGGCTACTGACTACTACAGGGGCTTTGCTTACTGCTGCTTATAATTTTAGACTGGCACTGCCTGATTCGGCTACTTACACGCCTTTTCTTAGCATAGGTTTTCAAGGGGGATATTTTCAGAGGAGTGTAAACGAGGCTGTACTTACATCAGACAATCAATGGAATGGAAATTTTGTGCCTGGGCTAGGAATCGGTGAGCCTATCATAGACAATAGTTTGTTTAATTCTACAAGAAGTTTCCCTCTATTCAATGCTGGCGTATTTTTTTATACTGCCAATACCTGCGGAAATGTAAAGGCTTTCTTAGGGGTGGGTGTGCAAAACTTAAATCAGCCCAATGTCGCTTTTTTTTCTGAGCAAGATAAGCTTGTACCACTTTATACTTTTACAGGGGGTTACACTTTTGATATACAAGATAAATTTAGCATTCAGCCTACAGCCAGGTATCTCAGGCAGGCAAGCACCTCAGAGCTAAGGTTAGGCTCTATGTTTTATTATAATTTTGGTTTTGGAGAGCGTTTCGTAGGAGAAGGGAATGCAGGCGTGGGGGTTTGGTATGATTCAAACAGTGACATTATCCTTGCCTTACAGGTTAATCAGCCCAAGTATTCACTCGGCATAAGCTATGATATGGGGGCATTCTCAAGCCTTAAATCTACTGGAGTAGGTGCTTTTGAGGTGTCTTTAGGGATTAAGTTCGGAAAAAGATGCTTGGAAGTGGGAGCACCCAGAGACAAAGAATATATCTTAGATACTACTTATGTAGAGGTTCAGACAGCTTTAGGAGACAGTGTATATACACTCGTAGCGACTGTAGATGGGCGGGAAGTCATCAAAACAGATACTATAGGGCGCAAATTTGTCCCCAAAGAAAGTAGCACAGTGAGGCTGCCCTCCGAAGATGACTTAAAGATATTTGCTAGAAAAGCCTTTTTCTATTATATCAGTGATGATATCAACAAGGCAACCGCCGCACTGCTAGACGAAATGTCTGAGACGATGCTCCTCTTCAGAGGCATCAAACTAGAGCTGGGTGGGCATACGTGTAACATAGGTGCTTCTGAAGAAGAAAACGAAGAACTCGCCATTAGAAGAGCCAATGCCATCAAAGCATACCTCATCAAAAAAGGCATAGACGAAAGCCGAATCTCTATCACAGGTTTTGGCTCTACACGCCCCATTCTTTCTAATAAAACAGAGTATGGCAGAATCAAAAACAGACGTGTAGAGTTTAAGGTGTTAGAAATCGGTGATTCTAGCGAATAAGCCCATGTTTTCCTGCCTTTTTACTAAACTTCTCCGAAAACCTACGGTATTTTCATACTACTTTCGTTTTTCTCGATATTTCATTTATTTTTGCGTTCCAAAGTATAGTTTTTAGACAATACCAATATTCTACCTAATCCACTTTGATACCAAATTACTTGGGAATGTCTAGAAAAAATTTGGAAAAAGTAAAAGACTAATTTTTAACTGAAAGAGAAAAATTAACAAATGGCCTATTTATTTACCTCCGAGTCCGTTTCAGAAGGACACCCCGACAAAGTATCAGACCAAATCTCTGATGCAATCCTAGATGCAATGCTGGCACAAGACCCACACTCACGTGTAGCCTGTGAAACCCTCGTAACCACAGGGCAGGTAGTGGTAGCTGGTGAGATTACTACCAAAGCATACGTAGAAATCCCTGATATAGTAAGAGAAACCATCCGCAAAATAGGCTATAATCACGCAGATTACCGCTTCGATGCCGAATCTTGTGGTGTCATGGTAAGCCTACATAGCCAATCTCCTGACATTGCGCAGGGTGTCAATGAAGGAGAAGGCGTGGACAAAGAACAAGGTGCTGGTGACCAAGGAATGATGTTTGGCTATGCCACTACCGAAACTCCAGAATATATGCCTATGGCACTTGCTTTCTCTCACAGACTCGTCAAGGAGCTTGCTCAAATCCGAAAAGAAGAAAGCAACCTTATTCCTTATCTTCGCCCCGACTCTAAGGCACAAGTAACCATCGAGTATGGAGATGATAACCAGCCCAAGCGTGTGCACACAGTTGTTATCTCTACCCAACATGATGACTTTGATGCCGAAGAAGCCATGCTCGCAAAAATCAATGAAGATATGCGTAAAATCGTTATCCCGAGAGTCATCCCATCTGAATTGTTAGATGAGCATACAGTCTATCATATCAACCCCACAGGTAAATTTGTGATAGGTGGGCCTCATGGTGATGCTGGGCTTACAGGGCGGAAGATTATTGTAGATACTTATGGCGGCAAGGGTGCACATGGCGGCGGCGCTTTCTCTGGCAAAGACTCTTCTAAAGTAGATAGAAGTGCGGCTTATGCTACCAGACACATCGCAAAGAATGCCGTAGCAGCAGGCATCGCAGACGAAATCCTTGTGCAAGTGGCTTATGCCATCGGTGTATCTCACCCTGTATCATTGAATGTAAATACCTATGGCACTGCCAAAGTAAATCTAAATGATGAGGAAATCGCTGCCAAACTCAATGAAGTATTTGATATGAGACCTAAAGCCATTGTAGATAGATTCGGATTGAAAAACCCTATCTTCTCTGTAACAGCCGCTTACGGACACATGGGGCGTGAAAGCTATACAGAAGAAGTGGACTTGTTTCCCGTAGAAATTATTGAGAATGACCAAGAAAGAAAAGAAGTTCGTAAGAAAGTCAAAAAATCTATCGAATTCTTTACTTGGGAAAAACTTGATTATGTGGACAAAGTAAAAGCTGCTTTTAACCTCTAAACCTAGGTTGAAGCCTTGTAAAATATAAATTAGAAGACACCTTGACAAGCAATGAGCCTCACAAGGTGTCTTCTTGATTAAAAAAAATAGCATCAAATGATGCCCTTGTCATCGCTCCTCAATATCTCAGAGTATCAAAAAATTAAAATAAGCTTACTAAAAACACATGGCTAAGCATCCGGAGCAGGTCAGTCAGGGGTGTGTAGCCCTCCTCAATCTCATCATATCTTCAGTGATATTGTTTGTGCTTGTGTTGATACTTATGCCCGGCTTTGTAGATTTGCCTGAGTGGGCAGAAGATATCCGAAGCAGTAAACTTATCAAAAAACGAACAGTAGAAGGGCAAGTGCAAGTCTTTCCGAACCCCTCTAACCCCTCCGAAGACCAACTCCTTATTTTTAATACACGCTCAGGGGGAGTGCCTATCAAGAAGATTTTGAATAAAAGCACCCCAATTAAGCCCAACCCTATACTTATCACCAGCCAAAAGATTCAAAATTATCAAAGAATCTGGGACAAAGCATTGCCTAACTCAGACATCAGCCAATACCCTTACCTCAAAGTACGCTCTGACTTCAATACACTCTATTTGCTCTATCAAGAAAACCTCTATGCTTGGCGTCTGAAAGATGGGCAAGACCTCTGGCAGACCAAGTTAGAAACGGCCATCAACCCTGCTTGTGATGCTTGTTTTCAGATTTCATTGGACTTTAAGGTCATTGTCGTGTTGGGCGAAGACCAGCACCTACAGGTCATTGATTTAAAGAGTGGCAAACTGATATGGGCAAAAACCTTAGAGAAAAGATTGGGGACATACCCTAGCTTTTACCTTTACAAAAACAGTGTAGGGCTCACAGACGCAAGCCAAGGGCAAAATAAATACTTGCTCTTAGACATCATGACGGGCAAGACGCAAAAAGAAATAGAACTGCCTACTAAAAAAGACAATACGCCACTGCTCTCTGCCCAAAACCAGCTTTTTTATTTTGTGAATCTGCCCAACTCCGATGCAATACAACTCCGAATACAAGACATAGACAAGCAAACAAATCCTAAAAATATAAGCCTGCCCTCAGAGATGAGATTGCCCAGTGTGAGCAATGATACTTACCAATATCTTAAAGAGTGGTGGCTTACAGACAGCCGTTATGTGTTTATGAAGGTCATAGTCAAGAACAAAGGGGAGCAGCTCATCAAAATCAATAGAGACAATGCAAGGCTACAAAAAGTGCAGCATCCTGCTGGCTATGAGCTGGTGCTGTTGAGTGAAAACACAAGGTTTTTGCTTGTGAATGCCCGAAAATTAGAGCGAGACTATGACAATCAAATCTGGATGATTGATAAAAAAGAAGGCACAAGAAAATGGGCTTATACCCTGAAGGGTAAAAATTTATTCCGATATACAGCAGGAGAGATTACTTGGAGTACACATTTTCAGCCGAATGCCTTGGTCATCATAGAGAAGCAAGGAAGTGATGTCTTGGAGGCAACAGCACTCAATATAGGCAGTGGCACATTGCTCAAAAAGAAACAAGTCAGTATCAATCAGCAGCAATGGGATGGAATCACTTGGACAGAAGATGCCATCTGGCTCTCTGCCCAAGAGTTATACAGAATAGATTTAGAAAGATATCATTTCTACGTCAGCCGAGAGTTTCCTTGATGCCCACATTAGCGCCTTCCGATGGGCATATCTATCCAGATATACTCATCCGTAATCAGTTTAAAATGATAGACAGGGTCAGCATAGATTGAGGCATCAAAGGCATATTCAATCGTGTGATTTCCTGAGCTGCAAGTAGGGTTATTGTAAAGCTCTCTAATCAGCACCCCTGCCTCATTAAACATCCCGATGAGCACCTTCTTGGTCTTATTGAGTTGGAAAAAGAATTTTCCGCTCATAGTGCGTGTAGGCGTGTAAGTAAACTCCTCAAAAGACTCACCATTGTCGATGATTTGGTAAGACTTCCTGAGAGCCGCCGTATCGGGCAGGGCTTTGCCCGTGATTTCTACCATTTTGAATAGTAAATTATTGCTTACCTCTTTCTTATAGCCCCAGATTTCATCTAGAGGCTTGTCATCACTCAGCACCCAGAAGGCATGCTGTGTCTCTGACAGCCCATGGTATTTCTGAGCATTTACGTACTGGGCAAGTGCAAGGTATTGTGGGTTGGGGCTGTCTTGCAGGGTGTATTTAGTAAGCTGTGCAGGTGAGCGGAGGCTGCTTTCCACACAAACCCCATAGAGTTCTAGACTTCTGGACTTGTCAGGGGCAATGCTCAAAAGCTGCTCTTGAGTAACTACGATGTCTTGGTAGTCAGCGGGTTCGGAGCTAAAAAACGCCCCTGCTGGGATGGCAATCATCAAGTCTTTCGAAGAAATATTTTTAATACTTCCTTTCAGAGGCTTGTGGTAGTGTGAGCTGCTCGGGTTACCGTGAAAGTCAATTTCGATGAGCTTTTTCTCAAGTGCCTCTCGGATATCAAGGGTATTTTGAGCAGAGGCAAGCCATGCTTGGCAAATTAGGAGAGTGAGGGATAGAAGCCAAATTTTTTGCATAATAACAGGGGTTTTAAAAATTTTAGACAATGCTTTTTGATGACATACCAGACAAACGATAATTTGAGGCGGGCTAGTACCTTGACAGAAAATGAAATCTAAAGGATTTTCATTTCTTGAAAAGTCCCCCAAGTAGCCCCTTGATTGGTAGATAATCCGCTTCTGCCTCCTTTGAGCGGGATTCTGATATCGATGTTTCTGCCCTTGGCTTTGAGGTAATAAAATTCTTTGTCAGCATTTTTTTCTGTGAAATGAAAGGTGTTTCCCTCCTGCGTATTTTCTTCCCAAGTAATTTCCTTTGTTTTGCTATTTTGATAGCGTGTAAATACACCTTGTGCATACCCAAACTTCATGAGTTGTTTTAGTTCTCCTGCGATAGGCTTGCCCAGCTTGTCAAAGAAAAAAGGGCTTTTGCTCAGTATTTCTTTGTCTTCGGCAGTCAGGTAGCACACATCAGGATATTTACCCCCGTAGATGCCCGTCCACATGATGGCATCTGCATCTTTTTTGGTGTCTTTGGGGTGAGGTAGCCCAAAAGCATGCCCAGCTTCATGCCCCAAGCCAGCTATCCATCTATTGATGTCAGGCTGTTGAGGGTGTTTTCCTATCAGCCCCAGTAGGTCATCTTCGGGCATGATACAGACTCCACTGCCGCCCATGCCTGCATTGCCAGGGCCGTCAGAGTAAATCACCCAGATATAATTGGGGTCAAAATGCTTTACACCCACGAGTCTCTTACACTCTTCAAAGGTATTGTTATAGCCCCAAGCCCTTTTGTTATCACCATTGGGATTTGAGTAAAAGTAATCCGCTTTTTTGTCCGAATAGGCTACCTCTACAATGGGTGAATTGAGCCTAAAAGTAAAGCCGAGCTGTTTTTGATACCAGCCCTGAATGTCTTTGGCTGCCATCTCTATGCCTTTTTGGTAAGCTGGATTTAATTTTCGGTCTTTTGAGACTAGATAGATAAATCTCACACTTTTGTCTTTGGGGCTGTTTTGTGCCTTTGCAGAGAGACCACCAAGGAGGTATAGAAACAAGAAAAGCAGAGAATAGTAAATTCTGTAATTCATAAATTTTTTAATGATGTGTGTGCAGAAGTAAACGATAAACACAAGAAAATGATGTGTCTGTCCTGATTTTTATGCTTTGGTCTTTTT
>JAABSX010000002.1 GCA_011390205.1 Microscillaceae bacterium | reverse complement strand
TCCTTCGGTAAGTTTTCTTGGTTTGAGCTTAGTATCAGTCTCAAGTCGTCCATCTCATTTTTTATCTTGCACTCAAATGATTAAAGCTCCCCAAGAGCCCCAAACAAAGTCGGTAAAGCAGCCAAGTACCCCAAGAAAAGCTAACAGAAAAAAAGAAAAGAGGCAGACCTAAAGGAAGGTCTAAAAAATATGGTAAACGACTAGATTACAAACAAATGTTGCAAGAAGCAGCAGTGAATTTATCCAAAGACCATCACTTAAATCAAGCCCATATCAAAGTATGGGCATTGAAAGTATATGCTCCTAGCATCAAAGATTGTATGCTCAAAGTAGTCATTATTCAAAGAATGAACCCCAACACAAGAAAAATAGGTCAAACCATTCTTTTTACCAATGACCTTGACCTAGAAGCACTTGATATTATCGATTATTATTCTTTAAGATTTCAGATAGAATTTGATTTTAGAGATGCAAAGCAATTCTTTGGACTTTCTGATTTTAAGAATTACAAACAAAATCAGCTTACCAATGCGGTCAATATTGCTTTCACAAGTAAATTAGTCAGTCAGATACTATTAGAGAAGTACAAAAAGACACTCAATAAAGAAAATCTTTCTATTACAGACCTAAAAGCTATACTGAAGGGTAAGATGTGTCATTTTTACTTTTTAAATACCTCAGAGAATAGCCCTGATGATTTTTTAAATGAGGAAAACTTTCTTGATTTTGTTAAATTGGAAGCAGTCAATCTCTAAATCAATGATATTTGGCAGTCATGTTGATACAACCTAAATAAATAAAAACCATGGAAAACCTCGTAAAAGTAGAACTCAAAGACAACATACAAGTAGTAGATAGCCACATAGTATCCAAAGGGTTAAATATTAAGCATAAAAACTTGATAGAAACCATTAGGAAGTATCAGTTACAGCTTGAAAAATTGGGTATTAGGAGAGGTAGGGCAGCCAGAAAAGTTTTACTACCTCAACGAACTACAATGCAACTTTGTAGTAACGTTCAGTAGAAATACAGAAGAAGTGGTAAATATTAAGTTAGGTCTGGTCATAGCTTTTGATAAGGCAAAAAAAAGAAATACAGTTACTAGAGTAAGTTCATTGAGGAAGGTAATGATTTTTTAGCCAAAAAAAGAACCTGTTATAAAAAGAAAGGCTACCTGCTTTCCTCAAAACTCTGCCTCACACTCTCCTAAGGAAATCACTCTTTCTAAGCGTTCTTTGCGTGCGGCAGCTCTAGCAAGTTGGTCGGCCTGTCGGAGAGCATCGGGCAGGCGATACGCTCCAGGTAAGTACAGCATAATCTGATGAGCATCTTCTAAGTGAATCAAATGACCTGCACTTACAAACAGAGGATTAATTCCTTCTTGAGTGCGTAATACTTCTCCTACTTGCTCACCTTGAAGCATCACGGGCAGCGTACTTCCTCTTTCTTCGCCTAACTCACCGTGATAAGGCAATAAACTTCTTTTGGCACAGCCAATCGTAGGGATTTGTAACCTTAGCCCTAGCCATGTAGCTACACCCAGCTTTTGCGGATGCGCTATTCCGTGCCCGTCTATGATGAGTAGTGCAGGTCTGGGCAATGCCTTGTGTTGGAATATTTTCTTTACAAAAGCCAGTAGAGGAGGCCCTTCTCTAAAACAAAACAAGCCTGGAATATACGCCAAACCTGCCTGAGATTGCCCAATTAAATCAATAGGGGCTTGATTGGGGGATAGTAAGCTAGCTCCTAGATAGGCTTTTTCACCTTCATACTGAATATCAAGCACTAACATAGGCCGTGATAAAAAATAAGTAAGCCTTGACTCCTGCGGAATCACTACCTCTTTTGCCCATTGTGCTTGTAGTTTATGCAATTTTTGAATAAACATTTTATCCGTTTAAGTTTTTTCTACCTTTACAGTTTCCAAAAATAAATAAAAATGAGCCGTTTTCTGAAATCCTCTCTTATTGTAGTGATGTGCATTTTAGTAGCCTATTTGATAGGTCCTCGCCCTAATCCACCTCAGCTAGATGCACAACTGCCTACAGTAAGTACTGATTTGGTTGTACTGGAACAAGCTATACAAATCAGAGAAAAAAACACAAAATACCTCAAACCTGATAACCAAGCCCGGATTATCTGGGCAGACAGTCTTCAAAAAAAGAAAACGCCTTACTCCCTCGTGTATTTGCACGGATTTACGGCAAGCCAAGCAGAAGGTTCACCGATTCACAAGGCATTCGCCAAACGCTACGGCTGCAATTTGTATCTATCCCGCCTAGATGGGCACGGGCTTGATGGCCCCGAGCCACTGCTAGAGGTCAGCCCTGAAAGCTTGCTGGCTTCTGCCAAAGAGGCCGTGGCGATAGGGCAGCAACTTGGTAAAAAAACCATCTTGATGTGTACCTCCACAGGGGCAACCATGGGGCTTTTCATTGCTTCACAACACCCTGAGATAGAAGCATTGATTGTGTACTCACCTCTGATTGATTTTCGCCTTAGCATCCTGAATATTCTTAACAAACCTTGGGGGCTTCAGATAGCCCGCCTTGTGCAGGGTGGCAAATACAGTATCCGCAAAAATGCCTCAGAATTGGGTCAGAAATATTGGAACACAAAATTTAGACTAGAAGGCACTGTAGCCCTCAAATCTTTAGAACAGGCATTGACAAAAAAAGAGATTTTCAAAACCATCAAACAGCCTCTATTTATGGGTTATTATTACAAAGATGAGGCGAACCAAGACAAGACTATTTCTGTGGTAGCTGCCAAAGAAATGTTTGCAGACCTTGCCACACCTAAGGCACTCAAGGTAGAGAGGGCATTCCCTCGAGCCAAAGAGCATGTCATTAGTTCTTACATCACTTCTAAAGAGTGGCGAGAGGTAAGAGATGCCACATTTGAGTTTGCAGAAAACATATTGCACCTAAAACCCCTCAAAAGAAAAAAATAACTCTAAGAACGATTTCGCCCGTATTGCTCATGGCTAGATACCCATTCATCTGCAATGATGGCACCGCTGAGAGAAAGCTCACCACAAAGGACTACAGCGGCAATGATTTCCGCAAGTTTGTTTACTTTGCCTGTGCCGTAGCAGTCCATCACCTCGAGGCATTCTCGCTGAGTGGGCAAGCCTGTGCCGCCTCCGTGTGTGGCAACGATGAGCGAAGGAATCGTTACGGAGAAGTAATAATCACCATTTTCTTTGATTTCTCCATAGATAAAGCCTGCGGAAGATTCTGCAATATTGGCTACATCTTGGCCTGTGGCTATAAAAAGTGCAGTGATGCCATTGGCAGAGTGAGAGCCGTTGTTGATAGAGCCAGAGAGCATCGCCCCCATGTTGGAGAGCTGTCGCTGAAAGTGCATGGCTTTGCCTGTGGTTCTAAAGAAGCTACTCACCAGTGCTGCTGGCAGCGTGATTTCGGCCACTACTCTTTTTCCTCTGGAGTGAAGGTTATTGACTTGAGAGTGTTTTTTGTCGGTATCAAAATTGGCAGCCATCGAGAAATGCTCTAGCCCTTCTAGTCCTTGTGTAAGCATCCATTGGCAGGCTTTGTGGGTGGCTTTAGTCACCATGTTTTGCCCTGCGGCATCGCCTGTGGTATAGCTGAAGCGCAGCCAACGCATTTTGCCCATGCTGTACTGCTCTATGTTGTGCAGTTTGCCTGAGCGTGTGGTACTCTCTGCTTCGGCTTTGATTTCTTCAAAATGAGTTTCTACCCATTTACCAAAATCTCTCGCCAAGCGGGCATTTTCAAATATAAAGATAGGGGCACGCTGCATGGCATCATCCAAGACTGTGGTCGTGATTCCGCCTGCCTCTCTGCACAGCTTCATCCCTCTGTTGTAACTTGCCACGAGTGTGCCCTCACTGGTGGCCATTGGCACAAAAAATTCTCCTGAAGCATACTCTCCTTGGATGTGTACTGGGCCTGCCAACCCGATGGGTACTTGAGCCACGCCTATAAAATTTTCTATGTTGCCAGCAAGTATTTCAGGCTCAAAAGAGTATTGCCCTAGGTGTTTTAATGAGGTTTTTGATTGAGCCTCTACGAACTCACGCCTTTTTTGAGCCATTTCTTTTGAGTAGTCATTTTCTGTAGAACGAGGAATCTTTTTTTCGGTCATAGTTTTTAATATTTTGAAGATATTACATCATTAAAAGTAGAAATTTAGTAACTTTTGGTCAAATAAACAGAACTTTGAATATATCTATCCACTAATTTCATGAAAAAAACATTTTTAACTCTAGTCTTCCTCCTTGCGGTTACAGTGGCTCAGGCACAGCTTCGCTTGGGTTTGAGCCCTGCCTATGCCTTGCCTACGGGTGATTTTGGGGCAATCAACAAAAACGGCTATGGGGGCAGTGCCTCCGCCAAGTATCAACTCTCTGAGAGATTTGCACTGACGAGCAATTTTAGTTTTTATGCCTTTGGGCGGGCAGGTGAAGATTTGGGAGACTTGGCGGAGATATTCGGGATTAGCCCCAATACTGTCAATCTATTGAATCTGATTGGTTTGGATATTCAGATTCCAAGGACTAACTTTTTCCCTGTCAATCTTGGGTTTGAGTATTATCTTTTGAAGGGAAAAGTAAAGCCCTATGTGGGTTTTGATATTGGTTTTTTTATCACAGATACCGAGACGATTTCTTTGGATTTGCGGCAGCTAGACGGAGTTGTGGATTTGCCCTCTGGTGTATCATTGGGGGTGATTGAGCTGAATGCCAATGATGCCAATTTTGGTTTAGGGCCTGTGCTAGGCTGTGCCTATGAGCTATCGGAAGGGCTTGTGCTTGACTTAAACTTGCGAGCCAATGGCATCATTGTGCCTGATAAGAAGGCTGCGGCTACAGTAGTTACATTTAATTTGGGAGTGTTTTTTCAGATTCCTCCTCAGAAGAAGGAGTAGATATAAAAACCTAAACACCTTATTATTTAGAGTAAATTAGGTGTTTAGTGAGGTGATACCCTTATTTGTATATCCATTGTTTTGCTTGAGCTTCTTCCTTAAAAAAGCGGGTCTGTAGTACTTGGGCTTTTGGCTCATCAAAGGCTTGCTCTATGGTGAGGGCAGGTATAAAATCTTCTGTCATCACAAAAGCGATTTTCTCCACGCCTCCTTGGATATACTTTGGGATGATATGCTCATCATGCCATGCTTGTATCTCTACACTCATGATGGCATGGTACTGTCTTGTATCCACATAAAACCCTCTGACCTTGTGTTGAGAGAATAAATCAGCAAATGCCTCAAGATGTGTCATGAACTCATCATCTTTCATCTCTCTACTCTCTTTTTTCCAAAAACCTTCAAATATTTGCTGTTCTTCGTTTAGATAGACTTTAAGAAAAGGGAGCTGGAGTACCTGCTGTTGTTTTTTTATATTTGTAATGCTTGAGTTTGTCATCTTGATGCTGTTAAATATTGGTGTTTTATGCTTTTTAAGAGATACGTATTGTATTCTGGTTGGGTTATCAAAATGTAACTAAAAGATTGAAATAACATGGGTCTGAGGGCATCATACCAAAAAATAGTAGGAACTTATGGTATATTTCCATGTTTTCAGAGTTGCCCCTTCTTTGTCTTTGGTTTTCTTTGGTGGCTAAGATTAATTTTCTGTGAATTTATTGGTAAAAATTTCTGTTTTTGTTATAAATTGCAAGCCTATTTGAAATTAATCTAAATAAGAATTAGAATCAAGCCCCCAAATATATGAGAAGCATAGCAGATTTAAAAAAAGGAGAAAAGGGAATCATCAAGGCTTTTACGGATGATTTGATGTCTTTAAAACTTTTAGAGATGGGCTGCCTACCCAATACTGAAATCATACTCTGCGGCAAAGCCCCTCTTGGTGACCCTATCTGTATCCGTGTGGGTGGCTATAATCTTTCTTTGCGTTTGTCAGAGGCTTCTACTGTAGTATTACAATCCTAGCATTGTTTGCCCTCAAGTCTGTGGCAATAAGTCTTCGTGCTTATACCTGATAGACTAAAAGTACAAAGACTGTTAAGGGCTTAAACCCACAATGGCCTGTGTTACTTTTTTGTGTAAAAACTGGCAGCTAGCACATTTTACTTATGCAGACATCCATTTTTTATTTATCCATCAAAAACATTTAGAAAAAGCTAGGAAAAGTACCAAATCACTTATTTCCGCAGCAATTTATACCAATCAAGATGAAAATCGCACTGGCAGGAAATCCAAATGCAGGGAAATCTACCCTCTTTAACCAACTCACAGGTCTGCACCAAAAAGTAGGAAACTTTCCTGGGGTAACCGTAGATAAAAAGACAGGCATCTGCAAGCTCAATACAGCACAAAGCATCGAGCTGATAGATTTGCCAGGCACATACAGCCTCTACCCCAAATCACTCGATGAGGTGATTGTGCTAGAGACACTGCTCAACCCTCAAAGCAAAGACTATCCTGACTGGGTGGTGCTGGTAGCAGATGCCTCCAATCTTAAGAGAAATCTTCTGCTTTTCACACAAATCAAAGACCTGGGGCTGCCCGTCATTTTGGTGCTTAACCAGATAGACCAAGCCACAGAAAAGGGTATTTTGATAGACACTAACAAACTCTCAACACTGCTAGATACGCCTATCATTACGCTCAATGCACGGCGGTCAGAAGAAGTGCTGCACTTCAAAAAATTTTTGGCACAGTCCATTCTTCAGAAGCCCAACACACAGACACAAGATACGTACTTGGTCAATCCTTATTTTTTTAATCCTGATTTGATAAAAACCATTCAAAAAGATTTTGAACTTAGCAATGCCTATCAGGCTTGGCAATATGCACATCATTTTGCTGGTTTACACTTTTTGGACAAAGCAGGCAAAGATACACTAGAGAGCAGTACCAAAGCCCATGCTTTTGACTCTATCCACTGGCAATCACGCGAAACGATGGCTCGCTATGAAATCATCGATGACCTGCTGAAACAAACCCTAAAACAAGGCAAAGATACAGAAAACGACAGCAGTTTTAGTGAAAAAATAGATGCCATTCTGACACATAAAATAGCGGGCTATTTGATTTTTATGGGGGTTTTGTTCCTTATATTTCAGGCGATATTTAGCTGGGCAAGCTACCCTATGAACTGGATAGACACAGGATTTAGCCACATACAAGGGCTGGTAAAATCATCTCTGCCTGCGGGTGCACTCACAGACCTTCTGGCAGATGGCATCATAGCAGGGGTGG
Source organism: Microscillaceae bacterium (assembly GCA_011390205.1). Lineage (GTDB taxonomy): Bacteria > Bacteroidota > Bacteroidia > Cytophagales > Microscillaceae > JAABSX01. The sequence continues at coordinate 200,823 of JAABSX010000002.1, read as the reverse complement.
GTGGTGTAGTTATTTTTATTCCTCAGATTGCTATTTTGTTTTTCTTCATCGCCATTTTAGAAGAATCAGGCTATATGGCACGTGTAGTGTATATGATGGACAAAGTCATGCGCCCCTTTGGGCTAAATGGCAAAAGTGTAGTGCCACTCATATCAGGCGTAGCCTGTGCGATTCCTGCCATTTTGGCGACACGCAACATAGACAATTACAAGGAGCGCCTGATTACGATATTCGTAACCCCTTTGATGAGTTGCTCGGCGAGGCTGCCCGTCTATGCCATTTTGATAGCCCTTGTGATTCCTCCACAGCATGTCTTAGGTGTATTTAGCTTGCAAGGGCTTGTACTCATGGGGATGTATCTGCTGGGTTTTGTGATGGCACTGGCATCAGCTTGGCTGATGAAAGTACTTTTAAAAACACCAGAGCGGAGCTTTTTGATTATGGAATTACCTTCCTACAAATATCCTAAATGGAGCAATGTAAGGCATGAAGTCAGCGAAAAGGTGAAAGTTTTTGTGTTTGAAGCTGGCAAAATCATCATCGCTATTTCCATCATTCTCTGGGTGCTGGCGTCTTATGGCCCTTCGGAGGCCATGGAGCAGGCAGCACAAAAAGCAAAAAAATCTATGCTGCAAGACCCCAGCCAAAATTATGAAGACTTGCTGGCTTCTAATCAGCTAGAGGCATCCTATGCGGGGCACTTTGGCAAAGCCATAGAGCCCGCCATTGCCCCTTTGGGCTATGATTGGAAAATTGGCATTGCCTTGATCACTTCCTTTGCGGCCCGAGAGGTTTTTGTGGGTACTATCTCCACCATTTACAGCATCGGGAGTGAAGAGGAAAACTTTAGCACGCTTAAAGAAAGGCTTCAAAAAGAAAAAAACCCACAAACAGGTAAGCCAAGATTTACACTTGCTGTAGGGCTATCCTTGATGATTTACTATGCCTTTGCGATGCAGTGCATGAGTACGCTTGCGGCTGTCTATAGAGAAACCAAAGGCTTTAAATGGGTTTTTCTACAATTCTTATATATGACAAGTTTGGCTTATATTGCAAGTTTAATTACTTTTCAACTACTTTCTTAATAGCATTAACGGATTATTTACAGCCTTTTACAGTAAATAATCCGTTGTTAATCTAAATTGCGCATTACTATCCTGTAGGCTTGGTATCATTTATGTAATGTATTCTAGCAAAACAAATCTCATTCCTATAACTAGAACACACATGAATCAACTTAAAACTTGTATCCTTACACTATTCCTGTTCTTCAATCTCGGAACTGTAGCAAGCCAAGCACAATGCCAGCTTTGCTACCTCACAGAAGAACAGGCCCAGACTGTCGTAAATTATCTCTCTATCAAAAACGAAATGATTGTCTATGCTGGCTGTGCCAACAATGACCTGGCAAGATTGGTAAATATCTCCAAAGTAAGTTACCGTCCATCTACCGACCAAAAAGGATACTTCGAAATCTATGCTCAAGGCGTAACTACAGGTACTTTTTATATCCAGAATCAAAAGCCAAGTGACTATGCTGAAACAAATATGAAGTTTGAAGCAATCATAGACATTGCCTACATACACATCCGCACAGGGGGCTTTAAAGAACAAGGTACGGGGAAAAGCATCTGGGATGCTACTTGCCTAGGGATTTACTTGGGCTATGACTGTGACCCCTGCATAGATCCTTTTGATTATCCTATGATGAGCCATAATTAGAGAACAGAAAAGACTTTTTGTTTTTCTATCGTCAGAATGGTGATTTACCATTTTTGTATTGATAAACCTAGCTATCTAACTGTACAAGACCTCATCAAAAACGGCACTTGTCATCACTTTTGACAAGGAAAAGAAGCAAAGCTGTTTTGAGAGGTCTGTGCACTATTTTCTTTGTGCCTCCTTTGTGGCTTGGCATTTATCTACAAAATATGTGTATTTTTGGAGTAGATTTTATTTATTCTAAAAGAAATGACCCCAAAAATAGCCATTACTGCTGTCATTGTTTTATTTTTATTTTTGCTTACATGCTCACAAAGCACCCCCAAGCAAGAAAACATACAGCCTAGCAGCACAGATGTAGAAGCCCTCAGACAAGCACTCCAAAGACTGGAAGAAGACCCACTATTGATCCATGGCGTGTTGGCTTTTTCAGTGATTTCTAACAAAGATGGAAAGACCGTCCTAGAAAAAAATTCTCAAAAAACACTGGCAGTAGCCTCTGTTATGAAAGCCATCACTACAGCTACTGCTCTAGCTACTTTGGGTGAAGATTTTAAATTTCAGACAGAATTGGCATACAGCGGAGAACTGACCAAAGAAGGGGTTTTGAAAGGAAATCTATACATCAAAGGGGGCGGAGACCCTACACTAGGCTCTCAACTTCTAAAAAACCAAAGCCTCCAAACTGTGCTCAGTCAATGGACAAACAAACTCAAACTGCTTAATATCAGCAGGATAGAAGGAAGAGTCATTGCAGATGAAAGCCTTTTTGAGCGCAACCCTACACCCTCTCAATGGATTTGGGGAGATATGGGCAATTATTTTGGAGCGCCTGCTGGTGCACTCAATGTCTTAGACAATACTTACAAGCTATATTTTCAGCCTACAGCACTGGGGCAGCCCGCCAAGATCCTGAGAACAGAACCCAACATGAGCCACATACAATTTGTAAATGAAGTAAAAACAGCACAAGCGGGCACAGGTGACATGGCAAGTATCTCAGGTGCACCCCATGACCAAGTAAGGTATGTAAGTGGTACGATTCCACTTGGGGGCACATTTAGCATCAAGGGGGCTATCCCTGATCCAGCACTCTTTTTGGCAGAGCAACTACATCAAAAAATCAAAGAAAGCAAAATTGCAATAGCTGAACCTCCCACTACGACATGGCAACTCTCCCTTCAAAATAAAAAATGGGAAACCCAGAGAATCTTGATTCACAGACACGAGTCTCCTTATCTCAAAGACATTGTAAATTATACCAATATTCATAGTGTGAATCTCTTTGCAGAGGCACTTCTCAAGGGTATAGGGCTGCAGCAAGAAAAAGAAGCAAGTACACAAGCGGGCATCAAGGCCGTTACAGCTTTTTGGCAAAAACAGGGCATTGATATTGATGGCTTTTATATGCAGGATGGCAGCGGACTGTCATTGAGCAACGGAATCACGGCAGCACAGCTTACAGCCATCTTACATAAAATTTCTCAGAGTGCTTACAGCAAGGTCTTTCAACAATCTTTACCCATTGCAGGAGTATCAGGCACGATGTATGGTGTAGCCAATGAGGGCAAAGCACGCAATAACCTCAGGGCAAAATCAGGAGGAATGACTAGAGTACAAGCATATGCAGGCTACTTCACAAGTGCCTCAGGAAAGCAAATGAGTTTTGCTATCATCACCAATAGATATTCTGGAGAATATTCTCAAATCAAAAAAAAGCTATCTAATCTGATGAGCCTCATGGTAGAAAGTCTGTAAATGTTTTTTAGTAAAGCTTTATGGTGATATTGTCAGAGATTTTTTCTAAATAAGCAATTTGATAAGGCTGCAAATCATCAAAAATAGCAAGTTCTATGATTCCTCTGACTTTTTTCTGATGTATCAGTGGCACTAGTACCAGTGATTTTTTGCCTGAATGTGAATGACTGTGCGGTGGTTCTTTGAGATTTTTTTTGACATACATGGTCTTTCCACTTTGCGCTACTTGCCCGATAAGCCCCTCCCCGATGGCCCATTGCTGCTCTCTAAGGTGCATACTGTCTATAGCATATCCTGCCAAAAGGCTCAGGTAAGCCTCCTCTGTTTCTGGATAGTTTACTTGATAAAAAGCTCCCTGAAATGCCTGTAAATACCTACTCAAAACAGAAATCACTTTGCTAGCAAACTTCTCAGGAGAGTCTTCTCTTTCTTTGAGTACCTCCATCAGAAGTGCAATGCCTTCATTGGTCCAGTGTGTAATTTTTTCTTTCTCTACACTGTTTTCTATGTTTTCTTTCAGTTTTAAGAATGTATCTTGAGTGCTTTTATCGTCTATCACTACATCAATGTTAAAATTTCCTTGAATGAGTTGATGTGAGAAATCAGCAATCTTTTTAGTGTTTGCAAGCTCATGTTTTAGATTAGTTTGTATCTTTTTTTCTCTATTTGATACATACCTGCCTATTCCGTATGCTACTGATGCCAACACAACAGGAGCAGAATCAATGATATAATGTATGGGATTCACTTGGTGCAGATACACAAGATTCTTTAGGCTAAAAGACATAGACTTAAAAAATAAGTCAAGCAATAGTGCCATGACAGGAAAGCAAATCCCAAATAAAAAACCAAATAAAAGGAACCTCAGCAGCAATACACCCTCTGTACTTTCCTTGTCAGATGAAAGAATCATAATGATACAATCTAAACAGACATTCCCGATAAAAAATAAGCCTGTGTGAAGTCAAACATTCATACGCATCATAGACAGCAAATCAGCCTAGAAAAACACAAGCAAAATGGCACAGCCCATCACTCACTCAAATAAACTACCAAAAGTTAAGCCTAATTTACGCTGGCTTGCCCAAAAGCACAAAACGCAAGAAAAGCACAAAGACAAAAGGAGCTATCCCGAAGAAGAGCACCATGATGAGATTGGTCCATAAATGCCAAAAATCATCTATGCTTGCATCCTGAGGTGATTTTGTGTGGTAAAGTACCCTCACGGGGCTGCCTGTCTTCACGATGAGGGTATCTTCAGAGCCTATGGGCGTTATAAATTGGATGGTGTCGCCTTGGTTAGTTACAAACTGCACCACAGGCTTAAATACCCTTCGCTCACGCTCAAAACCAATGACTTTGCCTTTAGTAGTTGTGGCATTTTTAATAAAACTCTGAATATTCCAATAAGCCATGCCCGCAAACCCTATGGAAAAAATGGCCAACAAGCCCAGAAAAATGAGTGTATTACGGAAAGGTTTTTTTTTGGATGACATAAAGATTAGTTTAGGAAAGGATTGTACTTTTTTTCGTAGCCTATGGTGGTCTCAGGCCCATGCCCGCAATATACTACATAATCATCTCCTAACTTAAACATTTTTTGCTTGATGCTCTCTATCAGGTCTTGATGGCTACAGCCAGGGAAATCCGTCCTGCCTATGCTTTGCTTAAATAAAACATCTCCGCTTACCGTAAATTTTTGGGGATGACACACAAAAGCGACGTGCCCTGGAGCATGCCCTGGTACAAAAAGAATATCTAGACTAGACTCCCCAAAGGTAATCGTATCTCCCTCATCTATAAACACATCAGGCTCTGAGGGCTCGTAGGGCTTAATCCCATAGACATCGGAGATGAGTTTAGAAGATTCTAAATTGCTCAAGTCTAATTTGTGCATATATAGTTTTACCTCAAAAGTTCTTTTTACAAACTGATTTCCTAGCACATGGTCTATGTGGCAGTGCGTATTGAGGAGTTTTGTGATTTTTAGCCCTTCGGTTTCTATGAATCTCTTGAGCGTCTCTCTTTCCTCGGTGGTGTTACAGCCTGGGTCTATGATGACAGCCTCTTTGGTCTGGTCATAAAGCACATATGTATTTTCGGCAAAGGGGCTGAATACGAAAGATTTAATTTTAATCATGGTTTTTTTCACAAAAATAGGATTACTTTCAAAAAAACCAAAGTCCAAAATACTAAATTTATGTTAAAGTATTTTGATGATATATAAAAACAAACATATTGCCTAAACCTTGCTACCAAGACGAAGCAGCGAAAAACTTAGGCAAAAAAACCATAAGTACGTTTGATTTGTTGTGTATTAGCTTATTTTTGGCTGAGTTCATAGCTAGCAAGCTATCATAACTGTCTGCTTGTTTGACAGAGATTAAGCGACATTCTTTGCATATTTTGTCTAAGGCACGTTCAATGATGGGGGTTTTTGGGCTTTGTTTTTGAAAAAAATGAGGGATACTTGCCTTTTGTATAGGAGGAGAATAGTGGTTTTCTTGGATAAAAAAACGCTTATTTCCCTGATACTCTACCCAACCATACACAAAAGATACTTTATGATGCCTTGCTGTATATTGCTGATTATGCTTTAGGAGTACGATGCTGTACTCACTCACAAATGCAGAGAGTGCTATAAATAAGCCAAAAGAAATAGCAGTGATGCGCGTTTTCATGATTTAAAATTGGTGAAATACGAAGTTTATATCTATATTGGAGCGTTTGAAAATTAAAATATTTTTGCCGTTCATTAGATTCACTTTTATGACAGGCATCACAACAAAACATACATATTTTTGGTCAAATAGGTTGCCTGAAAGTTTTAAAATAAGTCCAATAAAAAGTTAAGATTTTGTTTTTCGTCTAAATCGATGATAATTTAGGCTAAAACATCTTTTTAATTTTGGTGAATGTGTTTTTTGGTTTTCAAACCTTCGTGTTTTTACCTTAAAATGCGTGTAACTTTTATCCGTTATTATCGAGATATGAAACCATTTCAGTGGTTTAAGTATTTTTTCTGAGTTAGTCATTCAATAATATTGATTTTCATTAAATCCATGAAAGCACCTTTTTTTAAAAATATAGCCCTCAAAAGCACTTGGAAATACACACTCTTGGTATTTATTTGCCTTGCACAGCCTTCACTTTATGCACAGAGCACACAAGATAAATTCGGTGCAAACCGAGTACAGCACCAAGAGTTTGAATGGAAAAACCTGAGCACTGCCAATTTTGACATTTATTACTACCAGTATGGCTCTAGATTGGCTAATTTTGCTACTCGGTTCTTAGAGACTGAGTTTGACCAAATCACCAAAATATTGGGATACCCGCCCTACTATAAATCCAAGATATTTATCTATAACTCTATCTCTGACCTGCAGCAAAGCAATGTAGGCATAGACAATGACCAAATCATCATAGGTGGCCAGACAGATTTCCTCAAATCCCAGATAGAAATCCCTTATACAGGCAGCGAAGAAGAATTTAAGAAAGAACTCAAACGTGGTGTAGCCGTTTTGCTGGTCAGAGAGATGATGTTTGGCGGAAGCCTCAAAGAAATGCTTCAAAGCTCTTATCTTAATAAATTCAGTGATTGGTTCTTGCTCGGTGCAGCAGCCTATGTCTCAGAGGGCTGGAGTGAAGAAATGGATGACCACATGAGGGATTTATTTCGCAAACGCCGTGTACGCAAGCCTAGCCTATTAGAAGGGGATGATGCCATCATCGTAGGGCAGTCTATCTGGAATTTTATAGCCGAAGAATACGGCCCTTCCAATATTTCTAACATCCTCAATCTTGCACGCATTATCCGAAACGAACGCAACAGCATAGGCAGCTCACTGGGCATTAACTACAAAAGATTTTTGGACAGATGGGAAGCCTACTACGCCAATATGAGTGAGAATACTACCCAAAATACTTCTACAAGAGGGTTTGATTTCAAACTCCGAAAGCACAACCAAAAAAACAGGGTCTTCAATGAATTTAAAATTAACCCGAGTGGCAGCAAAATAGCTTACTCAGAGATGAGAGGAGGGCGATACAAAGTAGTAGTGCAAGACTTACAGACCCGCCGCCGAAAAGTGCTCTTTAAAAATGGTTACAAAGCCATCGGGCAACGCTTCGATTACAATGTCCCTCTTTTGTCTTGGCGTGACAATAACAATTTAGGCATCGTCTATATCAAAGAAGGAGAAAATAAACTCATCGTGTTGAACCCCAAAAAGAAAGTAACTTACAAGAGAGATTGGGTCTTCTTTAACCATATTTCAGGCTTTGATTTCTCAGATGATGGCAATACCTTGGTAATCAGTGCAGACAGAAAAGGAGACATTACTTTCAAAACAGGGCAAAATGATTTGTTTTTATTTGACATTGAGGGTGTAAACCTAAAAGTAATTACAGATGATTGGTTTGATGACCAAGACCCTGTATTCTTACCCAACTCTAACACTGCGTTCGTGTTTAGCTCTAACCGTACCAGTGATACACTCAGCAGCACTACACGCACCGAGCAAGGAAACTTTGACAAGGCACTCAAAAACTATAACCTCTTTAGCTATGACCCCCGAGCGTCTTCTACTCGCCTCACTCCTATCACCAACAGCACAGGCCGAGATATGAAGCCTCGTTTTTTAGACCCCAATACCATCGTATATCTCAATGATGATTCGGGTATTTTTCAACTCAAGAAAGTAAACCAGCAGACCAAAGCCTCACAACAGCTCACCAACTTTACACAGAGTATCCGAAGGTTTGAGGTCAATCCGCTTGACAAAGGCTTGGCCTATCTCATGATTCAAAAAGGAAAAACATATCCTTACTATAAATCTGAATTTGACTACAGCCAAAATATCAACAGTGAGTTCCAAACCAAAAGAGCCCTCATGCTTAACAGCAAAGACCCTCAAAAGACCATCTTAGAAGATTCAAAACCTACTCAGAATAACCCCGAAGGCTTTCAGCCCATCAAAGAGACAAATGCAGAAGTCTATGGACCTGATGAAGTAAACACAGATAACTATGTGTTTGAGGCAGACATCGCTGCCGAAAAAAGAAGTGGACTTGACAAAGCTCAAGGAACAATGCTAGAGCGAGTGCAGAGTGCCAAGAAAAATGAAATCAAAGTGATAGGACCTTATGAATATGAGCCAAGATTCAGAACCGAAAACCTGCTTACCTCATTCAAAGTAGATCCGCTCAGAGGCTGGGGATTCTTGGCTGATTTTACGGCATCTGACCTGCTAGAAAATCATAAAATACGTGCAGGGGCTTTCCTTACAGGAGACTTAAGGAGCAGCAGTTATTACGGAGAATACCAGTTCTTGGGCAAAAGGCTTGACTACTCGGGCAGAATAGACCGTAATTTTTACCAATTTATCAACCAAAACTATTTCCAATACCACGCCCTCAACTCCTTCAAAGGCACTGTCTCTTATGCCATCCGCAACACGAGCCGCATCAGCATCAGCCCTACCTATCTCTGGCTCAACTCTACCCTGACGGGTGTGAACTTCTTATATAGTGAGCCCAACAACAATTATCATTACGGAGGGCTAAAGGCAGAATACGTCTATGACAATACCCTCGTCAATGGGCAAAACATGATTTCGGGCACAAGGGTAAAGGCTTCTTATGAAAGATATTTTGGGCTGACCACCAGTGCCAATCTAAAAAATGCAGGCGTAAGCATCAACAATATAGGCTTTGATAAAATAAGCATAGATATCCGCAATTACACCAAAATCCACAGAGATTTAATCTTTGCTACACGAGTCGTCTATGGAAGATTTGGCGGGGCTGCCCCCAAAAACTTTATGCTCGGAGGAATGGATAACTGGATTTTTAACAATGTAGAAAGAAGCAATAGCCAGCAAAGCCCACAAAACGTAACGGCAGCAAACATCCCCGTAAATACGATTTTGCCCTCACAAAATAACAACTCGAGTGACCCTGCCGAGACCAACTTCTTGGCAGCAAGTGCTGACCCTACCCAAGATATTAATTACTTTGGCAATGAAAACGTAGTCTTCAATGAATTTATCACCAACCTAAGGGGCTTTAATTTTAATAAAACCTCAGGACAAAATGTATTTGTTGCCAACCTCGAGCTAAGGTTCCCGATTGTTAAATATTTGTTTGGTAAACGTGTCAATAATCCATTCTTTAAAAACTTACAAGTGGTAGGCTTTTATGACATAGGTTCGGCTTGGACAGGCATTAGCCCATTCAATAGAGAAAACAGCCAAAACACAAGAAATATAGGCACAGAGCAATCTCCTTTTACGGCTACCGTCAATGATTTTAAAAACCCTTGGCTTGTAGGCTATGGCTTTGGGGCACGCACAGTGTTGCTGGGCTATTATCTCAAACTGGATGTGGCTTGGGCATTGGAGGATTTTGTAGTGGCTGACAAGCCCAAATTCTATTTTACTTTTGGTTATGACTTCTAACAAAGAAAAAAACGCTGACACACTCCGCAAAACACCCAATGATGAGCTTGTCAGGCTCTCCATAAAGGAGTTTGGGCAAGTCAGCAAAAAGCCCATAGTCCTTGTGCTAGATAACCTCCGAAGTATGCACAATGTAGGCTCAGCTTTCCGAACTGCTGATGCCTTTTTGGTAGAAAAAATTGTGCTTTGTGGTATCACAGCTACTCCTCCACACCGTGAAATCCACAAGACAGCTCTAGGAGCTACTGATACCGTAGAATGGGTCTATGAGGCAGAAACAAGTACAGCCCTCCAAAAACTCAAAGAAAATGGCTGGAAAATTATCTTGATTGAGCAGATAGACCAAAGCATCACATTGCAAGACTTTTCTTATTTGCCCGAAGAAAAATACGCCTTCGTATTCGGCAATGAGGTGTTTGGAATCAGTGAAGAAATACTAGAGCTGGCAGATGCCTGCCTAGAAATCCCTCAATTCGGATCTAAACACTCCCTCAATGTGTCGGTCAGTATGGGTGTTATCCTCTGGGACTATTTTCTGAAAACCAATGCATGATTTTTTGGAGTAAACTCAGGAGAAACCCAAAATAATCACAACAAAATCCATTATATTTGAATTAAAGTATGTATCTGAATTAGAAAGCAAGATTTCTTCTCAGTTTCCTAAATTTAGAATGTTTCTTTTTTTAGAAAATATTTGATGTTTTCTTAGAAAAAAAGGTTTTGTTTTGTATTTTCGCAAACGTTAAAAAAATACTCTGCATACCGAGTATTTTAATCCTAATAACTATGATGACAAGATATTTACATATTTATCAAAGATTGGCACAAAAAAAAACCCACAAAGCAGTACTTTGTGGGTTTGAAAGTGGTGATACCTGGATTCGAACCAGGGACACACGGATTTTCAGTCCGATGCTCTACCAACTGAGCTATATCACCTTGGTAGATAAATTAGTAAAAAGAGTGGTGATACCTGGATTCGAACCAGGGACACACGGATTTTCAGTCCGATGCTCTACCAACTGAGCTATATCACCATTAATTGGGATGCGAAGATATAAAGCTTTCTTTTTTTTGCCAAATTTTTTGGTGAAAAATTTCAATAAATTTTAAACAAAAAACCTAAACCCTCAAAAAAATGAGTTTTTTACCTCAACTTATATTCTTAATTGCCTTGGGCATTACAGGCTATTTAGTAAGCCGTAGAGTAAGCCGAATCAGCCAAAACATCTTGCTAGGCAAGCCCTTGGCACGCAAAGACAAGCCTGTCAAACGCCTTCAGACGATGGCTTTGATAGCCATGGGTCAGAAAAAAATGTTTACACGCCCTTTGGCTGGCTTAATGCACTTTGTGATTTATGCGGGCTTTGTATTGATTAATATTGAAGTACTTGAGATTGTCATAGATGGCATTGCGGGCACACACCGTATTTTTGCGTATGTATTGCCCAGTAGTTTTTATGCTTTTTTGATTAGTTTCTTTGAGTTTCTGGCTGTAGGTGTGATGCTTAGCTGCGTATTGTTTTTGATACGCCGCAATGTGATGAAGCTCCCTCGCTTCTGGAAACCAGAGATGAAGGGCTGGCCTGCCTTAGATGCCAATCTCATCTTAATCATTGAGATTGTGCTGATGGTCTTTATCTTGACGATGAATGCCGCCGACCAAGTATTGCAAACCCGTGATTTTGCAGACAATCACTATACACAGACAGGCGTATTTGCCTTTAGCCAATTATTAGTTCCCATGCTGTCTAGCATTGAGAGCAACAGCACGCTTGTTTTTATTGAGCGTTTTGGGTGGTGGGCACACATTCTAGGGATTTTTGCCTTTGCTTTTTATGTAACTTACTCCAAGCATTTGCACATTGCTTTGGCATTCCCGAATACTTATTTTTCTAACCTAGAGCCCAAGGGTAAGTTTGAAAATATGCCTTCTGTTACAAAGGAAGTCAAAATAGCCATGGGCTTGATAGAAGATGATGGAGTGGTAGATGAAGTAGGTAAGTTTGGTGCAAAAGATGTCAATGACCTTGCTTGGAAAAACCTCATGGATGCTTACGCTTGCACAGAATGTGGGCGGTGCACCTCACAATGCCCTGCCAACATCACAGGCAAAAAACTTTCTCCAAGAAAAGTAATGATGGATACCCGTGACCGCCTAGAAGAAGTAGGGCAATATATCCAAAGTGGAAAATCAAAAGAAGAAGCCTTTGAGATGGGAAGCGCCCTGTATAGTGATGAGTATGTTTCTAGAGAAGAACTCATGGCCTGCACTACTTGCAATGCCTGTGTGGATGCTTGCCCTATCAATATAGACCCTCTCTCTATCATTATGCAGATGCGTCAGTATATTGCGATGGAAGAAGCAGATGCACCCCAATCTTGGAACATGGTGTTCTCTAATATTGAAAATAACCTAGCTCCATGGCAGTTTTCACCCTCTGACAGGGCTAATTGGATACAAGATGTAGAAAAATAACAGCAGCCTTCAGTGCCCTTGTATCTCCTGAGGGGAGGCTTGCCGAAGTGAATAAAGGATTGTACAAATAAAATTAAAATAAATAAAGATATGAGCGAAACTACCACATTTAAAGTGCCTTTGATGGCTGACTTGGCTGCAGAAGGCAAAAACCCCGAAGTATTGTTTTGGGTAGGTTGTGCGGGTTCTTTTGATGACCGCTACAAAAAAGTAACCGTGGCATTTGTGAAGATATTAAACAAAGTAGGAATTGATTTTGCGGTGCTAGGCACAGAAGAGGCTTGCACAGGAGACCCTGCCAAGCGTGCTGGCAATGAGTTTTTGTTTCAGATGCAAGCCGTCCAAAATATTGAACTAATGAATGGCTATGGAATCAAAAAAATCGTAACTGCCTGCCCCCACTGCTTCAATACCATCAAAAATGAATACCCGCAGCTAGGTGGTGAGTATGAAGTCATTCACCATTCTACATTTTTGCAGCAACTTATCAATGATGGAAAAGTAAAAATGAAAGAATCTGGGGATTTTAAAGGTAAAAAAATCACTTACCACGATTCTTGCTACTTGGGGCGTGCCAATGATATTTACGAAGCCCCTCGGGATGTGCTTAAAATGCTGGATGCCGACCTTGTAGAGATGAAAAACTGCCGCACCAAAGGGCTTTGCTGTGGTGCTGGAGGTGCTCAGATGTTTAAGGATGCAGAAAAAGGCAAAAAAGAAGTAAGCCAAGAGCGCATGGAGCAGGCAATAGAAGTCAAGGCTGACATCGTGTCGGTTGCTTGCCCATTTTGTATGGTGATGATGACCGACGGTACCAAACAGACAGGCAAAGAAAAGGAAATCAAGGTTTATGACCTTGCTGAGCTGGTAGCACAGGCCGAAGGCTTAAACTAACTAGAATTAATCCACTAAAAAAGCCCTTGAAGAGTTTTCAAACTTCTTCAAGGGCTTTTGCTTCTCTCCTAAATATCTCAATGAGAGATAGATTACTCTTTATTTTCAAGTGTATCAGATAGCACTTTGTCAGCATCATATTTTATGGTTCGAGTTACTTTGCCTGCTTCATCATAATATCTCCAATCGCCATTTTTCTTGCCATATCTGTAGATTCCCATAAGAGAAAGCTTGCCGCTGGGGTGAAAAGACTTGTAAGTACCTGCTCTCATATTGGAGCGATAAGGCATTTCTTCTATTTTGTATCCTTGCTCATGATAAGAAGTAACATTGCCATATTTGCTGCCCTTACGATACGCCTCTTCACTTTCTAGTGAGCCATCTTCTCGGTAGATTTTGCGTAAGCCTTCCACTTTTCCTTCTACATAAGGTTCTTCTACACGTATTTTGCCATTTTCATAATAAAATTTCCAAGTGCCTACAGGCTGTCGGTTTTCTATGGTTTTGACTGATTTAGGATTCCCATTTTGATAAAACTCTTTGATGTTTTGGTTTAGCTCCTGCTTGCTGTATTCAGTAAATAATTTTGGTTTGCCATTGGGGTGATAAGATTTCTCTGTTCCTTCTTTGTATCCCTTCTTGTAATAAGTTTCTTGTTTGGGTGTGCCATCATCATAAAAAGTAAGATAACTATCCACGACTCTGTCATTTTGGTAGAATGTTTTCACGACTACTTGTCCATTTTGGGCATACTGCAGGTATTCGCCTTCTTTTCTGCCTTTGTAATTTGTAGCGCTAAGCTGGATCTGTCCGTTTTCATAATAGACTCTGTATTTGCCATGTGGGATACCTTCCAAAAATTCTTCCTCTCGGCGTAGCCTGCTGCTGATATAATATTCTTTGACAAGTCCATTGAGTTTGCCATTTTCAAAGTTACTTTCTTCTTTGAGTACTTCGTCTTCTTTGAAATAGACCTCTACCCTGCCATCTAATATACCTTTTTTAAATTCGCTTTTTTTGTCGACATTTCCTGAGGGGTAGAAGGTAGTCAAGACACCGTCAAGTGTATCGTTTTTATACACACCTGACTGTAGCGGGATTCCTTGGGCATTATAGACGGTAAATGTGCCATTTTTGAGATCATCTTGATAATTTACCTCTGCTTGCAAAGCACCATCAGGATAAAAGGCTGTAAAAAGACTTTCTTTTTTATCTTCTTGAAAAACGCCTTTGAGAGCAAGCTGTCCATTGGCATAGAAATTTTTGTAATCCCCGTGTTTTTGTACTTGGGTAGCATTTTGCTTCACAAAATACACTTCTTGGATTTGGTTAGGGATGGTATCAAAATATTTTTCAACCTTTTTTTGAGCCTGGCTTGCCGAAACCTGTAGTACGGCACAGCAGACCAAGATGCTGTAAGTATAATAAAAACGGGTCATTTTAATGGTATTTTTTAACACTTGTACTAATTTATCAATCATATATTTAAAGAAACGAAAAATAATGAAAAAGATAAGTGGAAATCCTTTTTTGTAGCCTAAATAAGTGCAAGACCTTAGATTTGCTTTGTGAGTTTCTGATTTTGGCAAGTTAAACCTCAGACAATGCTTACAAAAATCTATTTGATGATAATTATCATTGTGCTAATTATAAAAAAACACTATTTTCACAAAAATTTACATTTAACTATTTATCAAGATGAAAACGATCCTAGTTCCTACAGATTTTTCTGAACCCGCCAACAACGCCCTAGATGTAGCCGTACAGTTGAGCAAGCTTTTAGAAGGGCGAGTGATTTTACTTAATATCATAGAGCCTATTAAATCTTATGTGGCAGCCACTGATGGGATGTATATTGATGCCTCAGTAGAGCAAAAATATATAGAATACCTAAAAGAAAATGCACACGAACAGATGAAGGCACTCTTGAGCGAATACAAAGGGGTAGATATCCAGACCCATGTCAGCTTAGGGACTATCTTCTCAGCTATAGAAGAGCAAGTAGCTTCTAACAACGTAGAGCTCATCGTCATGGGTACTATGGGCGTAAGTGGGCTAGATGAGGTCTTGATAGGCTCTAACACAGAAAAAGTAGTCAGAACGGCACGTTGCCCTGTGCTTACTCTCAGAGAAAAAACCAACCTAGAAGGCTTGCAAAACTTACTTTTTGCAACTTCCTTTGAAAAATCACAAAAACCTATCTTAGAAGAAGTCATCAAATTACAAAAACTTCTAAAGATGCACCTGTACTTGCTTTATGTGAATGTGCCCAATAATTTTAGTACACAGCACGAGGCTACACGCAAGAAAGATGAATTTATCAAAGACATTGTACTAGAAAATTACAGCTTTCATATCTATAATGAACTCAATGAAGAAAACGGAATCATTTATTTTTCAGAAGATATGAAGATAGACCTCATCGCAGTAGCTACACACCAGCGTACGGGGCTGGCGCATCTTATCTCAGGAAGTATTGCAGAGGATATAGTAAATCACTCCAAGCGCCCCGTGCTTACCTTCGGGATGAAGTATAAAAAATAAATGATAGGACTGATTTTACCATGAAAATAAAAAAAATATTCGTTCCATTTGATTTTTCAGACCTTGCCGAAAGTGCCCTTAAGTATGCACATTGGCTGGCAAAGCAGACAAATGCAACGCTGTGTATCTCTCACGTCTTAGACAAAGAAAAAGTGAAAGCACTACAACAGCTTGCCATCAATAACCCTGTATCTGCCAAAGAGTATGAGGAGCAATTTTCTGAAACACTCAAAATACACCTAGACAAGGCTGCAGAATCCTACGCCGTAGAAAATATACGCATCTTAAAAAGCATAGAATCTGGTGATTTAATAGAAACACTCCTGCACCAGATTACAGAGCAGAATATAGACCTTATCATCATGGCTACCCACGGAAATGCAGGCATGTTTGGGGCCACACATACAGAACAGTTGCTCAGGCAGATTTCCATCCCTTTAATCTCTATCTTTCAGCCTTATGAGCCAAAGGCTATCAAAAAAATAGTGCTGGCAGTAGATATTAACCCTACTTACACTGAAGTATATGCACAAATAAAGGCTTTCCAAAATTTTTGGAGTGCCAAGCTGTGCATTCTCCATGTGGTTACACCTAACCATTTTATGAGCAGTAAAGAGGTCAGTAAAAAGCTAGAGCGACTGGTAGTAGATTCCAAATTTGAAAATTACAGCATAGAAACGGTGAATGCCTACAATGAAGAAGAAGGAATCATGTTTTTTGCCCAAAAAGAAGAAGCAGAACTCATCATCATGATTACTCACCAACGTAGCGGTTTGGCGCATTTTATGACAGGAAGTATCACCGAGGAAGTCATGAAGCAGACATCTATTCCTGTATTGGCACTTGGCACCAAAAATATCTCTGAAACATCGTCATAAATCTAATCAAAGCATATTATTTTTATCAGGAATAACTTAAATTTGATTTCTCAATGACTTAATCAAAAACTCAATATCATGAAAAAGATACTCATCCCCACTGATTTCTCAGAAGCCTCCAACAATGCACTAGAGGTAGCCATACAGATTGCTAAGAAGCCTGACCAAGATTTATCACTTGTACTGATGCACGTAGTAGATTTAGACCGATTCTTCACCACCAACCAATCTGGAGAATATGTAGATGCAAAACAAGATCCTACTTATAAGGCACATCTCATTGAGAGTGCAGGTCAAAAGCTAGAAGCATTGATAGAAAAATACGGACTCACCAATGCTATAGGAAAAATAGAAACAGGTGATGTCATAGAATTACTCAACAAAACAGTATCAGAAGAAGAAATAGACCTTATGGTAATCGGTGCACATTCTAGCAGTATTTATAAAGAAATGCTTTTTAGCTCTACCACAGATGGAGTCATACGCACTGTAACTTGTCCAGTATTGACCATCCGCAAAAACCAGACTTTTAAGGCAGATAACTTGGTATTTGCTACGAATTTAGATGAAGAGCATGACAATGTCATCACTCAAATCAAAGAAATGCAAAGGCTTTTTGGTTCTAACTTGCATTTGGTTTATATTAACACACCTGCTGATTTTTACAACAACCATCGCATCAACTCGATGAAGGATAACTTTGTGGATAAGTATCAGCTAGAAAACTATACTTTTTCTATTTACAATGATTTTACGGTAGAAACAGGAATTGCACATTTTTGTGAAGATGTACAAGCAGACCTGCTTGCACTTGCAGCCACACACCTCGGTAATCTGCTAGATTACACAATTTCTACACACACGAGTGATGTCGTGATAGATGAAAGCAGCCGCCCTGTGATTACTTTCGCAAGATAACCTTAGGCACATTTATCAAAAAAGGCTTTATACCATCAAGAAGATAGCATAAAGCCTTTTTTACTTTCTGTATTTTGCCTGTATTTTACAACAATTCCTGCAAGGCTATCTGAAAACCTGCAGATGCAAGGTGTGTCTTCTCAGGGTTGATGGCGTGTATTTTCTCCAATGCTTGGCGGATGGTCTGCGAAATATCTTCAAAAATATCCTTGTCAGTTACGGGTGCATTGGGCGACATCAAATAAGCAAAGGCACGTGCCATGCCGCAGTTTGCCACAAAATCAGATACTAAAGCAACCCTCTCATCTACATACTCTGTGATAGGCCCATAAAAAATAGCTTTGTCTGCAAAGGGCACATTTGCCCCACAGGCTATCACCTCTAGTTGGTTGGCTATCATCGCCTCTACTTGAGATTGTGTAACGAGGCGAGAGGCCGCTGCTGGGATAAATATCTCTGCCCCCATGCTCCATACATGCTTGTTTACCTCCTCAAAAGGAAGAAGTTCCTCTCCTACTAAAGTATTGTTTTCACGGGCTGCAAATATTTTTTTTACGGCTTCTAGGTCATAGCCTTCTGGGTTCATCATTCCGTGAGATTTGTCTATAATCCCGACTATTTTTACCCCTTCTTTGGCAAGATACAAGGCAGAAGTAGCTCCTACATTGCCCCAGCCCTGAATGATGGCCCTTTTCTCGTTGAGGTTTCCTCCCCAGAGATTGTAATAATGACAGACAGCTTCAGCCACACCATAGCCCGTAATCATGTCCGAAACAGTATATTTCTTAGAAATGGTATGCGGAGTATATTCTGGATTCTCCAATACCTTGGAGACACCTTGCCTCAGCCGCCCGATTTTACGAATTTTGTCAGGTTTACTGGCATTAAAATGTCCATTTACTACGCCTTCTTGAGGGTGCCACAGCCCATAAGTCTCTGTAATAGGAATCACCTCATGAATCTCATCCACATTCAAATCCCCTCCTGTGCCATAATAATTTTTAAGCAAAGGATAGACCGCCTTGTACCATCTCTCCAACACTCCTTGCTTGCGGGGGTCATTGGGGTCAAAATTAATTCCTGACTTTGCACCTCCAATCGGAGGCCCTGAGACAGTAAACTTCACCTCCATGGTTTTAGCCAGTGATTCCACCTCGTTGCGGTCAAGCCCCACACGCATGCGTGTGCCTCCTCCAGCAGCGCCATTTCGGAGGGAGTTAATCACCACCCAGCCTTCGGCCTCCGTCTCGGCATCTTTCCATTCAAAGACAATCTCAGGTCTTTTGCTTTCAAATTTTCTTAATAAATCTTTCATAGTAAGGGGTATAGTCAAAAAAATCTTTTGGGTATTGTTATTCACTAAAAATCTAATTCTCTACTTTTGTAGATAGACATCTACTTGGATGTTTGAAATATAAAAATACTTCACAAAAATATACGATAATTTCAATTTTTGCACTAAAACAGTCCATGAATTTAGCCATTGACATCGGAAATACTTTTTGCAAACTTGGAAAGTTTGAAAAAGACAAAGAAACAGAAATCCTGACAGCACTCAATTTAGAGCAGATTCTCCCCATCATCAAAAAAGAAAAGCCCTCTCAGGTGATTCTCTCTACAGTACGCAAGCACAATGATGCTTTTTGGGCTGAAATCCAGGCACACAGCCGTTTGATGGTTTTATCACAGCAGACTCCCGTGCCTATCCATAACCATTATGAAACGCCCCACACGCTTGGGCTTGACAGGCTGGCAGGGGTGGTAGGGGCAAAGACCTATTTCCCTGATAAAAACTGCCTAGTAGTAGATATAGGCACTTGTATTACCTTTGATTTGATAGACAAAGACCATCATTACTGGGGTGGGAACATAGCCCCTGGTATGCACTTAAGGCTACGGGCGATGCATGAGTTTACTGCCAAACTTCCGCTGCTAGAAGTAACAGAATATGAATTATCTGAAAATATTTTGGGGAGGCAGACAACCCAAGCCATGCTAAATGGAGTCATACAAGGAATAAAATATGAAATACAGGGTTTATACCAAGAACTTTCTAAAAAATACCGTGATTTGCACTTAATTTTAAGTGGTGGTGATGCCACTTTTTTTGAAAGTAAATTAAAACAACCCATATTTGCAGTTCCTTTTCTAAATCTTATTGGTTTAAATACAATTTTAGAATATAATGATCTTTAAAAATCTCCTCCTCTTATGTCTTGCACTTGTAGGGCTTGCTTGCCACAGACTACAAGCACAAGACCTAGGAAACTCCCCCTACTCACAAACTGGCATAGGCGACATCAGGAGCCAAGCATTTAGCCACCAAGCTGGGATGGCAGGCATCGGGGCAGCCTTTGATTTACCATTTCAGATAAACAATATTAACCCTGCTCTCCTTGCCAAAATACGCCGTACTATCCTAGATGTAGGGGTTACGAGCAAACTGACACTCCTCAACCAAGATGAGCAAAGCCAGCGTGATTTTGGGGCAGGGCTCAGCCATATGGCACTCGCCTTCCCGATAGCACGCCGTATGAGTGCCTCTATAGGCCTGCAGTCCTTTAGCTCTGTCAATTATGAAAACTCTTTTGTACAGCAAGTAGAAAACTCGGATTTTACGGCAGATGTAACTTACAAAGGCTCGGGTGGGCTCAGCAATGCTTTCTTTAGCACTGCTATAGACCTGCTAGGCAAAAATAATTTTAGACCTGATACACTTAAATCTAGGCTTTTGCTCGGGATAAAAGTCAATTATATCTTTGGTGCTGTAATAGATGAATCTATCACACAGGTCAATGGTGGTGCCAATCAAAATGATTATGAGATTGCATTCAAAAAAAGAACGACTTACACTGATTTTACCTTTGAACCAGGGATTGCATTCTCACAAAACATAGGCAAGGACTATCGCCTCAATCTAGGGCTGGTCTATAACCTAGGCAGAGACCTCAACGCCAAAAGGTTTATCTCTGTAGATAGGCGTGTGCAAGGTGTCAATACAGATGCTGATACACTTGTAAACAATGAAAGAGGAAGGGTAACGCTTGCCTCCAAAGCTACCATGGGCTTTAGCTTTGAAAAAGTAGTGGCACAGACAGGGCTACCCAAGTGGGCTATTGCAGCCGATGTGAGCCTACAAAACTGGGATACCTTCAAAAATTTCGAGACCAGCACTACCCTAGGGCAAAATATGGTGGTAGCACTTGGAGGCTTATTTATTCCTGATTTTGGTTCTGTACAAAAAGGATTCTGGAAAAGAAGTATCTATCGGGTGGGGCTACGTTATGAGCAAACGCCCTTTACATTCAATGGTGAAAATGTAGAAGATTACTCTTTGAGTGCAGGGATTTCTCTGCCATTTGGTAGAAGTAGTACTACCCTGAACCTCTCCCTCACTGGTGGGCAACGTGGCACAAAGTCCAATAGCCTGATACGTGAAAGATACTTCCAGGCACATTTTGGGGTTACTATCAATGATACTTGGTTTATCAAGCGTAGGTTTGATTAAGCACAAGTAGATTTTTATCAAAAAATAAAAAGAATAAAAAGATTTCACAGAATTTTTTAACTTTGAACGGATTTACTCAAAAATACCCAGTCTTCTATTTTGACGAAGTCTAAAGTCTTTGAACCTTATCTACATTTTGAAAGTTAATCCTGCGTTAATATTCTAAGAACCTTATACTATTACTCAAATTATTTTGTTTTTGATGTGATAAAATGTGACTTAAATTAGTAATGAATGGTCTTTAATACATAATCTACTTAAAACTATGAAACATATCCAATTTTTTAAAAGTGTCTTTTTATTAGTGCTGTTTTTTGCTGCCGTACCTCTCCTATCTCAAGCCCAAGACGGCTGGAACTGGGGCGATGAACCACAAAAAGCTAAAGAAAAATATACACTTCTCAGTGATGATGTGAAAGCAGGCAATTTTGACCGTGCAAAGCAGCCACTTGCATGGCTACTCGCCAAAACGCCAGACCTGAACAAATCTCTTTATATGAAGGGTGCTGATATCTATGAAGGACTAGTGAAAGCAGCCGAAGACGGAGAGCAAAAGTCAATCTATGAAGATTCTGCCTTGGTAATGTATGATTTGCGTATCAAATACTTTCAAGACGAGGCCAATGTACTCAACCGTAAAGGTGGATTGGCAATGACTTACCTACAAGATCGACCTGAGAAGTATCCTGAGCTGTTTGAACTATACACAAAGATTGTAGAACTCAATGGCAATGACTCTTTCTACTACAATGTAAACTATGCAATGTACCTAGCTGGTGTGATGCTTAAGAGTGAGCGTTTTACCGAAGAGGAAATAATTGCTCTACACGAAAAACTCACAAAAATAGTCGATACCAATATTGCCAAAGATGATGACTTCAAGCAATACTGGGAAAAAGCTAAAGAATACATTGATAGTGAGTTTTCAGCTGGTGTTACCATGGACTGCGAAAAAATCAATAAATTTTTAATGCCTAAACTGGCCGAAGACCCAGACAATGTAGAGATGATTGAGCAGGTATTGGCTCAAATGCTCAAGGCAAAATGCTTAGACGACCCTAAATTCTTAGAACTGGCTACTAAATTGGCTGAGGCTAAACCCTCTTTCGGGCGTTTTGCTTTCTTGTATAAATATTATCTTGGTAAAGGTGATAACACGAGAGCTATTGAGTATATCAAAAAAGCAGAAGGATATGCTGAAAGTGCTTCCGACAAAGCTGACTTGTATATGTTGATGGCTGGTATTTACCGTTCACAAGGTGATAAATCAACTGCACGTTCTTATTATCAAAAAGCGGCTTCCACGGATGCAAGCAAGACTTCAGAGGCTTATACAGGCATAGGAGACCTTTACATGGGCAGCTCAAGCCAGTGCACAAACTCTAACCCTGTGCTAGCGCGTGCTGTGTTTATTGCGGCTTACAATGCCTACAACCGTGCTGGAAATGGTGCAAAAGCAGCTCAAGCGCAGCAGTACTTCCCTCGTCGTGAAGATGCCTTTAACCACGGTGGAGCTGGCACTACAGTCAATGTAGGATGCTGGATAGGTGAGACGGTTACTATTCCTGCATTGGAAAACCTGCCTAAATAAGTTGAGTAAATACTCTATGAGAAAAGAAAGAAATCTTGTTCTTCTAAGCATAAAAAGCCAGAAACTGAATGTCTACATTCAGTTTCTGGCTTTTTGTGTTTTATTTGTTTTGACAGCCTGTGAGGTCAGTAAAAAGGAAATAGAAAGTATGAAACCTTTTGAAGGCCCCACGATGAAGACCTTTGAGCTTGTAACCAACTACAGCGACTCTGGCATGGTCAAGATACGGGTCAGTGCCCCTCTGCAGCTAGAGTATGAAACAGGCAATCAGGAATTTCCAGATGGGATTCAGGTGGATTTCTTTAATGAAAAAGAAGAAAACTACTCTCGGCTCACTGCCAAAGAGGCTTTCTATGACAAAACAAAAAATGAATACACAGCACAAAGAGATGTGGTGGTAGAAAATGTCAAAAACCAAGAAATCCTCAAGACCGAGGAGCTTAACTGGACACCTAGCAAAAGAGAAATCTACACAGACAAGTTTGTAGTCATCACCACTCCCACAGAGATTCTAAAAGGACACGGGCTGGTAGCTGCACAAGACTTTACGGCCTACGAAATTAAAAAGCCTACAGGCGTATTTAGCGTCCCGAAACAATAAAGAAATAAGCTTATTTGTAATCCATGGTGTAACAAAAAGTCCGAAAAAGCTAAAGAAAATTAAATTCTGATGTATTTTTGCAATTATAAAGTGTCGTAAAAATATATCCTTAGATGAATCATCAAGCGCAAACACACCCAAAGCCATGAAATTTTTTGATTATGTATTGCTCAGCCTTGCAGTAGTCTTTTTTATCATTGGCGTAGATCAGATCATTCGGCTTGGTCAGGAGATTATAGATACTTACTGGATTTTTATGATAAATGTGTTGTGCCTTACTTGGCTTAGCTTGCGTAGGAATCAGCAAAAAGAGCAAGAGCCTACTCCTAAAAAAGCCCCTCGCCATACTAAAAACACACGCTCAGCCCAATCTTCTCGCAAATAATGGAATATCACGAAATAATCGCTATTTTGGTTTCACTGGCACTTTCGGCCTTTTTTTCGGGCACAGAGATAGCCTTTGTATCAGCCAACCGCCTCTATTTTGAACTACAAAAGAAACAAGGAGTACTTTCAGGTAGAATTATTTCTAATTTCTTTAAGCAACCTTCTCGGTTTATCGCTACGATGCTAGTAGGAAATACTGTTACGCTGGTACTGTATGGTATCTATATGGCCAATATTCTGGACCCTATAGTGATGGCATACTTGCCCTCTCAGATAAATAATGAGCTTAGTGTGTTGGTGGTTCAGTCTATCATCTCTACACTCATCGTATTGATTACGGCTGAGTTTCTGCCCAAGACCCTGTTCATGATTAACCCTGATAGACTTCTGGAGATATTTTCAGTGCCGATTCTGATAGCTTACTGGCTGCTGTTTATATTTGTATATGTGGTGGTAGGGCTTTCTAAATTTGTGATTACCAAGATTCTGGGGCTTGCTTACACAGAAGCTACTCCTATCTATAGCTTGGTAGATTTGCATAACTACATCACCAATACACAAACACCCCAAGACAAGCCCTCTACCAATCACGAGATTGACTCCAAAATATTTGCAAAAGCCATTTTGTTTAGAAGTGTGAAGGTCAGGGATTGTATGATACCCCGCACCGAGATTTTTGCAGTAGAAGTAGATGATGACATAGCCAAACTCAAGCAGGCCTTTCTGGATAGTGGGCACTCTAAGGTCATTGTCTATCAAGAAAGCATAGATGAGGTGATAGGTTATTGCCATGCACTAGATTTGTTTAAATCTCCCAAAGATATTCGCTCTATTCTATCAGATATTATCATCATACCTGCTTCTACACCTGCTCAAGAAATCTTAGCCCGGTTTATTACTGAGCGCAAAAGCTTGGCACTGGTAGTAGATGAATTTGGAGGCACAGAAGGCATCGTAAGTATAGAAGATGTGGTAGAAGAAATATTTGGTGAGATTCAAGATGAATATGATCAAGAAGATTGGGTAGAGCAAAAAATCAATGATTCTACTTATATATTTAGTGCTAGACACGAGATAGACGAGCTAAATGACCGCTACGAATGGAAAATCCCTGAGGGTGAGTATGATACTTTAGGAGGCTTTATTTTGAGCAACTATGAAAATATACCGCAGGTAAATGAGGTCATTGAAATATATCCTTTCACCTTTACGGTTTTGTCCATGCAATATTCTCGGATTGATACCATCAAGATGGTTATTTCTTTGGATTATCTAAATCAAGTTCGTGAAAAGAATGCTTAATAAAAAAAAGCAAAAATATGACTAGTTCTATTTTTGCTTTTTAACCTATATAAAAATAACAATTCTATCTTTTCATAGCCAACACACCTGCTGCACAGTAATCTTTTGCATCTCGGAAGCTAAATTTAAGATGATAAATTCCTGTTTTTTTACACGTAAAAGATACAGCAGAATAAAACTTGCCATTGTTGTAGCTTGTGGCTATTTCGTGGTTATTAGAGTCATAGAGCGTAATGTATAGTCCATTGCTATCAGAGGTATTATTGGCAAGTGTGATAAGATAAGAAGTCCCCTGACTAAATATGTAAGAATACTTTTTGCCCTGTTCTCCACTTATCGGGTAGCTCTTAAGGAATGTGTATCCCTCTTGCAGTTTTTTGATTCCTTTGTCAGTGTATTGCTCTGTATTGCATTGTGCCTGTACATTTGAGTATAAACCCATCAAACACAATACAATTGCGAGAGTTAATGTATGAGTGATTTTTTTTAAGTTCATTTGATAAGTTCTATTTTGTGTTAAGACATTTGTGTATTTCTACTTTGCTTCTACCATTTTAGACCTTATGAGGGATGTTTCCTTTAGAATATCATTTAAATCTTCTGCCTTGTACTTAATTTGATCTTTGCTATCGGCTTCATTAAGGTAAACAATCACCTCTAGTTCTCCCCACATTTGTATTTCGTAATTTTCTTCTGAACGAATTTTTTGTTTGATTCTAATTTTCTGAAAAAACTCATTTAGAGAAGACAGTTCACGGTAGAGTTCGGCCATTTGCTCCCCTTTTTCATAAGTTTTCAGTATAGGAAGTATCTGTTCTAAAATAATTTTTTGCTCTGCAACCCGAGTGTCAAGCAGTTTATTTGGATATTCTTTGGCTGCTTGGCAGGTCAGATAAAGTGTTTCTAACCAACCTCCTGTCAGGATTAAGACAGAAATAAAGCCTTTTTTCTCATCTACCAGCTGTCTATTGATTTTATCAAAAGAATAAGATGTCTCTGATAGTAGGCCATTTACATTGTTTAGCATGGCATACTGGGTAATCTTACCAAAGTTTATTTGAGCGCCCACATCTAGCTTATCAGCAATTTGCTTAATACTCGTCAAATATACTAGCCCGAGAGAATCTTTGTTTTCATATACATTAAGATAGCCTAAGTCTGTGCTGTATATTCCTAAATTGATGGCTTTCTGATAGTCCGAATTATACTTAGAGATATTGGCGGGAGAATTTAACAATTCGGGGTTAAACTTGATACCTATTTCCTTTACCAAAGACGAAAATTCGGAGGGGGACGGAATAGTTTGCATTAACTTTTCCAGCACCTCTGATTCTGGGACTTCTGCTTCGGTTACTTGTGCTTTTATTTCACTTGTGAAGCAACAAAGAATTAGGATGGCTATAACAGGTGTATATAGTTTCCTCATTTTGGTGTTTAAATTTTTATTGGATGATTGCTTTTCTAATTTCCCCTACTACACCTGTGATGGCTTCTAAATCTGCGGGGCTAATGGCGATTTCGGGAGCTAGATTCTTGTCTGAGATACTCACTACTTCTATATCTCCTATTGTTTTTTGTGTAGTTTCTACTTCTCCTGAGCCCACAAACTTATATTTCGCCATAAGTATATCTAGGTTATTCAGGTCATACACCAATCTTTGTATATCTTGGTTGTTGCTAAACTGGGGGGTTTTTAGTACTTGTAAGATTTGCTCTAGCACTAATTTTTGTTCTATGACACGTGTAGAAAGTTCTGTGTTATTAGGGTATTTTTTTGCTACTTCGCACATAATGTAAAAGGACTCTATATAACCTCCTACTAGAACCATAGCTGCCAGGTCTGAACGATTTTGCTGCTGTAGGTAATCACTCATTTTCTCAAATGTTTCTGTGGTTACTTCAAGAAGCATATTAAGATTGTCTTTATTGGCAGCGATACCTAATATTTTCCCTACATTGATGAACTCTCCTACATTGATTTTATCAGCAGTACTTTTCACGGCTGTCAGATAATTTAGTGCATCGGCAGACTGTTCGTTGATGTTGGCATATCCCAAGTCACTGCTATATACACCTAAGTTAAGTGCGTTTTTAAAGTCGGAGGAGTAACTTTTATTGGGTGAATTTAGTAAACTTCGGTTATAAGGGATGTTTAGTTTCTTAATCAAGTCAGCAGTCTCGATGGGAGATACCGTTTTGATAATTGAGCTCAACAAAGCATCTTGACTGTGCGCGTTTATGCTTATTGAAAAGAAACAGAGTAATACAAGCGTTCTCATTATATTTGTTTTCATAACTATCTAATTATTTTTTCTTGTCTTGAAAGTAACGATTAAAATGTTTTTTAAGTCTTTTTTGCGGAGTTAATTTAAAAGAGGTAAAACTTACCTAATTAAGTGTGTACTTAATAGCGAACCCAGCAAATTGATTTTGTTTTGTTTGCTGATGTTCTGTACTTCCTATTTATTGTTAAGGTTTTGCCTACTTCATTAACCACATCTATTCATACGTATAAGAGGGGTTAAAGTGTTGAGATAACTTTGTATTATGATGTATTTAACAGGCATCAGATGCGTTTGTACTTTGATTTTGTTTTCACGTTAGTATTGAGTATCCTGTATCCACAGCATTTTTTTTATTACTTCTGGACTTAATAACCACAGGTTTTATTTTTATCAAGTATATTTTTACATCAACATTTGAGACTTTCCTAAAAAAAATTTTCTTGTCTGTAAGCTACCGAGCTCACAGACAAGAAAAATATGTCAAGGACTAAGAAAGATACCCTAAATTATTATTCTATGATTGTCTTTCTAATCTTGATGGTAACTGCTAAGATATTGTCTAGGTCTTTTTCCGTAAAGTTAATTTTGCTAAGTGTATTGTCTCTTACTATTAGCATTCCATTTTCTTCTTCTGTGGTAGATTCTTCATATTCATACGTAATCTTGACATTATCATAGATTTTTTGAAGCTCATTGAGCTCACTGATGAGTGTCTTTATATCTGGTGACTCTTCGTAGAAAGAGAGTAAAAGTAATAACTGATCTAAGATAAGCTTTTGCTCTCCTATTCTGTTTCTGAGTAATTCATTGGGTTGTTTTTTGGCTACTTCACAAGTAAGATAAAGTGCTTCAAGCCATCCGCCTGTAAGGATAAGTATGGTGAGGTCAGCCCTGCCATTTTCTTGCAAGTGGTCATTGATTCTTTCTAGGTTGGTGTTAGTTACGAGCAAGAGGGAGTCTAAATTATCACTTTTGGTAGCAAGATCTTTGATGGTATTAAAGTCAAAAAACTGTCCGATTTTAAGTCCTTCTGCCATTTCTCTCACAGAGCCTAAGTAATAAAGTGCATCTTGGGTTTGCTCATAGATATTTGCATAGCCTAAGTCTGTACTGTAGATTCCTAGATTCAGTGCTTGCTTATAGCTTGTATTATAATTGGCACTGTTGTCTGCTGAGTTAAGGATACTTCGGTCATATCTAATACCCAAATCTTTGATAAGAAAAGAAATCTCAAGAGGTGAGGGGATTGATTTCACGATATCACTCAGCACCTCTCTAGAGATGGCAGGTGTTTGGACTTTTGACCCATCTTCGGAGTCATTTTTACTTTCTTTAAGAAGCTCATCACCTGTCTGCTTACTTGAGGAGCCTCCGCAAGATACCAGAAAAAGTGCGGACAACACGATGACAGATAGAGGCCTGACAAAAAATAGACTTAGAGACTTCATATTAGATTTTAATTCGTTTATTGTTTTCATATCAAATAATTTAGTAAAAGCAGAAGAAATCCATCAAAAATATCGTTAATTTTTCTTTCCAAAAGATAATTTGCCAAATAAGCCCAATACATTTTTAAAGAAGTCAAAATACAATGTAAAAAATAGTATCAGTGTAAAAAACCATATCACGGCGACATTAAAATAATACGTATCAAACAATGACCCAAAAAATGGTTTTTTGGGAGCCATGAAATGTGTTCGATAATCAAAAGGATTATCCCGAGGCTTCGGCTCATTAAAAACAGGGTTAATCTGCTGAATAATCCTTCCGTTGTGCTCTATGTAACGGTCTTTAATCTCTATGTTGGTTACAAAAACATGCTGTCCTTCATTGAAATAACGGTTCTTAAACTTTGTAATATCATAGGTAGAATCCCTACGTTCTTGTATAATCCTGACTAAGTCATCCCTGTCTTTATTGGCATCATTTAATTTTTTTAGATAAATGGCTTTGGCCGAGTCTAAGTAAGTGATTAGTCTGTCTGCACTTCGCTCATCGAAGTTTTCTACTTTGAGTTTTTTATCCAGACTGAATCCATCAAGGATATCCATTCTGAAATTTTCAATCTCTATTTCATTTCGGATAAGAGACAAATCTTTTTGAATTTCTTTCTTCAGAGAGTCTGTTTTTTTGGCTTTGTTTAGGTTATCCAAGCTTCTATTTACTCTAACGAGTATTTCGGGTATCCAAAACTTTAGTTTATAGTCGTTTTCACTTATTTTTTTGTCAATATTGTAATAATCCTTTTCATAGGGATTGTTGATATATTGATTGACCATAATGGCTTCAAAAGCCCACCTAGAGACCATAATATCTGCTACAAGAGGCACTTTGCCTTTTTCTGTCAGTACGTTGTTCATTTTTTCGTACCTAAATATAATTCCACTCAAAATCATTTGAGGAATGAGCAATAGCGGGATAGTGATGTAAATCGTAATGACTGAGTTAAAGGTAGAGGATATATTCAGCCCTAGCACATTAGAAAAGCACGAGATTGCGAACAACACTGGCCAATAGGTCAGAAATTCTCCATCTACTTCTAGGATAATATTTCCTATCACCACAAAGCAGAAAGTTTGGACAGCAGAGAGTAAGAATAAGATAATAATCTTAGAAGACAAATATCCAAAACGGCTGAGGTTAAGAAACCTTTCTCTTTTTTGAATTTTTTGGTCTTTGATAATCTCCTCTGCACTGACCGTAAGCCCCATAAACATAGATATGATGATACATATCAAGATATAAGCAGGGATATTGTCATTGTATCTATATACATACTCTCCTGTGTTTGGCTCATTCTGAAATCTGATGACAAAAGAAAGCAATAAAGCAAGCAAAGGAGCTTCTAGCAGGTTGATAAGCATATACTGCTGATTAGACACCTTTGAGAGGAAGTCTCGTATCGTAAATAAAATAGCCTGATTAAGTACATTGGGTCTTTTGAGAGATGAAGGTGGGTCTCCTTCTATTGACTCTACAAGGTCTCTGGGCTCACCTTGCAGGTATTTTTCATACCATTCTTTCGGGCTTATCTGCCGCTTGCCTGTGGGCTTTCCAAACTCATCAACTACTTCTTTCTCTATCAGGTTAAAAAGTTCTTCTGGGTTTTCACTTCGCCTTCCACTATCGGCTTGGTGTGTTTGTTCCTTAAAATAGGTAATGGCATCAATCGGATTGCCATAATAAATAAGATAGCCCCCTTTGTCTAAGATAATCATCTTGTCAAAGGTTTTATAGATATCTGAAGAGGGTTGGTGAATGACCACAAATATTAGTTTTCCTTTGAGGGAGAGTTCTTTTAATAGGTCAATTACGTTCTCAGAATCTTTGGAAGATAGCCCTGAGGTAGGCTCATCTACAAACATCACGGCAGGCTCACGAATAAGCTCTAGGGCTATATTCAGTCTTTTTCTTTGCCCACCACTGATTTTTTTGTTTAAGACACTTCCCACCCTTAAATTTTTGATATGGTCAAGACCAAGATTGCTCAGTGTAACCATGACTCGCTCGTCTATCTCTTCTTCATTGAGGTGCTTAAAGCAAAGCTTGGCATTGTAATAGAGGTTTTGGTAAACCGTAAGCTCTTCTATCAATAGATCATCTTGGGCTATATAACCTATGACACCTTCTATCTTTTTCTTGTATTTGTGGATATCAATGCCATTAATCTTCACACTGCCTTGGGAGGGTGTTTCTATACCAGCCAAGACATTCATAAGTGTGGTCTTGCCTGCACCACTGCCCCCCATGATTCCAAGTAATTTTCCTTGTGGTTCTGAGATAGTGAGCGTTTGTATTCCTTTGACGCCATTCGGAAATTCGAACTCTATGTCTTTTGCTACGAAGGATATTTTGGAGTCTTGGAGCTCCTCTAAAAAAGTACTGATTACATCTCCATAGTATATTGATACTCCACTTTCAGTTTTGATACTACTTCCATTTGAAAACAAATAGATTTGATTAATCTTCATAGCAAAGCCATTGGCTTTGACCTGTGTATCTCCGATATATTTTACGAAATAAAGATCTCCTGTTTCTACTCTTTTAAATATAATCTCCCCTTCTAGGTTATCTTCTTGCCAGTGTTCTACTTCGGGGTTCAAGAACTTAGGGTTGTTACTCACCACCAAGATATTGTCTTGGTTGAGTTGAGAAGAGTCAGTACTCATTACAAAGCTCTCTATGTCTTTGTACTCGTTTTGAATTTTGAAAGTAGAAGAAATCGTATTAATTACCTCACGGCGCTGCTTCGTAAAATTACCATCTGATGAAATAAGCTCTAGCAATTTCACAAGAATGATAACTTTCTGACGCTGCTCAAGCTCTTTAGTAATCTGACGGCAGTATTTGAGCACTCTTACGGAGTCACTTGCGGCCATTTCTTGGTTGCCATCTTCTTTCACGCGGTGCTCGTCATAGTTAGATACTTTATCATATATAGACATATAAGTTTTGACTGACTCTTGGTCTAGTTCGTTCTTAAAGTAATCTATTACGAATGTACGCTCTACTTTAGTAGCTCCCCCATCTTGTTTGGTAATGATTCCGAATAGTTGGGTAAGTGCTTCAAGAATTTTTTCACTCATGAGAAATTGCCTTGAGTATGTGTTTAAGTTTGAAAGATAGTTTCTTTGAATGTTATAGCCTAGCACCTACATAGATGGTTTTCAGGTATTTTATGGTACTGAAAACCCAACGAATGAGTTGCTGCCTATATAAAGTCTAAGAGAGAAAGAGAGAGTTACTCAACTCTCTCAGTAGGTTTTGAATTCAAAAGGCACTTCTACAAGATCAGAAAACTCTGACCCAGCCTCTTCCATATCTTCGTCATCTTCGTGATAAAACCAAGAGATGGTCGTATTCTCGATTGTTTCTAGTTTAGACAAGATGTCTAAAATAAGTTTCGAGGAGGCTGTATTAAAGTACTCTAGTTTAAAAATAAAAACCGTCTCAGGGTTTGGATTTTTGCTGTACTCATCCAGCCAATCTAGGATAGGTTGGTAATACTCTGCTGAGTCTTCTGGCAATGAGCGTCCAGATATCTCAAAGATACCATTATTTCTATCTAAGATTATTTTAGGGGTATCCTCTGTGGATTCTAAATTGATAACTTCCATACGTAATAATTGATTATAAATTCTGTTTATTGATTATTTCTTCGGATAATGGTTTTAAGAGAAAAGAATGATATATTCTCATTAATATGCTCAAAATCAAATTGAAGCTTCTGCCCAGATTTACGGGCCATATCTATGAAACCTAGTCCTGCACCGCCTTTGGCGGAGAGTCCTTGGCTTTTTTTAATTTTATCTTTGTAATAGGTCTTTAGCCCCTCCTTGTCAAGGGAGTTGATATGTTCTATTTTTTCTTGTAGCATCTCTACCTTGTCATTGGTGATTGGATTACCTGAGGTGATAATATACTTATCATCTTGCTTTCCAATCATAAACACCGCACTGTTTTTATCAGTGTAATTGATGTCATTTACCTCGTCAGAATGTTTGACGATGTTCTGCAGGCATTCTACCATTACATTGAACACTTTTCGCTTTACGGCTGAGTCCTCACCAATGGCATCCATGTTGCGCTCCGCCATTGCCAATACCGATTTGGTAATTTCTTGGGTAAATTCACCTTCATAAACCAAGATTAGGTTTCGGGCAACCATTGTCTTGTGAAGCTCATAGATATATTTCATAGGACTTGAATTATTTTAATACTTTTGTTTCTGACCCTTACTTACAATAATAGCTATATTAATTTATTTTCTTGTGTTGTGTTTGATGTTGCCTCCGAAACTTTGGCAAAACTATAAATTTAATTTCATAATTTAATACCAATCATCAATACATCATCAGTTTGTTTATTATTTCCTCTCCACTTCTCGAACTCCTCCTCCATGACTTTATTCATTTGGTCTAAATCTTTATTTTGATTCTCTTGTATGATGTTACGAATACGGCGTGGAGAGAACTTTTTATTTTTAGCTCCGCCAAACTGGTCAGGGAAGCCATCGGAGAATAAGAATACGGCATCATTCTCTTGATAGTTTATGATTGTGTTTGTAAACCTTGTTCTGTTTTTGTACTGTGCCCCCCCGATAGGGAATTTATTTCCTTTTATTTCTAATAATTGCTTATCACTTACATAATAAAGTGGGCGGTGTGCCCCTGCATATTCCATTTGCATTTTCTTTTTATTGATTTTGCAAAGGGAGATATCCATTCCATCTTTGGAAGATGCATCACTTTCATCTTGCCTTAGTGTGCGTGTTACTTCTTCATCTAACATATCAAGTATCTCTCCTGGGCTATCTGCCTGATGAATATTGATGATGTTGTTGAGCAAGAAGAAGCCTATCAATGATATTAAAGCTCCTGGTACTCCATGCCCCGTACAATCTACTGCTGCCACAAAGACATCATCTCCTTTTTGTAAAAACCAAGGAAAGTCACCACTTACTACGTCTCTGGGCTTATAAAGTATAAAAGACTGTGGCAAGTACTGCCTCATGAGCCCACTACTTGGCAGAATAGCCTCCTGAATACGTTTGGCATAATTAATACTTTCTGTAATTTTACGGCTTTTTTGTGATATTTCTAGCTCTATAATTTTGCGTTCGGTAATGTCATGAGATACCAACAAGACAGACTCCATGTTATTATGGTCATTGTATTCAGGGATTGCATTTACTTGCATCACTCGCTCTCCCATGACAGACGGGAAGTCCATATCAAGATTTATCTTCTGATTTTTGGTCAGTACTTCTTTGATGATGTCTGCCCATGAGTCAAGAACTTCTGGGCTTAGCTCTAGTTCTTTAAGGTGTTTTTGTAGATAATTCTCTTTATTCTTACCTGTGTAGTTTTCTATGGTAGGGTTAATGTAAAATACAGTTCCTTCCTTGCTGATACGCGTGATAAGGTCGGGTGAGTTTTCTGAGAGTGCCTGCATCTGCCCTCTGAGTCTTTGCTCACGCTCGGCAGCTCTTCTCTCAGTAATGTCTCGTGTATTTAGTACGATGCCCTGTATGGCAGGGTCAGAGAGGAGGTTAGTCCCTGTGGCTTCTAGCCATATTCTATCTCCATTTTTGATAAAGTAGCTAAATTCTATTTTAACCCTTTCATCAGGCTTTTCTAACAAATCTTTAAATAGCTGCTCATAAGTATCTACACCAGAGGGGTGCACATAGGCAATGTCTTTTACCCCTATCATTTCATCTTGAGTATAGCCCATGATTTTTTCTACTGAAGGGCTAATATATCGGATAGTAGCATCTGCCTCATAGATAGTGATGACCTCAGAAGCATTTTCTAGCAATAATCGGATACGATCATTGGCTTTTTGCACTTCGTTTACTTGATTTTCTAGAGCTTGGTTAGTTCTTTGTAGCTGGTCTTGGGTTGCCTCCATCTCCTCTGCATTTTGGCGTAGTACCTCTTGCTTGAGCTGCAGCTCACTACTCATTGTCTGTGATTCTCTTAGGAGACGCTCTGTGTTTTCTTTTACTTTAATATTAAATACTGTACGTGCAATGAGCTCACTAATTTCTTTGACAAATTCTACTTCTCTTGAGCCAAAGGCTTGGAAACCTGCAAACTCTAGCACACCATAGACTGTCTCATTGGTGATTAATGGAGTGATAAGCAAGCATTTCGGCTTTCTATCTCCCAGTATCCCGGAAGAAATGGTCATGTATTGGTCTGGGATTTCAGTTCTTAGGATTGTGTCTTGCTCTACGGCTGCCTGCCCCACGAGCCCTTCGGCAAACCTAAACTTTGCTTGAAGATATTTTTTCTTATGATATGCATAGCTTGCGTTCATCTCTAAAAAGACATCGTTTTTGTTTTCGTCATTAACTGTATAAAACGCTCCCTGAACCGCCCCGATTTTGTTGGTTACATATTCACTTACTAGTTCTCCTAGCTCACCGATGGTAGAGATAGAAGGCAAGATATCACCAATGTCAGCCAGACCTGTTACAATCCAGCTTCGTTCATCATCTTTTTCGGCAGATGCTTGGATACTGTCACGCATGTTGAGCAATGCAATGCCTAGGTTATCTTGCTCACTGGCTGGATGAAAATCAGCCGCAAAGTTTTCTTTACCGATTTGCACCGCAAAGTCAGCTGTACTTTTAAGGTTATCTACCAGTTCGTTAAGTTTGTCTGTCATATCACCGAGTTCATCTCGTGAGTTTTTAGCCAATTTAGATGGCAAAATACCTTCGGAAAGTAAATTAACAAACTCTTGGAGCACGAGCAGTGGTCTTACTAAAAGGTTGGAAAAGACCAGTGCAAGCACGAAAGACATCACAATAATTCCGAAGCCCGCAATGATTAGGTTCATAGCAAGCCTGCGTATAGGGGCATAGACTTCTTGCTTTTCGATCTGTACTGAGATTCCCCAGTTTACAGTAGGGATGCTTCTCCAGGCTGCAAGCACACCCACACCTCTGTGGTCATTACTGAATCCATATCCGCTTTGTCCCTTTGCAGAGAGTTTAAGAGGCTCACCTGCATCTGCCAGCCCTAGTAGAGTTCGTTTTTGTTCAAACTCGCCCTGTGTTTCGTTGGGAGCAGGGTTAAGCCTCAATACAGTATTGATAATCAGCTTGCTGAGTTGTATATATCCTGTGCTGCCTAGCCCTGCCTTGTCTCGGGTCATCTCTAAGACTTTGTCTAGGTTGATGTCATAAATAAGTACGCCGATGGTTTCATCGGTTTCATTTTTAATGGGTGCAGAGACATACATACTGATGGTATCTCTTCTATAAAACACATTGCTAAAATAAACTGAATCACGCCCTACACTGATAGTAGCCCCATCTTGGTCCAGGTTGTTAAAGTTAGTGCCGATGATGTTTGCTTTTTTGCTGAGAGGTCCCTCCACGAATACAATTCTTTCTTGGGCATTGGTGAGTATGATGTTGTAGATGCCATAATTTTGCAAGATTTCCACAAAAATATCTTGCAGATTTTCATCACTTTCTGATAAAAACTCACTCATTTGCTCACCAGCCCCTAGTGAGTCTTCTAAGAAAAATTCTTGGAAACTAGTATCAATGCTTTCTAAAGAATCAGTGGTGGCAAGTGCTGTATTATTGCTGAGTGCGTTACTTTCTGGGAATATAAATGTTGCTTTTTCTTTGACGGCATTTAGTTTTGTACCAAACTGAATGTTAGAGGATATTTTCTGAAAAAAAGCCTCTATCTCTTGTGCTTTAAGATTTGCCACAGCCTGAATGGACTCACGATAGCGATTCTCCACGATGCCTTGGTTGATGTAGAGGGCAGTCCAACCGATGGCAAAGACAGACAATACTACCACGATGAGTACGAGGCTAGTAATTTTAAATCTTATTCCAGTTCTTAATTTCATATCATTCTAATCAGCAAATGTCTTTTTATTGGTTGCTGTGTTTTTTAAAGACTCAGTTTTTGATATTCATTTGTTTCTATTTCCTTAGCCAAAAGTAATGCCACATCATTCAAAAACTTTTCTTCTTTCTGCTCAAATCTACGAAAAGATGCTAACTCTATGATGGCAAGTATCTCATCTTCTTCATTTTTTACTGGAAAAATCATCAAATAGTTGGGTGTGGAGACACCAAGCCCCGATACTACTTGCACATACCCTTCGGGTACGGCATCGATTTGAATTAGTTTTCCATTTTTGGCAACTTGCCCTACCAGCCCCTGCCCAAATTCGTAGTATGGCAGGTCTTTGTCTGGATTATAGTAGGCATATGTGCTTGCTACTTCTACTATTTTTTGAGTTTCTAATGCTTTGGCAAGGTAGATAATCCCTACGGAAGCCTCCAAATAGCTGGCTACTCCTTTTAAAAACTCATCTAAGAGTTGTTTTTTATTGTATTGATTTTCTATGATGATTCTTTCTAATTTTTTTACGGGAAGCCCTTGAGATTGCTCAGTTTTTTGGGCATTGGATGCTATCCCTTGTTTTGTACCCGTGTCTGTCTCTTTTGACTCTATGATTCGGTTGGTATAGATGACATCAATTTTTTCGTCTTGCCCGAGGTATAAAAACACAATAGAAAAAACTCCTGAGAGTGTAAGCCCGAGTATTGCCCCAAAAATCAGGGGAAACTGTGCATATCTGATTGATTCTTGGCTTTGTAAATAGGCATAAATTAGAATTGCGATGCTTATCATAAAACCTAAGCTCAAAAGAACACCTAATTGGCGGTAAATTGCCTTCATGAGTTTATTCTAAGATTTAGTTTTGATATATTTATCCACACTTAATAAAAAATCAATGATGTCTTGCACATTCAATACGTGATCAATGTCTGTGATATTCAGGGCAGAAACGGGCATTGTATCTATCAAGCAGTCTTTTGGGTCTTGTACAATCGTGAGTCCACCTCTTTCATTTATCATTTTCATACCTTGTGCTCCATCTCTGTTTGCTCCTGATAAGAGAATGCCTATGAGTTTATTTCTGTAGGCATAAGCTCCAGTCTGGAGCAAAATATCAATAGAGGGTCTAGAGTTATTCATTAAGTCTTCTGTGGTTAGTGCAAAAGTATTGCCTAACTCTATCGAGAGGTGATAATTTGCGGGAGATAAATAAAATTTACCTTTGCGCACAGGTTCTTTGTCCGTTGGCTCTTGTATAGGGATGCTACTCTTGATATTGAGTGCTTCCACAAAGCCATTTCGCACGTGCCGCAGCCTGTGCAAGCACATAATGATGGGAAGCTCAAAATCACTCGGTAACTGACTTAGTAATTTGCTAATCACCTGAAAACTTCCTGCCGAGCCTCCGATTACAATGGCCTTATAGTCTTGTTCAATTTTAAAAAGTCGCCTCATACGCCGATGAAATCCTTGTTAGATCAGTCTTTAATTTTTTTGTAAATTTTTTCTTCATTATTCACCACCAAAAATTTATTGGCAATCTCACACCATATCAAAGATTCTTTGGACCCTACGGCAAGGTAGCTATTCTTAAACAAACTCTCATGAAACACTTTCAAGACTTGATTTTGGAGTGATTGATTAAAATAAATCATTACATTTCGGCAAAGTATCAAATCAAACTTGGAGAACACTTGCCCTTCTACAAGATTATGCTCTCTAAATATTACATCTTTTAGCAATGACTTATCTAAATATGCCTTGCCACTTTTTTCTTCATAATACCTATCTAATGTATGTGGACCTTTGGCTCTTTCGTAATTTTTGGTATTTAGCTCCATATTCTTGACAGAATACACAGGCTCTTTTGCTTTTTTTAAGATGGCCATATCTATGTCTGTAGCCACGATTCTGACCCGCCCTTCTATGCCCATCTCACGCAGCAATATTGCCATAGAGAGTACCTCTTCACCAGAAGAGCAGCCTGCATGCCAAATACTGATGGTCTTGTTTAGGTTAAGCAAATCAGGGAGTATTTTTTCTCTGATTTCAATCCAAAAAGTGGGGTCACGAAACATCTCCGTTACATTGACGGTGATTTCAGATAAAAACTCATGGAAAAACTCTTGATTTCCTAAGTTTAGTTTCTGGAGGAGCGCATCAAAAGATGAAAACTTATATAACTCAATAATACGCTGAATACGCCTCCTGAAAGAAGACATGGCATAGTCTGTAAAGTTATAGTTATACTTGCTCTTCAGCAAATCAGTGAGGGCGCGTAATTGGGCAATTTCTAATTCTTGCATATTGTTATCAATAGTTGAATCTATTCCAGTTTTGATTTAATG
Source organism: Microscillaceae bacterium (assembly GCA_011390205.1). Classification (GTDB taxonomy): domain Bacteria; phylum Bacteroidota; class Bacteroidia; order Cytophagales; family Microscillaceae; genus JAABSX01. Next base: position 161,764 of record JAABSX010000002.1, on the reverse strand, counting down.
ATTGATTGTGCCATGTGAGACTAAATGTGATGCGGTTTTCTGAGGTTTTTTAGAATCTTCTAAAAATTTTTCCTTAGAAACCTTGTGTTATTATGATTTTTCAATTTCAATGCTATTGAAATTTTAAAAATACAACAAATATTTATAAATTTATTTCTAGTGAGTTATTTTTTTAGTTTTTGTCTTTGTGTTATGTATTTTGAGCAACACAAACAGGTTAATGTGTTTAAATTTCTATGATAGACAAATATAATTCCTAAATTTGGGATACTCAAAAATTACCATTGATTTGACAAACTTAAATGTGTCTAGGCTAAAATACATGCCAAAGCTAAGATAATAGTTTTAGATTCATCCTAATTTTTTGTTTTTGTTTTTGGATATTTTGTAGCTTGCAAAAGTTTTAAAGCAATTTTTACTTCAATGAAAGCAATTATCCCCGTAGCCGGCATGGGTGCGAAGCTTCGCCCCCATACACACACACAGCCTAAAACTTTGGTACCCATTGCAGGTAAGCCTATCTTGGCACACATCATAGACTTCTTGATAGAAGGAGGTATTCAGGATTTTGTATTCGTATTGGGGTATCTGGGTGATAAAATAGAGTCATTCATCACCCAAAAATACCGCCATATCAACACACAGTTCGTAAACCAAGAGCCTCGTGAAGGCTCAGCACACGCACTTTGGTGCTGTAGAGAGTTTATTAAAGATGAAAAAGAAATATTTGTGATGTTCGGAGATACCATCGCAAGTTTTGACCTGCGTGCCGTCTTAAGTGCAGAATATACTACCCTAGGAGTCAAAAAAGTATCTAACCCTTTGCTCTTCGGAATAGCAGAGATAGAAGGTGATTTTATTCAGAAACTCATAGAAAAGCCACGTATTCCTAAATCTAACTTAGCCCTAGTGGGTGTCTATAAAATTAATAATATACCGCTTTTGCTAGATTCTATTGAGTTTTTGATAAAAAACCATATCACAACCAACAATGAATACCACCTCACTGACGCACTCATGCGGATGATTTATCAGGGTGAGAAAATGAAGAAATTTTCCGTAGATAATTGGTTTGATTGTGGCAAAAAAGAGACCCTCTTAGAAGCCAATGCCATCTTGCTCAATACCTTACAGTTTAAGAAAAAAACGCCCCAAGAATACCCCAGCACCATCATCATACCACCTGTGAGTATTGGCGAAAACTGCCACATAGAGCACTCTATCATAGGCCCGAATGTAGCCATCGGAGACAATACCATTCTGGCACGCACCATCGTGCAGGATAGCATCATAGGCTCGTATAGTGAGCTTAAAAATGTAGTACTCAAAGATTCTATCATTGGCAATGACTCCTCACTCAAAGGACTGGTGCAAAGCCTCAATATCGGAGATAGTACAGAGATTAACTTCAGTAAATAGTTATTTTTTTACTACTACCAAAAAAACAGTGTCTCCTTTGGCTTCAAAATAATAGTCTTCTATCTGTTCCTCAAATTCTAGCAAAAAATAAAACAAATAATCTGCCACCGCAGAGGCGTAGATTATCTCCGTCTCTGACTGTGCGATTTCTACCAAACGATAAGATATTTTCCAGCTTTTGAGAAGTTTATTGGTTTTTGTTAAGACATTACCCAATCGGCTACCTTGCTGAGGGCGTATCTCTGAAAAACGCTGCGAAATACACAAAGATGCTCTTGGCTCTAACTCCTCAAAGCACTTTATAAACTGTACATAACTTTGCTCCACAGGAAAATCAAACTGAAATTGTGCTTCATCTGCCCATTTTTGAGGGTCAAGCTGATTCAGTACAGGGCGGTCTTTGCATTGGTAAATGGGTGTAGGCTTAAAATCTAGCTGTACATCACTCGCAGGTCGTTTTGTTTTTTTTTGAGAATGTGCCAAAATGGTCTTTTGCCAGCCTTTGGGCAGGCTCGCACTTACCTTAGGATGCCACTGATGAAAAATAGGCAACTGCCCAGGCTCTATTTTCTTGGGTTTCAGCCCTACTTTTTCTAATTGCCTGACCATGTCTCTGTCTTCTTCACCCCACACCCGATAAAAAGTATCATAGCCTCCTGTCTGTAAAAAATATTCCTTTTTGACAAAAATATTTCCCAGCCCTCCATAGTCTGAATGTTCTTGATGAAGGTATTTCTCAGGCTGCAAGCTCAGAAGATTCCACTCCTTAAAATCTTGGGGTAGGTATAAAACCTTGAAAATTAAAAACTCAGTCTTAGCACAGTTTTCCAAGCAGAAATTTAGAAAATAAGTAGGCACAATCAAATCCACATCTAGCATCAACAAATACACTCCCCTGGCATAGCCCAACGCTTGGTTAAAAGCTTGGCTACAGCTCCAAAAGTACCCTCTTGCATCCGAATACACATAATGCACCCTGTCATACTTGGCACACAAGGTATTTATCTCTTGGCTTATCTCTTCATGACTGCCATAGTCTAGCAGAATCACCTCAAAATCTGGATAATCTTGGACTTGAAGGGCCTGCAAACACTTTTGGACGACCTCTTTGCCTCTGTTGCGGTACGGAATCAACACAGAAATTTTCAAGGCTTATACTTTTGCAGTGTTGGGTAAATATTTTTCGCAAGCCATTCGGAAGGTCTCCAAATCAATGCTGTGTGCCAGCTTGGGCTGCCAGTCTATCAGATAGCGGCTTTCGGGTTCGTGAGCTTTCAGATAAGTTTGCGTCTCCAGAGGAGGGACTTGCTCATCTTTTGCCCCCAAAATGACATTTAGAAAATAGTCTGTAGCAGTAGGGGCTTTTTCTTTGAGCAGCTCAATATCTGGGCGGCGGTGCAGTGAATTGAGTGCAGGGTTAAACAATAAAGCCTGACAGCCCAAATGTTTGGCAAGCCAATAACCCATCAGCCCTCCTGCCGAGCTTCCTACGATGTAATGTATGTCTTGAGCCACACAAGCACTTAACAACTCAGGAAATATGGATTGATTTTGCTCATAATCTAGCTGAGGAGCATACAGCTTGTCAGAAAACGCTTCTAAGATAGCGAGTTTCTCCTTTTTGGGTGATGAATAAAGCCCATGAATATATATGATATTGACCATGTTAGACTGCTTGTTTTGGTTTAAAAGTAAATCTTTTTTGCGAAAAACACCCTCTGACAGTAAAACTGCAGCACCCTGTCCATACTTTACCAAGACTAATTACTGGCATTATAAAAGCATAAAGTGCTCATAAACAGCACTTTAAAGTGATTTATCAATAAAATCTGACAAGCCAATACTACTGATGTGTAGCTCGCTCACCACATTATTCTCACAAAGATAAGTAGAAGCAAAAGATTTATTTTGGTGATTTTTCCAAAAAAAATTTGATTTTTTAGCATATTTTCGTTCTCTTTATCAAAAAGAAAAAACTATGCTAGTTGAGCATTATTATCCACAATCTCTCTCACACGCCCGCTTAGATAAATATCTCGCAAGCGGATGGTTTAGAAGTGCCCCTATGCTGTATCGGGCTCAATTACTTTGTTTAGAAGGTGATGTATTTTCTACGGTGAATATTCGCATAGATTTAGAAAATTATACCTTCAAAAAAAGTTTTCAGAAAATCATGCGCCGCAATGAAAAACGATTTGAAGTAAAAATTCAGCCCGCACGTTTAGATGCTGCCCGAGACCAACTCTATCAGACCCAAAAGCACCGCTTCAAAGGCTTTATTTTTGAACACTTGCCACAGTTTTTCTTTGCCAACTTAGATGACAGTGTCTTTGATACTTGGGAGGTGGGTGTCTATGATGAAGGCAAACTCGTGGCTGTTAGTTTTTTTGACCAAGGCAAAAAAAGCCTGGCTAGTATCTTGGGCTTGTATCACCCTGATTATGAGCAGTATAGCCTAGGAACATACACCATGCTCAATGAAATTTTGTATGGAATACAGACCAACAGACGCTACCACTACCCTGGCTATGTGCTGGATAAATCTTCTATCTTTGATTATAAAATACGCTTTGGAAATGGCAAAATGCAGTTTTATGACTGGAATGGCAAATGGAAACCTTATGAAAAATTTCCCCAAGAACATTTTACAGTGCATACACTCCGCTCAAAAATGGCTAACATGGAGCAAGTCTTGTCAAAACTGGATATTTCTTACCAAAAGCTTCTCTATCCTATGTTTTCAGTAGGTTATCTGGCTTTTATGGGAGACCAATTCGTAAAAAGCCCTGTGATGCTCTCTTGTTTTCCTGCCAAGAAAAAACCTATGCAACTCGTGATTGAATATATCTTAGAAGAGGATGTCTTTAGGCTCAGCTGGGTAAGCACCTGCCCTGAGTATCAAGAGTTTTTGAATATGCACATCTCCGAAGATTTGCTAGATGAACAGGTTTATACCCTTCACTTATTGCGTACTGAAGATATTATAGCAGCGAATGCATCCGCAGAGAAAATAATCGAAGAACTTAGACGCTTTCAGCCCTGATTTTATGTATCTCCTTTGACTGTGAGGCTGCCCATCCTTGCTCAAAAGAATAAGTGCAGCTTCTGTTTTTATCCGTATTGCCTACAAAAAAAGGAGGCGATTACTCCTACACAAACCCAAAACAAATCACAGTATTGAGTGATTTTACAAATGACACTTTTATAAACAAAGAGACAACATGATTTCATCTCGACAGATATTCCTCAATCACCTTGCACAGACCAGCGAAACACCCCTCATGGTAGAGGTAGAATATGCCGAAGGGATTTACTTTTATAGCCCCGAAGGCAAGCAATACATAGATTTAATCTCAGGAATAGCCGTAAGCAGTCTCGGACATAGACACCCTAAGGTAGTGCAGGCAGTCAAAGACCAAGTAGATAAATATATGCACCTCATGGTCTATGGTGAGCTAGTGCAAAGCCCTCAAAATAAACTTGCCCAAAAACTCATCTCCCTTTTGCCTGATACTCTTGACAATGTCTATCTGGTCAATTCGGGAACTGAAGCCACCGAAGGAGCAATGAAATTAGCTAAAAGATACACAGGTAGGGCAGAAATCATTGCTTGTCATCGTGCCTATCACGGCTCTACTCAAGGGGCTTTGTCATTGGGAGAAGAAGAATTTAAACAAGCCTATCGCCCTTTATTGCCAGGTATAGGGCATATTCACTATGGAAGCTACAGCGATGTAGCTAGTAAAATCACAGACAAAACTGCGGCAGTCATCATCGAGCCTGTGCAAGGCGAAGCAGGCGTAGTGCATGCTTGCTCAGAATACTTCCGTGCTTTGCGTCAAAAATGTGATGAAACAGGCACTCTCTTGGTTTTTGATGAAATCCAAAGTGGTTTTGGACGGACAGGCAAACTCTGGGCTTTTGAGCATTATGGCGTAGTGCCTGATATTTTATTATTGGCAAAAAGCATGGGCGGAGGCATGCCGATTGGGGCTTTTATAAGTTCTAAAAAAATCATGAATTGTCTCACCCATCAGCCTATTTTGGGTCATATCACTACTTTCGGGGGGCATCCTGTTAGCTGTGCGGCAGCCCTCGCAAGCTTAGAAGTACTTACTGAAAGCAAAATCTATGAAGAGGCAGAAGCCAAAGCACAGTATTTTATCAAAAAACTCAAACACCCTAAAATCAAGCAAATCAGGCACTTAGGGCTAATGATGGCAGCTGAATTTGAATCTTTTGAGGTATTGAAGCAAATTATTGACCGAGCTTTGGAGTTAGGTGTATTGACAGATTGGTTCTTATACTGTGATAACTCGATGCGCATCGCTCCTCCTCTTATTATTACTTATGAACAGATTGATGAGGTTTGCGAATTACTCCTGAAAGCGATGGACAATCCAGCCCCCTAGCCCCAAAAGAAAAGCCCCCTAACCCCCGAAAGGGGAATTTTGTTGTCATTCCGAAGGAGTCGGAAGGTGCAGACAAAGGGCTACACCATAAAACAGAGGCCTACGCCACGACAAAAAGGTTACTAAAATATGAAATTGAAAAAACTATTATTCTTATCTATCATTATTGCCATTAGTTTAAGTGGCTGTGGTGATAATATCGGTCCCAATGCCAATTATGTCAGTTTTGAGATAGATGGCGTTTTTTGGGAATCAAACAACATCACTGCCTCAGGCACGGCAGCGGGTACGGGGGTGATTAGCATCAATATCTTAGCTGAGAATGATTTGGGAGAAACTTTTGAGATGCAAGTTTTTTCTGCCGACCAAAATGTCATTGAGTATGTATTCAATCAAAGTATCTCTATTGCATACAGCCCCGCAGGGACAGGAAGTATAGCCTATCAATCTAATAACTGTACCAATGTCTCAGGAGGGATTATCTTCTCGGAGCGTGCTGTTAATTTTGTGAGTGGTACTTTTAGGGGGGCTGTCTGCTTGCCCTCGGGAGAAGTGAAGCAAATTAGAAATGGGTTTTTTAATCAGATTATCCTATAAAAAAACTCAATACAGTGTTTCAAAAGTTTTTAATAATACGTATTGCTGAGAAACTGTAGCCTGAAACTCCAGTTTCGGGTGTATGCTTAGGAAAAAGCTACACTCCCGAACCAAAGGTTCAGGCTACAGCATCAGTAAATTTATGAAACAGTGTATATAATGCTCCCCAAAATTAGTACCACAAAATAAGGTGTAAAGATGTTATCAATTTAAGACATAAACCCTTTACAAAGATGGTCAAAAAAGCAAGAAAACGTTACGATGCTGCCTTCAAAGAGAAGGTAGTATTGGAGGCAATGAAAGAACAAAAAACACTTTCTCAGATTGCCAGTGAGTTTGGTATTCATGCCAACCAAGTAAGTCAGTGGAAACAACAAGCGGTTTCACACCAGTGTTTGTGTTTGGTGAGACACCAAACACGGAAACGAGACACCAAACACGTGTAAAAAGACGTTCCACTTTTTTAAAAAGTGGAACGTCTATATGATGCCACTCATTATCAAAAATTAACTGATTGCACTACACACCAAACACGGAGTTTCTCTGCATTTGCCCATCAAAAAAGCCCTTCATTTGAATCAAATGAAGGGCTTTTTGAAGTGATTCACTTAGTTTATAAATTTTCTAAAATAAAATTAGTCATCATCGTATAAAGGTGAAAGCGTGTGTTTCCTCCATAGATTCCGTGATTTCGGTTGGGATAGTAGAAAGAATCAAACTGCTTTCCAGCCTGAATGAGTGCATTCTGTAGCTCTATGGCATTCTGGAAGTGTACGTTGTCATCTCCCGAGCCATGCACTAGGAGGTAGCTTCCTTTGAGTTTTTCTACGTGATTGATGGGCGAATTTTCATCATATCCTTCGGGGTTGTCTTGGGGCGTTTTGAGGTATCTTTCCGTGTAGATACTGTCATAAAAACGCCAAGTAGAAACGGGTGCAACAGCAATGGCTGCTTTGAAGACATCAGCCCCCACGGTGATTCCGAGTGAAGACATATAGCCGCCGTAGCTCCAGCCCCAGATTCCGATTCTGTCAGCATCTACAGTAGGGAGATTGGATAGATATTTTGCTGTGGCGATTTGGTCTTGGATTTCGTATTTGCCGAGGTTGGCATAAGTTACTTTTTTAAACTCTGCTCCTCTTGCACCTGTGCCTCTGTTATCTACAGACACGACCATGTAGCCCTTAGCAGCCAATACCTGGTACCACATATAGTTGTAAGTATCCCAAGCATCCGTAACTGTCTGTGAGCCAGGCCCTCCATAGACAAACATCAAGACGGGATATTTTTTATTCTCATCAAAATCAAGGGGTTTAATCATCCATCCGTTTAGTGCTACGCCCTCAGCCGTGGTAAAGGTAAAAAACTCTTTTTGATTGATTTTGTACTCTTTGATGCGGTTTTTGAGGGCTTCATTGCTCTCGAGTACTTTGAGTTCTTTGCCACTTTTGGCTTCGTGTAGGCTCACTACGGGAGGCGTAGCTGCGGCACTGTAATAATCTAAGTAGTATTTAAAATCCTTGCTAAAATTAGGGGCGTGTGTGCCTATGCGATTGCTGAGTTTGGTTTTGCCTTTACCGTTGAGTTTGACTTTATATATTTGTCTTTGGAGAGGAGAGTCTTCAGTAGAGGTAAAATAAATCATTTTTGCTTTCTCATCTATGCCATATACTTGGCTGACCTCCCATTTTCCGTCTGTGATTTGGCGGATGAGTTTGCCCGACATATCGTACAGATAAATGTGCTTGAATCCGCTTCGCTCGCTGGTGTGCAAGAAAGTTTTGCCATCTTCTAAATAAGCAAGGTCATCCGTAAAATCCAAATCCACATACGCCTTGTCTTTTTCGGTTAAGATTACTTGGGTCTTACCTGTATTCACATCTGCGTGAAGTATCTCTAATTGATTTTGGAGGCGGTTCATTCTTCGGATAGAAAGCAAATTGGCATCTTGAGTCCAATTGATGCGAGGGATGTAGATGTCGGTCTCTGTGCCGATGTCCATTTTGGTAGATTTATTTTTGCTAAGGTCATAGACAGAGATGGTAATCGTAGAATTGACTTCTCCTGCTTTGGGGTATTTGAATTGATAATTCTCTGGATAGGGCGTAGTGGGGCCGTTCCAGTATTGCATCATAAACTCCTTTACCTCGCTTTCATCAAAGGTATAATAGGCTATTTTTTTGCTATCCGAAGACCAGTAAAAAGCTTGAGCAAAAGAAAATTCTTCTTCATAGACCCAATCTGTGCTGCCATGGATAATTTTATTTTTCTCTCCATCCGTAGTGATAGACTTTGTTTGCATTGTAGCAAGGTCAGTTACATACAAGTTATTGTCTCGCACAAATGCCACTTGATTGCCATCGGGTGAGAAAGTAGCGTAGGATTGTTTTTCACCTGCTATCAAGCGAGTAATTTCTTTTTTGGCAATGTCATAGACATAAAAATAAGCCTTAGAAGAGCGGCGATAGATAGGCTCAGCATTGGAAGAAAGCATTATTTTGTTTTCTTGGGGGCTAAATGAATACTCATCAAACTCTATGTATTCTTTGGGTGCACCTTCTTTGCCATAGAGGGTATCTACAGGCAGTCCCGTAGCGATGTTATATTTAATGATATATCGGTCGTTTTGGGAGGTGTAGTACTGCCCGTCTTTGGTCCAGTTTACTCCATTAACTGAGCGAGTGGTAAAGCGATAAGTCTGCCAGACATCTGCTGTACTTACTTCTTTTTGGGTCTGTGCATAGCTAGGCAGTGCCCAGAGAAGTGAAATAAATAAGTAAATAAAATTTTTCATCAGGTATTTAATTAATGCTTGTATAAAATAAGAACTTTTTAGCAGTGTATAAATGTTTTTAAATTGGGATTAATTTCCCAAAATTATAAAAAAAGCATTAATAAGACTTGCTTTTTTTTATTTTAATATATAAACAAATTAAACTATATTAATATGAAAATGTCTTTTAAAGAACTTTTAAATTCATCTGAAACCCCTGTCTTGGTAGATTTTTTTGCAGAGTGGTGCGGCCCTTGCAAGACGATGGCTCCCATATTAGAAGACCTTGCCCAAGAGTACAAAGGCAAGCTCAAAGTCATCAAAATAGACATAGACAAAAACCCACAACTTGCCCAGAACCTCCAAATCAAAGGCGTGCCTACTTTTATGCTCTTTGACAAGGGCGAGAGTAAGTGGCGAAAATCAGGTGCTATGCCCCTGCAGACACTCAAGCAAGAGCTTACTGGGCATCTTTCTTAGCCTACTCCCTGCCCCATTCAGGGGTGGGGCAAATCTAATTGTGCTTTGAAAGCATCCCAGTTTCCTTCTGTACTTTTTACGGCGAAGCGTGCAAAAAGCTCTTCGCTGTACCAATTTAACTCCCTCGTTTTCTGAATCACTTGGGTATGTTGGGTACTGTTGTAGGCATATTGTCGCATTTTCTCGGTGTTTTCCCAGATACTAAAAGTAGCTTGTTGAATCAAGGGGATTTCGCCAATGCCTACCGAAAAAATCAATCCGTCTTTGTGCTGCATATCTTTGCTGGCAGGGCTTACAAAACGCCAGAACTGGAATATTTTGTTCCACTTGATTTTTGCCCTGGTGATAACGGCTATTTTGCCATCACTTTTTTGTTTTGGGTTGGCGAATGGCTCTTGTCCGTCCCATTTGCCATGAGCACTCAAAGGCTCTAAAAATATATGCTGATAATGAGTGCTTTTTGATTTAAAATCAAGCAAAAGGGGGTGATGATTAAAGAAATGATGGGCAGCCGCTGCATTGTCCCAGACACCCAGAAGACCATAAAAACCCCAATTTGGCAAAAGACCAAAACCCTGTTTGCCACCACTGCCCAAAAGTTTGGTAAATGACAAGCCCTCCACTTTTTTAAGTGCCTCAGGGGCTAAGTTCATTTGCTTGAAAGCCCACCAGCGCTGCTTAAAATTTTTGTACTGAAAAAAAGACATGCTTACCATAACTTACTCTATTTTTATTTAACATACCTTCTCAATACCGACAAACTCTCTAGGTCTTAAAGCCTTGCTTGCCCGTGGTAACCTGTGCCCTTAAGATTTCTCCAAAGGCAAACGCTACGGATTTATAAAACTAAAAAACGGAATAAAGTTTTGAAATAAAATAAAAAACAGATAAGTTTTTCGGTTCACGTCCAATTTAAGGCAGCCTAAAAATGCCTCTATAGTGGCTGCCTCTGTGCCTCTAGCCAAAAGGCTTGCACAAGGGAGACTGATGATTGCCTCTCTTTTATAGTACTAATCTTGCGGTGCTTCTTTTGCATATTTTTCTAAGATAAGGTAATCTCGCTCTTCTTTTGAAGTGCCTGCCCTGCTGCTCGCAGACATAAACCAAAACAACAGCCCTGTAGCTGCCACAATCACAAAAATAATCCATTCCATGCTGCTCAGTGAAGAAGGGCTTGCAGGAATAATCATCACCCCCAGAATAAAGATAGAGCCTATGATGGAGATAATCCCTATGAGCCAGCCCCATTTTAGGCGAACAGGACGGTAAAAATTAGGGTATTTTATGCGTAATCTCAAAAAAGAAAACGAAACACCCAAAAAAGCAATCACAATACAGAGCGAACCTACATTGACAAAAGCCGTCATCGCTTGTCTGCCAAGTAAGCAAGCCAAGCCTGTAAATATTCCGCTAATCAACACCGCATTGGAGGGGCTGCCGTATTTTGGGTGTGTCTTGCCAAGTGCTGGAGAGAGTATCCTGCCCCTGCCTAGTGCAAAAAGGACTCTAGAACCCGCCAAAAAAAATCCATTCCAAGAGGTCATCAAGCCAATGAGTGCCGCTACCAAGACCATCTTCGCCCAAAAAGTAGAACCAAATGCACCCTCAAAAGCTGCTGCAGTAGCAAGCTCTTTGCCGAGCAGGGTCTCCCAAGGCTGCACCATAGAGGCACTCAAAATAATCAAAGCATAAAAAATAATCGCTCCTCCGATGGCAGCCACGATGAGCGTGCCCAGCATCTTGGGCGCAATATCACTGTTGGCTTCCTCGGCACTTTGCGGAATCGTATCAAAACCCACAAACCAAAAAGGCACTGTGATGGCTACTGCCAAAACCCCTGCACTGATGCTCAAGTCATCTACCTGACCAAAATAAGGCTGAAGATTGCTCAACTTGCCCTCATAAAAACCAAAACTTATAAATACAATAGAAATGGCAAGCAGTGCTAAAGTCAGATAGGTCTGAAGATTTACTGCACCCTTAGACCCCGTATAATTGACATAGGTAATCAGTGCTGTAAAGCCCAAAGCCAGTACCAAATGAACCAAATCCACTGACTCTCCACCTATGCTGTAGATAGGAATAGACGGAATCTGATTGGGAAATAAATACCCCAGTACTTTGCTCACAGAAATAGCTTCAAAAGCCGAAACAGATAAATACCCAAATGCCAAAAACCAACCCACACCAAAAGACTCACCCACACCAAAACTTTTGTAAGAATAGGCTACCTCTCCACCTGCCACAGGCAGCATAGGCGTTACTTCGGCATAGCACAGCCCAATACAAATCATCAGCAAACCACCCAACAAAAAGGCAAGCACAGCCCCCACAGGGCCTGCACTCTGCAGCCAGCCCCCCAGGGCAGTTACCCAGCCCACTCCTATCATAGAGCCAAAGGCAAGACTAAAAAAACCAAAAGTACTGACCGAAGCTTTTAATTTAGGGCGTGTATTTTGCCCACTTATGTTTTCTTTTTCTTCTAACATATCTGAATATTTTTGTGTAATTGAATGAAGTGAAACCATCTGTAATGCCCACATTATAGGTCTTGATAGTCGTAAGAACAAGTAATGAGGCAAAAAAATGTTTCGTATGCCTTATTCTAACTGACAATCGCTTTTTGTAAAGGCATCAGTAAAAATAGGCATCCACCTCTTCACAAACTATTCGCTCATGGGCTACATTCGTTGCCAAAATCCCAAAATCTTGCCCTAACTTTGCAAACATATCAGCTTTGAGGTTGGTTTAATCTTAAAATTTCTTAGAAAAACAAAACAATATGCCTACTACCCTACAGACACAAAATACCATCATCAGAGATTTATACACCGAAGAACATGAGCTTTTTCGTGATTCTCTGACTGATTTTGTCAATCAAGAGATAGTGCCGCACCATGCACAATGGGAAAAAGACAAGATGGTCTCGAGAGAATCTTGGCTCAAACTCGGCGAAGCAGGCTTTCTAGGGCTGCAAGTTCCCGAAGAATACGGAGGATTGGGGATTACAGACTTTCGCTACAATGCCATGTTTACAGAAGTAATGGGGCACTCGGGCTGCGGTGGGCCTGCCGTAGGGTATCCACTGCATTCTGATATTGTATTGCCCTATGTGCTACACTATGGCTCAGAAGCCACTAAGCTAAAATGGCTTCCCAAAATGGTATCAGGTGAGGCGATTAGTGCCATTGCGATGACTGAGCCCGGGGCAGGAAGTGATTTGCAAGGCATGCGTACTTCTGCCATAGACAAAGGAGACCACTACCTCGTCAATGGCTCTAAAACATTTATCACCAATGGCTACCTTGCCGATGTAGTAGTAGTAGCCGTCAAAACCAACCCGCAAGAGGGAGCTAGAGGAATTAGTTTATTGCTCATAGAAGCAGGGATGAAAGGCTTTAGCAAAGGAAAACCCTTCGAGAAAGTAGGCTTACACGCTCAAGATACTTGTGAATTATTTTTCGACAATGTAGAAGTTCCTAAAGAAAATCTATTGGGTGAAGAAGGAAAAGGCTTTGGCTACCTGATGACAGAGCTTGCCCAAGAGCGTTTGGTAGTGGCTCAATCTGCTATTTCGCTGGCAGAGGCTTATTTTGCCGCTACTGTAGATTATGTCAAAGAGCGTATGGCTTTCGGAAAAAGAGTGGCTGATTTTCAAAATACCAAATACAAACTTGCAGAGCTTGCCACAGACATCGCTATGAGCCGTGTGTTTATGGATCACTGCATCAAGCTACACAATGAAGGCAAATGTGATGGAGCTACGGCATCTATGGCTAAATACCGCCTGACTGATATTCAGTGCAAAGTAGCCGATGAATGTGTGCAGCTACACGGAGGCTATGGCTATATGTGGGATTACCTCGTGGCAAGAGGCTATGCAGATGCCCGTGTACAGCGTATTTACGCAGGCACAAACGAGATTATGAAAGAGCTTATCTCTAGAAAAGTATTGGCGTAAAACTTTAGATAAGCATAAAAACAGCAGACCGAGCAAGACCTTTTCAGAAAAGCTTTGCTCGGTTGACTGCTTTTTAAGAGATTGAGTAATTTAAAGATTTATTTTTCCTTCAAATACTTTTTGGGCAGGGCCCGCAAGGTAAATCTCCTCAAAAGTAGCCTGCTCATTTCTCTTGAAAGTTACTTCTAACATCCCACCTAAAGTCTGAATTTGTATGGGGCTTTGCATCCCTTCTAAACTACTCACAAGGGCGGCGGCTGTTACACCTGTGCCACAAGAGTAGGTTTCGTCTTCTACACCTCTTTCATAGGTGCGTACTTGAAGTTTTTGAGGCGCTATTTTTTCAATAAAATTGACATTCGTGCCTTTTTCAGCAAATCGTTCATTGTATCTAATGGCTTTGCCTTCTTGGAAGACAGGATATTCGGGGAGGTTTTTTACAAAAGCTACATAATGCGGTGAGCCTGTATCTAAGAAATAAAAGTCTTTCTGAGTTTCTATTTCACTGACTTCCTGCATTTTGAGGTATATCCAGTCATTTTTTAGGTAGGCGATATGCTCCCCATCTACGGCTATAAATTTGGTTTTTTCTGTGAATACGCCCAAATGATGTGCAAACTGTACGGTGCACCTGCCTCCATTGCCACACATAGAACCTTCTTTGCCATTGGCATTAAAATAGACCATGCGGAAGTCATAGCCCTCAGCATTTTCTAGCAAAATCAGACCATCAGCTCCTATCCCAAATCGGCGGTGGCAAAGTTTGGCAATGCGTGCCTCATCTTGAGCATCAAACATCACCGAGCGGTTGTCTATCATGATAAAATCATTGCCAGTGCCTTGGTACTTATAGAAAGTTAATTGTGAATCCATATTTTTTACTTGAAGTGATTTTAAAGAATGTTCAAAATTAGCATAATTCAGCTAAAATGCCGCCTATCTCGATACTTCATCTTTGCACAAGGGATAAAAAAAACTTACCAAGAAGTATTTTACTTTTTGGTAAGTCTGTATGTGTGATGCGCCATTCTAAGTACTAAAGAGGCTGATCTTTGGAGGAGTTAGGGAGTTTATTTTTCTCGTCTAAATTAAGCCGAGTAATCTCTTCCAACCTTGTGCGAGTAGGCTTAAGCAAGGGGCCTAAGGAATCTAAATACGAAAAATCTCCATCTTTTTGATAAGTCCTGTCAAAAATACCTGTCTTAATACGGTCTCTAAAACTTTTGAGAGGCTGCCCCAGACGGAGCACTCCCCGCTCACGGCTTCGCTGCACGAGGTCAAGGTTTAACTCTATCGGAATCATTTCTTCAGTATTTTCAGCCTGATAAATCACCCTGCCATCTGGCCCACAAATGATTGACCGTCCGCTGCCTCCTGCGTCTAGCCCATTGATGTCAATGACATAACACTGATTGCAAGCTGCAGTAGCCCTTACTATAGACAGCTCTATCTCTCTATCAATCGTGCCTGTAAGAGTAGGATGCAAGATAACCTCAGCACCCATAGTTGCAAGCGTGCGGGAGGTCTCAGGAAACCACATATCATAGCAAATAGACACGCCAAAACGCCCTACTTCGGGCACATCAAATACACAAAACTCGTTACCTTCTGATACACCTACTTCATAAGGCAAGAAAGGAAACATTTTACTGTATCGTGCCACTATCTCACCGTCAGGGTTAATGACAGAAGCTGTATTATAGACTTTGTCATCTCTTTTTTCAAACATAGAGCCTGGTAAGAGCCATATTTTATGTTTTTTTGCCATTTTGGCAAACTCTGCCTCAAATTTTTCTGGGCTTGTAGTCGCATAGTGTGTGAGAGGTCCACGCATGCAGAGCTCACTAAACATAATCATATCCACCCACGGATAGATAGACATCAATACATCTATCTTAAACTTCATCATCTCTAGATTACTATAAGCAGCTGAAACTTTCATTTGAATGCCTGCCACCGAAAAATATCTCATATAATTGTATTTACATTAAAAAAATAAGGGTTAAAAAAAACTTTCTGCACTAAGAACAACACAGCCCATGGTGATTTGTTTGCTTTACATTTAAAGCAACTAGACTGCACTTGTAACCATCAGTTTTTCAAGTTCTTCTTCAATAATGGAAAGTCCTTTCTCTAAAAGCTCGTCTGGGATAGTCAGTGGGCTTAGTATTCTGATGACATTTTTGTAAGTGCCTGCACTGATAATAATGAGATTCCGCTTGGCGCAGTTGGCAAGGAGTTTTGCACAAAGCTCACTATTAGGTCTGGTAGAGTCTCCCTCGTGTACCAGCTCAAAAGCAATCATAGCGCCTATTCCACGCACATCACCGATGGTATCAGGGTATTTTTCCTGCATTTTCGTGAAGGTTTGGAGGCATTTTTCTCCTACTTCTACGCCTCTTTGGTTGAGGTTATTTTCTTCCATAAACTTGATGGTGGCAAGTGCAGCAGCACAGCAGACAGGGTTGCCGAGGTAAGTGCCGCCAATCGTGCCTGGCAGTGCGGCGTCCATGAGTTCGGCTTTGCCTATGACTGCCCCGATGGGCATTCCTGAGCCCATAGATTTTGCCCAAGTAGAGATATCAGGCGTAACATCATAATGCTCATACGCTGCCCATTTACCTGTGCGGCAAAAGCCCGACTGCACCTCATCGATGATGAGTAAAATACCAAATTCGTTACAGATTTCTCTCAGTCCTTGTAGGTATCCTTTGGGGCAAACCACGAATCCGCCTTCGCCTTGTATGGGTTCTATGATGACCGCTGCTACTTGGCTTGGGTCTATCATTTGGTGCAGTGCTTTTCGGAATCGGTAGAGTTCTCTTTCTACAAAGGCATCTTCTTCAAGACCTTGGTTATTTTTATAAAAGTTAGGGTAAGGCATACGATAGACCTCTGGGGCATAGGGACCACAGCCTACTTTGTAAGCTACTTTAGAGGTCAGGGTCATTGCCATCATGCTTCGGCCATGGAAAGCTCCCGTAAAAGCAATCACTGCCGATCGTCCAGTGGCTTGTCGAGCTATTTTGATGGCATTTTCTACAGATTCTGCCCCTGTATTGGTGAGCATGACCTTGGTATTGTCTCCGTGAGGGAAGAGTGCCGCCAGTTTTTCGCAGAGCTCTAGATAAGGTTCATAAGTAGCAATATGAAAGCAAGTATGCATCAGTGTGCGTGCCTGCTGGCAGATAGCTTCTATAACTGACTCTGGGCAATGCCCTGCATTCAAGACACCAATTCCTCCTACAAAATCTATCAACTCTTCCCCGTCTGCATTGATGATGGTGGCATTGCTGGCAGAAATGGCTGTGGCAGGATTGAAAGTGCCGATACCTCTAGGAACTACCTTATTTCTTCTTTCTAAAAATTCTTCACTTCTTTTCATTTTTCTAAAATTGATGTTTTTATGTAGTTTTTATTTCAATGAATGAATGGTTCAAATATACACAACTATAGCATCAAATTATTTCTAAGGAAAGCAAAATTTTAGACTTTTAGTTTGTGTGTTGCCATCATCACAAAAGAATACTTTACGGAATGGGATATAAGTAAATCATCTAGTGAAGAAATCATTACTTGGCTTTCTCCGGGGATTCTTCTGTGCTTACTTTCATACCAAGTGAATCTTGCACTACATTTTGAAGAAGTTTGTTGCTTTTTTCTAGGCGTGCATTGCGTGTTTCTAAATCTTCTATAATCTGCTCATAGGCTTCTTCTTTATAGCGGATTACTTTGTAAAAAAAATAACTCAGCCACAGTAAACTTACCCCGAAGAGTATCAGTGCTTCGTCTAAATCTGTAAGCCATATCAGGGTCAGGGAGGATATCACAATGCCCAAGAAGCGAAATGTAAATCCCTGAAAGTCTGTCCCGTCTAAATGAAGGTTTATTTTTTTATTGTCTTGAGGGCTTACATCTTTAATATCTTCTTCTTTTTCTGCCATACATTTAGCGCTTGCAATGGGTTATTTTATTGAGAAGGCAAAGGTGCAAAATCTATGCAAAATAACAAAGCAAAAAATGTTTTTTATACTTGGCATTTACTCATAATATGAGCACAGAATGACAAAAGCAGTGCTTATTCTAATTGTATGATGATTTTGCTGCCTACCGTAAGTGCAGAGCCAGGCATAAGGCTTTGTGTTTTTACCCTTCCGAATCCAGTATAAAAGACCTTAAGCCCTCGGTTCTCGAGTATGTAGAGGGCATCTCTCAGGCTGAGTCCTTTTACATTGGGCACTTTGTTGGGTTCTATTTTGTGGGCATCCCAGGTAACGGCCATGCGCTGTGGGTTAGGTTTTACCCAGTCGGCACCGTCTTCGGGCCTTACAGTAGAGATTTTCAACTCTTTCAGAATCGTATGGACATCTTCGTAGTTGCTGACTTGATTTTTGGGTAAATTTGTCTGAAACAAACTTGTCTCTCTCTTAAGTACTTTTTGGCTCTGCACATCTACATCACGTGTGTAAAGTGCTTCGGCTATTTGCTTAAACACAGGGGCAGATACATCCCCCCCGTATTGGTCAGCACCTTGTGGCTCATCTATGACCACGATACAGCTATACTTTGGATTGTCTGCGGGGAAGTATCCGACAAAGGATGTCTTATATTTTTTGATGTATTGTCCTCTTTTGTTGAGTTTTTGGGAAGTACCTGTTTTTCCAGCAATGCTGAAACTGCTGCTTTTGATATTTTTGGCAGTGCCTCTGAGTATGACCCCCTCGAGCATGGTTTTAATTTTTTCGAGGGTTGCTTCTGAGCAGATGGGCTGAGAAGACACTTCTGCCTTGAATACATCTATGGATTCTCCTGTCTTCTTGATTTTCTTGACAAGCAAAGGCTTGACCAAGTAGCCATTGTTGGCAATGGCATTGTAGAAGGTCAATATCTGAAGCGGAGAGACACGCATTTCATACCCTACTGACATCCAAGGCAGTGTAACCCCACTCCAAGTATTATCTCTTGGATTTTTGATATAAGGCTTGGCAGTACCATCCAATTTGATGTATTTTTCTAGAGGAGTAGTCAGTCCAAATTTTTCGAGGTATTCTATGTATTTGTCAGATTTACGTCCAAAATGACGGCTCACCAGCCTCGATACCCCGATATTAGAAGAAAGCTCTAAGGACTGCTGCACCGTGATACGCCCCCAGCCTCCGTAGCGTGTATCTTTCATTACCCTGTCAAAATACCTAAAACTTCCTCCCCCTGTTTCTATGGTATCTCGGAGGGTAAGCGTTGTATCTTCAAGCAAAGCCATCATAGAGGCAGTTTTGAAAGTAGAGCCTGGGTCATCGCTTCCTTGGTCACCGATGGCATAATTATAATTTTCTTCGTATTGCCCAGGTTTAATCCTTCCGAGGTTTACCATAGCAGTAATCTCTCCTGAGCTAACCTCCATCACGATGACGGAGCCGTGCTTGGCATTGTGCTTGATGAGTGCATCTTTGAGTTTTTGGTGGGCAAGATCCTGCACATTGATATCAAGGGTAGTCTGTATATCAAATCCATCTTGTGGTCTGATTTGTGTGCCTTCATTGATAGGCTTCCATTCGCCTCCTGCTATTTTTTGGTAAATGGCTCTGCCATCTCTCCCTGCCAGTTGCTTGTCAAAACTGATTTCTAAGCCAGCACCTTTTCCATTTTCATTTACAAAACCTATGGTTCGGCGTGCTACTTCTCCGAAGGGGTAGCTTCTTTCTTCTATTTTTTCAAAAAGCACGCCTCCACCGAGCTGCCCTTCACGAAAGATAGGCCATTCAGACATTTCTTTTTTGTCAGAGAAAGTAATCAGAGTAGGGCTAAGGATAAGGTAGCGTTTTTTCTGTCGGCGGGCATCATTTATTTTGAGGAGGTATTCACGGGCGCTTTTATCCTCAAAGAAATTAGACAATAACTTAGACAAAGAGTCTATGCCCTGCACATACAGGTCTTCGCTGACGATGGTAGGGTCAATAGAAAGTTTGTAAAGTGGAATAGAAGTAGCAAGCATTTCACCATCTGCACTGTAAATATTACCTCTTGGGGCTTTTTTTACACGGTACATCAGCCCGATGTCTTGGGCTACCTGTCTCCAGTGTTGCCCTTGTACCCATTGCACATTGATAATCTGAATGACTATCAACCCTGCAAGGATGGATACCAAGATAAAAACGAATTTTACTCGTGCTAATATGGATTCTTTAATACGCACCTTTTGGGATTATTATTTTTTGTATTTTTCCTTTACCTTCTTCTAGTCCAAGTTCTTTGGCCTTTTTCGCAATTTCTGTTTGTCTGCCCGTAAAAGTATCAAACTCTGCACGCAAAGTCGTATAATCAGAGCGTAAATTTTCAACTTCGGCTTCTAATTTAGAGGTTTCACGCACCATCCTTTCAGCGTAGTGTGAGTTGGCGATGTATAGCAAGCCAAGCATCGCCAAGAAAATCAGATTGGGGATGTATCTCGTAGGGAGTGTTGCATCGGTTACTGATTTTTCGGAGAGAGGTTTAGAAACATTTCCAAACCATCTGGACTTTTTCGGTTTTTCTTTTTTACGAAAAGTATTGCTTGCCATGGTTTTTTTATTTTTGAATGAGTAAAAATAGGTGTTTTTATACTTCTAAACAAATCTAGGTAAATTTCTTCACAGTAGCGGGTTGTCTTGGGTGCAATCTTTGGGCAAACTGCCTAATTTCTCAAAAGCAGCTTCTCATTTTTTTAGCAAAACACCATAATAAAAACAAAAAAAATTAATAGATTGGCAAAAAGTTTTCATCAAAATCCAAACTCTCATGTCTGCCAATTCACCCGAGCAAATTCTCAAAAAATACTTCGGCTATGATGCCTTTCGCCCTATGCAAAAAGAAATCATAGAGAGAATCATGGCCAACAAAGATGCACTCGTGCTGATGCCCACAGGAGGAGGTAAATCTATTTGTTATCAAGTACCTGCTATACTCAAAGCTGGGCTAACCGTGGTAGTCTCGCCGCTTATCTCATTGATGAAAGACCAAGTAGAAGCCCTGCAAGCCAATAAAATCGCCGCTACTTATTTCAACAGTACACAAAGCACCGAAGAGCAACGGCTCATCATCCAGCAATGCCGAAATAAGGAAATCAAACTACTCTATGTCTCACCCGAAAAGCTTGTAAGCCAAGAGTTTACGTATTTTCTTAAGTCATTAGAAATCAGCCTTTTTGCCATAGATGAGGCACACTGCGTCTCCACTTGGGGGCATGATTTTCGCCCAGAATATACCCAATTAAAGTTTTTGAAGACTAATTTTCCTGAGACCCCCACCATTGCCCTCACTGCCACGGCTGATAAGGTAACTCGCAGAGACATCTTGAACCAGTTGGTGCTTAAAGCCCCTCAGATTTTTATTTCTTCTTTTGACAGACCCAATATTCAGTTGAGTATTTTGCCAGCCACGAATCGGGCAAAACGCATTATTCAATTCGTAAAAGACCGCCCTACACAGGCAGGGATTGTCTATTGTATTAGCCGAAAAAACACCGAAGAACTCGCCGAAAAGCTCAAAAAAGAGGGCATCAAAGCGGCTGCCTACCACGCAGGCTTAGATGCAAATATTAGGTCAAGTGTGCAAGAAATGTTTTTAAGAGATGATTTGCAGGTGATTTGTGCCACGATTGCCTTCGGGATGGGCATAGACAAGCCTAATGTCAGGTTTGTGATTCATTATAACTTACCCAAAAATGTAGAAAGCTACTACCAAGAAATAGGGAGAGCAGGAAGAGATGGACTAAATAGTAGAGCCATTTTGTTTTATTCTTTTCAAGATGTGATGATTTGGCGTAAAATCATAGAAGACACTCCAGACACAAAAATGAAAAACCTCCGACTTGCCAAGCTGGAGCGTATGCAGCAGTTTGCCGAGGCAGGCATCTGTAGGAGAAGGGTTTTGCTTAATTATTTTAATGAAAATTATACCCAAAGCTGTGGCAACTGTGATGTGTGCCAAAACCCAAGAACGACCAAAGACGGAACTATTCTAGCTCAAAAAGCACTTTCTGCCTTGCTCAGACTAAATGAGCAGGTAGGAATCAATATGCTCATCAATGTATTGCGTGGCTCTGCCAATCAAGAACTGCTCAACAAAGGCTACCAACAAATCAAGACCTACGGGGCAGGCAAAGACATTGGCTTTGAAGATTGGCGAGATTATGTACATCAAATGCTCAATCTGGGCGTATTTGATATGGCGTATGACGAAAATTACACACTAAAAAAAGGACCTCTGGCAGAAGCTATTTTATTTAAAAACTATAAACTACAACTCTCCGAACCACAGGCAAGCCTTCCAGAGGGGATGCGTTCGCCTACACTCAAACCCAAAACCCAGCTACTTGCTGAAGAACTATTTGAGGTTTTGCGGGGCTTGCGCAAAAGGCTTGCTGATGAGAAAGGAGTAGCTCCTTATGTCATCTTTAACGACAAAACCCTAGACGAAATGGCAAAAGAACGCCCTACGACTGAGCAAGCTTTCTTAGCCATCTCAGGGGTAGCACAGGCAAAATTAGAGGCGTATGGAAAGGTGTTTTTGAAAGAAATCCGTAAATTTATTACTGACAAAGTGCAAGATGGAGAAACGGTCAAAGGCGGGACGCAAGTGCTTACTTTTGAGATGTATAAGCAAGGCAAAAGCATTGAAGAAATCGCCCTTGAGCGTCAGCTAAGCCCCAGCACCATCCAATCTCACCTCGTCAAACTCTGTGAACAAGGACAAAACATTGACCTTAAGCCCTACCTTAGCAAGGCTGAATTTAAAGAGTTGAAGGCTTATTTCCTAAGCCTTGAATCTCTGCCCAATGGCACAAACGAAGCCTACCAACATTTTGAAGAAAAATATGATTATTTCAAAATAAGAATTGCCCTGATGCTTGTAAGGACTGGGAAGGGGATTTAAAATGTATAGTGGGTATCTTTTAAATCATCCTCTGGTCTTAGCATACCCAGAACAGTAAACTGCTTTTAGTGTCTCACTGAAAGCAAACTTTACGAATCATATAAACTCAAATATAAAACAAAATTCCGAAATAAACTCAAATCAACAGTCAAAACTACGACTTCATGATGGAAAGGCCTTTGGTCTGAGGGAGATCCGTCAGACCAGTTTGCAATCTTCACAGCACACCTTTGACCAGAATAATAGTCATAACCGTTTGCATCTACACACAATAACAACAGGTAAAAAGCTTTAGACTTGGGTATTTTTTAGAGTAAATAATGAGTTTATAGGTGGATTAGTCTGTATGCTTTTTTTGTTTGTCGTCTTTGAGCAAGTCATATTTTTTTTGTTTGCTTTTCCATCTTTCCATTGCATATTGTTGCATATCTTCCACTCGGTCTTTTTCATCCACGATTTCAAAGCCAAGTAAAGATTCAATGATGTCTTCTAGAGTTGCTATTCCGTCCATTCCCCCATATTCGTCAGTTACCAGTGAAATGTGTTCTTTTTTTGATAGCATCACATCCCAAGCATTAAACAAAGTCGTAGATTCGGTAAAACTCAAAATCTCTCTTTTGATGTCTTTGAGTCTTAAATCAAACTGGTCTTCTGCCAACTTCTCAAAGACTACTTCTCTGAATACATAGCCAGTAATATTATCTCTATTTCCTTGATAAACAGGTATTCTAGAGAAATGCAAAAAATCTTTGCTTTTAAGAAATTCCTGTAGTGTCATTTCTTCATTTGCGATTACTACAACAATGCGAGGAGTTATAATCTCAGAAATCTTGATGCTTTTTAGCCTTATCAAGTTTTGAATAATTTTATTTTCTTTATCTGCAAAAATCCCCTCTTGGGTACCAATGCTTGCCAGAGCAGAGATTTCTTCTCTACTTGTGGTTAATTCTTTTTTATCTCTCGACAATAATTTGGTTAAAACTGATGAAACCACCACCAAGGGATAGGTGATGAATATCATCACTCCTATAATTTTTGAAGAAATGCCTATGAGTTCTTTGCTATAATTAGCACCCAGTGTTTTAGGTATAATCTCGGTGATGACCAAAATCAAAATAGTCAATACAGCAGACACGATTCCAAAATAGCCTTCACCAAATACAATAACAGCTTGTGCTCCTACGCCTGCCGCACCTACTGTATGTGCAACTGTGTTTAGAGAAAGAATAGCAGACAGAGGCTTATCTATATCTTCTTTTAAATGAATCATAGAAATTGCACTCTTATTTCCTTGTTCGGCTTCTGACTTTATATACGAAATCGGAGTGGAGAGCAGCACTGCCTCCATAACTGAACACAAAAAGGAAGTGAAAAGAGCTACAAATAGGTAAATTAATAATAGTATCATTTTATTCTTTCTTATTGGTTTTACACGTTGTTGTTTAGTGTGTTTGTTTCTTAATTGAAAGTTAGCAAATCTTTTCGCCAGTTACAAACTTTTAATACATTAATCTATTTCGTATTTCCCCATTCTAGTCCAAACGCCCTGCCCCACAATAGCAAACTGGTCAGACGGGTCTCCTTCAGACCAAAGGTTTTTGCATCATGAAGTCGTGGTTTGGCTATTGATAAGGATTTATTTCAGAATTTCATTTTATATTTGAGTTTAAGTGATTTGTAAAATTTACTTTCATATGCTAAAAGTAGTTGCTGTGGTGGGTGTGTGAAGGATGCTAAGAGTAGAACAGAACTTAACGCAGCAGAAGGGATTATAATATTTCAGCTAGTTTGAGAAACTCTTCCATATACTTTACTGATGTACTGAGTCCAATAGATGTCCTCTTGTCATTATCACACATAATACCGAGCTTTTGCTGTGATATTTGAATAAATCTAGCAAATATATCCCAGTCTTTTCTATTGTATTTTTGAATGATTGATACAAATTCACTTATTCTGTGATTGAAAAACGACCAATCTGAAGATTCATAATGTTTAGCACTCAGTTCATCGTAAATTTCCACTAATTTTTCTCGATCACCTAGTTCAATTTCTCTTCTTTTCATAATGTTTAAATACCTGGCGATTATTTGAATCTGCTCCTTGGTTGGTATTTTAGAAATAGTAATTTACTCTAATCTTTGTTTACACTTTACCAAGCCCTCTCGATACTAACCAATCATGTCCTAAGCCTTTCACCTAGCTTTCTTTACAAATATAAAAAAATTAGCTAAATTCATTCATATCATGGATGTAAAATCATAGCTACTTGCAGGCTTGGTCTCCCTCAGGGCAAGCTGAAGGATAAGACCGACTACGGAACATTTGATACTAACACATCATACGATGCTTAACTTTATCAAAATATATTTGTGATATGTAAATTCTTATAAGATATTTGCTTGACAGAGTTTACTTACACAAAATCTTGATAATATGCCAAAATTTATACTTCTTATCCTTTTATCCCTCCTGATAGCACATCAGAGTACATTTGCCCAAAAAAAACTACCACAACTTGAGGCATCTTCTGACCAAGAAAGAAAAGCAGCTGTAAGCCAAAAAACTACACTCCAAAATCAAACCTTGTTCAAAGAATATCCCCTCCGAAGCATTGGCCCCACGGTCATGGGCGGGCGTGTGGTGGACATCGCCGTTCACCCTCAGAACACCAAAGAGTATTATGTAGCTTATGCATCAAGTGGTGTATTCAAAACTCAAAACAATGGTCTGAGCTTTGAGCCTATTTTTGATAATCAAGCCAGACTGACCACGGGGGCTATTGCTATCTCTCCCTCTAACCCCAAAACACTGTGGGTAGGCACAGGTGAAAACAATAGCAGCCGCTCTAGCTATGCAGGCTTTGGAGTCTATAAAAGCACGGATGGAGGCAGCACTTGGCAACACAAAGGACTAGAAAACACCCAACACATTGGCAGAATCATCACACATCCTACAGACGAAAACACCGCTTGGGTAGGCAGTTTAGGGGCTTTGTATAGTCATAACTCTGACAGAGGCGTTTATAAAACCACTGATGGCGGCAGCACTTGGAAAAAAACACTCTTCGTCAATGACAGCACGGGCGTAGTAGATTTAATCATCAATCCTAAAAACCCAAAACAACTCTGGGCAGCTACTTGGGAGCGTACCCGCAAGGCTTGGGATTTTAAAGGACACGGGGCAGGCAGTGGCTTGTATTACTCCGAAGATGGGGGCGATACTTGGGCGAAAGTCAGCAATGGACTTCCAGAAGCCAAATTTATGGGCAGAATCGGCTTGGATATTTGTGATAGTCAGCCCAATGTCCTCTACCTTGTGGTCGATAACCAAGAAACCATCAAAGCCGAGCAAACACCCGAAACAGATGCTCCAAAGTTTGATTTCAAAGATTTTGAGAAGATGACCGCAGCAGATTTTCAAAAATTAGAGGACAAAGACTTGGCTGATTTCTTGGATAAAAAAGGATTCCCCCAAAAATATACAGCCCAACTCGTCAAAAAAGAAATCAAAGCAGGGAAATATACACCCAAAGCACTCGCCACTTATTTTGCAGATGCCAATGAAGCACTTTTCGGCACAGAAGTACGTGGGGCAGAGCTTTACCGCTCAGATGATGCAGGAAAATCTTGGAAAAAAGTCAATAGCTATCCACTCAAAGGCGTTTTTTATAGCTACGGTTATTATTTTGGGCAAGTGCGTGTAGCCCCGAGCAATCCCGAGCAAGTCTATATTTTTGGAGTGCCTTTGCTTCGCTCTGATGACGGTGGCAAGACCTTTAAATCCATCGCTCCAGGCAGAAAAGTACACGCAGACCACCACGCCATGTGGATAAACCCCAGCGATGCCAATCATATCTTGAATGGCAATGACGGTGGAATCTATGTGAGCTATGATGCAGGAGGTACTTTT
Source organism: Microscillaceae bacterium (assembly GCA_011390205.1). GTDB lineage: Bacteria > Bacteroidota > Bacteroidia > Cytophagales > Microscillaceae > JAABSX01. The sequence goes on along the minus strand of JAABSX010000002.1, from coordinate 135,300 downwards.
TTACACTTAAATAACACCTCTGTAGCACAGTTTTATACCGTTACGGTAGATATGGAAACCCCTTACAATGTCTATGGCGGCATGCAAGACAATGGCGTATTCAAGGGTTCTTCTCAGCATCAACCCAATGAAGGAGAATTTTGGGAGAGAATCTGGGGCGGAGACGGGATGTTTGTGCAGGTCAATCCTACCCAATCAGATTTGATTTATACAGGCTACCAATTCGGAAATTATGCCCGCCTCGAGAAAGGAAAAGCACCCAAACGCATCACCCCTGAGCACAATATTGGCGAAGAGCCTTTGAGATTTAACTGGAGAACACCCGTGCTGATGAGCCGCTTTAACCCTGATATTTTGTATTTCTGTGCCCAAAAAGTATATCGTAGCTTAGACAGAGGCGATACTTGGCAGGCAATTAGCCCTGATTTGACCAAAGCAATGCCCAGTGGCAATGTACCTTATTCTAGCATTTCGGCTTTTTCAGAATCACCGATGGATGTGCAAGTAATGTATGTAGGCACAGATGATGGCAACGTACAGGTTACTAAAAATGGCGGGGCTACTTGGCAAAATATCACTCCTTCGGAAGTGGCAGGCAGATGGATTAGCAGCTTGGTAGCCTCTCCACACAAGCCCGAAACCGTCTTTTTGACCTTCAATGGATACCGTTTTGATGAAGTGAAGAGCTTTGTCTATCGCAGCGATGACTACGGACAGACCTGGACATCCATCCAAAGCAACCTCCCTGCTGAGGCCATTAATTTTATTTTGCAAGACCCTGCCCAAGAAAAATTACTCTATCTAGGCACAGATGAAGGCACTTATATTAGCTTGGATGCAGGCAAAACTTGGAATGTATTGAGCGGAGATTTTCCGAATGTAGCTACTTATGATGCCATTGTGCATCCTCGTGAAAACGAGCTAGTGCTAGGCACACACGGCAGAAGTGTCTATGTGCTGGATGCCAAGCCTTTGCAAAAATTGGCTTCTCTTGAGGGTCTTCCTGCATTGCATGTGTTTGAGCCAGCTTCAGTACGTTACTCTTCTCGCTGGGGCAGGCAGGATGTGATGTATGTAGCAGCTTATGAGCCAACATCTGAATTGCTGTACTTCGTGGGTTCATCTCAAAAGAAAACCCCTCAAATCACCATCACAGACAAAGACGGCAAAATCCTCCGAAAAATGGATGCAAATGCTGAGGCAGGCTTCCATACTTGGGCTTGGGATTTGAAAAAAGAAGATGGAAAATTTGTGGACAAAGGCACATACACTGTCATCTTGAAACAAGACAAGCAAGAAAGCAAAACGGAGTGGGTGGTGAAGTAAGCCTCTTCATGGCTCTACACAAAGTGTTTGCTTCTTAGGATATAAACCAAGGACAAACACTTTGTGTAAAAAAACATAGTTTATCTGCGTGTAAAACACCAAGATTTTTCTATCTTGCTCGGGCATTGCTGAGATTACACCAAAAAAATCATTTTCACCTCCAAAAAAAAAGAAATATGTTTACAAAAATTATTTGGACACTTGGTATTGTCCTTATCCTGCTTGTATTGATAGCACTTTACCGAAGATTTTTTTTGCACAAAAGAAGTATTGAGCATCTTCCTATCAGAATGATGGGCTTTCATGAGTTGCCTGCCATTCCTTTTATTTTGTCTGAGTTGCCCCTTACACTCAGCCGAATCTCAAAACGTCAGGCAGAAGCAAAACAAGCAAAAGCAGGACTCACCACAGAATATACCATCAAAGATGAAACTGCCACCGCCTATGCTTTTGCTTTCGGAGAAAATTACTTGCCTCTGGAGGAGCAGATTTCCTTCAAAAATATCAAGGCTGAAACAAAGGATTTTTTTGCCTATCAAAAATTCACAGAAACTTCACAGTTGAGCCAAAAGCTCAAAAACACCCATGAATCTCCTGCTGATATGGCAGAAAGTCTTAAAGCTGATGGGCCCAAGCCTCCTCTCACCACGCTTTCACTAGATGAGCCTGCACAGTTCTCGATGGCTTGGAGTACTTTTAACAATCTTCACCAAAAAGCTTCAGCACAGTGGCTAGAGCATTGGTCTAAATCACTCACAGATGCCGAAGAAGCTACCAAGCAATTCTGGAAAATCATCTCTCAATACAGTGCCGCTTATAACCTTTTGATTGTAGAAAAAATCACAAAGGCAAACAAGGATAAGTTTACTCAAATCTGGACACCAGAGGCCGAAGAAGCTTATGAAACCCAGCAACTTTTCGGGATTGATTTGAGCATCTTCGAGTGCCTAGAGCTCAATGAAGCAAAAGGCAGTGTCCGTTTTACGCCTGCTGTTTGTATGCTGCTCAGACAAGATGCTGGCACCAAGCAATTGCTGCCTTTTAGCATCAGTGTAGCGGGTAAAAATGGCAACAACAAACAAATCTATGACCGAAAAACTGCTCAGCCTGCTGCTTGGCTTTATGCGATGCAAGCTTCTAAAACTGCGGCTACGGTCTATGGTATCTGGATTGGGCATGTTTACCACTGGCATATCGTCAATGCTACCATGATAATGAATTTGCTTAACCATGTGCCTGATACACATGCACTTTCTAAACTCATCGCTCCACAGGCTCGATATACTATAGGTTTCAATGAAAGCTTGCTTTTCTTGTGGAAGATTATTGCACCTCCTACCTCGCTTACTACCTCGCACCAGCTTTTAGAATTACTGGATAAGTTTGCAAAAAAACGTCTTTTCTTTGATGATGACCCCAAAGCTACTTTGGAGAAAATGAACATCAGAAAAGAAGATTTTTCTGTAGAAAAAGACTGGGATACATACCCTGTAGTGGCTTATTATTTGAAAATCTGGGACTTGGTAGCCGAGTATGTCGAAGTTTTTGTGGAAGTAACTTACCCAAGTGATGAGGCAGTGCGAGAGGACAAAGCTCTAGCAAGCTGGCTCAGAAATGCGGCTGACCCTCACAAAGGCAATATCAAAGGACTACCCGAACTATTAAACCGCCATAATTTAAAGATGGTTCTTTGTAGTTTGCTTTATCGTATGACTGTGCACGGAATCCCTAATTTAGAAAATACCCTGAGCCCTGCTATGACTTTTGTGGCAAATTATCCGCCTTGCTTGCAAAATAGCCATATCCCCTCACCCAGTAGTAGTTTTGATACAAAAGAACTTCTGACATATCTGCCTACTACAGGTACCATTGGCGAAATGATTAACTTTTATTACACTTTTATACACACTGCACCTTATGAAACTTTTGTGCCTTTGCTGGGCGTAGATGATAAATTGTTTTTTAGTGGAGGAGCAGAAGACCGACGAAATCAAGCATTGATGACATTCAGAGAAGGGTTAAGTGCATTTGTAGAAGAGTACTCAAAAGACAATCAACTCATAGAGCCTCTCGGTAGTCCACAAATACACCAATGGTCATTGAGTGTAGAAGTTTAAAGAAAAATAATCTTAATGATGACAGCACAAAGGTATAAATTTTGTTATTTTGGTGGAATCAATGCAATCTTCTATCTTGTCATCTCTCAGGGTTTATCGAAGAATATGAAAAAAAGTATCTTTTTTTTGCTTATATATTGTTTGAGTGTTTCTTATGGATTCAGTCAAGAAGTGATTTCTCTCGAGGGGCGGCGGTCTGCTACCGACTTTGAGAGCAACATACTCTTTTTTGAAGATGAAAAAAGGGCATTCAAAGCCGAAGACATCATTCAAGGAAAATTAGATACAGCTTTTATACCTCCCCCTGCCAAGGGTCTTAATTTTGGGCTAAGACCATCTAACTTCTGGATTAAGTTTAAAGTCAAAAACACAAACCCTGTTCTCAAAAGCCATATCGGTACTCAGGAGAACCTCTGGTACTTAGAAAATGCGTACTCTACCATAGATTCACTGCTGCTATACCACATACCTCCTGAAGGTGATGGGTCGCGAGCCATTGCTGGTGGGAGAGTATCCAAGGTCAAGCACGTATATCCTTATATTTCTTATGTGTTTCCGCTGCAGCTTCACGATGACGGAGTGCACACGTTTTATTTAAAAGTAAATTCATTAGGCCCAGCAAACATAGCACTTACACTCAGCAGTGCGTACGAATTTGAGCAAACCGCCTTTGTTACCAATTTGTTTTATGGCTTGTTCTTCGGTGCATTGAGTATTATGATGTTTTACAACCTGTTTTTGTTTACTGCCATTCGCAAAATCAGGTATTTGTATTATTGTGCTTACATTTTCTTTTATATCATCGCACAGATTTCCAATAGTGGGCATGGCTTTACTTATCTTTGGTTTGATAGTGTAGCACTTGAGAAGTCTATTTTGTTACTGACTGTACACATAGATATTGTTTTTATTGTACTGTTTAGCTTTGATTTCTTGGAGATAAGCCGCAAACTACCCCGCCTTTATAAATATTATCCTTTTATCTTGGGCTATTGTATTTTTTCTGTGCTGGCATTTTTCTTCGTTCCTTTCAAGCTATACATCCTAATGACGATTCTGTGGACATTCATCAGCACCACACTGGTATTTAGTCTAGGAGTCTATGTCTGGTATAAGGGTGAGCGATATGCCCGTTATTTTGTGTTGGGTTGGATTACCTTCTTGATAGGGCTGGCAATCCTCAATGTCAAAAATATTGGTTTGATTCCTGACTCATTCATTCTGCACCATATTCATCAATTAGGTGCATTGATAGAAGTGCTACTTTTTTCTTTTGCACTTGCTGACCAAATCAATCAATTTAAAGAAGAAAAAGAAATAGCTCAGGCAGAAAATGAACGTATTTTAGAAGAGCAAAATAAACTCTTAGAGCAAAAAGTAAAGGAAAGAACTACAGAGCTAGAGCAATCACAAGAAGAAATCTTATCTCAAAATGAGCAGTTAGAAATTCAGAGTAAAGAACTTAAACAGGCTTATCAAGACATCAAGTCTAGTATCAACTATGCCAAAAGTATCCAAAATGCTATGCTGCCTCCCTTGGAGCTGCTAGAGAATCTCTTTGAAGATGCCTTTGTGTTATTCAAGCCCAAAGATGTGGTTTCGGGAGATTTTTACTGGTTTGTTGAAGTTGATAACAAAATTATCGTGGCAGCTGCCGACTGCACAGGGCATGGAGTGCCTGGTGCTTTTATGAGTTTGATTTCTAATGACTTACTCACTGAGGTCATTATTAATAGAAAGATTTATGAGGCAGACCTTATTTTGAATAAAATGCACAAAGGTATCAGAAACATCCTCAAACAAAAAGAAAGTAATAACCGAGATGGGATGGACATTGCGCTGTGTGTCATAGACAAGGATAAAAAAGAAATGCAGTTTGCGGGTGCTCATAATCCTTTGGTGTATTTTCAAGACAATCAGCTTTTTTATATCAAAGGCAGCCGTCTTTCTATAGGAGGAGAGCAACGTGAAAAAGAACGCATCTTTGAAAAGCATGTGATATCTATCGAGAAGCCCACTACCTGTTATATTTTCTCTGATGGCTTCCAAGACCAATTCGGCAGCCAAGCACGCAAAAAATATGGCATCAATCGTCTGCGAAATCTTCTGACAGAGATTCACCAGCAACCCATGAATACCCAAGGAAGCATCTTGCTGGATACAGTTACTAACTGGATGGGCAGTGCAAACGAAAAACAAATAGATGACATGCTTATACTTGGATTTAAGATAAAATGAGAACGCACACAAAGCCAAAGATTCCTAGACCAATTCCGCTGCATCTAGGGAAGCACCTTAATCTTCACATTTACCACTCCATCTCTGATCATGTCTATTTTTTTGGCTGCAGCTTCTGAGAGGTCTATACTTCTTTTAGAGCTTGGAGGCATACGGTCATTGATACGGACAATCACTTTTTTACGATTTTTGAGGTTTTCTACCTCTACTTTAGTCTGAAAGGGCAGCGTTTTGTGGGCAGCAGTGAGTTTGTTTTTATCAAAAATCTCTCCGCTAGCAGTAGGCTTGCCATGAAACTTCCCACCGTAATAAGAGGCTTCGCCAGACATTAGGCCTGTACTGCCCGTTTTGTCTGTGTTTGTAATGGCTGTGAGCAGTTCACAAGCATTGAGAGTGACCAATAAAAAAAGGAAAAGACTACTCTTAAAGGGATATGTTGGAAGAGATACTTGCATAAAATAGATTTTGTTCAATAATTTATGTTGGTTTTGAATTTAGGCAGTAAGTGCCTTTGTATCCCAAAAATAACTCATTTTTTGATGAATTCTTATGATTTGGAGCAAAAAGTAATCAAGTGAGACCGATTGTTAACCTCCGAAGTGAGGCGTGACAGTCTTATATTTTTGTCTTTTATTTTGTTTAAAAATACTTTTTGACCTGAAATCTTTCATCAATGAACTCATAAGTAAATCTTACGTATCAGACCCTATATATCAATCAAGGCAAGAAAGATAAATACCTATAGACTTACTTAATATATGTGTAGCAAAGTATCCTTCTCAGTATGTGTATGGATGGTTTTTTTAGTGGTGGGGAGTTTCACAAAACTAAGAAGTCAATCGGTCATACCACAAAAAAACAACTACTTATTGGTGATCCATTCGGACAGTCTGAATGCTGTGCGGCACGAACAAGCACTGCAAATATCTGTGGATAGCCTCAAAAAGATAGGACAAGAATGCCTACAATCTCAAAAAAAGGACGAAGCATTTGACCATTTCCAGAAAGCCCTTATATTACAAAAAACCTCTCAAAACCCAGCGCCTCAGATAGCACTGTATCATCTTCTTGCCAAAATCAAAACACAAAACCGAGAGTTTGAACAAGCACTGGCATACACACAAAAAGCACACAGCATACGCAGCTACTTAGATAGCCTCGCCATACAAGAAAGTAAGAAAGCGTATAAGGATTTAGAAAAAATGAAAATCCCCCTCAAAGACCAAAGCCAACAATGGATATGGTTTTTATCCTTTTCTTTTGCACTTGCTTTTATATTAGGGGTTGGCTTTACTTTTTTCTTCTATAAAATATTCAGAAGAAGCCAAAAAATGAATGAAGACCTCTCTAAGACTGTTCACAAGCAAACAGAAAACTTACTAGATGTCATTCATAAATTAGAAGAAGCAAACAAAGATTTAGATACCTTTTTATACAAAGCCTCTCACGACCTTAAAGGCCCCCTGACTACACTAGACGGGCTTTGCAATATCGGGCTGATGGAGATAGAAAATGAATCTGCTAGAGAATATCTCCAGATGCAAAAAAAAGTCATACATAGCTTACAGCTTTTGCTCTTCCGAATAGTAGAGATAGGAAATATCCGACACCACGAAAACCAAGCAAGACCCATCAACATTAAAAAGCTATGCCGACAGATTACAAAAAGCATGCACAGGGCAGAAGGCTTTAGCAATGTCAGTTTTGTGGTAAATATCTTAGAAGACATCACTGCCAATACAGACATTGATATGCTGGAAATAGCCCTTGACAATGTGCTCCGAAATGCACTCCAACACGCCAATTATCAAAAACACCGCCCAGGTGAAGTAGAGCTGAGGGCTAGTGCAAACAAAGAGCATCTTATAATAGAAGTAGAAGACAACGGGCAAGGGGTGCTTCCTAAAATTCAATCTAAGATATTTGATATGTTTTTTAGAGGGACAGACTTCTTCAAAGGATTTGGTTTGGGGCTCTACAAGGCTAAAATCGCTATGCACAAAATAGGAGGAGACATCTCCTTAAAACACTCCGAACCAGGCAAGACAGTATTTGTGATTAAAATTCCAAAGGAGATGGAGCTGCGGAAAGAAAGCAGCCCCAACACCCAAAAAAGCATCATTACTGCTCATCTCTGACACGCTCACGGGATTTGAAGCTGCTAATCCTGTAGCTAAACGTAAGCATGTAGTAGCGCTCTAATACATTGTTACGGACATCTTCTAGATATACATCAGTGATGTTTCGCTGTATGCTGTTGTTTTGCCTCAGTAAATCAAAAACAGAAAGCTGTAACTCTCCCCTTCTGTCTTTTAAGAATTTTTTGCCGAAGCCTAGTCCCATAAGCCAAAAACTTTGGTCAAAACCTTCCGAAAGCCCTCTGTAAAATTGATTGTTGATATCGCCTGAGAATACCCAGCCGTTCCCAAAAATCCAATTTAACTGAAGGCGAGAACTTTGGCTGTAGTAATTATTGTCTAGGTTGGTCTGTACGGTATTATTTACCCAGTTATAAGCAGGCTGTAAGCTGAGTGTAAAGTCTATATTCTCACTGATATTGCTGCTCAAGACGATGCCTGTATTCACACTGGTATTATTTGAAAAATTAGGCTGCGCATTGATAAGCCCAGGAATGCGGCTGTAGCCTGCCCCCAAATCAAGGTTTAGATTGCTCTTCAAAAAGCCTAGCGGAAAACCAAAAGTAAGCAAGGCCCTATGGCTCCAGTTGCCATCCAGATTGACGGGGCGGATAAGCTGTGCACCTCTTTGCAAGGTGATACCATTGCCAAGGTCTGTATCTATATTGGCTATCAAAGTGCTATTGCCTACATAATTTGCGGTATAGTTACTGTTCAAAAACACAAAAAATGTCTGTGATTTTTCTACATTGGGGGCACTATAGCGGACTATCAGCCTGTGTTGGTAAGATTGGTCTAGGGCGGCATTGCCAGTGCGGAGTTGCAGAGGGTTGCTATTGTTGATGACTTCTTGTAGTTGATTGACAGAGGGTGGGTTAGTAGAAGTGCGGTAAATCACCCGCAGGCTTTTGCCTTCTTCCATTCTGAGGCTTAGCACAAGTCTGGGCAGTAAGTTCTGAAAGTTGCGGCTCAGATTATTGCCCTGCGGAAAAATAGGGATACTCTCCAAATCAGCCCACTGATAGGCCAACCCTGCCGAGAAAAAGTTTCTGTTTTTGGTGTATCGGTACTGTGTTTCTACTTCTTGCCTAAAATAATTACTCTTAAAGACATTACTGAGGTTTGCATTGATATTGGTATAATCTTGTGCTACTTCATCAAAATCAAAAGTGCTTCTATCTGATTCATCTTTTTGATAGCTGGCTTCGTAGCCCAGTTGCAAAAAACTATTCATGCTGAGCGGCTCGCTGTAGGTCAGTCTGCCTTCTAGGTTCAATCCATTGACCAGTATATCAGCCTGTTGATTGATTAAATCAATGGTTTCTTGTCCTTCATCAAAATATCGGTTATTCGAGATTAAATCACCCCCACCTTCTGTGCGGTTTAGTCCTGTTCGGATTCTTCCAGAGAGGGTGCGTCCTCTTTTTTCAAAGCGGTGCCTTATGGTCAAGTCATTGGAAAAATTGTAACCTTTCAAATCATTGTTGTTGTTACTGACAGACTGATTGAGCAGGGTTGTTTGTTCGTTGGTGCTTCCTATGAAATTTGCAAATGATTGATTATCTTGAAAACTCAGGCGAGGACGCATAATGAGAGAGGTGCGTTTATTGAAGTTGTATTCAAGGTTGAGATTTAGACGATTACTAAAATTATCTGCGTTGTTGATGTTTTGCTCATCATAAAACTGATTCTGGTTATTTTCTAAGAAATATTCTCTGTTCAGGTCTTGTAGGGAGAGATTCTCTGTTTTGTTAAGGAAATAACTTGCCGAAATTTCCATTTTTTCACCCCATTTGTCTGTGTAGTTAAGCCCTAGTGCGTGTGAGGTAGAGATGCCATTTTGCTGCCCCACCAAAAAATCACCTGTATTGCCACCGCCACCACGTCTTCCTCTCCCACGCCCACCTCCTCCTGAGCCACTCGCTACGCCCACAAGGTCTTCGGCTGAGAAGTTCTGGATATTGATGTTGTTAGATTGCCCCAAAACAGAAACACGCTTGTCTTCTTCAAAAAAGTTAATGTTTCCACCTACTTTATAGGTATTGTCTGTGCCATAGCCTGCATAGACTCGCCCGAATGTGCCATTTCTCATTTCTACTTTGGTGATGATATTAATGGTCTTGACAGATTCACCATCATCTACGCCCGTAAACTGTGCTTGGTCACTGGCTTGGTCAAATACTTGTATTTTATCTATCACATTGGCGGGTAGATTTTTGAGGGCAAGGTTGGGGTCATCACCAAAGAATGGTTTTCCATCTACGAGCACCCTTCTGACTTGCTCTCCTTGTGCATTGACAGTACCTCCCTGTGAGGTAATGCCTGGCATTTTCTGGATAAGGTCTTCGGCATTGGCATCGGGGTTGGTCTTGAATGCCTGCGAGTTATATTCTGTGGTATCGCCCTTTTGCACGGTGGGCGGTGTTTTGCCTATAATGTTTATCTGATCAAGGGTCTTGTCATCTGCCAGAAGAGCAATGACACCAAGCTCCGTCTGTTTTTGGAGGAAATCAAGTTTTTTTTGATAGGTCTGATAGCCTATGAAGCTAATTTTAAGTGTGTATGCTCCTTCTTGGATATCCGTCAAGCTAAATTTTCCGTCTTTATCTGTAAAAGAAGCTTTGATGGCTTGCTCACTTTGATTGAGCAGGATCACATTCGCACCAGCAAGTGGGCTTTGGTCTGTAGCATCTGTGATAGTGCCTTTTAGGGAGAGATTTTGGGCAAATGCTTGCAATGTAAAAGCACTAAAAAAGACCAAAAATAAATAAATGTGTTTCATGTGATATTTTAATCAATAAATTTAAGACAATAAGTGTTACATCGGCATAAGACTCTGTGAGAAGCTAAAGGTTTAAAGACTAGCTAAAAATAAATTATGTGCTTATCCTAATTTGAGAATCAGGTCAAACAATTATATCTTTGTCAAGTTAGCTGTTAAAGAATAATTTATAAGATGAGCAAAGAAGAGTCTAAGCAAAAAGAATTCATCAATCCGATTGATAAGGATAAAATCACTGAAAACCCTGGCACACTGCCTTACGCACATACTGCGGGGGGAGCGGTCATCAGACCTACTGAAAAAGGAGCAATTCACGGAAAATCTATTGCAGCCATGCAGCAGCAAACTGACAGGCAGCTGAGACAACTCTATGACCAAATGAAAGTACTCAGTGAGCAGGCAGAAGCCCTAAAAAATAGAGCAGAGGTATCACGCCAAATATATGATGCAGATATGAATTTTGAGCCTGTCATAGGGCATACATATCATCTATATCTACGCAAAAACGGGCAGTATGTCCTCTCTATGGTCAGCCGTGAAGAGTGGGGCAAATCCATTCCTTTTGAGTATATCTCCAAAGTAAGCCTCCTTGCCGACCATACCTGGGAGGTGCTAGATGAAAACCTAGACCGCTTTGAGTATGAATAAAGGACTAAAAACTGTAGATGACCAGTCAAATGCACGCTACAATGCACACAGCCTAGAAAAACAAGCCAAAATGCTCGTGGAAGCAGTCCTGAAAGCGGATAGCAGCAGCAATGAGATGACCAAGATGTGTGCCGAGCAAAGCTTGCCCATACAGCCCAGAAGTGTGGAAGAAAGTACCTCAGGCGAGGACATCGAGAATTTATCCATTAGCCAGAATGGGCAACGGATGCCCCAAATAAACCAATATCTGCAAGTGGGAGTGGGACATTCTCTTAGAAGCTATGGACTGATACAGCAACCAAAAGACAAATGCTATACACTCCAAACTATCAAAATAAAAGTAGCAAATACCCAATAACAGAAGCCTCCTAAGCCCCAAAGAGAGCATAATAACCTCCTCCTCTGGGGCTTAGGGAGCGGTTAATCTCTAACAACTCCTCCAAATGAACCCAAAAATTACCATTATTTCTAGCACAAACCGCTCAAAGGCACTGACCAAAACCATCTCAGTGTATTACCAAAAACTGCTAGAAGCTAAAAATATTCCTACACAAATACTAGATTTGAGCGGCTTGCCCCAAGATTTTGTGTACTCAGCCTTGTATGAAAATTCAGGTAAAAATACCTCTTTCAATGCCTATCAAAAAATAGTAGATGAAGGGGAAAAGTTTATCTTTATCATCCCCGAATACAATGGCTCATTCCCAGGGGTGCTCAAGACTTTTGTAGATGGCTTGCGTTACCCTGATTCTTTTCAGGGTAAAAAGGCTGCTTTGGTGGGGCTTTCGGCAGGGATTCAGGGAGGTGCATTGGCACTAAGTCACTGGAATGACATCCTCTCTTACCTTGGTACAGATGTGATGGGACTGAGGGTGAAACTCTATCAAATCCAAAATCATTTTAAAGAAGGAAAAATCACACATCCTATTTTTCAAGAACTTTTGGAACAACAAGTAGAAAAATTCATTAAATTTTGATGTTTTTTAGGTCTTAAAAACACCTGATTATACTTACTCAGTGATAGTTTTGTATCTTTGAAGCTTAAATAAATTGCGTAAGCTTTTCATCAAATAAAAAAGCACATCCTCAATACAAACATGGAACTAATCAATAATCAATACCAAATACAAGGCATCCCTGTCTTAGATATATGTGCACAGTTTGGCACACCCGTCTATGTCTATGATACTGACAAAATGCTAGAGAAACTAGATACACTTAAAAATGCTTTTTCGGGTGTTTCTCTTAAGATAAAATATGCCGCCAAAGCCCTCACCAATCTTTCTGTATTGAAGTTCTTTAATCAGCAAGGCATCGGGCTAGATGTGGTTTCTATCCAAGAGGCCAAGCTAGGCATCAAAGCAGGTTTTGCACCCTCAGAGATTTTATTTACGCCCAACTGCGTTTCTTTTGACGAAATCAAAGAAGCCGTAGAATTGGGCGTATTCATCAACATAGACAGCATCTCTATTTTAGAGCAGTTTGGGCATGAATATGGTGATACAGTCCCTTGCTGCATTCGCCTGAACCCACACATTATGGCAGGCGGCAATTCTAAAATCCAAGTAGGGCACATAGATTCTAAATTTGGAATCTCGGTGCTGCAGATGCGTCATGTACATCGTGTCATCCAGACGAACAACATCAAAGTAGTCGGATTGCATGTGCATACAGGTTCTGATTTCTTAGATTCAGAAGTTTTTTTGCGTGGAGCAAATATTATTTTTGAAGCAGCCAGGGATTTTGAAGGGCTTGAGTTTATTGATTTTGGCAGTGGTTTTAAAGTAGCTTACCGTGAAGGAGACATCACCACCAACATCCAAGAACTAGGGCAGCGACTGAGTGAGGCATTTCGCGATTTTTGTAAAGAATATGGCAAAGAATTAGAAATCTGGTTTGAGCCAGGTAAATACTTAGTCAGCGAATCAGGGCATTTCTTTGTCAAGTCCAATGTCATCAAAGTAACACCAGCAACTGCTTTCGTAGGCGTAGACTCGGGGCTAAACCACCTTATCCGCCCGATGATGTATGATGCACACCACGAAATCCTGAATATCTCTAACCCCGAAGGGGCAAAAAGGGTCTATAATGTAGTAGGTTATATCTGTGAGACAGACACCTTCGGCTCTGACCGCAAGCTCAATGAGGTGCGTGAAGGTGATGTGCTTGCCCTCAAAAATGCAGGGGCGTATGGCATGAGCATGGCTTCTAATTATAATTCTCGCTTTCGCCCAGCAGAAGTGCTTGTGTATCAAGGCAAAGCGCACCTTATCCGTAAAAGAGAAGACTTTGAGGATATTTTAAGAAATCAGGTAGAAATTGATTTTAAAGCTGTCAGCATAGCCGAAACTGTAGGAAAACCGTAAAAATATTTTTCCATTGCCTATGAAAAGATAGATAATGGGAAAATATTTGTGGATTATCGGTTTGTTTTTCGTAAATTTCGCAGATTCTAGCAAGATAAACTAACCCAGTATAAGTAGAAGATGAATAAATTTAGGCACGAACTTGTCTCAATTTTTGAATTGAAAGAAGGCAGCCCTCTTTGGCAAAAACGCATTGATAAAGGGATTTATCTCTTGATTTTACTAAGTAGCCTTGGCGTAATATTAGAGACTATTCCGCCCATCAAAGAGAATGCAAAACTATTCAATGCCTTGCTTATATTTGAAGACATTGCAATGTGTATCTTCATCATTGAGTTGATGCTACGCCTGTCAGTAGTGAATGAGCTATATGCCCACTGTAAGAGTAACTGGGAGCGATTTATGCTTTCCTTCTACATTCTGATAGATTTTATGGCGATATTGCCCGCAATTCTCTTTGCAATTGGCTCACAGCATCATGATTACTTCCTTACCCTACGGCTACTGCGCGTGTTTAAAGTATTCAGGCATGATGATTCTGTAGAGCTAGTGCTCAGGGCTATTCTTATCAAGAAGGACATTCTTTTCAAGACAGCGATCATTATTTTGATAACGACTATTTTTCTGTCTGTGCTGCTCTATGAGGCAGAAAATAAATTTGAATTTGGGTTTAATAAAGCCAATCCCAATCTTCTGGCACAAGCGGAGGGTGCAAGTGTAGGAGGAGTAGAGCTGACACAGTTTACAGATATTTGGGCTTCTATGGTTTGGTGTTTTTCTATGTTTGTGGGTGATTTGGCGGGCTATATTGAGTCAGGGTTTATGCCTACTACCCCGATAGGGAGGTTTGTAGCAGGTATTTTGGGCTTTCTGAATATTGCCATTGTGGTCATTCCTACGGGTATCATTGCCTCTGGTTTTTTGGAAGTATTAGAAGAAAAGAAAATAAAATCACAGCACATCATATTGGTAGAAGCTTTCCGCCCCAAATACAATCCTATTTTGGGGATTGATGTTTATGAGCGGCCAAGGACAATGTTTACACTCCAGAACGCACTGTATATTCATCAAAATAATTTATTCAAAATCCTAGAAACTCGCCCAGGCTTTAGGCTACGCTCGGTGCAGTCTGATGCCAGTGAGAAATATGGCGATTTGAATTTGGTGGAATACTTTGGCTATGGCACACTTACCACATATGGGGTAAAAAGAACCATGCCCGAGGCAAAATCTACCATTGTTTGTCCTGCAGCTTTTGCCCAGAAAGGCATTGGTTATTTTAGCTATGCCATCGGTGAGCTGCATCAGTCCAATCTTATCTCTAATGAATTATTCCAGCGCAACTCTCTGAACAAGGCTTTCGACGCATCTTTTTTGATAAATAAGCATTACCAAGAAAACACATCACTCCCCACTAACAGCAAGGCACTCAAAAAAATACCTCAAAACATACAAGGTATTCATGATTTCAAAAAAGATATTCAACTGATGTCTGCTGACAAGCCTTGTCTTGTTTTCATGGCCGATGATCAAGAAGAAAACTATAAAATTGAAAAAATTGAAGGTGAGCTCACTCAATCAAACGAACTCTTTCAATGGCTTACTCAGCAAAAAATAGAAAGTTACCAAATAATCATCAGTGCCAAAAGACTTAATGAGTATTCTTTTTATGAATTAATCAAAGAAGTGGATGAAAACCTGAAAAATAAGCAGCTATAATACTGACTGGCAATGCGGTGATGACTATAAATTGAATTGATAATTCTTGTTTTAGCTCCCCTCCTACGAATCCTCAGCAATGAGATAGAGCCATTGAAAGCATAAGACCAAGCCCTCATATCATTTAATGAAGTGGTAGTGTGCGTTGAGCATTGGTAAACGATGAGGCCTGTCTTCTTTCTGCTATAGTTTTGCTGAATATTTCGTTTATTTTATCTTTTTCTTACTTGGCAATAAAAAATGCCACAGTTTTTGAACAATACATAAAAACTGCACAGAAATTGGATAGAGATGAGTATGCAAAACTTAAATAGCCATGATTTTCATATCCCTCAAGAGGGGTTCAAAGGATTAAGAAGACACTGGAAGTCTGATCTTCTGGCATCTGTATTTGTATTTGTGATAGCACTTCCTTTTTGCTTCAGTGTGGCATTTGGTGCGGAGTTGCCGATTGTCTCAGGGCTGATTACTGCCATTGTTGGCGGTTTGGTCATTAATTTTATAGGTGGAGCATCTATGTCTATCAAGATGCCTACGATTGGCCTAGTGCCCATTATTATATGGGGTATTCACCATCTTGGTGCGGGTTATCCTGATGCAGGTTTAGAGCTTTGGCTGGCTGTGTTGGTCTTGGCAGGTATTTTTCAAGTGATGTTTGGGCTTGCACGTGTAGGTGATTTGCTGGCACTCATTCCTGATGTGGTGATTTATGGCTTACTCTCTACTATAGCCCTTGATATTTTTGCACGGCAGTTACATTATTTAGTGGGTGTAGTGCCCGAATCTGAGGGAGCATTTCAGCTTTTGTTAGAGTTTCCGTCTAATCTTATTTATAACTCTAACCTTGATATTGTATTTATCAGTGTAGTCTGCCTGACGGTTTTGTTTATATCTACTACTTTTCGCAAGCGTCATGAGAGTATTTTTCCTGTTTCTTTGGCTGTGCTATTGGTGGCAGCAGTGATGGGCTGGTATTTAGATATTGGCAACAAAGATGGCTCACACTATTTATTGTTAGATTCTGGCACATTGCTAACGAGTAACCTTCATTTGCCTGAGTTTTCACGGATATATTCTTGGGAAGCCTTAGAAGTGGCATTGGTGGTGGCACTTTTTAGCAGTTTAGAAAGTCTATTAAATGTAAAATCAGTAGAGGCACTCGATTTTTACAGGCGTAAATCAATCATCAATCAAGAGCTCATTGCTTTGGGTTTTGGCAATATACTTTGTGGTTTATTGGGCGGAATGCCTATGTCATCATCTATGGTGCAGAGTGCCACCAACATCAATAGTGGGGCACGCACTCGTTGGTCTGGTTTTTTTGTAGCGATTTATTTAGGAGTCTTTTTCATCTTGTTTACTTCCATGCTGGGCTACCTTCCTTGGGTGGTATTCTCGGCAGTGTTGGTGTATTTGTGCCATAATTTACTTTCCAAACGCTTGATAAGCAATATCAAAGAAATAGGCAAAGACCAACTTGTGATTTATGCCTGCACGATGTTGTTTACATTGTTTGGTGGGCTTCTGATAGGTCTTTTGGCAGGTTGGGTTTGCTCTCTTTTGGTCTCTCTTTACCTAGGTGCTACGCTCAAATCTTTGTTTGTCGCTACTGTCAAGGTAGTAAATTTTAGCAACGGTCATAGCAAGATAGCCATCAAAAGCCCCGCAGTAGCTTCTAACTATCTCAGTATCAGAAGACAAATTTCTAAAATACCCAAAGGAAACCAAATTTATATGGATTTCTCAAAGAGTGATGTAGTAGATTATAGCCTGATGGAGCTCATATACCATCACCCCTACAACTATAACACCACCGAAGGAAGCATAGAGCTGCAAGGGATAGAAGACCACGAATCTATCTCAGAGCACCCGCTGTCTAGCCGTGTGCTAAAAGACAAAACCCGAAAAAGTAAATATATGGATGAGAACCTGACACGATTCAATGAAAGGCAACTAGATGTGCTGGCTGTAGCTTCTATCAATAATGCCAAGCTCCGCCCTAATCTTACTTATGATGGGCACAGGCTGCAGGGTTTTAGTTTTTCATTGGGTTATGACCTCAAATACAGAGAAAATAAATTTAATAAAACGTATCAATCCAACCTTACTGACAAAACAACCAAGATAGAATTCTCAGATGTGTTTTTATCCAGAGGACTCAGGATGAGTGATCAGAGTAGGCATGTATCAGTGCTTCTTATCACAGATTTGCCATATGATATTCCTAATTTTACGCTCAACAAGGAGGGTATTCTGGCGAAGGTATTACAGACTGTAGGCTATTCAGACATTAATTTTGATGATTTCCCTAAATTCTCAGAGTATTACTTATTGCAAGGCAGAGAGGAAGCGGAAATTCGCAAGTTTTTTGATGCAAGGATTTTAAGTTTCTTGGAGATACACCAAGATTTCTCGATGGAGTGCAAGCACAACCGTATTTTGATTCAGAAAGATATGAACCTAATGAGCCGTATAGAGATAGAAGATGCCATTTTGTTTGTAGAGAGTTTTCTTAGACTTATTTGTCAAGAAGAGCTAAATGAAACAGAAGAAGTACTTGAATATATTTAGAGAAGATTTAGATTTGATTTCACTCCTTTTTAAGTGCATCTCTTAAAATCTCAGCATGATCAAATGCCATTTCTGCAATGTCTTCTATTTTTACCCATTCTGCACGGGTAGCATCGTCGGCTGCTTGCACTTCACAGGCAGCCATGGCTACTTCTGCCCTAAAAGCCACAGAGACAGTCCAGCCACGAGGGTCTCGCCCTGGCTTGCTATACACCCCTAAAAGCTTGGCAGACAATGCCGTATCTACGCCTGTTTCTTCTTTGAGTTCTCTGAGTGCAGCCATTTCTACAGTTTCGCCCGCATCTACAAACCCTCCAGGGAAAGCCCATTTTCCTGCAAAAGGTGCATGTGCCCGCTCTATGAGCAAGACATGCAGCACTTCTCCTTGTGCATCTTTTCCAAATATAACACAATCCACTGTCAGAGCAGGGCGAGGGTATTCATAAGTATGACTCATTTTAAAAGAAGTTTAATTTTAAAAAAGACTATTCTGCTGCTAAAAATAGCATAAAAAAACGTGATTCTGGTGTTTTTCTGAGAATTATCAAAAAAATAAAAGTAAAGCATCTGCCGAGATATTTGTACGAATCAGAAATTAAAACTTTATTCTTTCCTTTTTTCTTAGATTTTAGCTAGCTTTGCGGTCAATTTATGTCAAAGCAAAGAAAAAATATCTTCCATTGGTCTGGTGTAGCACTGACTTATCTTGCCTTCGGGCTTGCCCTTTTGGTCAACAGCCATGTGCTGTCTGTGCCTACTGATTTTGAGCAAGCTGCCCATATCTTGAAGAATCAGTCTGATTCTGAAAAAAACACACCTATCTCAGACCAAGAAGAAGAGGATGGTACAGCCACCCTTCAAGCCTCCTCTGTACTTGAGGCTGTAGTCAATGCTTCGGTCTTGCCTCTAGACTCTCAGTTGTTTGATTTGATTTGTTTTGATTTTCCAGTCATAGAAGAATTTGCCTTTTTGCCAGAGATTGTACCCGCAGTTTTACCTTATTGGCAGAATACATTTGGGCATATCATCGTCATCAATGGTCCTTAGCTTTCACATCTTTTTTATAGCCTCCTGATGAGGCACAACATCTTCTGTAGGTTTTTGCCTGCGGAGGTGCTCCACATATTTCAGTATAAAAATTGATTATTTTTTTAGAAAATTACGCAAAAATGAAAAATAAAAACCTCGTTTTGCTGATGACCTTCTTACTATTAGGTATCTCAGCATATTACTTATCTTTTACTTTCAAAGCACGCAGCGTGCAGGCAGATGCTACTGAGTATGCTACCAATGCCAAAGGCAATACAGACCCTTACAAAAAGCAAGCATACCTTGATTCTATCTACACAAAACCTGTGTATAATCTTTTTGGGATAGAATACACTTACAAAGAGGTCAAAGAAAAAGAACTCGCACTAGGGCTTGACCTTCAGGGAGGAATGGAAATTACCCTCGAGGTATCTCCCATTGAAATCATCAGAGCATTGGCAAACAACAAACCCAATGCAAATTTTCAGAAAGCACTCAGACTTGCCCAAGAGCGTCAGCAAAATAGCCAACAGAGCTTCATAGATTTGTTTGCAGCTGCTTATGAAGAAGTAGAGCCAAATGTGAAATTCAGTAGTATCTTCACCAACACTACCACAAGAGGGAAAATTACCATCACTTCTACCAATGACGAAATCGTGCAGGTAATCCGTGATGAAGTGGCAGATGCTTTTGACCGCTCATTTAACATTATCCGTACTCGTATTGATAAATTTGGGGTTACTAACCCCAATATCCAAAAAATACCTGGCACCAACCGTATCTTGGTAGAACTGCCCGGAGTAGATAACCCTGAGCGTGTCCGTAAATTACTTTCAGGTGTGGCAAAGCTAGAATTCTGGGAAGTATGGAATATGCAAGATGTATTCCCTTACTATCAACAGTTTGTAAGCTACCTAGACCAAGAAGAGAAACTCAAAAAAGCAGGACAACCCAAGACAGAAAAAGAAACTGAAAGTGGTTTAGTAGCTGATACCCAAGCGGCTGACACTGCCAAAACAAGCAATGACCCACTCATCGCCGAAACAAATAAAGATACTACCAAGCAAGCCGAAAATCCACTGCTGGTAGGTGCTGACTCAGCCGATGACACCAAAGACAGCAACCAAGTAGCCAAAACTGCTGAGGGAGATTCTGCCAAAAAAGACTCTACCGAAACAGCCAGCAGCCTTGCAATGCAGCTCATCACCCCTACACAAGAGGGCTTTATGGTCAAGATTAAAGACACCAGCCGTGTCAATCAAATCTTAGCTCGCTCAGAGGTTAAGCGTCTTTTTCCCAATAATATTAAATTTTTGTGGGATGTAAAAGGAAATGAAGCCTCAGGAATGGTTACACTCTATCCTATCAAAACAGGGCGTGGCGGCAAAGCACCTCTAGGAGGAGAAGTAGTGATAGATGCTCGCCAAGATTTTGATGAGAATAACCCCTCTGTAAGTATGCAGATGAACAGTACGGGTGCTAAAGTATGGCGTAAACTGACTGCGAATAATGTAGGAAACAGAATCGCCATTGTCTTAGATGATGCTGTATATTCTGCCCCTAATGTAAACGGAGAAATCCCCAATGGTAGCTCTGTCATTCAGGGAAGCTTCACCGTCAATGAAGCAAAAGACTTAGCAAACGTACTCAAAGCGGGCAAGCTGCCTGCACCCATCCGAATTGTAGAAGAAGCCACTGTAGGGCCATCACTTGGCAAGGAATCCATCGCGCAGGGGCTTAACTCTATGTTGCTAGGTTTGGGCATTGTGCTTGTGTTTATGTTTTTGTATTACCGCAACTCTGGTCTGGTCGCTAACTTGGCACTTTTCCTCAACATTATTTTTATCGTAGGTGTCTTGGCTTCTTTCGGAGCTGTATTGACTTTGCCAGGCATTGCGGGCATCGTACTGACCATAGGTATGTCAGTAGATGCCAATGTACTGATTTTTGAGCGGGTGAGAGAAGAACTTGCCAATAATCGGTCTTATAAAAATGCCATTACGGAAGGCTACACCAAGGCAATGTCTGCCATTGTAGATTCAAATGCGACTACCTTCCTGACAGGTTTAATTCTATATCTGAATGGTACAGGTGGTGTAAAAGGCTTTGCCGTAACTCTGATGATAGGTATTGCTTGTTCATTGTTTAGTGCTATTTTCATTACTCGCTTAGTGATTGAGTATTTCACCCGCAAGGCAGACAGCAAAGCCATTCGTTTTGATGGATTCATTATGAAGAATACCTTCAATAATATCAATATTGATTTTGTGAAGCTACGCCGCAATGCTTATATATTCTCTGGAGTTTTGATTGTAGCTGGTATTGGTTTGATGATTTACCCTGGACTTACCTTAGGGGTAGATTTCAAAGGCGGACGCTCATACATTGTAGAGTTTGATACTCCTGTATCTGTCAAAAATGCCCGTGAAGAAATCGGAAAAGAAATTAAAGAAGGCACAGAAGTAAAGACTTATGGCAGCAACAACAAGCTCAAAATCACTACAAGCTACATGATAGAAGATGAATCTGCCGCTGCTGATGAGAAAGTAAAAGCAGAAGTGATGAAGGGTTTAGAGGCTTTCAAAGAGAAATCCCCTAAAGTAGTAGGCTTTTCTAAAGTGGGGGCTACGATTGCAGATGACATTGCCCAGACTTCTTACAAATCAGTGTTGTTTTCATTCTTGGTTATTTTCTTGTATATCTTTGTACGTATTGGTAGGCTAAAATACTGGCAATACAGTGTGGGTGCTTTAGTGGCACTGGTGCATGATGTTTTGATTGTGATTGCTTTTATGGGCTTGGCAAAATTACTAGGCATTAGCTATGAGGTAGATCAGGTATTCATTGCAGCAATGCTGACCGTGGTGGGTTACTCTATCAATGATACTGTGGTGGTTTTTGACCGTATCAAAGAAATGGTAGGCACTACAAAAAGAGATATGAACAGCAAAGATTTCTTAGACAATGTGAATAATGCAATCAATACCACACTAAGCCGTACGATTATGACCTCATCTACTACCTTGCTGGTAGTGTTGTGTCTTTTCTTATTTGGTGGGCAGGTACTGGGAGGATTCTCCTATTCATTATTGATAGGTATTTTGATTGGTACATATTCATCTGTATTCATTGCTTCACCTATCTTTGTGGATATTTCTTTGCTATTGCGTAAGAGAGAAAAGTTAGATGTGAAAGGTTCATAAAATCATAGCTGATTTTTAAAAATAAAAAGCCTTCAAGATTTCAGTATCTTGAAGGCTTTTTTTAGTCCTAATCTCAAACCTCTTCTCCTTAAGGAACTAGCCAAAAAATAAATGTTTTTCCAATCTGTAGTCAACTCACCGCCTAAGATGTATGCACTTGTTTGTCGTCAAAAATTTTGATGTTGTGCCTAATTTATGGATTTAAAGTTTAACGCTTATTGGTAAATCTTCACTGCCCCCAATCTGGTGCAAGCCTCGAGGCTTGCACCAGATTGGGGGGTTTTATATCTCGATGTATTACTGAGTTTTCGTATCCGTGTGCATACTCAAAGCCTAGAAATATTTGACTAAATATGCGCTTCACCTCTGAGAGCGTGTGCAAAGCTCCTTTGCTCCTTATGTATTCATCTAATGACTCGCCCTCAAGGTATTCTAAAATAATGGCTAGCATAGATTCATCTTCTACAAAATCTGAGACTTTCGCAATGTTAGGGTGGGATAGTGTAGCCATAATCTCTGCTTCACGAACAAAGCGTTCTCTAATGACCTGTTTGTTGGCATATTCTGATTTTAAAATCTTGATAGCTACTTGCTGATTGGCTAGGCGTATGTGCTTGGCTAAATATACCTCTGCTAAACCACCTTCACCCAAAAAAGATACTATTTCATAGTTGAGGACTCTTGTACCTATGTGGTTTTTCATTCTGATAAAAGGCTTACTTGTTTCAATGAGTAGGTAACAAAGATAAGAATTATTTTCGTAATTGGAGACATCACCATTAACCAATCCCCCCGCTAGTCCAGATTTGCAATCTGGACTACAGAGCAGGAGATTTTTAATCTCTCCACCCTAATACACCATCTCATACCTCACCTCCATAGCATCTAGTTTTTGTAAAAGACGCTCATCTAAGTTAATTTTAAATTTTTGGGAAGTAAGGTCTGCCGCAATTTTTTCTTCATAGTCTATCAGTTTGATTTTGAGGGTTTGTTCGCCGCCAGAAGATTGCACAAGCGACTCAATGTCTTGGATAAGGGCAGCACTCAATTTCTGAATGTCTAACTGTAGCTCAATGCCTTGGCAGTGTTTTTCTTGCATCGCCTCGAGGTCATCCACCTCATCTACTTCTATGCTGTATTTTTCAGGGTCACGATAGTCTTGTTTTACTTTGCCTGTGATGAGTACCAGTTGATTCACTTCCATCATTCCACTAAATTCTTCGTGTTTTTTATTAAAGAGTGGAATTTCTAGCGAGCTTTTAAAATCTTCTATCACCACGATAGAAAACATACTGCCTCCTTTGGTTTGTCTGATGGTCTTCGCCGTAACGATGCCCGCCACTTTGACCTCTTGCCTATTAAAAGTAGCCAAGCCATCTAAGGCACAGGTTTTGAGCTGACGCATGGCGGCACGGTATTGCTCCAGTGGATGCCCTGATACATAAAATCCTACTACAGCTTTTTCGTGGTTGAGCTTTTCTAGTCTTGACCAGAGATTGCCTTCGGGGATGGGCGGAGTTGCTATTTCAAGGGCTGTATTGCCTCCAAAAAGTGAAACCGAAGCAGTTTCTTTTTCTTTTTGGTAGGCATTGCCATACTTCATGATTTTTTCTATCAGGTTGTTATTGTCATCACTCATCGCAAAATACAAGGCTCGGTCTATGCCGAAGCCATCAAATGCCCCTGCATAGGCAAGGCTTTCAAATGACTTTTTATTGACGGTGCGGAGGTCTATCCTCCTTGCAAAATCAAAAACATCTTCAAAATGTCCCTTTTTTTCTCGTTCTTCCGTGATGGCAGAGATGGCCGATTCGCCAGTGCCTTTGATGGCTGCCATCCCGAAGCGGATTTGCCCTTGGGCATTTACTGTGAAGGAGGCTTCGGATTCGTTTACATCTGGGCCAAGCACCTTCACGCCTTGCCGCTGACATTCATCAATAAAGAAAGTTACTTTATCGATGTTGTTCATGTTGTGTGTCAAGACCGAAGCCATGTATTCGGCTGGGTAATTGGCTTTGAGGTAAGCAGTCTGATAAGCGACTACAGAGTAGGCGGCTGAGTGCGAGCGGTTGAAGCCATATTCGGCAAACTTCGCCATCACATCAAAAATCTCATTGGCTTTAGCTGCAGGGATGTCATTCTTTTCCTTTGCTCCTTCCACGAAGATTTCACGCTGCTTGTCCATTTCAGAGGCTTTTTTCTTACCCATTGCACGGCGGAGGATGTCTGCACCACCAAGGGTATAGCCTGCCAAGATTTGGGCAGTCTGCATGATTTGCTCTTGATAGACCATAATCCCGAAGGTATTTTTAAGAATGGGTTCTATCAGCAGGTGTGGATATTCTACCACTTCTCGCCCGTGTTTGCGGTCAATGTAAAGCGGAATAAATGCCATCGGGCCAGGGCGATAGAGGGCATTCATGGCAATCAAATCTTCTACATTGTTGGGCTTGAGTTTGCGTAGATACATTTGCATACCCTCTGACTCAAACTGGAATGTGCCAATGGTATCTCCTCGCTGATAGAGTTCAAAGGTTTTTTCATCTTCAAGAGGGATATTGTCAAGGTCTATTTTTACTTGGTGGTTTTTTTCTATCAGTCTGAGGGCATCTTTCAAGATGGTGAGGGTTTTTAGCCCTAGGAAGTCCATTTTAAGCATACCCGCATCTTCTACTACTTTGCCATCAAACTGCGTTACGAGGAGGTCGGCATCTTTGGAAGTACAGACGGGAATGTACTGCGTAATGTCATCAGGGGCAATAATCACCCCTGCGGCGTGTATGCCTGTGTTTCGGACAGAACCTTCCAAGATATGTGCTTCTCGGAGTACTCTCGAATGTAGGCTATCTCCATTCAAGATTTCACGCAATTCGGCTACTTCGGCAAAGGCATCTTTGAGCTTCGTGCCGGGCTTATCGGGTACATATTTGGCGAGTTGGTTAGATTGGTCTATGGGCAATTCCTGTACTCGAGCTACGTCTTTGATAGACATTTTGGCTGCCATCGTGCCGTAGGTGATGATTTGTGCTACTTGGTTTTTGCCATATTTTTCTACCACATAATTGATGGCAGATTGCCGCCCTTCATCATCAAAATCAATATCAATATCGGGCATACTCACACGCTCAGGATTCAGGAATCGCTCAAAAAGCAAGGCATATTTGATGGGGTCTATGTTGGTGATGCCTATGCAGTAAGCCACTGCAGAACCTGCAGCCGAGCCTCGACCTGGTCCCACGAACACGCCCATATTTTTGGCGGCATTGATGAAGTCTTGCACAATCAAGAAATAGCCTGGGAAGCCCATTCCTTTGATAATCTCTAGCTCACGGTCTAGGCGTTCTTGGACTTCTTCGGTGATTTCTCCATATTTTATTTTTGCCCCTTCATAAGTGAGGTATTTGAGGTAATCATCTTGGTCAGTAAATTCTTCGGGAATTTTATAATTGGGCATTAAAATATCCCTTCTGAGCTTAATAGGAGAGCATTTGTCTATGACTTCTTGGATATTTTCTAGTGCCACAGGAATATCCGAGAAAAGCTCATTCATTTCTTGGGGCGTTTTAAAGTAATATTCTTCATTGGGCATCCCGAATCGAGTACCACGCCCACGTCCTACGGGGGTAGATTTCTTTTCGCCATCTTTTACACAAAGCAAGGTATCATGGGCATCGGCATCTGTTTTTTGGAGGTAATAAGAACTGTGTGCGGCTACGGGTTTTACACCATATTTGGCGGCAAATCGGAGTAAGACCTCATTGACACGCTCCTCTTCTTCTAATCCGTGCCTTTGGAGTTCTACATAAAAATCTTCTCCAAATACTTCTAGCCACCACTTAAAAGCCTCTTCCGCTTCGTGTTCACCTCTGTTTAGGATAAGACTCGGAATCTCTCCGCTGAGGCTGCCCGTGAGGGCAATCAGTCCCTCAGAATATTCTTTGATCAATGCCTTATCTACACGTGGGAAGCCCGAGTAATAGCCCTCAATATAACCCAGTGAGCATAATTTGGACAAGCGGTGATACGCTCCTTGGTCTTTGGCAAGCAAGACTTGGGTAAATCTTCGGTCGGGTTCGTTTTTGGTGAATTTCAGTTTGAGGCGTTCTTCGGCTACATACAATTCACAGCCCATGATGACTTTAAGGTCTTGGTTTGCCCCTTCCCCTACAGCATTGAAAGCCACATGCATATTGCCATGGTCGGTGATGGCAAGGGCTTCCATGCCCATTTCTTTGGCTTTTTTGATGAGGTCTTTGACGTTGGAAGTACTCTGCAAAATAGAAAACTGTGTGTGTGTATGCAGGTGTGCAAAGGGCAGGGACTGGTCTAGCTTGCCTCTAAATTGCTCAGGAATGATAATTCCTTTTTGTGTATTTCTCTTTGAAAAATTGGCTTCATCTAGCTGTGGAGCTTCATAGTGAATGTCAGAGATGGGCACATCTCCGAAAGGAGTGGCTACTTTTTGGGTAATCAATCCGAAGAAACAGCGAGCCGTAGCGGCTACATCATAGGCAGCATCGTGGGCATCACCAAAGGCTTCACCAAATAATTTTTTGTGTAGCTCAGTGAGGGTAGGCCACTTGAATTTGCCTCCTCTGCCTCCTGGCAACTGACAAAAAGCGGCAGCTTCTTCACTTTTGGTATCGAAGGGTTTTTTATCCCAGAGGGTAGTTTCTACTTTTGCCCTTAGAAATTCTGCCCCTGTGACATTAAGGTCAAACTGAATATTATGCCCTATCAATATCTCAGATCTGGCAATATCTATGGCAAATTTTTCTAAGACTTCGGCAAGGGGCTTGCCTTCTTCTTGGGCTATTTGGGTAGAGATTCCGTGTACTTTCTCAGCATTAAAAGGGATAGTAAAACCATCGGGCTTGATGATATGATTCTCGGCAGTCAGTAACTTTCCGTGTGCATCATGGCATTGCCAGGCAATCTGCACAAGGCGAGGCCAGTTGTCTAAATCAGTATGTGGTGCTTCAAAATTTTTGGGGAAGCCTGTGGTTTCAGTGTCAAATATTAGGTACATATTGTTGAGTATCTTTTAGTTAGCCCTTTGGGTGAAAGGCATTGGGTCAATAGTACTCAAATCTAAACAATAAAAGGTGAATTTTGAAGAACAGGGAGGGTTTTTTATGTGCCAAGTATCAGCCATAAAATAGCCATTATAATTATCGGAATAGCTACAAGCCAAAGAACTATTTCATTGATTTTTTTTCCCGATTCAAACTCAGCTTCTATTCTCTCTCTTTCCACAGCGTAAGAATCTACAACCTTTACTATCGCATCATCTTCTCTTCCAATCTTTACCCCCATGGTGTTTTCTATTTGCTTTTGTTGTGGGGAGTAGAGGTATTGTTGTTGCAAAAAATCAATGAGTTTATCAAAAGAGTTGATTTCCCCATTGTATCGGTTTTCATTCACAAAGAGTGCATATTCGTCTTTGCTGTCTATCTTTAATGCAATGATATTAGAGTCAAAGAAGCTATGTTTGAAGAGAAAGCATCCATCTTGGGTATCTATCAATAAGGATTTATTGCCGAGATATTCCCATTTGGCTTTTTCTACTGCTCCATTTTTAGAGACCAATAAATCACCTGAAGGTCTAAAAATATAAATGGTTCTTACTTGCTCTAGCTCATCTATCAATACCCAATGTTGGTCGGTGAGTAAAGTGAGATTGTCTAATTTTTGGCTATATCGCTGTATTTTAGGGATAATATCTGCAAAGTAGGTCTTCATTTTGGGAGCAAGTTTAAGGTCTATATTTATCTATGGGCTGATAGTGGTTTAGCCAATCTCATAGACAAATTTCCAAGTTATGAATAGATATATCTGCTTTTATTCTGCAAACCAGCCAGTTATCTAGTCTAACCTACTACTTCTTTGCTCGGCAGTGTGCCTGATTTTCCAGTACACGATAGGGATATTCATGACTACTTCCATGGGGATGTTATAAATCTCAGTATCTTCTAAGAAGAACACCTCAAAGTTGTGTTCATTTTTAGAGGGGAGTATATTTTCAGCTCCGAAGAAGTCTCCTCTTTTTAGATTTTCTATGACTGCCCCATCGCTTGCGAGCAGGGCGGCTTTGCCAGAGAAAATCAAGTTAAAACCCATCCCTTTGGATATACAAAGGCTCTCACCTTTGCTGTAGCTTTGCTTGTTAGTGAGCTGTGCTAGCTTGATATAAATGGGCAAAGAGATATTTTCAGAAAATATCCAAGTAGTACTGAGCACAGATACGATGTGCTCTAGTTTATTAAAATCTTCTACGAGATGGTGTCTTTTGACAAAGTTGAGATACATCATCATAGGAATCTTCAGTGCAGTAATGTAAGTAGTAGCTTGGCAGGTAGCTTTGGCGATGAGGTCATGATCATCTATAAAATAACCCACCAATGATCCTGCTGAGAGGTTATTCTCTATGCCTGTTTCAGGATAAACCAACTCAACAGAGCCAGTCAAAATAAGATAGACATGCTGGTATTTGGTATCTTTCCTAAACAAGGTTTCGCCTGCGGTCATAGAAACTTTGGGGCAGTTGAGGAGGGAGTGAATTTCATACTCAGGCACATTTGGGAAATAGAATTTGAGGTATTCGTAGGCAGATGCTCTGAGGAAGTCGTGGTGAGTTTCGGCGAGTGAGTCGGTGCTTCCGAAAGGGGCGAATGAGCCAATTTGCCTTTCACCATCTGTGAGTGTTCTGGAGATATGTGCTAAGAGGATTTTACTAGACTCATCTTGTTCAAAATCTTTGGCATCTCCATGGATGAGACCTCCGCCTATGTCTATTTTTTTGAGGTCAGCAGGAAGAAGATAGTCATTTTTTACTTTTTGTAAGAGGTGGTCATATTTTTCTGTATCTGTATTTTTAAAAATATTCTGCTCTAACACTCTAAAAGAAGATATATCTGCAAGGTGTCCGTAGCTGATGTATCTGTTTCCCCAAAAAGTTCGGAAGTAAAATATATTGGTTTCTACGGGGTGAGGTGAGATAAGAGGCTTCACTTCTAACCCATTTATGTTATTCCAGTGGTCTAGTTTGAGGTCTTGTACTTCAAAAAACCTTTCAAAATTTTCTTCTCCCAGCCCCATCAAGGCACAGAGTTTTTTGGATACAGATGCCCTCACCACAGCGCTTGCAAAATACTTGATGCGGTGGTCTGAGCGTACAAAAGCAATCAAACCTGCAAAGTGGTCATCATGGGCGTGTGTATTAAAAATGCCTGCTACTTCATTGATACTTACGCCCATGGCATTAAGACTAGTGAGTAAATCTGGGCCTGCATCTATAAGGTATATTTTTCCCTGAAAAGTGATGAGGCTCGACATACAGGGTCTGTTTACGTCCCAAGCGTCTCCCTCTCCAGTGTGCACGATGGAGAAATATTCTCTATTGAGTTTATGATACCCTAAGTAATAAGGTGGCTCATACAGTTCTTTTGGTTTAAGGTTGAGGTCTATGGTTACGGATTCTCCCTCGTAACTAATCTCAAAGATGTTTATATCTTTTCGGCGAATGACAGCCCCGTTTTCGATTTCTATGGGTTCGTCAGCAATGATGAGTTGGTCCACCAGTTCGTGAGAGGGCTTCAGCTTTCCAAAGGCAAATTTAAGTTTTACGTGCATGATTTCATCTGCTAGGGCTTCACTTGCTCCTGCCTCCATGATTTCTTCTTTACTGGTGAGTCCGTAATTACCTCTGTAGAAGTAATCCATTTGTGCTTTAATCTGGGATTCTTTTCCGATGAGCAGTGGTTTTTGCCCATTGTTGTTAGGGTGATTCGGGATGAGCATTCCTTGTGAGTAGAGCATCTGTAAGAGCGGGAACTCTGCAAGGTTGGAGAGTGAGCCATTTTGGAGGGCAATGTCGGCAAGTAAGATAGCATTGGGGCCTGTTTCAAATGAAATGCCATTTTGCTGCACCAAATCTATCAGACCTCTTTTTTTGAGATGTTTTACGGTATCTGCTGGGCATCCACATAATATACGTAAGTTTAAGGGGTGTATATTCACCCAAAAAATGCCGCTGCTTACTTTTATAATATCAATCTTACTTTGTACCACAGTTATTTGTGCAATTTGTTATTGAAGATGTATTTAGAATTTAAAAGATAGTATGATGTTATGGTTTTGTGTTTCAGAATTTATTTCTAAAAATAGGTGAAAACTATGCCAAAATATTTATATGTTAAAAATACAGGAAGATTTTGTCATATTTTCATGTAAATTCTTGTTTCAGAAAGTTTTTTATTCTAATTGCCTTAATTTTTCGTTAAAAGCATTGTTAGGGCTTAGCCCTTGTCCGCCTTCAGAAAGTTCGGGGTGGATACCTTTCACAAAAAACATTTCAACTTCACCTTTCCCTTTGGCATTGATTTTCCCCCTTGATTCACAGACGAAAAAATCCTTGATATATGTTTGTGTATCTCTAGAGACATTGATTTCATTGACTACGCCTGAGGTTTCCATTCGGGAGGCTGTGTTTACGGCATCCCCCCAGATGTCATACACAAATTTAGTCTGCCCTATGACTCCTGCTATGATAGGCCCTGTATTAATGCCTATTCTCAGCTCCCAGTTGGGTAAGTTTTTGTGTGCGTAGGCTTCTTTTTTAAATTCTTTCATGACGTGTTGCATCTCAAAGGCAGCCAAGGTAAGGTCTATGGCATTGGTTTTAGTAGCTGCAGGGATGCCTGCGGCACACATATAGGCATCTCCGATGGTTTTGATTTTTTCTACTCCATATTTCTGAATGACTTCGTCAAAGGAAGTAAAATAAAACTCAAGTGCTTTGACCACTTCGGCAGGTGACATGACCTGAGAGGATTCTGTGAAGCCTTTGATGTCTGCAAAAAGTACAGAAACCATTTCGTATTGTCTTACTTCGGCACGCCCTTTTGCTTTGAGCTCATCTGCTACTTCTGCTGGAAGGATATTGAGTAGCAGTTTTTCAGAGGTTTCTTTTTCTTTGGTGATGAGGTCTCGTTGTTTTTCTAGCTCTCGGCTTTGCTCATTCATTTTCTCCTCATAGTAGTTTTGTCTTCGGGAGCGTTTGATGAGCACATTCAAAATACCCTTTACAATCTCTATACGGCTTGTCATGAGTTCATAGAATGCATCTTGGCTGAGCTCTAGCAAATGTGTCTTGACGATGGCAGAAACCGATGCAGACCTTGACTTGGCATCAGACTCTATGAGAGAGTACTCTCCAAAGACCTGCCCTTGCCTGAGTACCGCGAAGACATAGCTACCGTCATGCACCCTTACTGCACCTTCTATGATTACGTACATGTCTTTGCCGACCTCTCCTTTTTTGAAGATAGTTTGCTCAGGTTTTACAGTACGTTCTTTCATTGCCTCTGCTATTTCTATAAGTATTTCAGAGTCTGTCTGCTCAAAGATGCTTACTTTTTTTAGGATAGCAATACGTTCATCTATGCTTACTTGAGCGTTTGATAGATTGCTCATAATCTTTTTAATTTAGGCTTATTGTAAAGTAATCTACCCGTAATTTGACGAATAAAATTCTTATTTCAAAGAAAAGTAAGAAAAAATCGAGAAATCTAGGTCTTAGACTTGAAGTTTGTATTTTTAAGGTTTAAATTTAAGAACTTAATCAATATCTCTTATGCCCAATTCTTCACAAACCCCTCAACTGTTTGAACTTAGCAGCAGCCCTTCGGTGGCCAATCATTACATTGCAGATTTGCGTGATGTCGGTATTCAAAAAGATAGCCTCCGTTTTCGCAAAAATTTAGAACGAATAGGTGAGTTATTGGCTTATGAGCTTTCTAAGACCTTGAATTATCAATCTGCTTTGGTCAAGACTCCTCTGGGTGAAGCCTCTACATCATTTGTGGCTGATGCACTGGTTTTAGCGGTTATTTTGAGGGCTGGATTGCCGATGTATCAGGGCTTTTTGAATGTTTTTGACAAGGCAGAGAGTGCTTTTGTGGGTGCTTACCGAAGCCCATTAGAGTCTGATAATTCTTTTGATATAGTGCAAGGCTATACGGCTACGCCTGACTTGACCGGCAAGGTACTTATTATGATAGACCCAATGCTTGCCACGGGCAAGTCAGTGGTTTCGGTATATGATTCTTTGCTATTTCATGGCAAGCCAAAGTCTGTGCATTTGGTTTCTATCATTGCCAGCAGACAAGGTGTGAATTACTTGCAAAAAAGACTCCCTGAAGCTCATATTTGGACTGCTGCCATTGATGAGGAGCTTAACCAAAAATCATACATCGTACCAGGGTTAGGAGATGCTGGTGATTTGGCTTTTGGGGTCAAAGAAGAAGGCTAATATAATTGAGAATGGAAAGGTGAAAATGGAAAATTATGAAAGACAATGTAATACATAGAAAGTCCTATGCCTTTGCTTTGAGGATTATCAAGTTGTATAAGCATTTGGTAAATGAACAAAAGGAATATGTATTGTCAAAGCAAGTTTTACGAAGTGGAACGGCTATAGGAGCATTGATAAAGGAATCAGAAAATGCCCAATCAAAAGCAGATTTATACATAAAATGAGTATTGCTTTGAAGGAAGCAAATGAAACAGAATATTGGTTGATGTTATTAAAAGATAGCGACTATATCTCAGAAGATAGTTTTCAATCTATCCATAATGACAGTTCTGAGTTAATCAAAATATTGGTAAGTATCGTAAAGACCAGTAAAAATAATTGAGAATGGAAGATTAATTTTCCATTTTCCATTCTCAATTTTCCATTGAATAAGTTCTCCATTTTCAATTCAAAGAACTACATCTTCTCAGGCATTTCTATTCCCAATAAATTCATTGTTTTTTCTAAAACCTGTGCAGTCTGTGCAGAAAGCATCAATCTAAAACTTTTCGCTGCTTCACCTTCTGCGACCAATACGGGGCAGTCATTGTAAAATTTACTGTAGGTTTTGGCTACTTCGTAGGCATACTGTGCCACTATAGAAGGTGAATAATTTTGTGCTGCCTCTTCTATTTTTTTGGGTAGGTTATAGATGATTTGTATCAAAGCTATTTCGCTTGGCTTTAAGTCTGAGTAACCATCAAAACCGTCTTTTTTAATTCCTAAGCTTTCGGCTTTTCGTAAAAGAGAAGAGATTCGAGCAAAATTATACTGAATAAAAGGGCCTGCATCTCCCTCAAAATCTACGGATTCTTCGGGGTTGAACATCATTCGCTTTTGTGGATCTACCTTCAAAAGATAATATTTTAAAGCACCAATGGCTATCTGATGATACAATTTTTGGAGTGCTTCTGGCTCAAAATCGTCTGCCTTGCCTAGTTCGTCTGTTTTTTGCTTGGCTATCTCAAGCATTTGATTTACAAGGTCATCGGCATCTACTACAGTGCCCTCTCGTGATTTCATCTTGCCTGTAGGCAAATCTACCATTCCGTAAGAAAGGTGATAAAGCCCTTTGGAGTAAGGGCGGTCTAGTTTTTCTAAGATTTTAAAAAGCACGTTAAAATGATAATCTTGCTCATTGCCTACTACATAAACTGATTTATCTATCTGGAAATCTTTATATTTGAGGTCTGCCGTGCCGAGGTCTTGGGTCATATAGACCGAAGTGCCGTCTGAGCGGAGCAATAGTTTTTTGTCTAGTTTGTTAGCAGTCAAATCTATCCAGACAGAGCCATCTTCTTCTTGATAAAATACATCTTTTTCTAAGCCATCTTGGATGATGTCTTTGCCTAGCAGGTAAGTCTCAGACTCGTGATATACTTTGTCAAAAGAAATTCCGATTTTTTGGTAAGTTTCTTCAAATCCTTCATAGACCCAGCCGTTCATTTTTTGCCAGAGGGCATAAGTTTCTGTTTCGCCTGCTTCCCATTTTTGAAGCAAGTCTTTGGCTTCACGCATCAAGAAGGTTTGGTTTTGGACAATTTGCTTTAAATCCCCCTCTAATTCACTGATTTTTTTACTGTCTTTTTGAGTTTTTATTTTTGCCAAGATAGCATCTATTTTTTTCTGTGCTGCTTCAGGGAAAGCTACCTTGTAAGGCGTATCAGGCTGTTCTACGGAGCGAAAAATGGCTTCGTGTAATACCTTGGTTTCTTGGCGGAGTGCTTTGTCAAACTCCACATAGTATTTGCCTACCAAGTGATCCCCTTTGATGCCCGAGCTTTGAGGGCTTTCTCCATTGCCTTCTCGCTCATAAGCTACCATAGATTTGCAGATATGGATTCCTCGGTCATTGATAAGGTTGGCTTTGATGACTTCATAGCCATTGGCTTCTAAGATGCGTGAAATAGAATCACCCAAAAAATTATTACGCAAGTGCCCTAAATGCAGGGGTTTGTTGGTATTAGGGGAAGAAAACTCCACCATTACTTTCTGATTTTTGGCGGGTGCATTGCCATAAGAAGGCTGTTGTTGGATATATTCTAGGGCTTTTTTCCAAGTATTTTCTTTGAGCACTAAATTCAAAAAACCTTTTACCACATTAAAACTGGCTATTTGTGGGCTATTTTCTGCCAAATATTCTCCCAATTTGCTTGCAATGTCTTCGGGTTTTTGGCGGAGGGTTTTGGTAAAGGGAAAAACCACCAAAGTATAATCTCCTTCAAACTCTTTGTTGGTCGCTTGGAGAGAAGGCAATTCTATAGTTACTTCAAAAATAGATTGAAAGGCTTGTTGTATTTCTTGGCTAAGGCTGTGCTCAATGTTCATTGTATGTTTTTTTCGGATACAAATAGTGTTTTCTATATTCAGAGGTGCAAAATTAAAGAAAATGCCTTAATATTTTTGAATTATATGGAAGCTATCTAGCCAAAATAATTTTTAAAGACCAGAAACAAGGTTCATCCTCAAGTTGTTAGAAGGCAAATTATAGAGTCTAATCCAAGAACATCTACACATTATTTTTGCTCACTCCCCCCCAATGATTATGAGAAAATTGTTACACAAAGGTAGATACATAGAAGCATTTTATACACCCTCTTTATCTTTGCTTGAGACATTCTGGTTTACAGAAGAATACATGGAAGAAGCAGAGTACCGCAAAGTGCTGCTCAGATACATTGGCTTTTTAGAAGAAGTGCAGCCCCAGAAAATCATCATAGATGCCTCAGACTCTCATTATACCATCGGGGTAGATACGCAGGCGTGGGTAAATGAAAATGTGTATCCAGTGGGTGATAGGGTAGGTGTGCAGCAGATAGCCTTCATTGTCAGTCCAGCGTTTTATACACAGTTGAGTCTTGAGCTTACCGTAGATGACAGCATTGCGATAACACCTAACATTTTGCAGCGCTTTTTTGGCGATATTGAAGAGGCAAGAATTTGGTTAAGACTAGATTAATTTTTTTGTTTTAAAACCAAAAAACATCTAAGCAGCAGCTAACTTGCAATGCTGGCTTAGATGTCTTTTGAGTGTTGTGTGGCACTGCTTTAATCTACCACAAAAGATTGAAAGCCTATTATTTTGCCTTCTGCGTATAGTTCTATTTTGTATTTCCCTTTGTTAAACTCGTAATCATCTTGTTTTTCAAAAATAATATTTACGGGCAGTCGGGTGTTGGTGTAGGTTACTTGCTTTTTTGTGGAGTAAGTGATGCTTTGTCCGTTCGCTTCTGTTTTGCCGCCTTGGCTGCTGCTATAGACTACTGTGCCTGCGGGCTCTATGAGTCTAAAAAAAATGTTTTTGTTTCCAGCATCAGCGATTTGGTTTTCGGCGATGATAAAATCTACGGAAAGTTTTTCTATTCTTTTTGCTCTGAACACATTCCGAGATTCGGCCTTGTCACGGCTATTGAAAGCAAGTATAGAGATGCTTTCGGCTTTGAGTGTAGCAGCTACATTGCTCAGCCTTTGGTTATTCTCTTTGACCTCATCTACAGTACTTGAGAGGGTCTCTGTTTGGCTTTTTAGGCTGTCTTTGGTAGAGCTGAGCATGTCTCTTTCCTCTTGGAGGGCTTTGTTTTGGGCTCTGAGTTCTTCTAACTCTTTGTCTTTGGCAGTGATTACTTGCTCATAGCCCTGAATTTTTGTGAGGTATTGATTTGCCTGTGCTTGCGACATACTTGCTTGGCCTTGTAAGTTAGATAAGTCTTGCTCTATTCTGTTTTTGTATTCGAGCAATGCCTTGTAGTCAGCACCTAATTTTTTAGACTCCTTGATTTTAGCATCTAAATCTTTTGAGAGTGCTTCCATTTTTTCGGTAATTCTGCTGATTTCCTCATTTTTAGAGGCTACAATATCTTCTTGTTTGGCTGTTTCATTACTTTTGACGAAGTAATAAGTAACTAATGCCGTAAGAGCCATGAGCAAAATTACGATAATTAAAGCGGCAGGATTCACTCCTCTTCTTGGTTCGGTTTGCATAGAAGTATTAATTTTGGGATATAAATATGATTAAATATAAAAACGCTACGTAATTATAAATTTTTGCTAACAAATAACTACAGACCTTTGTCAGACCAGACATCACATTAAGTGGTCTTGCTTCGGCTTTTTAGCTTTCACAAAATTAAAGCATGTTTTTAAGACAAAGCAGCATGGCATCTCAATTATTTTAGTTTTCACTGAGGTCTTGCTTCAGTTTTTCCATCCCTATCAAGCGAGGGAGGGTTACATCAAAATAAATGGGGTACTGTTTTTCTTCGGCATTTCGGACCAGATACACATCAAAATATCGGCTGCCCTTTCCGTTGAGCGTTTTTGAGAGTTCGGTAAGTTTATACCTGAGCAAGATGGCTTGTGCATCTTTAGGAGTAATCAGCACTATGGGGCTTTCGTAGGTGCTTCCTACCCCTGAGGCTTGAAGTGTCTCCACCAAAATACGGTATCTATCTAGGTAATCTTTTGATTGTTCTTGCTTTCCTAGCCCATCTAGTGCGATGGCTTTTTGGATATTGGCAAAGACAGATACAGGATTGATAAAAAGCAAAGAATCTGCAAGCATGAGGGCTTGGTTGTGCATTTGTTGCTCATTGAGGCTGCTAAGGCTATCTTCTAGGGCAAAGTGAGCGTAGGGGTTATACTCTTCGGTGAAGACATAGCCATAGTAAAGCATTAGAAAATCAATATTTTTAAGATTTTCTGGTTTTTTTTGAAATTCTTTGACAAGGTTGGGATAATAATAAACCCCCTCTGCATCTGAAACCATACTCCGCACTGTAGCAAGGGAGATGCCCTGCACTTCTATCTCATCTATCTGTGAGAAGGTAGTGAGCGGATTTAGACAAAAAAGAATGAGGAGGCTTGTACAGATATTTTTATACATTGCTTTTATTTACGAATGAATGAAAAAAATTTAAGAGGCACGCCTGATAAACGAAGATTTAGGTATAATTGGTTTATTTTAAATTCAAAAGCAAATAAAAAAGCCATTGAATTTGTCTTCAATGGCTTAATTTGTGATTTCGCTGGGGTTCGAACCCAGGACCCATACATTAAAAGTGTATTGCTCTACCAGCTGAGCTACGAAATCATTTGATTTTCAATGATTTATTTATTAAAGTGAAGTGATTTCGCTGGGGTTCGAACCCAGGACCCATACATTAAAAGTGTATTGCTCTACCAGCTGAGCTACGAAATCATTATTTTTTTTTGGTTATTAAAAGAATTTTCCCTTAATTGGAGTGCAAAATTATTTAATAAACAGGACAATGCCAAACAAACCCTTTCTTTTTTTTCTTATTTTTTCATTAACTCTTTGCTCGGCATTTTGTTTGGAGGCAAGTGAGAAAGATTTACTTGTAGCTGATACCCTTTTCCAGAAAGGAAATTATACCGAAGCTTTGGCAATATACAGTGATTTTTTTGAACAACGGCAGCAGGCATCTACACAAATGTTGCTAAAAATGGCATTTATTCACGAGGGGCTTGAGCAATATGCGGAGGCACTGTATTACTTGAGTCTATATTACAGGCAGCGGCCTTCTTTTGAAGGCTTGGCACACATGGAGGCGTTGGCTCAGAGGGCATCTTTGAGTGGGTATGAATATTCTGAATTTGATTTTTTTAGGGCCTTTTACCACCGTTACTTTGAAGAGATTTCTTTGGGGCTACTCGGCATCGGGCTGTGTTGTTTTTTGGTTTTGTCATATACTGTTGTGAGGCGTTGGCAAGTTGCTCAGTATTACTTTATTATTTTACTGATTTTTTTGATTCTTGCTTTCAGTGTGATTGTTTTTACAAAACAGCCCCCGAAGGGCGTTATTTCCAAAAATCAGACTTACCTCATGGATGCCCCTTCTGCTGCCTCTAAGGTAAGCCAGATTATCAATAAAGGTCATAAAGTTAAGATTTTGGGTCAACAAGATGTATGGTATAAACTCGCTTGGGGCGAGCGGACAGTTTATGTACATCAAAATAACCTCAAATTTATTTTTTAGCACTTACTTAAAGGGTGAATTGGGTTCTTTTGCCATGACCTGATACACTTTTTTATCCATCCATCCAGGAAACCACTTATTAAAAAAAACTGTGAGTTTGCCTTGTCTAGTAAGTACTAAATCTCTTTTTCGTTTTCTAACTGCCTTGTGGATGTGCTGTGCAACCTCCTCGGAGCTCATCATTTTTTCTTCATCTCTTGGGGTTTCGCCCTGTTGAGAGCCATCATTGGTGAGAGCCGCACTGCGTATATTGGATGCAGTGAAGCCAGGGCAGGCGAGCAAGACATGTACATTTTTTTTGAGTAATTCTGTGCGAAGAGCTTCCATAAAGCCGTGCATCGCAAATTTAGAGGCAGAGTAGCCTGTGCGTGCAGGAAGTCCTCTGTAGCCTGCAATGGAAGAAATCCCTACGATAGACCCCTGAGATTCTATGACATAAGGAAGCGCATACTTAGTGGCATAGACTGTCCCAAAAAAGTTAATCTCCATGACCTGCCGAATCACCCCAAGGTCTAAATCTTGAAATAAGGCACGCATAGAGATGCCTGCATTGTTGATAAGAATATCTATTCTGCCATACTTTGCGATGGTTTCTTTTACCATTCTTCCATTGTCAGCTTCTTGGCTCACATCTGCTTGTATGGCAAAGGTTTCTATATTTTGGGCTTTTAGTGCTTGTGCCACTTCTTGCAGCTTTTGCGGGTTTCGTCCCGTAATGACGATTCTGGCTCCTGCCGCCCCAAACTCAAATGCAAGTGCTTTGCCAATCCCCGAAGAGGCACCAGTGATGATAACTACCTTGTTTTTCATGATTTAATGGGTGGTTTTTGACTTTTCAAAGTATGATTTTTTAATTTTTAAAAAAATACGTAACACAAGACAATCTTAAAAAGATTTATTTAGAATAGAAATATTATCAAAATATTTTAATATTTTAATAATATTTGTGTCTAATCTGAAGATTTGAGTCTTCTGTAAAATAATTACAAAGTAACGTTACATAAAATTTTTTTACTATTTTTTTCACAACTAAATTTTAATAGCAATTATGAAAGAACTAAGTTACTATTTTGACAAAATCATAGACCTCGCCATCACTCGAGGGCCTAGTTTAATTTTAGCATTGATTACTTATCTGGTAGGGCGCTGGGTGATATCTCGCTTTATCCATGTGGTAGATGCCTCTATGCGGAGGGCTAACCTTGATGAATCTTTGCGTCCTTTTTTGAAGAGTTTGTTGTCTGTAGGGCTCAATGTGTTGCTCATCATTAGTGTAGCCTCTATGGTCGGGATAGCAACTACCTCTTTCATAGCAGTGCTGGGGGCAGCAGGTTTGGCAGTAGGCTTGGCATTACAGGGCAGTCTTTCTAACTTTGCAGGTGGAGCATTGATTTTATTCTTCAAACCCTTCAAAGTAGGCGATTTGGTGGATATACAGGGCAATCTAGGGCATGTTAGACAGATTTTGATTTTTAACACAGTGATAGTAACCCCTGATAACAAAACAGTGATTATCCCCAATGCTGCCGTAAGCAATGGCAATATTACCAACATTTCTCGTGAAGGATTTTTGAGGGTAGATTTAGTCATCGGGATTGCCTACAAAGAGAATATCCAGAAGGCTCGAGATGTCATTATGAAGGTCATGACTGAGCACCCTAAAGTACTGAAAGAACCCGCTCCTAGCGTGAATGTACTAGAACTGGCAGACAGCGCCATCAATCTGGCAGTACGGCCTCACGCCGATGTAGCCGATTATTGGGATGTTTATTTTGGCATTACCGAAGGCGTAAAAGTTGCTTTAGATGCACATAACATATCTATTCCGTTTCCTCAGAGAGATATACATATGATTAAAGAATAAGTGAAAGATTTTGGGGGCTAGATTTGCTCATCAGAGAAGTCTTTTGAAATTACCTGCTCGTGCTGGCATACAAGTGTACGAGCAGGGTATTTTTCTAGAAGGTGCTTGTCGTGGGTAGCCATAAATACGGCTGTACCGAATCTATTCAGTTTCAGAAAAAGTGCTAAGATTTCCTCAGATACTTCAGGGTCAAGATTTCCTGTGGGTTCGTCTGCAAATAACACCCAAGGGTCATTAATCAAAGCCCTCGCAATGACTACACGCTGCTGCTCTCCTCCAGAGAGTTGATGCGGCATTTTGATGCCTATGCCGTCTAGCCCTACTTTAGAAAGCACTTCTGAGACTCTGCTTTTCATCTTTTGCCGGTCAGTCCAGCCAGTAGCCTTCATCACAAAAAATAAATTCTCTGCTACATTCCTATCATAAAAAAGCTGAAAATCTTGGAAAATAATCCCTATTTTTCGCCTCAAAAAAGGAATCTCCTGTTTATTGATTCGGTGCAGGGCATAGCCTGCTACTTCTACCTGCCCTTCATGCAGGGCAAGGTCAGCGTAGAGTGTCTTCAAAAGAGATGATTTGCCGCTGCCTGTCCGCCCAACCAGATATACAAACTCTCCTTTTTTGACATCAAAACTGACATCTCTCAAGACAGGTTTTTGCTGTTGGTAAATATTGGCTTTTTGAACACGGATGATATATTCTGGGTTAAGAAGCATTTTGATGTTAGATTTCTAATTTTTGTAATTTTCCAAATGCCAATGACTCTATCAAGACCCTTAGTTCCTCTTCTTTGCCTTCTAATCCGTATTTTTCAAGTTTTTTGAGTGGGCGGTCGGCTCTAAAGTAAGCCACCAACACAAAGTTATCATCTCTTAGCTGGATATAATCTGGAATTTTTGCCTTGCCTTTTACTTTAATGATATACATAAATTTACGGAGTAGTTATGGGTTATTTGATTCTGTGCTTTGTGGGTGTAATTTACATTAATTTTAGGATGGACATCCCATCCACCTCTCATTTTCTTGCTTTTCACCCATCTAAAACATACAAGAACACATCTTGTTTTTGGTTTTGGATAACTTGCAGGGGGACGGGAGTGATTTTTGGCTATGAGGAGTCTTCTAAAAGCTGGTTCGTCTAAGATTATTTTGGGATTCAAACCACCTAGCGAAAGGGAAGCAAAGTGCTCTTGTGCTATAAATTCATAGAAGCGTCCGCTTCTCACCAGAGGTATCGGAGTTTGTATACTGGAGTGTGTATAAAGCCATAGATTGAGTATATTCATGTTTTTTTCGGTAATTTAGTAGTTCAAGGCTCTTCGCATACGGTGGAAAGCGGATGCTTTCAGAGATTGGTGGTACAAGCATCGCTATCCTTATGTCTTGACACAGCAGAGTATCTCAATTCAGTACTGTGTTCAAATATCCCCATTGTGCTTGGTTTTAGATACTATCTCATTATGCTTCGGCTTGCCCTTGGGCAGACTAGGCACTCGAGTCCAAAAGACATAGCCACCATGAATTGTTATTGTATCACTATTTTTTTAGTAACTTCTTTTCCGTCTATCATTCCTTTCAGGTAATACATTCCTGGGCTAAGCCCTCCTACCCGCACTGTAGCATAACCTGTGATGCTATTGAGCTTATTTACTTCCACTTCTTCAAATACGACATGCCCCATTTTATCATAAATTCTGAATGCACCAATGCCATTACTTGTGATGATTATTTGAAAATTACCTTGGCTAGGATTGGGTGAAATCTGTATGGATTCTGTAGTGCCTAGATAAATCCCTGCATGAAAAACCTCCTCAGAGGTACCTATACAGCCTATATCATTTCGAATGGTGATGGAATATCGCCCTGAATCAAGTGGAAGATAAGTGGGTGAATTGGCGTTGATAATCGGTACACCATTTAGATTCCATTGATAAACAAAGCCCTGCTCCAAGGCACTCAGTAGCCCTCCTTCACGCAAAATACTAGGGCTAGGTCTTGGACCAGTTTGTACGGTGATGCTCTGTGAAATGACATTATCACAGGGGTAAGCACTGACCGAAGCATTGTAAGATGCCTCCAGGCGGTATTCTCCTGCTTCTTTGGCCGTCAGTGTCAGCCCATTTTGCACAAAAACGTTGTCTTTATACCAGCTATAGTTTACGGGTGTACTTGTGGCATTGGCACGCAATATAGTGCTGTCCCCTTCACAAAACGCAAGATTACCTTGGTGAGAAATCAGCAAGGTAGGGTTCGGACGCACAAATACGGAGTAAGGCAAGGATAACCTAGAGCAAGTGGCATTGCTTGCCAAAAAGACTTCTACCCTATAAACTCCTGCTTGGTTTACTTCTATGCTTGAATTTTGCTCCCCAGAGATGAGTGTATTGTCTCTAAACCATCTGTAAGTCAGCCCATTGGGGTTACTTATCTGAGCTTGTAAGGTAAGTGCTTCTCCTTGACAGATACGGTCAAGCCCTGTGCTAGGGGCAGATACAATGCGAGGCAAGGGCAGTGTATTGCCGCTGATGACCTCTACATCTTCTGATTGCACTCCAGCGGGCAGACATTCATTAGAAACTTTCACAAAGTAAGTCCCGCTTTGGCTCACCTCATAGCGGGGCACAGTGGTCGTAGCAAGTAGTATTTGGCTTGAGCTGCTCCTTTTGTACCATCTAAAAGAGGCATCAGTAGCAGCGGTAAAAACAAGCAGTTCTATAGGATTTTGACATACATTCGCTACCAAACTTAAATTATCTGATTGTGGGCCCACCTGAAAATCAATCTCTTGAGGTTCGGATGTGGCTTCTCCGCAGGCATTGCTTGCACTTACTTGGTATTCTCCTGAGGCATTGACTGTCAGTGTGCTTCCACTTCCTACTTCATTTCCATCTCTAAACCAAGTGTAAATAAGATCAGAACCCGATGCACTTGCTTGCAATACAACAGGCTGAGGGCTACTGTCTAGGCAAATGAGTATATCTCCAGAGGGGCTTATCTGCACATCGGAAGGGCTTAGATTAATGTCTAAATCTAGGGCATTGGAAAGGTTAGACACTCCACAAGCATTGCTAATCTGTACTTGGTATTGCCCTGATACTGTGGCACTGTAGCTTGATTGTGTGGTAGTGGCCAGCGTTTCTCCATTTCTCTGCCAAGTATAAATAGCTCCTCCGCCTACATTGTTAGTCTGTATTAAGATAGTGCCCGTACAACTTGGATTAGGGGCAGAAGTGCTCAGTGTAATGTCTGTGATGGGTGCATCTGTAATTTGGGTAATCTCTATTGGCTCAGACACAAAAGAAGGGGTGCATGTGTTGCTGATATTTACCTGATAAAACCCTGTCTGTGTGATGCTTACAGATTCATCGGTGCTGATACTGGCATAAGTAATGCCATCAGCAGCATAAAACCACTCATAGTTTAGGTCTGTGCCGTCTGTTTCTAGGCTTAAATCAATGCTTGTCAGGGGAGGATCACAATTGGGTGCGAGTGCTGTAAAAGGTGTAGCGACAATCTGAGCAAAACTAGGTTCTTGTATAATTTGCACGATTTTGGGGATGGTAGAGGTATTTTCACCACATTGATTTTCTAGGGTAACAGTATAGCTGCCGCTCTCAAATGCTTGAAAATTAGTGCCTTCTACGAAGGGAAATACATATTCAGCGACTGGAGTTCCGTCTTTGCTCCAGCGGATGATGCTCAGGCTATTATTGCTGCTTAAATTGGCAATGGCAATGATGACCCCCGTGTTGCTACAGCCTACCCCGCTGCTAGGAGCAGAGATAAGCACAGGCTCGGTGGGTATGCTCAGGCTTTCTACTACAAAAGGGGCTGACATCGTATTTCCGCAGCCATTGATGGCTTCTACGCTGTAGCTTCCTGCTGTATTGACGCTGATGTTTTGTGTTGTGCCTATTAGATTTCCGTTTCTAAACCATTTATAAGCATTTACATCATTGTCTGCATCAGCTTCTAGTGTGATGCTTTCTCCTGTGCAGATAAATTGGCTGCCCGTATTGCTGCTAATCGTAACATCTTCTGGCCTTTCATCTACCAAATCTACTTCTATTGATACAGGGTTTGCCGAACCACAGCCATTGCTCACAATGACAGAATACTGCCCTTCATTGCCCTCAAGGCTGTTAATGGTAAGGCTGGCTTGGTTTTCTCCACTCAGTAGGTTTCCGTCTTTGAGCCATTGGTACTCAAACACAGGGT
This sequence comes from Microscillaceae bacterium, assembly GCA_011390205.1. GTDB lineage: Bacteria > Bacteroidota > Bacteroidia > Cytophagales > Microscillaceae > JAABSX01. The sequence goes on along the minus strand of JAABSX010000002.1, from coordinate 90,731 downwards.
CGGGGCAGTAAATGCTGGTGCTGGAGTTATTTGCTTCGGCAGACAGTGTGAGTGTGGCAGTGGAGTTGGTGCTACAGAGTGTCGTAGAGCCGCTGGTGCTAAGGCTTACATTGATGGGTGGTTCATTGACAAGGCATACCTGAATAGTGGCAGAAGAACGAACTGTCCCTCCATCATCTGTTACAAATACAGCATATTGCCCCTCAGGAAGTACACCCTCAAACACTGCAGTACTAGATATTACAAAATCATTTGAAATATCTCTCCATTGGTAGCTCAGGTTTCCTACCCCTGTAGAAACAGCCTCTAGCTTCACTACCGTACTCTGACAAACACGGAGTGTATAAGTGTCATTCATCGGGATAGTAATAGGGGCAGCAGGTGGCAAGGCAACTGTAATGATGGGGTCAGTGGGGATAAATCCATTGTAAAACTTCGTCAGCGAATCTTTTGCTTGCACTTGTAAAGATAAGCAAACAAGTAAAATACTGAAAAGAAGACTTCTTTGGCTATTTTGGTGAAGTAAAGTAAAATTCATGTCGCAGCACTCGGTTAATATCGTCGGTAAATCAACTCGGTCAGGAGTTATTATAGGTTTTGTGGTATTCTTATTTTTGGATAAGATATCTCCTATTGAACGTAGAAAATACTTATATCGCTTATCTTACGCTTAGGCTTTTGAAAATATTCACGTAAAGAAAGATACATGGTTTTTCTGATACAAAGATAAATACTTCTAAACACAGGTTTCTTATTAAATTTATGGAAATCTAGTAAATACCTCATAAAACTCCTCAAGAGTGAAGTCCTCGTAAAAATAAATACAAAACACCTACAAACTCAATGGGAGCGAAACAAATTGCATGGATATTTTACTCCTACAAAGTTCATATTTGAGTATTTCTACAAAGATGGTAGCCCTCATTTGTGTAAAATGAACACTAAAAAAAAATTTAATAGTCTTGCTATTAAAAAAGATTTTAATGCTTATATTTGCGGAGATAGTTAAAATTTTCTTCAAATAGCAGGTAATAGCGAAAAAAACCACTTAGATTCTGAGTGGTTTTTTTGTGGCTGGGTATTTAGAATGGCTTTTAGGAATGATTTTTTAGTTTGTAAATATGAAATACTGCCCAAGTTCTTATAACCTAAGTAAGCTTTATCTAGTTTAATGAATGAAACTCAGTGTCTTGGCGTGGCCTTCACAAAACACCAAACACAGGTACTGGCTGTCAGCACAGGACATTGACCTAGAGAAACTGAGGCAAACGCATCATTCAAAATTTATAACTATAAAACGCTATGTCTAATACCACTCAGAGCAAAAAATACCCCCTAGGCATCAGTTTATCGGGAGGGGGTGCGAGAGGAATCGCACATTTGGGCGTGCTACACGCCCTCGAAGAAATAGGCATACGCCCTGACAAGATTACGGGGGTAAGTGCAGGGGCAATTGTAGGGGCACTGTATGCACATGGCTACTCACCCAAAGAGATCTTAAGAATGGTCAGAAAGGTCAAATTCTTTTCTTTCTTGAGCTTTTCGGCATTGCGGCAGCCTGGTTTTTTAAGTTTGCAGACCATTGAGGAGATGCTTCTGGAGTATATGCCTCATAATTCGTTTGAATATCTCAAAATCCCGCTCACCATCTCAGCCACAGATGTCAATGAGGGAGAAACTGTCTATTTTTCGTCTGGTGAACTTATCAAGCCCATCATTGCCTCGGCTTGTATTCCTTTGGTGTTTAGCCCTGTGATTTTTAAGAGTAAGACCTTGGTAGATGGAGGGATTATCTCTAGTATGGAAGTAAAGCCCCTAAAAGATTGCAAAAAAATACTTGGCGTACACACCAATCCTTTTGATAAGCATCAGCCTGTAAACTCAGCAAGGCTGGTGCTTGAGCGTTGTCTTTCACTTTCTATCCATGCCAATGCAAGGGCTAATTTTGAGCTTTGTGATTTTGTGATAGAGCCAAGTATGTTACAAAAAATCGCAGCACATCGGATAGACAAGGCAGGGGAGATATTTCAGATAGGGTATAAAAGTGCTATGGAGCATAGAGAGGCTTTGGTGGAGATATTCGTAAATCAGCGATAAAACAAGTGTTTTGAATGATTTATGCCAAGTAAAAAATCACACTTCAAATGCCTACTCTGTGCATTTGAAGTGTGCAGGTGTGGTTTTAAAAATCTTCGCTCATATTTTGTTTTACCTTGCTGATTCTTTCATTCAGTTCTTTGAGTTCGTTGTTGAGAGAGTCTAAGACTTCTGTAGGCTCTAGGTCTATGACTTTGACCTTCTTTAGACTTGTCGCAAATTTGACTGCTTCTACATCTTCTCGCACCCTAAAAGTAATGGATTTATCAGCATCTAAGGGTTCTAGTGCTTGCTCTCTTGCCTTGATTTGCTTGTCATTTTCATTAAAATAGGTAATCCCGATGAGTAAATCCTCAAACCGAGCATCGTCTCGGCGATTGGCTACGGTTACCTGCACCACAAATTCACCTAAGAATTGCCCTGAGCTCCCCTCCTCTACCTGGCCGTCTATTAGCAGTCCTTTGAGTAATTCTTTTTCTCTTTCGGTTTTGAGTATTTTGAGAAAACCCTCTGTGCGTATTTTTTTCTGATTAAGACTGTCTAGCAGTATTTCTTCGGCGCTTTTAGTATCATCTTCACTAAAATCACTTTCTACTTCTACAGGGTTATCATCCCTTTCTTTCGATTTTGTGTTTTCACTGACGACTTCTGCACCATCATCTTGTGTAGATTGGTCATTTTCAGAAAAGATGCTTACTCCTAGCCAAAGTGTCAGACTTGACAATACTATGATGACACTGTACAAAATCAAATTATTTTTCCTTTTGAGTTTGTCTATTCCTGAAGATTTTGAGGCCATCTTTTTTGTAACCCTCGTAGGATTAGGGCTGGCTAGTGCTGTTTTTGTGCTGTAGCTTGTATTTGTAGAAATATTTGTTGTGCTAGTTTGTGCAATGAGTGCCTGCTTAAACTCTTCACAGGTTTGGTATCGGTCTTGGGGGTTTTTGGCAGTAGCCTTGGCTATGACCTGCTGTATCTTATCTGATACATTTGGGTAAAAACTGGCAGGGTTGGGGAGTGGCTCTTTGAGGATTTTTTCATAGACCTCATATTCTGTAAGTATAGAGCCATCGTAGGGGCATTTGCCGGTAATCATCTCGAAGAGAGTCAGCCCGAGCGAATAAATATCTGTGCGTTGGTCTACAAACTGCCCTTTGACCTGCTCAGGGCTCATATAAAGCACTGTACCAAGCTGTGTGCCTGTTTTGGTTAGGTTTCTTTTTCCTTCTTTCAAGATTTTGGCGATTCCGAAGTCAAGTATTTTGATATCGGAGTCAGGCGTAACGATGATGTTAGAAGGCTTAATATCACGGTGCACTACACCTTTCTGATGTGCATAAGCGAAGCCATCTAAGATTTGTTCAAAGAAATAACAAGTTTTTTGCTCAGCAATGGGTCCTGTAATTTGGTGGATGTATTCATCCAAAGATTGCCCTGGTGCATACTCCATGATGAGAAAGAGTTCTTTTTCTTTTTCTAAATAATCATAGAGTGTGATGATATTGACGTGTTGGAGTTCAGAAAGTGTAGTTGCTTCATTTCGGAAGCGTTCACGGATTTGCTGATTATCTACCAATGCAGGGTTTAGCACCTTGATGGCTACTTTTCTTCCTAGCTGTGTATGGGCAGCCAAGTACACCGTTCCTACACCACCTTCACCAAGTCTGGATTCTATCTTATAGTTTAAAATTCTCTCACCTATCATGCTTTGTTCATCATTTTGGAGTATTTGCCATCAAAGGGATTACAATATTTTTACCTTCATAGACCATAGGAAGCGGTATTTCACCAGGTTCTACGGGTTGGGGGTAGAGTTTATTGACTTCTTTGAGTACGTTGGCACTGATTTTAAATTTGCGAGCTACCTGCAAGAGGTCTTCCCCTTTTTGTATTTTATAGAGTGTCTTTATTCTTACTTTTACCCCCTCACGAGGTTTGAGCCTCTCACGCCCTGTCATATTGTTAAGTGATTTGAGGCTGTCTAGTGGTTGATAATACATTTTGGCAATTTTCTGAAGATTCTCACCCCTTTCTACTTTATGGATGTATATCTCTGAGCTGTCTTTCTTGTTAATTCCTCCAAAAATACGAATACTATCTGCCATTGCCTGCTCTCCTTGTGCCTTTGCGATGGAGTCTTGCATTTGGTTGATTCTGTCCATATCCTTGATATTATACAAAATATCAGACTCCCCTGGCTCTGGCCTGAGGCTATACACTGCCCACAATGTCAAGATGACTCCAAAGAGAAGAATGAGCATGAGCAAGGGAAAATTCAGCGTATTTGCTTGGCTGAGGTCTTCTTCTATTTCTTTTACTTGTTCACTTTGTGCTTCCTCTACGAGGGGCGCTTCTTGTTTGGTTTCTGTTTTTTGCAATGCCTCCGAGAATTCCTTGAGTGATTTGAACCTTTCTGCGGGGTCTTTGGCAGTCGCTTTATCTACAATATGCTGCATCTGAGAGCTCACCATAGGGTAGTATTTGGTGATTCGTGGCAGTGCTGAATGTGTTATTTTATGTTTGAGTTCATCTTCAGAGAATGTTTCATAGGGATTTTTGCCTGTGAGCATCTCAAAAAGCAACAGCCCAAGTGCATAAATATCTGTCTGGATACTTGGCTCTTTTTGCTCTATCTCTTCGGGGCTTGCCGCCTGGAGTGTATCTTTGTCTTGGGCTTTGAGCATTTTTTGCTTAAAAAACTTACTCAAAGCCACATCCAGTATTTTTATATCTCCTTGCTCACTCATCAAGATATTGTGTGCATTGATGGCTCCATTGGTAGCTCCTTTTTGGGCTGCAAACTCAAATGCTTGTAAAATTTGGACAAAGATATCCCTTGTTTTTGGCTCAGGGATGGGGCCACTTTCGTAGCGGATATGGTCTGCGATAGTTCTACCTTTTACATACTCAAACACGAGATAAAAGTCTTGAGCTGTCTCTAAGTGGTCATAGAGTGTCAGCACATTGGGGTGTTGTATAGAAGCAAGCCTTTTTAAGTCTTCTAAGAAGTCCGCTTTTTCTAGTTGGCTTGCAAGTGGTTTGAGCGTTTTGACGATGACCTTTTTTGCAAACTGAGTATGGGTAGCCAGAAACGAGCGAAAAAGTTGATTTTCTTCCGTAAAGTTTTCAATTCTGTAGTTTAGTATTTTTTCCCCAGTCATATTAGAGTTATGCCATTGTTAATCTTACTGTCTCACCAAAACCTTGTTCAATGTGTAGAAGCTTTTTAGGTTTAGGATGTAATTTGCCTATGAGATTTTTTACTCTTTTTTGCTTAAAAAAATGCTTTGAAATCACCCAAAACCTCTACACTATTTATTTGGTGGCAAAACTACAAAATTTATGAATCAAAACTTCATTCCTTTTAAATTTATGGGCGAGGTGCTTCTAAGGGGATGCTTAGACTATCTAGCTCTGCCAGTTCTTCTTCTGTCTTTACACCGTTGGCTTTTAGAATCCATTCTACTTTTGACCTGTATTTTTTTGCAAGGTCTTGTGCAGTTTGCTCACCACTAGAAAGTGTATTGACGATGAGCCTCACCTTTTTATTCTGAAACAAGCTATCCAATGCCCTTCTTTTTCTTTTTTGAAGTTCATTAAGCTCCTCGAGTGTTTCTTTGGCTTTAATGACAGTTTCTTTGGTCTTTTTATAGGTATCCTTGACTTTTTGGATGCCTGTATATTCATAGAATTGATTTTGGAGAGAAACCGCATCGAGGCTATCTCTTTGGATAGCACTCTGCTCAGAAGCTGTGGGCTTGTGTGTGCTTATATTTTTAAAGATGACATAGCCAAAGACAAGGGCAAAAACGATTAAGAAGCCCCGTGTAAGGAAGGGGCGATAATCCACCTCATCAAGTGTATTGATACTGAGCCCTCTTTTGTTGCTTTGGTATTCTTTCTCATCATATTCCTCCTCTTCATCATATTTTTTTCTTTTCTGTTGATTTTTAGCGTATGATTGTTCAGAGATAGGCTCTACATCTTCGGGTTCTTTGCTCTGAGGAGGCACATAAGGCGGTGGGTCTAGGTTGCTACCTGGTCTTGTACTTCCTAAATCTGCATTGCTATGTGGGTTTGACTCATGCAGTTTATTACTGAATCCTCTTTTAGCAGGCAGGGTAGCTAAAAACTCCACGAGCTGCACAGTGATGTTATCAGTGCCTCCGTACTGATTGGCAGTATCTACCAGTTTGAGTGCTTTGTGCTGTAGGCTCATATTGCTGTTCAAGATTTCTTCTAGCCCTTTGCTACTGAGCATTCCGTTTAGCCCATCGGTGCAGAGCATCAAGATGTCTCCTTCTAGCGGGTGCAATGGCTCTTCGGCTACTTCTACATCCACAAAGGGGCTGGTACCCAATGCCCTCAGAATCTCATTTCTTCTTGGGTGACTCTCGGCTTCTGCCTCAGTAATCAGCCCTTGCTCTATGAGTGCTTGCACAAAAGAATGGTCTTTGGTGAGCTGGCTCAAGACCCTGACACGGTGTAAGTAAATGCGGCTATCGCCCACATGCCCGTAGTAAATAAGATTGTCTCTGACCATCATAAGCACACAGGTCGTGCCCATGCCTCTTAGCTCAGGGTTAGAGAGGGCTTTCTGGTGGATTTGGGTGTTGGCATATTGGATTGCCTGATGAATGGCTTCTTGGGGCTGTGGGTGAAATTGCTCTTCAAAAAACTGGCGAATGCTACTGACGGCAGTCTGTGAAGCAGTAGCTCCCCCTACGTGTCCTCCCATACCATCACAGACTACAAAGAAAGCGCCATTATAATTCTCGAAGAAGCCCATGTAATCCTCATTTTGATGGCGGACTTTGCCTACATCTGTGTGGTTACCAAAGCGAAAGTTTTTAGATTGGCTCATGTATTTCTTTGTTATTTTTATATGGAGGTTTATATCTCAAATTTACACTGGGCTGCTCCCAGTTTGATTAAATCACCTGATTTGAGCATTTTAGATTCTATTCTTGTGCCATTTATGAAAGTGCCGTTGGTGCTGCCAAGGTCATTCAAGAAAAAACTTCCCTTTTGAATGCTGATGGTGGCATGCTTGCTAGATACGGTTTGCTCAGGGATGACGATGTCATTGTTGGCGGCCCTGCCTATGGTCATAAGGGGTTTGTTGAGGCTAAAATTTTTGCTCATCCCTGCTGAGGCTACTTTAAAGACAGGAGCAGCTCCCCCTCCCGATATAATGGTATTTTTTAAATCCCTTTTTTCGGGTGCTGCAGGGATAGGCGGAGGCTGGTTAAGTGCCTCTTCTTGTTTTCTGAGAAGCTCCTGTTCTTTGGCTCTGAGCTGCTCTTCGAGCCGAATGTTTTTTTCTTTGAGTTCTTCTACAGCACGGTTTTTTTCTTGCTGTAGTCGTTTCTTTTCTTCTTCTTGCTGCTCCAAAAACTCTGCATTCGCCTCTTCTTCTTCTTGTCTTCGGATTTTTATTTCATTGGCATACCAGTAACCCGCCCCAAGGATAGCCCCCAGAAACAAAATCATAATCCACCAAAAATAATCATTCAGAAAGCCTCCACTTGATACGCTTCCTGCTTCACCTGGTGCAGTATAGGTCAGGGTCAGGGGTGGCTCTTCTTTGTAGTTGATGGTGTATTCGTGGCTCTGTCCGTCTTGTGGCACATTGACAGAGAATATAAGTTCATACTGCTGTATGGCATCGCTTTGGCTCTGTGCACGGCTTTCCAGAATCCCACCGATGGTTTGTTTGATGTCAGAAAAATTTCGGGTAATTTCGCTTTTCCCATTGGTGCCTATGCTCAGTCTTTCAAACAAATCTGGATTAAAACGCTCGTCTATTTTAAAATTAATGGTGTGAATACTGATATTTTGGTCATCTGCCAGCTTAATTAAATCATCTGAGGTAAAGCTTTTGTCTTGGTTATCAGGCGCACCTGAGAGAACGATGAGCAGCCTTCTTCCCTCATCAAAATTATTACTAATGGTCTGAATGGCTTCTTTGATGGCTTTGAAGGCATAGTTTGTCTTCACACTGTCTTCTAAGGCACTGGTGATTCGGGTACGGATTTGGTCTGTAAGCTGTGAAAAATTACGGCTAAAGTCTGCATCCAAGAGTTGTAAGACCCTTGTATCTCCCTTGGGTTTATTAAAAAAACCTACATTGATGAGGTCTGCCTCCGTTACAAAATCATCAATAGATTCTATGACGGCTCTTTTGAAATTTTCGAGGGGGATATTTTCAGGGTAGCTCGATGCATCAATCAAGAAAAAGATGAGGTTTCCTGAGGTCGGGGCTTCTTCTCCTGCTTTGGCTTCTAGCCTGAAGGTCTCGATGACTGTGCGGTCATCATCAAAAAGCTTAAAATCAGCCTCTAGAGGCTGGTCATTGTTTGACATCTGAATGGTTACCTTCAGTGTAGGAAAACTAGAAGTATCAGGATGCCCCACTACCACGATAGAATGCTCTTCGGTCTGGGCCCAAGCGGTGTGCTGTAGCCCTAAAAAGAGTACACAAGAAAATAGAATTTGAAGCAGATTTTTCATCATTTTTTTAATCAAAAAATTTTAAATACAGAACTACTCAAGATTGACTTACACTGTTGATTGACTGTAAGCTTTTGATAATCAGGATATTCAATCCTCTTGAATTATCCATTTACTGATAAGTGCTAGGCAATGCTTCTAAATTTAAAAATGGTGTCTCCCATTTTGACGACATCCCCATCTTTGAGATTGCCTTCTTCTTCAAATACATCATTGATAAAAGTGCCATTGGTAGAGAGTTCATCTTTAAATTTAAACTGCCCCATTCGGTGTAGTATCGTGAGGTGATGCCCCGAGACAGCAGCATCATTTCTGACGATAATATCGCAAGAGGTATCAGAGCCGATGAGGTTTCGCCCTTCATAGAGTCTAAAGTCAGCCCCATTAGAATCTATGGTGAATGAGACGAGCCAGCCCACCATTTTGCGCCCTATGCTTGGAGCACTTGGCTGAAAATCAGAGGAAAAGCTTCCGCCTCCATAGCTGTCTTGGCTTCCGTAAATTTGGGTTCGCCCCAAATCACTTTGCCCAGTAGAGCCTCCACCACCAAAAAAGCTAGGGGTATTGAAGTCATCATCGTCTTGGCTAATCTTGGTTCTGTCTAGGCTACCCTTCCCTCCTCCAAAAGGTAAGCCTTGCTGGCTAGGCTCATCAGCAGAAGATTTGGGGCAGTAAGGGCACTCTTTTAGGTTTTGGGGGTAGTAGTGTCCGTTTTCGCAAAGGTTAAAATCGCTCATCTTTTTAGTTTATGTTTATTCACTCAATGTTTTATTGTGTTGTATTGTCTGGGGCAGAGATATTCTTTCTAAACAGCATAATGACAGTTTTGATTTTAGTACCTAAATATTTGTAGCTGTCGTAACTGCCTGCTTCAATGCTGAAAATTAACATAAAAAAATGAATTTATAAAATGATTTGTGTTTTTCGTTTCATTCTATGTTTGCCTTTTTATCAAAACCTCAGGAAGGGCATCCTGCTCAAAGTGATTGAGCATCTTTGAATACCTTGTCTTGCATTTCTGCCTTGTAGTTGGCGAGGTTTTGGGCTATTTTTTCATCAAAAGCTCCGACAATCTGTGCTGCAAGGATTCCTGCGTTTTTGGCAGCATTGAGGGCTACAGTGGCTACAGGCACGCCGTTGGGCATCTGCAAGATTGATAAAATAGAATCCCAGCCATCTAAGGAGTTGCTAGATTTTACGGGGACACCTATCACGGGCAGTGTGGTGAGTGAGGCAACCATGCCGGGCAAATGTGCTGCGCCACCTGCCCCTGCTATGATGACTTTTAGCCCACGGCTGCGTGCATTTTGTGCATATTCAAACATTTTTTGAGGTGTGCGGTGGGCCGACACGATGTCTAACTCATAAGCCAAACCCAAGTCTTTGAGAATATCTGCAGCTGCTTGCATCACTGGCAAATCTGACTTGCTCCCCATAATGATTCCTATCTGTGTTTTGTCCATTGATAATGAAGTTTTTTAATGTAAACGCTTTGTTTTTTTAGAGATACAAAACTATCTTCTTTTGTGGAATGTGCAGTTTTAAACACATTTTTTTATGTGAGAAAATATATTTTTATCAAACTACCACTAAATTGCCTCAAGCTTTGCTGCCCAAAAAATTGTAAAATACAAGAGGCTTCTGTAGATTTGTTTGTTAAGAATGCACTGAGCACCTCTAAATAAATGTGATGATTTATTAATTTGATGATTCATTAATTTGCTAAGTAATGTGCCAATAAAATAAATGACTATAAGTACTTAAGCAGTTGAAAATCAGTATATTGAAGGATTATCCATTTTCATTTTTTATTTTACTTAATTTATCATTTTAAAACACTAAATAGATGGAATCTATCGACAAAAATACGCCTGTCATTGTAGGTGTGCAGCAGCTTACCCAGCATTGGCATACAGATACACTGCCCCAAGACCCGCTTTCACTCATGCACAAGGCTGCCGAAGGAGCTGTAAAAGACACAAAGTCATCCATTTTGCCAAGTATTGATGCAGTCTATGTGGTCAGTATTTTTTCTTATGGCTATGCTGATGCCCCTGGTGAGCTTTCTCAAAGACTGGGGATTTCACCCAACACAAGCATCTACACCACCGAGGGGGGCAACACCCCTCAATACCTCGTAAATCAAGCCTGCCTTGCCCTAGAACAAGGGCAACACAAGGCGGTGCTTATCACAGGGGCAGAAGTCATTTATGGATTTAAGCAAGCACAAAAAAAAGGACTCACACTAGACTGGCCCAAACGCACACAGCCTCAGCAAATCACAGGTGAAGTGAGGGTGCCACTCAATGAAGTAGAAAGTGCCTATGAGCTTTATCTGCCTATCAATACCTATCCTTTGTTTGAAACTGCCCTGCGTGCCAAAGCTGGCAGAAGCCCCGAAGCACACCAAGCGTATCTCGGCAAATTATACGAGCAATTCGCTACGGTTGCCTCCAAACACCCACAGGCTTGGTCAAAAGAGGCTTATACCGCAGAGGATATTTATCAGATTACAGACGAAAACCGCTATATTGTCTATCCTTATACCAAGCGGATGAATGCCAATATCAATGTGGACCAAGCCACGGCGATTTTGCTCACTACCGTAGGAGAAGCCGAAAAACTAGGTGTGCCGAAAGAAAAATGGGTATTCCCGATGGGAGGTGCACACCTCAATGAAGTCTGGGAAGTAAGCCGCCGCCCTCGTCTCTACGAGTCGGCAGCCATTCGTGAAGCTGGAAAAATGGCATTGGCACAGGCAGAACTGTCTCTCTCCGAAATAGATGGCTTTGATTTGTACAGCTGTTTCCCCTCTGCGGTGCAGATGGGGCGTGATGCCCTGGGTATCTCAGAAGATGACCCTCGCCCGCTGACACTCACAGGCGGATTGTCTTACTTCGGAGGGCCAGGCAACAATTATGTGTGCCACGCCATCATCTCGGCAGTGGAGCAAATCAGACAAAAACCTTCTCAAAAATTACTCGTTACTGCCCTTGGCTGGTATGCTACCAAACACGCCGTAGGAGTCTATGGAAAATCTCCTTCTGCTCAAAAATGGGCTCAACACCAAGATTTTACTGTAGCACAGGCTCAAATAGATGCGACTACGCTGCCCCCTGCACTCAAAGAAGCCTCAGGCAAAATGACTGTAGAAGCGTATATGATTACACACGGACGAAATGGAGAACCCGAAAAAGGGGTAGCTATCGGAATGCTAGAAAATGGGCAGCGGACTGTAGCTTACCTAGAAGCAGATACAGACACCCTCAAAACATACACAGAGACGGAACTGGTAGGTAAAATAGGAATGGTGCGTTACAAACCTGATAAAAAAAGAAACTGGCTGAAAATAGTGCTTTGATGATTTGCTCACTGTCAGGACCTTGTGTCAGACAAGCACTGCTTTTAGAGTTTAGAGACCTTGTCCTTTTTTTGGGGGACGGGGTCTTCTCCGTGCCCACCGAGGGGGTGGCAGCGTGAGATTCTTTTTAGCCCTAGCCAAGTACCATAAAATACGCCGTGCACTTTGATGGCTTCTATCATATAGTGTGAGCAAGTAGGCTGATACCTGCAAGCATTGGGCAAGATGGGCGAAAGTACAAGCTGGTACAGCCGCACAAGGGCAATAAAAAATCCGCCTACTATTTTGTTAATGATTTTCAAGATAAGTTCTATTTAATTACTATCCTAAAATAGATTTCAAAGGGCTAAAGTTCAGTTCAGCAAAGTAAAAAAGAAAACCCCACTACCTTATAAAAGTAGTGGGGTTTGAATTATAATAAAAAAGCAACCAACATTAGTATCCTGGGTTTTGTGTCAAAAGAGGATTAATATCTATTGCAGGTTGGGGAATTGGATAGAGTAATTGATTTGTACTTGTAACATTTGGTAAAGTGCTTATTGCTCTCCCAGTCCTTTTCAAGTCAGTCCATCTAACACCTTCAAACGCCAATTCTACACGTCGTTCTGACTGAATAAAGTCTCTGAATTCGACCATGCTTGCAGTGGCTCTTGGAGGCAAAGAAGTAGTAGTCAAACCACGAATTGCTCTAATCTCATTCAACCTAGCAAGCCCAGATGCTGGATTATTGTCTCTCTCAGCAGCAGCTTCTGCACTAATCAAGTACATTTCAGATAGGCGGCTAATGTAGTAGGGATCATTTCCATTTCCTCCGCCTGGGAATTTGATTGCTTGGAATTGACCAGCAAAGGTTCCGCCAGCAGGAGCAATTGACCCATCTTTTCTTTTATCATCTGCTTCGTAAGCTGCAACTAAGTCAGGATCAACTGGTAATTCAAACCTTCCCCCAGTAGCAAATGAAGGAGCTGTCAAGAAAAAGCCATGAAAGGCTGCCCCTTCATTAAGTGTGTTGTTTATCTGGAAAACAACTTCAGGTGAATTGCCACTCGTCCATATTCCAGCGTAATTTGAGGATAAAGAATATACCCCAGAAGAAATAACTTCTTCTGCAAGAATGGCCGCTTCTGTCCAATTTTCTCTTATTAGATAAACCCTTGCGAGTAATGCTTTTGCAGCATTTGAAGATACACGTGATCTTGCAGTAGATGCTGGTGCATTGTCTTTAGCAAAGATTAAGTCTTCAATAATCTGATCATATACTTCACTTTCTGTATTGCGAGGAATGTTATCAGTAGTTGCACTAAGTGTGATAGAAACACCTCCAAAAAGAGTTACTAGTCTGTAATAAGCATAAGCCCTTAGGTATCTTGCTGAACCTAGTATTTCATTTTTTCGCTCACTTGGTGTAAACTGATCAGCAGGCAGAGGCTCAACTGTATTAATCAAATCGTTGGCGCGTCTAATAGCCGCATAAGGGCCATTGTAGTATCTTGCGACCAATACATTGTTGACTAAAATAGAATTCGCATTTACTTCTCCGTGTTGAAAAAATGTTGCTCTGTAATCTAGATTATCTGCTGATAAATCTTCAGTAAGGTAGCTAAGATAATAAAAACTAGTGTTGCCAGCTTGTAACCCGTCATAAACACCTAGAAGAAGTTTTTCAGCGTCAGCCCCTGTTACAGAGGCTGGTGAAAGTGAAGCTCTTGGATTAATGTCTAATTTTTCTTGACATCCAAAAACCGCTAATATAAAAGCTAATATAAATATTTTTTTCATTTTTCAGTTATTTAAAATCCTAAATTAATTCCAAAAGTATAGGTGCGCAACTGAGGTATAGAAGCTTGATCAACACCAAATTGAGTAGAAGCAGTAGAACTAGATGATTCAGGATCTAAGCCATTGTAATTAGTAAAGGTAAGTAAATTTTGACCACTTACATAAACCCTTGCACTAGTTAATCCTACTTTATTTAGCCACTCTTGACGAATAGTGTAGCCTAATGAAACATTCTTCAATCGTAAATAACTTGCATCATCTATAAATCTAGAAGACCTCTGTGTATTAAATACACCCCTTGCACCTGTGATAGCTCTTGGCATGTCAGTTTGGTCACCTGGCTGCTGCCATCTATTCAATACATCAGTTGTCATATTACGGGCACTACCAGTAGCAGTTCCTACATCAACACCTAAATTAAGGACTCCTCCGTTTCCTTCTTCATAAAGTTTGTAAACTTCATTGCCTACAGAATATTGAAAGAATATACTTAGGTCAAAACCCTTATACGAGAAATTATTAGTCAATCCACCAAAGAAATCTGGGAAAGGGTTACCAAGGAATTGTCTATCTCCTCCTCCGATGATTCCGTCTCCATCAAAATCTTCATAAATCATATCACCTGTTGCAGGATCAACGCCAAGTGCTTTGATTACAAAGAAAGCTCCTATTGGTTGTCCTACTGTTGTCTGGCTAACAAAACCAGCATTAATAGGTGTTGGTGCATTCGTACTTGGATTATTGTACAGTTTTGTTACTTCATTTTTGTTGGTAGCAATATTGAATGATGTAGTCCATTTGAACTCTTTATCAATGTTGATACTCTGTATATTAAACTCGATGCCAGTATTTTTTACTTCACCAATGTTATTAGTAAAGCTAGTAAAACCAGATGTAATAGGAATAGGCTGAGCTAAAAGTAAATCTCTTGTGTTTTTAACATAGTAGTCTACATTTAAGATAATTCTTGACTTAAGAAGAGCTATATCTAGACCTACATTCAATTGTTCAGTATATTCCCATCTCAAGTCCTCATTCCCAATTTGTCCAATAGATAATCCAGGTTGATCATCATAATTTGCACCTGTTCCAAAGAGTGGTCTTGAAGCAAAATTACCAATACCTTCTTGATTACCTGTCAGTCCATATCCTGCTCTTAGTTTAAGATCATCTATGAAAGTGAGAGATTCCATGAATGATTCACCAGAGATTCTCCAACCACCAGAGATAGAAGGGAAAACATCATATTTGTTATTGACGAGTTTTGAAGAACCATCCCTACGAATTGCAAAAGACAAAAGATATTTGTCATCATAATCTAAGTTTAACCTTCCTAGATAAGATTCGATTGCATTGCTTGTCCAGTCAGATGATCCTGATGTAATAGAAGCAGCCGAAGTTATATAAGGTGTATTATCCGAAGGAAAGCCTACCCCAGTAACGCTATTACGCTCTCTCACAAACTCCTGGTAAGTGTAGCCTAATAATACATTTACTCTCAGCTTATTATCTAAAAATGATTTGGCATAAGTAAGTGTGTTTTCAGCTAAAATATTAGTATTGAAGGACGTTCCTGAAAAGCCACGACCTTGAACACCTTGTGCCTGTAATGAGGTTAATTGTTCATAGTCATTGTCTTTGGTGTATAAAATATCAGTACCAAAAGATGTTTTAAATTTTAACCCGTCTATGATTTCATATTCAGCGAAGGCGTTTATCAATAATTGACTGATATTACTTTCGTAAGAAGGTGTCAATGTATGAACAGGATTATTAAAGGTATTAATCCTAAAAGTTCTTCCATCTGACAAGTACACGCTTTCATCTGGTCTTGAGGTTAAAGAAAGAGGCCAAGCTGAGAAAATACTGTTGTCAACAGTTGTTTGTCTTGTTTTGGTGTTACTGAAACCTAAAGTTACACCAAAGTTTAACTTTTTGGTAGCTTGATGACCTAAATTTAAACGTCCACTAATTCTCTCAAAGTTACCTACACTTAATATTGCATCTTGACTTAGGTAACCTACTGAGGCATAGAAAGTAGTTTTATCTGAACCACCACTTGCCGATATCTGGTAGTTTGTGATTTTAGAATTATCATTTAGCACTTCATCTACCCAATTAGTAGTTGGTATAGTAGCGTCTTCCGCGAAATCTACTCTGGGTGCCAGTCCTGCATTTGATCTTGCTTCCCTTAATATCTCTCTGTATTGACCTGCATTAAGTAAAGATGGCTTCTGAGTTAGCTCCTGAAAGCCAGTGTAAGCAGATAGAGATACTTGTGTCTTTTGGTTTTTCTTTCCTTTTTTAGTGGTAATAAGGATTACCCCGTTTGAACCTCTTGACCCATATATTGCAGAAGCAGAGGCATCTTTTAATACCTGAATTGACTCTATGTCTTCTTGATTGAGATAAGAGAGTGGTGAAATTCCTTGCCCTGCACCAGATTGTGTATCATCTGCATTGGTTATTGGTACTCCGTCAACCACATAAAGCGGGTTGTTACCCGCACTAATAGATGCTTGACCCCGTATCCTAACTACACTTGATGAGCCAGGACGGCCATTGGCAGATTGTATCTGAACGCCTGCCAACCTACCTTGCATTGATTGAATTACGTTGTTTACAGGGATATTTTCAATTTCTTCTGATTTCATCCCAACAACAGAACCAGTCAATTCTCTTCTTTCTTGAGTACCATATCCGACCACAACTACTTCGTTGAGTAATTTGGTATCTTTATCCATAGATACATTAATTACAGATTGGTTCGTTACGACTCTTTCTGTAGTAATCATTCCGACAGAACTAAAGACAAGTGTACTATTTTTAGGCACTTGACCTAACTCATAATCACCGTTCAAGTCTGTAGTTGTGCCAATGGTAGTACCTTTGATAATTACACTTATGCCTGGTACACCTTCTCCCGTTTCGGAGTCAGCCACACGTCCTTTTATTGTCATATTTTGAGCGTAAGCACTCAGACAGAAGGATAAACTTAGGAGTAAACTCCAGAGTAGTTTTTGTTTCATAAGATTGATTTTGTTAATTAATATTCCGTTAAATATCTGTAAACCTAGTGGTTTTTTATAAAAAAGCGTAACTTTTTATGAGAAAAGTGAAAAAAAAATGTGTGATGTAACTTTTGTAAAAAAAACGTGATTTTTTAAATGTAGTAGAACCAAGCATTATGGCCTATTTTCCTGTCCAGTGGGGTGTTCTTTTTTCAGCAAAGGCTTTGAGTCCTTCTTGTGCATCTTGGGTCTGGATAGTTCGCTCTAGCATTTTCTTAAGAAAAGCTTGCTTCTCAGCATCTGGAATGGAGCGCATCTCTTCGTATGCATTTAATCCTATCCGAATAGCAGAGGGAGAGTTTTCAAAAAGCTGCTTGGTGAGTCTATCTATGGCTTGGTCTAGCTCATTTTCTGGCACTAGCTCCGTTACTAGCCCCCAATCTAATGCCTGCTGAACGCCAATAGCTCCGCCACGCATGCACCAGTCCAGTACGATGCGTGAAGGGAGTATTTTGAGCAGCATATCCATGACCTGGAATGGGAAAAGCCCCCTCTTCACCTCAGGGAGGCTAAACGTAACCTCAGGACTTGCTATCACAAAATGACAGCCCGCAATTAACAAATGTCCTCCTGCATAGACAGGTGCATGCACACGTGCAATCACAGGCTTGTGAATCTGTGCAAACAACTCCCCGATGACTATCTCCTGCACAGGCATAGGGATGGTAGAATTGTTTGCTTCCTCTTTCCCTCGCATGGCTTTAAGGTCTGCTCCTGCACACCATACATTGCCTTCTGCACTAAATACAACTGCCCAGATGTGTGCCTGATGATGTGCATAACTCATGGCGTAGGCGTATTCACGAGACATGGTAGGGCTCATAGCATTCTTTGCCTGTGGGCGAGCCAATGTAATGTAGAGTATATGTTCTTTTTCTTCTACTTTGATATAAGCAAAGGTTTGATCGTGTAAGCTTTCTACTTCGTTTGAATTATAAATCATTCTATTTTATTTAAAATGGTACGTGCAAGCAATTTAAAGACACAAAGTTAATTTTCAAAAATGTATTTGACCTGAAAACATAAAACATACCTCTTTTTATTATTACCAATTTGTTTGTTTAATGTTATCTTAATATTATTTTTGCAGAATCATATTTTATTAATTTTATTAAAAATAGCTAAAAAATGGAAGATAATAATTCAGACACAAAAGAAACAAGCCCTAAAAGCAATCCAAAGGCAAGCCCAAAACCAAAAAGAGCTTACACACGCCGAAAGCCACAAGATGCCAGCAAAAGTACAAGTACTGCCAAGCCTTCAAATGCTACCAGAGGACGTAAAAGCGCTGTGCAAAAGCAAGCAGAAGAAATCATAGCATATCAACAACAAATAGAAGCTCAGAACAACACCATCGAGGAGCTACAAGCACAGATCAATGCGCTAAAGGCTGAAAAAAACGTCAAAAAAATTGAAAAAAAAATAGACCAGCTTATCCAAAATATTACTCCCGAAGAAGCTCCCAAGGCTAAAAAAGACAAGAAAGACAAGAAAAAGGAAAAAACAGAGAAAGTAGGAAAAACAGAGAAAACAACTGACAAAAAGAAAAAGAAAAAATCCAAGAAATAGCATTGAAAAGCCCCGCCAAAGGACTGTCTTCACGAACCGAGCGTAAGCGTTTCGTGAAGATACAAAATACAGAAAATACAAAAAATAAAATTATTTCTTGGTGATATACTTGTATTTTCGTACCTTACTTTTTTAAAATAAAGGGGCAACATGCTTTGCCCAAAATACTTCTAAATTCTTTTTTGCGTGGAAGAAAATCAAGAACAAACCCCTGAAGATGGTCAAATACCCCAAAATAGGCGGGGGACTTGCCAAAAAGGTTTCTTTGTATTAAGAAAATGTGACAAACCAGCCATCGCCAAATGTGCCCTAAGCCGCCAATACATCTGTGAAGACTGTGCCGTACAGTATGAAGGACGCACCGTCAGCCGTGATGCCTACGCCCAAGAAATGAAAAGGCTTAACAGACCCAAACCCCAAGCCCCTAATAAAATAGATACTTGGCGAGATGATGACGGCTATGATTATGCCTTATGGTACTATTATATGCGTGAAGATTTTTATACCCAAAATAACTATCGGCCTTTCAATGATTTTGATGGAAGTGCCTTTAACGACAGTGGCGACTTCGGAGGTGGAGAATTTGGGGGAGCTGGTGCCAGTGGTGCATGGGATGATGAGTCAGGGGCAGGCGGATTTTATGACAGCTAAAAACCATCGAGTAAAAAAATCACTTGCTCTAACAGCACAAAAGTTACTTAGCAATGCTGGTACACAATGGTTTTTTATGCCCATAAAAAGACAGACTTTGGCAGAGTTATTTCACAAAGTTTGTACTTTTACATACAAGTACTATTTAAAATAAAAGCATCTGTACTGCCAAGTAATAACTATGGGTTTAAAAAATAGAAGATATATAAAGCACTCTTTATGTATATGCTTGCATATGTGGCTACTGCTAGGCAGCCACATATGTGCACAAACCTCAGAGATAGACAGCCTTAAAAAACAACTCAGCCAAACCCAAGGAAATCAAAAAGTAGATTTACTCAATAAACTTTCACTTAGACTCATGGCTCATGAGCCAGCACAAGCCTCCCAATATGTCAAAAAAGCACTCGGATTAGCCCAAACACAAAACTACCCCCAAGGCACAGCTGATAGCCAGCACATCATCGGAAGATTTCATCACCTTCAAAAAAACTATCTCCAAGCCCTCGACCACTACCTCCAAGCGTTAAAAATCTACGAAAAAATCAATGATGAGGCTAAAATCACTGTGTGCCTCATTGACATGGCAAATACCTACAAAATGAACAAGCAGCTAGAAAAAGCCCTTACGACTGCCTTGCAAGGTTTTCGGATAGCCAAACAAATAGATTCCAAAGATGATATAAAAAATGCAGCCTTTCATCTCTCCCAAATCTATGCCCTCCAAGAAGCGTATGCAAAAGCCTATGAATTTTTGAATCTTTACCTGACCCAAAAGCAGCAGGTATCCGATGAAGAAAAAGCCAAGAAAATAGCTCGCTTACAGGAAGCGTATGATGCTGCTCAAAAACAAAACGAAATCGCTTTGATTGCCAAAGACAATGCCCTGAAGCGATTATTCACCTATGGCATTGTGTTCATCTTTGCCATCACAGCAGGGCTTCTTGGATTTGCTTTTTGGGCTTATCAACAAAAAATAAAATCTAACAATGCCCTAGAAACACAAAAGAAAATCATTGAAGATAAAAATAAAAAACTACAAGAAAAAAGTGAAGAACTTGCCAGCTCTCGTGATAAACTAGCACAGCAAAACCAGCAAATTGCGGATGTAAACAAAGATATGCGTGCCAGCATCAGTTATGCACAACGCATCCAAGAGGCACTGCTGCCACAGACCGCCCAGATGACCTCTTTCTTCTCTGACTGGGTGATTTTTTATGAACCTAAAGATATGGTCAGTGGTGATTTTTACTGGTATGCGCAGCAAGAGGGCATACATTATGTGGCTGCCATAGACTGCACAGGGCATGGCGTGCCAGGGGCTTTCATGAGCATGATAGGGCATGCTTTTTTGAACCAAATCTTAAAAATACAGCGCATCACCGAGCCAGGCGAAATCCTGAACAAACTGCATGACAACGTAAAACTAGCCCTTCACCATGACCACTCAAGAATGAGAGACGGAATGGAAATGGTGCTTTGTGCCATTGACCCAGCGCAGCAAAAAATCAAATTTGCAGGTGCTGTTACACCTATGCTGATGTTTGAGCACGGAAAATATCAAGTGCTTATGGGAGAGCGGCAGTCTATCGGAGGGGCGTATAATTTTGGAGATGAAGATGTGCCTTTTACGACTCAAGTAATCTCTTACCAATCTCCTACGATGCTCTATATGTTTTCGGACGGCTACCAAGACCAGTTTGGAGGAGAACGTGGGCGTAAGTTTAGCAGGGCTAGGTTTTATGACTTACTCAGCAATATTCACTTCCTGCCCGTGTCTGAGCAATACCGAATGCTCAAAGAAAATTTTGAACAGTGGCGCAAAGACAATACACAGATAGATGACGTCATGGTGATAGGACTAAAACTCTAAGAACTATGCTCAGAAACCTGTGAAGAACCTTCTTCACCAAGGCGGGCTTTCAGGCGTTTGAGTCGGTTAGATTTTCGCAATACATCAATGCCCAGACTCAGCCCCGCTATCAGCCCTAGGATAATTGCTGCGAGCAGATACAAATACAAGCGTTCATTTTCTTGTTGAGATTCTTCTAGTTTGTGTGTTGTCTGTGTGATTTTTAGTTTAAGTTCTTTCTGACTAGCACCATACTGCCCTAGTAGCTCTGCCATACTGCTTGTGCTTAACATAATAGAATCTTTGAGGGTGCTGTATTCTACATAATAGGTATAGGCAGAGGCATAGTTTTCTTGCTCGGCATAGACCTCTGCGGTCAGTTTGAGTATATCTCTTTTGATGTCATCAGCCTTGATTTTAGTAGCAATCTGAATGGCTTTTTTGAGATATACATGGGCTTGGGTGTATTCTTGCTGGTCTTTGTAAAGCAGTGCGATGCTATTAAAAGAATTGGCTACGCCTCTTTGGTCGCCTATTTCTTCTTTGATTTTGAGTGATTTGAGGTGTTTTTGAAGAGATTTTTTATACTCTTTCATTTTGCGGTAGATATCGCCTAGGTTGTTACAAACTACGGCTTGGGCAGAGGCATCTTCCAATACTGTGAAGATACGCAGGGCTTCCTCATAATTTTCTTTGGCTTTTGGTAAGTTATTTTGGTCATCATAAACCGTCCCTATATTGGTCAAAGCTCCTGCCAAACTCCAATCATCTTGCTCTTGTTGGGCAAGCTGCTTGGCTTTCTCAAAATAAAGAATTGCCTTTTCACCATCATCTAGCTGTTTATAAATCGCTCCTATATTAAGGCTTGCCTGAAGCTGGTTATAAAACCTAGTTTCTACGTTTTCCAGTTCTTCTGTGATTTTCAACACTTTTAGCTGTGCTTCTAAAGCAGGGGCATACTCTGCAAGGGCATAGTGGCAGACCCCAATTCTTGCCAAGACCTCTGTGAGTCCTTCTTTATTTTTTTGTAGCTCAAAGATAGATTTGGCTTCATTGAGGTAAGTTATCGCCTGTTTAAACTCACTCTGGTAATAGTTGGCAAGCCCCAAACCACTCAGCACAAAGCCTTGCCTAAGGGCATCATTGAGATTTTGGTAGATTTCAAGTGCCTGTGTAAAGAAATTTTCGGCTTGTTTATACTCACTTTTTTGGGTATAGATATCTCCTAAGTGTTGTAGAGCATTGGCTTTGCCTCCTGGGTAGCTTGTTTTTTGGGTCAATGCAAGTACTTCTTGTGCATACTTCTCTGCCTTATCAGGGGCTTCATCTACGGTGAGCCGAGCAAGTTCATTGAGATAATTAATTTTATCCGATACATTGCTGGCTTTTTTGGCTGCATTTTCGAGGCTATCCAATGGGCTTTGTGCCATTGTGAGGCCACTTAGCAACATTGAGGCTATCCAGAGGAGGAGGGGTCTATTCATAATTACTTGATGTCAAGATAATAACTAAAAGCAAATATAAGTATTTTCGGGTGAATGGGTTTGTACTTGAATGAAAATGTAAGACTGCTTGCGTAAAAATGAAACTTTATTTTGTTTTATTTCTTTAAATTCATAAATTCGTTTTTGAGAAAAGAACCCTCATAAATCAGTTGGAAAACATGTGGAAAAAAATATTTAGAAGAAAGTACATACTCCGAGCCTTGTTGGTATTTTTTGTACTTATCCTTGGGCTTTTGGCAGCCACTCCCTATTTACTTTACAAAAACCAAAAACTCATCAAAGAGATGGTTTTGCACAGGCTCAATGAAGCCCAAGTAGGGCATACCACCATCGGAGGTGTGCACATTGCCCCCTTCAAAAACTTCCCTTACATCTCTATTGACCTTGCTGATTTAAAATTTTATGGCTCAGAAGATGAATCCTCCCCCCCTATTTACGCTTTTGAAGATGTCTATGTGGGCTTTGATATATGGGATATTTTCAAAGGGAAGTATGACATCAAAAAGGTGTCTCTCAACAAAGGTAAAATTCATATCATCAAATACGAAGACGGGCACATCAACTTGCTCCTTGCCAAAAGCTTCAAAGAACAAATAGAAGACGAAAAAAACAGCGAAGAACCCCTGCACCTAGACCTCCGCCAAATTACCCTCAAAGATGTAATCATAGAAAAAGAAGACCGACTCAACCAGCAGCATATCTTGCTCAAGTTCACAGATGCTAGCACAGGTTTTAAATATATCGGAGATTTTATAGACAATCACGTAGAGGCAAATTTTGAGGTGCAAGACCTCTCCATTGCGGGTCTGGCTTTCTTTAAAAACAAGCATTTGCACATCTCTTCAGACTTGCACTATAATACAATAAAGAATTTTATGGAAATCTTCCCGAGTACTTTTGAGATTGAGGGAGGGCTTTTTGAGATGAAGGGAAGCATAGACTTAGAAAAAGATGCCTATCTGGATATTGAAGTAAAGGGACGAAAGCCCGATTTTAAACTCATCACTTCCTTTGCACCAGATTATGTGTATGAACGGCTGCAGAGCTACAAAAATGAAGGAGATATTTATTTTACGGGCAAAATAGTAGGTGCTGCCATAAATGACTCGCCCAAGATTGATTTTGAATTTGGCTGTAAAAATGCCCGATTCATCAACCCCAATGCCAATAAATCCCTCAAAGATCTCAATTTTGCGGGGCATTTTACCAATGGCAAAGAGCGCAGCCTCAAGACCTCAGAGCTTTATATACAAAACCTAAGCGGAAAACCCGAAGACAGCGTATTCAAAGGTAGTTTTCACGTTCGTAATTTTATAGACCCCTATATTTCTATTGATTTACACTCCAAACTAGACCTTAGCACCTTGTATGACCTGTTTGAGATAGAAGCACTCAAAGGGCTAGAAGGCAAGATGATTATTGATATGACTATAGACGAGCTGCTAGACTATAACGATGTGCAGGGCACACTGGGCAAGCTCAAAGATGGTAGCGACAGCCGAGTGATTCTGAAAGATGTCAGCTATCAGCCCAGCGATTATCCCCACAAAATAGAGAAAATAAATGCGGAGCTAGATTTTATAGCAGGTGAGCTTGTCATTAAATATTTCAAAGCCAAAATCAAAAGCTCAGATTTTGAACTCAAAGGAGGCCTCAGTAATCTCTCTACCTTTTTGCACGGCAAAGATGCCAACATCGTGGCAAAACTAGCAGGTAAATCTTCCAAAATCAATCTCTCCGAGTTGCTAAGTTTTGAGCCAGAGCTCGCCAAAAACTACAATGACATCATCACAGATTTATCTTTTAACTTTAATTTTGATACCAATAGCAAATTCTTGAAAAGCTCGGACGTCATCCCCGAGGGTGAGTTTTTTGTCAATGAATTGTTCTTCAATCTTAAAAATTACAAACACCGCTTCCACGATTTTCACGCAGATATCCTGATAGGCAAAGACAACATAGACATCAAGCAGTTCTCAGGAATCATAGACAAAAGTGACCTCAACCTCAAAGGCTACCTCAAAAACTACCACGCCCTGCTGCCCAAGCATCAGCCCAAAGCCATTGAACTATACGTAGATATTACCTCTCAATACCTCAAATTTGATGATTTGTTTACCTACAATCAGGTCAATTATTTGCCCGAAGAATACAAACACGAAACTTTGGAAGATTTTGAGATAGAAGCAAAAATCAAAGCCAGCAGCCAAGACATCCTCAAAGGTAACTGGCTCAAGCACACCGACCTCACCCTGAGCGATGTGCACTGCAAGCTGAGGCAGCACCCTCTCAAACTAAGAGATGTGCACGGAGATTTTGAAACTAGAAACGGGCAGCTCAATATCCGCAACTTTACAGGCAAAATGGGCAAGTCTGATTTTATGCTCAATGGTGCATTGAGTAATTATTTTGACTCCACAGGCATGCAAAAAAGTGAAGTCCTCGTGTTGAAATCTGCCATGCTTGACCTAGATGAGCTGACCAACTATGACCTCAATGCAGGCATAGCCTCTGAGCAAAATGCCACAAAAAAAATAGACCATGATGCAGGCTTTAATGTCTTTGAAGTGCCCTTCCCTGAGATGAATCTCCAAGTAGAGATAGGTACTATCCGATACCACCGCACACTTCTCCAGAATACCAAGGGTACGCTCCGAACCAAAACCAACCACTATCTCTACATAGATGCACTAGACTTTGATGCAGCAGGAGGGCATACGCACATAGAGGGCTACTTCAATGGCTCTGACCCCAAGCATATTTATTTTTCTAGCACCTTGAAGCTAGATAACCTAGACATAGACCAGATTTTCTATAAGTTTGATAACTTCGGGCAGGATTACATGATTCAAGACAATATCCACGGCAGGCTTAGTGCCAACATAAAATCTAAAGTGCTGCTACACACCGACCTCACCGCCAACCTCAAAGAAACCGAAGCCCACATAGAGGCGACCGTCAGAGATGGCACACTGGTGGATTTTGCCCCTTTCAAGATGATGGCAAGCTTTGTAGGAGATAAAGACATCAGCAATGTACGCTTTGCCGAGCTGAGCAATACTTTTGACCTTAAAAATGGTGTGATGACCATCCCTCGTATGGAGATAGCCACTACACTCGGATATATGTTTATCTCAGGCAAAAAAACCTTAGACCTTAAAATGGATTTCGTCATAGAAGTCCCTTTTAAAGTCATCAAACAAGCTACTTGGAATATGCTCTTCAAAAAGAAGAAAAAGAAAACTGCCGAAGAGCAAGAAATTGAAGAGGAAATCATGCAAGCCAAAGAGGACGGCAAAGAGAATTTTGTAAAAATAAACATTACTGGCACGCCTTCAGAGTATGAAATCAGGCTCGGGCGAGGCAATAAAAACAGACGCAAAAACGGAAAAATTGAAATGGAATAATTCCATTGCTGGATGAATGCCTTTTGACCTTCTACAAAATTCGCTTTGCTGTTGGTCTTAGACTTCGGCTTGCTATTGGGCACAGCACTCGCTTAAGTCTGTTAAGTGAAAATCTCTTAACCCACATTGCTGGTGTCAAAATGGCTAAGTTAGACATAAAATAAACAAGCAATTTATTATCTCTTAGACACTCAACAAGAGATTTAACAAAACAATGAGGAAAATTGGACAGTATTTAAACTAAATTTCTATATTACATGAAAGGAACAATTCATAAATGTCTAGCAGCATTAGTCAAAGAAGAATACGGAGAAGATGCGTGGAAAAAATGCCTTCAATCATCTGGGTTTGAGCCAGAGCGAAACTTTGCTCTTACAGAAGATATTGAAGAAGAAAATTCTATTAACCTGATTGTAGAATCAGCCAAAGTATTGGATATTCCATTAAAAAAACTGTTTGACCAGTTTGGAGTATATTGGTGCTGTACTTATGCCCCCAAGCATTATTCATTTTGGTATGTAGGGATGAAAGATGCCAAGGCATTCATCATCAAATTAGATGAAATCCATGGCCTAGTGGGCAAGCACTTTAACAATGCAAAGCCTCCACGGTTTTTATATCATTGGACGGACAAAAATCAGAAAGTACTAAAAGTAGAGTATCAATCAAACCGAAAACTCATTGATTTATACATCAGTCTTGTCAATGGGCTTGCTATTTATTTTAAGGAAGAGATAGAAATAAATAAAATCTCAGAGCATGAAGTGGAACTCACTTTTGATTACTAAATAGCATCTTATCATTTCCGTTCTGTAAAACCTCCGCACCACTACTATGAGCCTCTGCTTTGCTTAGACTTATGGTAGTTTTGTATGAGTTGTGTGCATTTCTCAGAGCAGAGCGGGTTTCAACTCAATACTCAAACTTGCCATATTTGGATTGAATGGTGAGTTTTTTCTCTGCTGCTGCTTCTACCCTCCCGATGATTTGTGCATCTATCTTGAAGGATTTTACTTGATCTATGATTTCTTGCGCCATTGCTTCGGCCACATAGATTTCTAAGCGATGCCCCATATTGAAGACCTTATACATCTCCGCCCAAGGGGTCTGGCTTTGCTCTTGGATAATCTCAAAAAGCGGAGGCGTATCAAAAAGCGTATCTTTGATGATGTGCAGGCCTTCCACAAAATTGAGGACTTTGGTCTGTGCACCGCCCGTACAGTGAATCAAGCCGTGAATCTGGCCACGGAAGTTTTCTAGCAGGGCTTTCATCACGGGTGCGTAGGTGCGTGTGGGCGACAAGACCAATTTACCTGCCGTGATGCTCTGAGGCAGTGCAGGATACTCTTGGGGATTGATTTCTTGGGTAAGTCCGTATTTGCCTACATACACCAAGTTCTCAGGCACAGCAGGGTCAAAGCTTTCGGGGTATTTTTGAGCAATTTCTTTGCTGAAAACATCGTGCCTTGCAGAGGTAAGCCCGTTGCTGCCCATTCCTCCGTTGTAGGTTTGCTCATAAGATGCTTGTCCATAAGATGCCAAGCCGATGATGACATCGCCTGAGGTAATTTTTTCATTGGTGATGATATCTGCCCTGCGGGCTCGTGCCGTTACGGAGCTATCCACGATGATGGTACGCACCAAATCTCCCACGTCTGCCGTCTCACCGCCTGTGTGGTGGATGTGTACGCCTTGCTCGGCAAGCATATCGAGCAGTTCTTGTGTGCCTTCTATGATGGCCTTGATGACTTCTCCAGGAATGAGGTGCTTGTTACGCCCAATGGTAGAGGAGAGAAGCATTTGGTCATAGACTCCGATGCAGAGCAAGTCATCTAGGTTCATCACGAGGGCATCTTGGGCGATGCCTTTCCAGACAGACAAATCACCCGTCTCACGCCAATAGGCATAGGCGAGTGAAGATTTTGTGCCTGCTCCATCGGCATGCATGATATTGCAGTAGGCAGGGTCATTGCCGAGCATATCAGGGATGACCTTGCAGAAAGCCTTGGGAAACAGCCCTTTGTCTAGCTTTTGGATGGCTTGATGGACTTCACTTTTGGAGGCGGAAACCCCTCTTTGGTCGTAACGCATTGTAATATCAAATAAAGTTAAAATTACGAATACAGGCTATTTTTAGTGCCTGTCTCTGAAAAAGCTTAATCCTCACTCATGAGGAATGCTTTGATATAATCATTCAAATCTCCATCCAGTACATTTTGCACATCTGAGCGTTCGTAATTGGTGCGGAGGTCTTTAATCATTTTGTAAGGGTGCAGCACATAGCTTCGGATTTGTGAGCCAAAGTCGACCCTCATTTTAGTACCCTCTATTTTATCACGCTCTACATTTCGCTTATCCACTTCTATTTGGTAAAGTTTGGATTTGAGCATTTTGAGGGCTTTTTCTTTGTTTTGAATCTGTGAGCGTTCTTGCTGACACTCAATGATGAGCCCACTAGGGGCATGTTTGAGCCTTACGGCAGTCTCTACTTTGTTTACATTCTGCCCTCCAGCACCACCTGAGCGGAAGGTATCCCAGCTGATGTCAGCGGGGTTGATGTCTATCTCGATGGTATCATCTATGACAGGATAAGCAAAGACTGAGGCGAAGGAAGTGTGTCGCCTGCCTCCAGAGTCAAAGGGAGATATTCTGACCAAGCGATGCACGCCTATTTCGGATTTGAGGTGTCCGTAAGCAAAATCTCCTTCAAACTCCAAAGTAGCTGATTTGCAGCCTGCGACTTCTCCTGGTTGGTAATCTACCTCCTTTACTTTGTATTTGTTTTTTTCGCCCCAGAGGATATACATTCTCATGAGCATTTCTGCCCAGTCATTGCTTTCTGTGCCGCCTGCACCAGGGTTAATTTCTATGATGGCATTGAGTTGGTCTTCTTCGCCACTGAGCATTTTCTTAAATTCAAGGTCTTCTACTGCTTTGAGCAAAGCCTTGAAAGCCTCCTCTACTTCGGCGCTGCTTCCTTCACCCGCCTCCAAAAATTCTTGTAAAATTTCTAGCTCCTCGAAGAGTTGTGCAGCTTTTGCGTAGCTGTCCGTCCAGATTTTGAGTGATTTGATATTTTTTAAGATTTTTTCGGCTTCCTTTGGGTCATCCCAAAATTTAGGGTTCAGTGTTAGGGTTTCTTGTTCTTGTATTTTTTCTAGCTTTTCATCATAGTCAAAGATACCCCCTCAAAGCCGAGATGCGGGCCTTCATGTCTTTGAATTGTTCGTTGGTCATGGTTTTTTCCTTCTTTAAGTCCTAAAAAATAGTTAATCTGTATAGATTAGGTTTTGTATTGAAATTTATTTACTCTCATCAAGGTTTGTCTAAAAACTTAAATAAAGTCTGCAAAAATGTAAAATTTATGGGGCATTACCAAAAAAATAAGTTTCCGTAGATTGCATATTACTCATTGCTTATACCTATTCAGTTTGTACTATATGTTGTGCCATAGATTGATAATTGGCACATGTGCTTAGCTTCTTGTTCTTATTTCATATAAAAGATGAGTCTTTTTAAGTTTCTTTTAGACAGTTTTTTGTGCAAATACCAGAATAGATTTTTATATTTAAAAAAGATTTCCTAATTTTCTTTTTGTTAGGAAAGAGCAGTTTGGCAGACAAAAAATGCCGTTATCGAGTTGTTAAAGCCTTTAAGGAAAAAAACCGAATGAATACCTTTGTAAGATTATGAACAAAAAGCGTATCATACTAATCATTACAGCTTCCTCTTTGTCATTGCTGGGGCTTGTCATTATGCAGATTACTTGGATAAGGCATGCTGCACAGCTTCGTGAGTCACAGCTAAAGCACCGTGTAACGATGGCTTCTTATCGGATTGCGTATAGATTATCCAAAGATAGTCTCACTGTGCAAGCCATTGCTCAAACCATTGAACAAAACCAAAGCAATTCTTTAGTCATTCCTATTCGTAAGGCCCAAAAAGACAAAATAGACAGCCTTTTACAGACTGAGTTTAGGTATCACCACATTAATCTTGATTATACTTTTGAAATAGTAGATAAAAAACACCCTGATTATGCAGGGAGCTGCCAGACCAGT
This sequence comes from Microscillaceae bacterium, assembly GCA_011390205.1. Lineage (GTDB taxonomy): Bacteria > Bacteroidota > Bacteroidia > Cytophagales > Microscillaceae > JAABSX01. The sequence continues at coordinate 60,865 of JAABSX010000002.1, read as the reverse complement.
GTCAATGCACACGGGTTGTGTCTAGATGGTATCCTGAGGCCCAGACGTGCCGAGCTGAGGCTGTCATTTTTAAACCCCAATCTCTATGTTTTTGAGCAAATGGGCGGAATGCTTGCAGCTTCTTTGCTTTTTGTAATGCTTCTCATCACGGGTTTTATCCTGACGATACAAACCATCTGGAAACAAAAGAAACTTTCGGAAATGACCACAGATTTTATCAATAATATGACCCATGAGCTCAAAACGCCCATCTCCACGATTTCCTTGGCAAGCAATATGCTCCGCCGCCCTAAAATTTTAGAAAACCAAGGGAAAATTATTCATTATTCGGGCATTATCCACGAAGAGAACTCCAAGCTACAAAATCAAGTAGAGCAAGTTCTCAGAATCGCAAAACTAGAGCGAGGTGATATCCAGCTAGATAAATCCAAGGCCAGTGTGCACCATGTCATACAAGATGCCCTCAATACCATAGACCTCCAAGTAAGAGAACGGAATGGCAAAATTCACTGCTTCTTGAATGCATTCAAAGATGAAATAGTGGCGGATGTGAGCCACTTGACCAATGTTATCTCTAACTTGTTAGACAATGCCAATAAATACTCTCCCGAATCTCCTGACATCACCATCAGCACCCATGACCGTGAAGATGGAGTGGTCATCTCAGTAGAAGACAAGGGAATAGGCATGAGCAAAGACAAGCAAAAATATATTTTTGATAAATTTTACAGAGTTTCCACAGGCAATATCCACAATGTCAAAGGCTTCGGGCTGGGGCTTGCTTATGTGAAGATGATGGTAGATGCGCACAAAGGGCACATTAATCTATCAAGTGAATTAGGAAAAGGAAGCAGATTTGACTTATTTTTGCCTTATGAATAATTTAGCCGACTAAGCCCCAAAGGGGAAATTTACCAAAAACCCCTCCTTTGGGGCTTGAAGGGGCTTATAAGTGATTTGAAGAAATCAAAATATGATAAAAAGTAAAGTAAAAACTCGCCTGTTGCTCGCCGAAGATGACTTTAACCTTGGCTCTCTCCTACAAGATTACCTTGAAATGGAGGGCTTTGAAGTCAAGCTTTGCAGAGATGGAGAGGAGGCACTAGAAGCTTTCAAAGAAAAACTTTTTGACCTCTGTATCTTTGACGTGATGATGCCTAAGAAAGACGGATTCTCACTGGCAAGAGAAATCAGAACCAACAATAAAACCATCCCTATCTTATTCTTAACTGCCAAATCACTCATAGATGATAAAATACACGGCTTCAAACTAGGAGCAGATGATTACATCACCAAGCCTTTCAATGAAGAAGAACTGGTCTATAGAATCAAGGCAATCCTTAAGCGAAATACCATCTCTGTGCCTAATGAGATAGAGGATACCATCTTCAAAATCGGGAAATATACCTTTGATTATAGCTTACAACTGCTCGAGATAGATGGAGACGAACGCCGAATTACTGCCCGAGAAAGTGAGATACTTAAACTGCTTTATCTGAAAAAAAATAATATTTTGCGCCGTGAAGAGGCATTAATCGCTATCTGGGGAGAGAATGACTATTTCCACGGACGTAGTTTTGATGTGTTTATTACCAAGCTACGCAAGTACCTTAAAAAAGACAGCAGCATCAAGATAGAAAATGTACACGGAGTAGGCTTCATGCTCACAGATAAGTAGTGGGGGAGTTTTATGCCTCTTTGCCTTGAAAGTTACTACCGACTTCTAAAATAAACCTCCTGAAGTGCCAAAGGTAATCACAGAATATAACCTTTTCAAATTCAGATTATTCCTTGAAATAGCTACTGTAATATTGAGTACCATAGAATCCACAATTTCTGAGTGAAAAATCGTAACCTTGAATTAGTAAAATCATAGAAACACACTTAATCAAGCACAACTGAATATCCTCAAGCTCTTCCAAACGATAGACTCTGAACAGGATTTGGCGGACTTACGCAAAGTATCGATACAGTTTTTAGCAGAAAAAACAATTCAAGAGGGAGATAAAGCTTTTGATAAAAAAGGGTACTCAGGAGAAGATTTGCAAAACTGGCAATACGAACATCACAGAAAAAAATCAGAATAAGAAGCAAGCCCCAAGATTCTTAAAAAAAGAAAAACTTAGAAGATATGTAAAGAAAGCCTTCGCTCCACTGGAGCAAAGGCTTTTTTGCCTAGCAGCGGCTTAATTCGTAGCCTGTAAATTCTTTTTGCTTTCGGCTGTTTTGATTCCTTTGATTAAATCAGCTCCTTTTTCCCCTATCATGATGCTTGGTGCATTGGTATTGCCAGAGACGACCGTAGGCATAATAGAAGCATCTACCACACGCAGCCCCTTGATGCCATGCACAGATAAGTTGCTATCTACCACTGCCATCTCGTCATGCCCCATTTTACAAGTTCCCACAGGATGATAGACCGTTTCTAAGGTCTTGCGGATATGCACTGCCAACTCTTCATCACTTCCTAGCTGTGCAGGAAAATGAATTTCTTTCATATAAGGCCTGAAAGCAGCAGCTTGCAAGATTTTGTATGAGAGTTTGCAGCCTTCTAGCAGCACTTTTAAATCTGCTTCAGACTCTAGGTAATTGGGCTGAATGACAGGAGCTTCAAAGGGGTGTGCAGAACGTAGCCCCACATAGCCCCTACTTTCGGGCTTGAGCAAAGTAGGCAAAATGGTATAACCATCGGTGTGAGGGTAAGAATCCGTATTGTATAAATCACCTTCATAAGAGCCAAGATGCACAGGTGCAAAATGTAGCTGCAGATTGGGGCGGTCGGCAGCCTTGTCTAGTTTCACAAAGGCATTGGCTTCTAGTGGGCTCGAAGTAAAAGGTCCTTTTTTGAAGAGTAAAAACCTTGCAAGCCCTTTGAGTTGATTGAGCGGTTTGAGGTGATGATTGGCAGTGATAGGCTGGGAGCAAAGGCTACTCATAAAACAAAAGACGTGGTCTTGTAGATTTTTGCCTACTCCAGGCAGATGATGGGCTACTGCTATGCCCTTGTCTTGAAGTTCTTTGCTATCACCAATTCCTGAAAGCATCAGAAGCTGCGGCGAGCCAAAGGCCCCTGCTGAGAGAATTACTTCTTTACTAGCAAAAGCCTTTTGTATATTTTCTGTTTTTTTACCCTGTGAGAACTCTACCCCTACAGCTTTTTTATCCTCTAAAATCACTTTTTGGGTGTGTGCATGCGTGATGACTGTGAGGTTAGGGCGGCCAAGGACAGGCTTTAAGAAAGCTGAAGCTGTACTCCATCTTTTACCACCTTTGATAGTAAACTGGAACAAACCAGCCCCTTCTTGAGTAGCTCCGTTAAAATCATGATTTTCGGGGATACCTACCTCTACACAAGCACGTATAAAAGCACCTGCCAAGGGAGATTTGTGTTGTTTGGCAAGGGTTACGTTCAGAGGGCCTTGGTTGCCGTGGTAAGCCCCTTGAATCTGCTCATTGTGCTCTGATTTAACAAAATAAGGCAGTACATCTTCATAGCCCCAGCCTTGGTTGCCCATTTTTTGCCAGTCATTGTAGTCTTCGGCATTTGCTCTGATATAGGCCATGGCATTGGTGGAGCTACAGCCTCCGAGGGTTTTTCCTCTGGGTTGAAACATCCGCCTTTGATTCACATGTGCCTGTGGCTCTGTATGAAAGGCCCAATCCACCTCTGAGTTATTTAGTTTGGAGTAAGCTGCTGGTACGTGGATTTCTAGTTTTTTGTCTTTCCCTCCTGCTTCTAAGAGCAAGACTTTGACCTTGGGGTCTTCGGTAAGTCGATTAGCGAGTACGCAGCCTGCAGAGCCTGCACCCACGATGATATAATCAAAATTCATAATTAAGCGGTGTTTAAGGATTCAAAATAGTAAAAGACTCATATCTTATAGGACAAGTCTAAGAAAACAAAATTGATTTACAAAATTTTGCCTAAGTCTTTTCCAAATAAAAAATAAGTCTTTTTACTACTTCTCCTTGCTTTATTCTACGATAGAGAGCTTAATCACGTTGGTTCTGTTCTTTTTATTGATGGGCATGCTTGCCAAGTGAATCACTCTATCCCCTTTTTCTATTAGCCCTTTGTCTATTAAGATTCTCTGGACATCGTCAAAGGTTTGGTCTGTGGACACAAATTTATCATAATAAAATGCCCTAATCCCCCAGACCAGGCTCAGTTGATTTACGAGTTGTCTGTTAGAGGTAAAGATATAAATATTGGCACTAGGCCTGTGGCTTGCGGCTCTGAAAGCAGTATATCCTGAGCTAGTCATACCCAAGATGGCAGTAGCATCTACATTTTCTACTAATCGGCTTGCGGCAGCGATTACACTGTCATTATAGAAAGTAGGTGATGCGGGGTCAGCCTGTTGGTTTTTGTGATAGATATTGTCTGCTTTAGTTTCAGCGATTCGGATGGTCTTTGTCATCTCTTCTATGACCATTCGGGGGTATTGCCCCACGGCAGTTTCTGCACTCAGCATAAGGGCATCAGCTCCATCTAGCACTGCATTGGCGATGTCATTGGTTTCAGCACGTGTAGGGCCAGGATTGGTAATCATGCTTTCCATCATTTGTGTAGCAATGATGACAGGCTTGCCAGCTTGGACACATTTCTTGACGATTTTCTTTTGGGCCATTGGTACTTCTTCCATCCCGATTTCTACGCCAAGGTCTCCACGTGCTACCATAAGAGCGTCAGACACAGCGATAATTTCATCTAAGTTTTCCATTGCCTCAGGTTTTTCTATTTTGGCGATGACCTTGGTGGCTTTTCCTTTTTGGCGGATGAGGTGCTTGAGAAGCAAGATGTCAATATGATTTCTGACAAATGAAAGTGCAATCCAGTCAAGATCATGCTCTAGCCCAAACATCAGGTCTTCGGTATCTTTTTCGGTCAGTGAGGGAGAAGACACCTGTGTATTGGGGAGATTGATCCCTTTTTTAGGTCTGAGGATTCCTCCAAAGAGTATCTTTGTGGTAACTTCGTCTGAGCCTATATCTGTAACTTCCAGCGTGATTTTGCCATCATCCATCAAGATTTTATCTCCTATCTTTACATCTTTGGGGAGGGCTGTATAAGTAGTACTTACTTTTTTGGCAGTGCCCACAACGGATTTTGTGGTAATGGTAAGTAATTTGCCTGTCTCGAGCATTACTTCTCCTTTTTCTATATCTCCTACTCTAATCTTAGGTCCTTGTAAATCTTGTAGAATAGCTATGTTAAGATTATGCTCTTTATTAAGCTGACGAATGTTATCGACCACCTTAAAATGCTCTTCGTGTGTGCCATGCGAAAAATTCAACCTGAAAATATCTGTTCCTGCTCTTGCAAGCTCTAAAAGCATTGCTTTGCTGCTACAGGCAGGCCCTACAGTAGAGATGATTTTGGTTTTGTTAAATCGTTTTTTCATTTTTTAAAAATTTTAGAAGTGTTTTTATTGTTTTTTCTTAACCAATCTTAGTTTTTCGGTATAGATTGCAAAGGAAAGGTAAATTAAAGCAAATCTTAGGGCAAATAAAAAAATAATCCTTTAGTTTTTTATGTTTTTTTCAAAACAATGCAAGCCTTCTTTTTTAAAAATCAGAGGAGGCAAAGCCGTCAAAACAGAATTATATCTATAGTTTTTTGATTTTTTTTTGTCAGAGATAATTTTAATCTATTTATTTGCATGGTTTTTCACTAAAAAAAAAAGAAGAATGTCTGATATTGCGCAAAAAGTTAAAAACATCATCATCGATAAGCTTGGTGTAGAAGAGTCAGAAGTGACTGCAGAAGCAAGCTTTACAAATGATCTAGGTGCTGACTCCCTTGATACGGTAGAGTTAATTATGGAATTTGAGAAAGAGTTTGATATCTCTATCCCAGATGACCACGCCGAAAATATTGCAACCGTAGGGCATGCAATTACCTATTTGGAAGAAAACGTAAAGTAGTTAGTTAAAGAATAAATTCTCCTCCTTATCCATGGATCTCAAAAGAGTAGTTGTTACAGGTTTAGGGGCACTGACTCCTATAGGCAATGATGTGTCTTCTTATTGGCAGGCTTTGGTAAATGGTGTCAGCGGTGCTGCTGCCATCACCAAGTATAACCCAGAAAAGTTTAAAACACAATTTGCGTGTGAAGTAAAAAACTTCGACGTTCAAGATTATATTGACCGTAAAGAAGCAAGAAGAATGGACTTGTTTACGCAGTACGCCCTTGTGGTGTCTGAGCAGGCCATCCAAGATTCTAAGCTTGATTTAGACAAGGTCAATAAAGATCGTGTGGGCGTCATTTGGGGTTCGGGGATAGGGGGGCTAACTACCTTTCAAGAGGAAGTGATGGCTTTCGCCAAAGGAAGTGGCACACCTCGTTTTAATCCTTTCTTTATTCCTAAAATGATTGCTGACCTGAGTGCAGGGCATATCTCTATCCGTTACGGATTCAGGGGCATGAACTTCGTTACGGTGTCGGCCTGTGCTTCTTCTACCAATGCCTTGGTTGATTCTTTTAATTATATTAGACTTGGCAAGGCTGACATCATCGTCAGTGGTGGCTCTGAAGCAGCAGTTACAGAAGCAGGGATGGGAGGGTTTAGTGCCATGAAAGCTCTTTCAGAAAGAAATGACTCACCCGAAACGGCCTCTAGACCCTTTGACAAAGACCGTGATGGATTTGTGCTTGGAGAAGGGGCAGGAGCTATTATCTTGGAAGAGTACGAACACGCCAAGGCAAGAGGAGCAAAAATCTACGCCGAACTTGTAGGTGGAGGAATGTCTTCGGATGCTTTTCATATTACTGCACCACACCCCGAAGGCTTGGGTGCTAAAAATGTAATGAAAGATGCACTCAATGATGCAAACCTTAGCCCCGAAAAAATTGATTATATCAATGTACACGGAACATCCACCCCACTAGGAGACATCAGTGAAGCACTTGCGATACAATCTGTGTTTGGCCCGCATGCCTTCAAATTGAATATCAGCTCCACAAAATCAATGACAGGGCACTTACTTGGTGCAGCAGGAGCTATAGAAGCCCTTGCTTGTGTGTTGGCTATAGAGCATCAGATTGTTCCTCCTACCATTAATCACTTTACGGATGATGAGCAGTTTGATAGTAATCTTAATTTTACTTTTAACAAAGCACAAAAAAGAGAAATCAATTATGCTTTGAGTAATACCTTTGGATTTGGAGGGCATAATTGCTCAGTGATATTTAAAAAACCCGATTGATAGTGTGAACTTATTGAAGCGTTTTTTTTTAAGGCTTATCGCTCCTTTCCGAATACACTCAGAAAGTGAAAGAACTCTTATACAATCTGTCAAACAAATTACTGGGCGAAGTCCTGTCAATGTCAATCTTTACTTCTTGGCTTTTAGCCATACTTCGGCCTCAAAGCTAAGTGAGCAAACAGGGGTCAGGGAGTCTAATGAAAGGCTTGAATACCTTGGTGATGCACTCTTAGGGGCTGTTATTGCAGATTATTTGTTCAAAAAATATCCTTTTAAAGATGAGGGTTTTCTGACTGACATCCGCTCACGCATCGTCAATAGGGAGTCCCTTAATCAACTTGCGCTCAAACTAGGAATCAACGAACTCGTCCGTTTTGAGGGCAGAAGGCACCACATGTCTTACAAATCTATGAACGGCGATGCCCTCGAGGCCCTCGTTGGGGCGGTCTATCTTGACCATGGCTTTAAATTCTGTAGTAGCTTTGTGATTCAGAAGATTGTCCAGGCCCAGCTAGACCTGCAAAATGTGGTGGCCAATAACAAAAATTTCAAAAGCCTCATCATTGAGTGGGCCCAAAAAGAAAACCGAGATTTACGCTTTGAGACCATCCTAGAAAAAGGCAGCAAGCATCACCGTGAATTTACAGTGCAGCTCATCGTAGACGAAGATCCTATCGCCACAGGCACAGGACTGAGTAAGAAAAAAGCAGAGCAATCTGCGGCCGAAAAAGCCTGTTTAGAATTCAATATCTCCTAAAAAATCCAAGTACTTCAATCTTATTCTCCTTTTACTTTTCCTATCTCATCTCTCGATATTTATCTCACTATACCGTACTTTTATGATATTCATGCTAAATTTGTGTGAAGCTGTTTGGATATTTTTCTGGCAGTGTATCCGATGCCTAAAATTTAAGATGATATGACTTATACACAAATACTTGAAGACCCTAAATTTCAAAAGCAACTCGCAGAAATAGCCCAAAAAGAAGGTCTTAGCCCAGAAAAAGTCCTCAAAGATGCTGAAAAATGCCTTCGTGAACTTTATACTGTGCACCAGCCCATCGCAGACCTCCTGATGCTGCGTGGTTCGCATTATGTTTTGTCTCGTGCTTATGAAAAATCTATTGATGTAAATCCTGCTGAGATTAAGCAACTCGCAAAACTCATGCACCGCTACCCTGTCGCTTTTGTGATGACACACAAGACGTATATAGATATGTTTGTGCTTGCCATTGCACTCAATAGCTATGGGCTGCCAGTGCCTTATACTTTTGGCGGAATCAATATGAGTTTTATGGGTTTGGGGCAGTTTGCAAGGCAGACAGGGGCTATATTCATTCGTCGTTCTTTCAAAGATGATGAGGTCTATAAAGCCACGCTAAGGCACTTCATCGCTACCTTGGTCAAAGAAAAATCGCATTTTATGTGGGCAATAGAAGGCACTCGCTCACGCACTGGTAAGCTGGTTTGGCCCAAAATGGGCATCCTGAAATACATCGCCGAAGCAGAAAAAAGCTCCAAACAAGAGGTCAAATATGTCCCTGTTTCTATTGTGTATGACCTCATCCCTGATGTCAAAGAAATGACAGAAGAAGGACGAGGAAAAGACAAAAGCCCCGAAAGCCTTTGGTGGTGGATTAACTACCTCAAAAACATCAGCGGAAACTTTGGTAAAATCTCTCTACGGCTCGGAGAGCCACTCAATGCCAGTGAAACATACTCTAACCCTATCCCTGGCACACCCGAAGAAGAAGAAAATACACCCAAATCAGGCATCTCACAGTTTGCATTTGAGATTTCGCACCGAATCAATAACATCACTCCTGTAACCACTACCTCTCTAGTCTGTACGGCTCTTTTGAGTAAGTTTTCATTGAGTAAAAGAGCCCTAGATGCAGACATCGCCAACTTGATGTACCTCATCGAAAATCATAAACCCGATGCCCTCGTAGATAGAAGCAAGGGAATAGGAGAAAGTGTACAGGCTGCCCTTAATCTACTCGTAAGGGATAAACTCGTGCAGCAGCAGGGAGGTGGGCTAAATGCCAAATATACCATCGTGCCAGAGAACCACCTAGCGGCTACCTACTACGCCAACATGTCGGTGCATCATCTATACAGGCGTGCTTTTATAGAGCTTGCCTTGCTGAAAGTCAAAGATGTGCCTGCCTTAGAGCGTACTTTTAGATTCTGGCAAGAGATTATGCATCTGAGAGATTTATTTAAGTTTGAATTTTTTTACTCAGACAAAGCCACTTTTAGTGATAAAATAGAGACAGACCTTGCCCTCATAGATACTGAATGGAGAGAAAATCTTGCCAGCGAAGAAACAGACCTGCTAGAGCTTCTCAAAGAACAACGTATCTTGGTAGCACCTGTAGTGCTTTATACCTATACAGAGGCATACCGAGTAGTGGCTTATACATTGCTAAGTCCTGAGCTAATGCTCCCATTCCAAGAAGAGCAGTTTGTCAAAGATTGCCTTTTGCTAGGTGAAGAGCTGCACTGGCAAGGACGTATCAGACGTATAGAGGCAGTTTCTAAGCCTTTTTTGCTCAATGGAATACGCCTTGCAGATAACTATCAGCTCATCCCTACATCGGACAAAAGAAAACAAGAAGCATTGCAAACATTCTTAGACAGGCTTACAGATGTAGTGGATAGAATCAACGTTTTACAAGGCTTTACATTAGAAAGACCCCATGATTCTTCATTGCCTATCCCACTAGAGCGTGAAATGGTGCCTGGGTCTAAAAATACGGGCTTGGTGAGAGAGGTATTAGAAGACGAAAAAGGCAAGCACATTGCCGCCTTCTTTGATTTAGACCAGACACTCATCAGAGGGTTCTCTGCAAAAGATTTTATGCAAGCAAGGATACTCAGTGGCAAAATGACCACCCGTGAGGTAGTCGCACAGTTTGCAGGTGTGCTGGTCTATGCCGCAGGTAATGGTAATTTTGCAGGTTTGGCAGCACTCGGAGCACAGGGAGTCAGAGGAATCAAAGAACAGGTATTCATAGAAGTAGGTGAAGATGTCTATCTAAAACACCTTGCCGATGAAGTCTATCCAGAGTCTAGATCTCTAGTGGCAGCCCACCTTGCCCAAGGGCATACTGTAGCGATTGTATCTGCTGCCACCCCTTATCAGGTCAATCCTATAGCCCGAGATCTAGGCATCAAGGAAGTCATGTGCACACGCATGGAAGTAAGCAAAGGTACTTTTACAGGCAAAATCATAGAGCCAGCTTGCTGGGGTGATGGCAAGGCAATACAAGCAAGGATATTTTCAGAAAAACACCAAATAGACCTCAACAAAAGCTACTTTTATACAGACAGTGCCGAAGATATGCCCTTGCTAGAAATCGTAGGAAAACCTCGCCCCCTTAATCCAGACACAAAACTTGCTGTATTGGCATTTCAAAATAACTGGCCTATCCACCGTTTTGATGATGTCCAGCGCCCCAAAGTAGCCAACATACTCCGCACAGGGCTTGCGATGGGCAGCCTCTTCCCTGCCGTGATGAGTGGCACACTCTCAGGGCTATATAATCTCTCTTGGAAAGATGGCATCAATGCCATGACGGCTACCATTGGTGACTTAGGGGCAGCACTTGTGGGCATCAATCTGGTCATTAAAGGAGAAGAAAATTTACAAAAATACCGACCCGCAGTCTTTATTTTTAATCACCAAAGCCAAGTAGATTTTTTCATTGCTGCCAAACTATTGCGCAAAGACATCTTAGGCGTAGCCAAGAAAGAACTAGAAACAGGGCTATACGGATTTATGATGAAAATGGCAGGAGTGGTGTTTGTGGACAGAGCAGACAGTGAGAAGGCCATCGAGAGTCTGAAACCCATAGTAGATGCCTTGCAAGGAGGAATGTCTTTGGCTATCTTCCCCGAAGGCACACGCAGCTATGATTATAAATTAGGCAGATTCAAAAAAGGCCCATTCCATATAGCCATGCAAGCCAAAGTACCTATTGTGCCTATTGTGATTCGAAATGCCCATGACGTGATGCCCAGGGGAGCTACCTTTGTGCGCCCCTCAGCCGTAGATATTGTGGTAATGCCCCCTATCTCTACCCAAAACTGGAAAGCCGAAAATATAGACCAACACGTCAAAGAAATCAGACAGTTGTACCTAGATGAACTGGGGCAGGCAGAAGAATAGAAGACAAAACTTTTTTTTAGCCAAGCCCCGAGGGTATCAAAGTCTGAACCGTCAAAGTTAAGACAACACGCTCGGGGCTTCTTTGTGCCTTACTTCGTAAATATCTCTGGCTTGATTGGTCTGAAATTATCCTGAGTTTTCGGGCTTAAGATGGAACTTTTTAGGAGAAGACCCTACGAGCTTTGAGATTCTTTTTGAACGTTTTTTAATGAAAAATGAACACACTTTTTTTTTCAAAAAATTTTGAAAGCTAAAAGCATAAAAATCAAGCCGTTAGCTGACTCGTTCCATTTTGGAGTAAGAAAAGCTATGAAATTGCTTAATTTTTGAGTTATATTTGAGAGATGCACTAAATTTTACCCTAAAAAAAATCACATATACATGGAAGTAGTAAAAAGAGATGGGCGGAGAGAGCCTGTAAAATTTGATAAAATCACGGCACGCATCGAGAAGCTGTGCTACAGTCTGAACCGAAATTATGTCGACCCTGTCCAGATTGCGATGAAAGTCATCAATGGAATCTATGATGGTGTCAGCACTGTAGAACTAGACAACCTAGCCGCCGAAATATGTGCCACACTTGCTACGGTTCACCCTGATTATGCCAGTCTTGCGGCACGCATCGCCATTTCTAACCTTCAAAAAAATACGGTCAAGTCTTTTTCACGTACAATGAAAAAACTTTATGAATACATTGACCCCAAAACAGGTGAAAATGCAGGATTAATTTCTGAAGAAACTTATCAGATTTCTAAAAAATATGCCAATGAGTTAAACTCGGCCATTATCTATGACCGTGATTTTAACTATGATTACTTTGGCTTCAAGACCCTAGAGCGTTCGTATCTCTTACGCATGGATAACCACGTGGTAGAGAGACCACAGCACATGATTATGCGTGTGGCAATAGGCATCCATGGCGAAGACTTAGAAGCAGCCATAGAAACCTATAATCTGATGTCTGAAAAATGGTTTACCCATGCTACCCCCACACTTTTCAATGCAGGCACCCCCAAGCCTCAGATGAGTAGCTGCTTTCTGATAAGTATGAAAGAGGATTCTATCGATGGAATCTATGACACCTTGAAAGACTGTGCTAAAATCTCTCAATCTGCTGGCGGAATAGGGCTGGCGATTCACAATGTGCGTGCTACTGGCTCATACATCAAAGGCACAAACGGCTACAGCAATGGCATCATCCCAATGCTACGGGTCTTCAATGATACTGCCCGCTATATAGACCAAGGCGGAGGCAAACGCAAAGGAGCTTTTGCGATTTATCTTGAACCATGGCATGCCGATGTGTTTGACTTCTTAGATTTGAAGAAAAACCACGGCAAAGAAGAATCCCGTGCTAGAGATTTATTCTATGCCCTCTGGATACCTGATTTGTTTATGAAGCGCGTAGAAGCCAATGACACATGGTCACTCTTCTGCCCACACGAAGCCCCAGGCCTCCACACTACCTACGGCAAAGAATTTGAAGAATTATACGAAAAATATGAGCGTGAAGGTCGCCACCGAAAAGTAGTCAAAGCCCAAGACCTTTGGTTCAAAATCCTTGAATCTCAGATAGAAACAGGTACGCCTTACCTCCTCTACAAAGATGCTGCAAATGAGAAATCTAACCAAAAAAACCTAGGTACGATTCAGAGTTCTAATTTGTGCACTGAAATCATGGAATACACCGCAGCTGATGAGACTGCCGTCTGTAACTTAGCTTCTATCGCACTGCCTAAGTTCGTCATCGATGGGCGTTTTGACCACCAAAAATTATTTGAGGTAACAAAAACCATTACTTACAACCTCAATAAAATCATAGACCTCAACTATTACCCTATCCCTGAGGCACGTAACTCCAATATGCGTCATCGCCCGATAGGAATCGGTGTGCAAGGCTTGGCAGATGCTTTTATTATGCTCAGAATGCCTTTTGAATCAGAGGAAGCAAAAGGACTTAACAAAGACATCTTTGAGACTATCTATTACGCTGCCCTGACTGCCTCTATGGAGCTTGCCCAAAAAGATGGCACTTATGAAAGCTACGAAGGCTCGCCTATCTCACAAGGCATTTTCCAGTTTGATATGTGGGGCGTAAAGCCCGAATCAGGCCGCTGGGATTGGGAAGCTCTTCGCAGTGAAATCATCAAAAATGGCGTACGTAACTCTCTCTTGCTCGCCCCGATGCCTACGGCTTCTACTTCACAGATCTTAGGCAATAATGAATGCTTTGAGCCTTACACCTCCAATATCTATACACGAAGAGTGCTTTCGGGCGAATTTGCGGTGGTGAACAGGCACTTGCTCACAGACCTCATCAAACTAGGGCTATGGGATGACAGAATGAAAAATAAGCTCATCGCTGAGAATGGCTCTGTGCAAAATATTGCAGAAATCCCTCAGAATCTGAAAGATATCTACAAAACGACTTGGGAGATTAAGCAAAAATCCGTCATAGACCTGGCCGCCGACAGGGGAGCATTCATCTGCCAAAGCCAAAGCCTGAACCTACACGTGCAAGACCCTACTTTCTCTAAGCTGACTTCTATGCACTTCTACTCTTGGAAAAAAGGCTTAAAAACAGGAATGTATTACCTCCGCACCAAGGCTGCTGTAGATGCCATTAAGTTTACGGTAAAGAAGGAAGTAGAAGTAATAGCCGAAGCCAAAGCTGAGGAAACCCTTGCAACTACCGAGAAAACCCAAATCTCTAACATGGTAGCCCAAAACGGCAATATCAGCCTTGGTGAACAGCCCACAAACGGGCAAGCCTGCTCCATAGATGACCCAGATTGTGAGGCTTGTGGCTCTTAAACCTCCAATAAAGTGAATTTTCTTTTCCTAAACCCATCCATTCACCACACAAGTTTTTACTTGTGCTGTGAATCGGTGAATGGATGGGGACTAAAATCTTGTGCTCTGTAGTCGGGAGTGTAAAACAGATTAAAAATCTCCTGCTTTGTAGTACTAAAAAGTGGAAAGTCTATGTTTTACGTGTTGTTTGTAAGCTCTTTGCAAAAATTGGTATGGACAACTATAGCTTTCTCGGATACAGACTGCCAGTGTTAGTGGGTAGTCTGTCTAGCCATAGGCAACAAAAAACAAAACTCACTGCCCTTGCCTTCTTGGCTCGTTACCCAGATTTTTCCTCCGTTTTTTATACCAAGCCTTTCACCAAGTGCAGCCCCAAGCCATTGCCTTTTTCGCTTGCTGTGCCTCTTGTTGTAAAATATTGTGTAGAAAACAGCGGGGGCATCCGACCAGTTTGCTGTGGTGGGTCAAGACACTCTAATCAAAATGGAGTATCTCGTTAAAAACAGTGGCTGTTGTGGGTAAGGCCTTATGACTAGACGGAGGAATAATAGATATACGGAAGCCTATTCTTCCAATCTTTGCATGATTAGCTGACGACATTTGGTGTAATTTTCTTGAAGATTTTTGAAAGTAATCACAGGTAAATCTGTATATTTTTCTGTGATATCAAATGTTTTTTCTTCACTAATATATTTGATATGATAGGTTTGTGTAGATATATCTATTTCAGCTATAACATCATACATAGCCTTAAAAATAGATACATTACACTTGGTGAGTAGCATTGTTTTTATTTTTTTATCGTAATAAAAATCATAGTAATGCTCTATAACAGCAGACATCCCTTCTGTCTGATGGATTTGCAAGGTATCTCCTTTTACAAATAGGGAAGCATTTCCTGTGTCGTCAATTTCATATTTTTGAAATGTTTTGGTCTTTTTGAAATCTCTGCTTAAAAATAAAAGGATGATTTTATTCTCAGAAAAAACACATAAGTCTTTTTTGCCATCTCTGTCAAAATCGTGTTCTACTTGCTGTTTTACTATATAATTTGAGGGGATGGGGTAGTTCTGACTATATGCAAAGGTGGGAAATAGCAGCAAGCTTACAAAAATGAGTGTTAAGTTAGTTTTCATAAGAAGGAATTGAAGTAAAGTAAAAGAGTTGTGTTTAAATGATTCTTAATACATGCTATTTTTTACAAATTTAATGCCTAGGTCCAGACTACTTCCCCCATCTGCTTTAAATGTTCCCTTGGAAGACTTAAAGCAGCTAGGAGAAGAAAAAATTTAAAACCTTCTAAGTGTTTGTACAAAATTAGTTTGTGTTATTTTTTATATAAAGTGCTGATAATTAGCACATTTATCTTAAGTAAAGAAGATATATGTAATAAAAATGGCAGAGGTCAGCCCTACAAAATCAGCAAAGAGTCCTGCTGAGGCGGCATAGCGTGTGTGTCTGATATTGACAGAGCCAAAATACACTGCCATGATGTAAAGTGTCGTATCGGTAGAGCCTTGAAAGACACAAGCCAACTTGCCAATGAGTGAATCAGCTCCATAGCTTTTCATCAGGTCAAGCATCATCCCCGAAGAGCCGCTGCCGCTTAGCGGCTTCATAAATGCTACAGGCAAGGCGTAGATAAACTCTCCATTGATTCCCAATGCCTCAAAAAGATACTCTAGTCCCTTCATAATAAAATCCAATGCACCAGCCTCTCTAAACACCCCAATCCCAATTAAGATCCCTACTAAAAAAGGAATAATCTTCACGGCTACATCAAAGCCGTCTTTTGCTCCTTCTATAAAGGCTTCATAGACATTGACCCGCTCTATGAGTGCCAAGACAATGAAAAAGATAATGATAGAAAAAAGCAAAAAATTACTGACCAGACTAGATACTACACTGATTTGCTCTTGAGGCAGGCTTGTAAAATAATAAATCGTCAGTCCGATAAAACCCAAAATAGCTCCTAAATAAGACAAGAATACCCAGTCTAGCAGATTTATTTTTTGGATGAATGCCACTAGAATCATCCCTGAAAGTGCCGTAACGGTGGTGGAAAGTAATATTGGGATAAATACATCAGAAGGTACTGCCGCATTGAGCTGTGTCCGATAGACCAAAATAGTAACAGGAATCAAAGTAAGCCCTGTAGAGTTGAGCACCGCAAACATAATCTGAGCATTAGAAGCTACATCAGGCGTGGGGTTTAGGGTCTGCATCTCTCGCATGGCTTTGATGCCCAAAGGTGTGCCTGCATTTTCTAAGCCCAGTAAGCTCGCTGAGATTTTCATGAAAATAGGCGTAATGGCTGGGTGATTCTTAGGAATCTCAGGAAACAAACGCTGGAAAAAAGGACCAAAAATAAAGGTAAGGATACGTACAATGCCCGCTTTTTCTCCTATCTTCATGATTCCCAGCCACATCGTCATAGCACCTGTCAGCCCTATGGCAAGGTCAAATGCAGCACCAGAAGATTTAAAAGTAGAGTTTACAAGACGCTCAAAAACAGTAGTGTCTCCGGTAACGAGTAGTTGAAACACTGCTATAAAAAACGCAATCAAGAAAAATGAAATCCAAATATAATTTAAGGCCATGGTATGTTTTAGTTACGCCCTCACGTCAAAAACCTATCTTTGCATAAAGATAAAAAAAGTTTGAAGTTTTCAATCATTATTGAAAAATAAAAGTAAATATTTTATCATTTACTGACAAAGTGTCATAAATTCAAGGCTTGGAACAAGTTTTGACTTTTCAAATCAAAAAACAAATAGCGAAAACTATGCAAGAAAAAGGTACAATCTCTGTAAATACAGAAAATATTTTTCCGATTATCAAAAAATTCCTCTACTCAGACCACGAAATATTCCTGAGAGAGCTGGTTTCAAATGCCGTAGATGCTACCCAAAAGCTCAAAAGATTGGCTTCTTTGGGTGAATACACCCAAGATGTAGGAGAGCTAAAAGTAAAAGTAAGCCTAGATGCTGAAGCAAAAACAATTACTATCAGTGATAATGGCATAGGCATGACGAGCGAAGAAATCAAAAAGTATATCAATCAAGTAGCTTTCTCAGGGGCAACTGAGTTTGTAGAAAAGTACAAGTCTAAAACCGATACTAAAGACATCATTGGCAAGTTCGGGCTCGGCTTTTATTCTGCCTTTATGGTTTCTGAGAAAGTAACCATCCTGAGTAAATCTTACCAAGAAGGCAGTGAGGCAGTGCAGTGGACTTGTGATGGAAGCACTTCTTTCGAAATAGAATCTACCAGCAAGGAAGAAAGAGGAACGGACATCATCTTGCACATTGCCGAAGATTCTACTGAATTTTTGGAAAAATACCGTCTGCAAGGCATTTTAGACAAGTATGGTAAATTTTTGCCCATGCCCGTAGAGTTTGAAGGAGATTTAGTCAATGACCAGGCTCCTATCTGGGTAAAATCTCCCAATGAACTCAAAGACGAAGATTACTTGGCATTCTACAAAGTACTCTATCCAATGGCTGCCGAGCCTCTCTTCTGGATTCACCTCAATGTAGATTATCCTTTTAACCTCACTGGGATTTTGTATTTCCCAAAAGTAACTTCTAACCTAGATTTATACAAGGACAAAATACAGCTTTATTCTCGCCAAGTATTTATCACTGATGAGGTCAAAGACATCGTGCCTGAGTTTTTGATGTTGTTGCATGGTGTGATTGACTCGCCTGATATCCCGTTGAATGTCTCTCGTAGCTTTTTACAGGCAGATTCTAATGTAAAGAAAATCAATGGCTATATCACCAAAAAAGTAGCCGATAAGCTCCAAGAATTGTTCAAGAATGACCGTGAAGGCTACGAAAACAAATGGCAAAGCATTGGGCTGTTTGTAAAATATGGCTTCTTGTCTGATGATAAATTCTACGAAAAAGCTAAAGATTTTACCCTTCTCAAAAATACCGAAGGTAAGTATTTTACCTTAGACGAATACAGAGAACATATCCAAGCAGCTCAGACAGATAAAGACAACAAAGCAGTATTTATCTACAGCCATGAGCCCGAGAAGCAAAGCCTCTACATACAGTCTGCCCGCAAAAAAGGATTTGATGTCTTGACGATGAATGACGGAATGATTGATTCGCACTTCATCACTGCCCTTGAAAGTAAGCTAGAAAACACTACCCTCAAGCGTGTAGATGCAGATGTTGCAGACAAACTGGTAGATACTGGCATTACTCAAGAAAGTGTGCTTTCTGAAGATGAAAACACCAAATTGAAAGAGATTTTTGAAAAAACCTTGGATAATAAAAATTTGGTCATTCAGATAGAATCTTTGCCCACAGATGAGCTGCCTGTAGTGATTACAGTGCCTGAGTTTATGCGTAGGATGCAAGAAATGGCAAAAACACAGGGCTTTGGAGCAATGATGGGCAACATGCCGCAGACCATCAATGTATCTGTCAATGCCAACCATGGCATTGTTCAAAAAATACTCAGCTCGGAGGGTGAGGCTCAATCTAGGCTGGTGCTACAGGTCTATGATTTGGCACTGCTTTCTCAAAATATGCTTACGGGTGAAAACCTTGGCAAATTCATTGAGCGCAGTGTAAGTATGGTCTAGTGCCATCAATCTCACTATACCTAAAAAAAGCCACAAAGTACTTTTATGCACTTTGTGGCTCTTTTAGTTTAAAAATCAAACATCGTATTGGTTTGATAAAACAATCTGTAATCCGCAAGCTAAATGTACTCTTAATCTGTTGAGCCTGCCTAAGTAACTGCAAAGATTCGTGCCAAGCCCATAGAAATTGGCAACAACAACAAAACCAGTAATCCATATTCCCAGCCTGCAAAACCAGCCGAAAGTGTAGCATCCAATACAATTAAAGCCAACACACCTGCTTTTACGGCTTTGAATACATTCTTTGCCTGTAAATCTATCCAAGCCTTGCGAAGGGGCGGCAATATCAAAAAACCAAACAAAATACCAAAGGGCAAGGCATACAAAAGGTAATAGCGAGGATAAAACCCTAAGCCAACAATCGCCAAAAAAACCAACACGTACATCCCAAAACCCAGCAACAAAGCAGGGCGATTGCCTCCCTGCACTTCTCCTCTGCTGATAAGCGTAATCGCTGCAATGTAAACAATCGGAATCAAAGGCAAAAACCACAACAAAAGCAATGACTCAGGCTCAATGCTCATCCCCAGTGCCAGATTACCTCCTCTGCAAAGCCCCATCACCAATGGACCAAAAAATACATGATGCTTTGCAAGGCTGTCATATAAAATAACCAAAAAAACGACCAACACCGCAATACCAGCACTCAACCAAGATACCTGACTTGCAGAAAACACCCCAAAACTTAGCAAGAAAACGCCTAACAAAGTAGCTCCCCAGAGAGAAGCCTTGCCACTAGGAAGAGAGCGTTCGGGGCGTTCTTTTTTGTCTAACTCGTAATCAAATACATCATTAAAAACTACTCCGCCGCCATACAAACCCAAAGTAGCCAAGATAAGCCAATGAAATTCTATAAAATTAATCGGTGTATAATTGAGTAAGCCCGAAGACTTGAGCAACAAACCCGAAGCCGCATAGCCCAGACAGATGTCTGCCACTGCTGTCAATAGATTGGCAGGACGCATCAGCCGCAAATAAGCAAATAAAGTAGTCATAGCAACAAAAATAAACCAAGCATCTCAAACCGACTTCATCTACAAGACTATTTTTTCTACCTTTTTTTGAAGATTGAAAAGCATATCTTCAGTCATCAGAGCCAAATCAAAATCAGGTGTCCAAGCCCAGTCTTTTTTTGCTACCGAATCATCAATGCTTTGAGGCCAAGAATTGGCAATCTGTTGGCGGAAATCTGGCACATATTTTACCTTAAAGTCGGGCAAATGCTTTTGAATCTCTTGGGTAAGCTCTACAGGGCTAAAGCTAATCGCCCCAAGATTGTAGCTAGACCTCACAGAGATATTCTGAGCAGGAGCTTCCATCAGTTGAAGAGTTGCCTTGATGGCATCAGGCATATAAATCATAGGCAAATAGGTGTCTTCTTGCAGAAAACACTTGTAAGACTTCGTGGCAACAGCCTTGTAAAAAATCTCTACAGCATAATCTGTAGTGCCTCCCCCAGGAGGAGCTTTGTGGCTAATGATGCCTGGATAACGCAGGCTACGCACATCTAAGCCAAATTTACGGAAATAGTACTCGCACCAGCGTTCACAAGTTTGTTTGCTAATGCCATAGACCGTGCTAGGGTTCATAATCGTATTCTGAGGAGTGTTTTGGCGAGGCGTATCTGCCCCAAAAACAGCGATAGAGCTAGGAAAATAGACCTTGTGGATATTTTTTTCACGGGCTACTTCGAGCACATTCAGTGTGCCATCAGTATTAATTTGCCATGCAAAAAGAGGATCTTGCTCACCCGTAGCAGAAAGCACAGCTGCCAAGTGATAGATTTGTGTGATTTTATACTCATCTACCAATGCCGCAAGACGCTTGCTATCCAACACATTCAAGGCTTCAAAACGTACATGAGGTTCTAAATCAATAGGGCGGCGAATGTCCGAAATAATTACATTGTCTTCTCCGAATGCCTCCCTCAAGGCATCTGCGAGCTCACTGCCAAGCTGCCCCAATGCACCGATGACCAATATTTTATCTTGTTGCATATCTTCTAATTTTGATTAAATTTGATTTTGTACGCAATTTACTAAATATAACTTAATGATGATAAAATTTAAAAATTCGCAGATTATTATGTTTTTCTGAGTATTGCAGCAAGATTATTCCAAGAAAAACGTCTAAAATTGAAAAAATTTGGTTTTATCCTTTACCCACCAAGATAATGATAAGTTTCGAAGAATATTTAATCCAAAAAAAAATTAATGCCCTCACTTGGCAAAGTGCAGCACCTGAGAAATGGGCAGAATTTAAGGTGCTTTTTGAGCAAATGCACCCTGATAGTTTTACTGCACAGAAAAAATTTCTTATCAATGACCTCAGACGAATGTATCCTGTAGAAAAATGATTTAGCAAAAGAGAGAAAGGCTTGAGTTTTTCTCGTCATTTCGTAGAAATCTGAAGGTGTATCAAAATGCTATGCAATCAAGCAAATGCCTGCGACAGCACAAAAAATAATACCAAACCTGTGATATGACACGGTTATTTGACCCTAGTGTCTAAAATTAAAACCAATATTCTTGCAAATCTCTTTTGAATGTATTTACTTTGCATCACTCTTAGGAATGGGGGATTAGCTCAGCTGGCTAGAGCGCTTGCATGGCATGCAAGAGGTCACCGGTTCGACTCCGGTATTCTCCACAGGTAAAAGCCCAAAACTCATCTTAGTATTGTACTATTTTGAGTTTTGGGCTTTCCTTATAATCTGGGGTATTCATTCCTAATCACACTATTAAAGGTGATGTTTCGGCTCGCTAGATAACACTGTGTAATGTCTAAACTGCTATGTCGCATCTGTCGCATTAAGCTATGTAAATCCCTTGTTTGATTAATAAAATAGATTGCTCCTGTATGCTTCTAAGAATAAACATGTAAGTCTGTTTTTTTAACAAGCCACTAAGGCAAATCTCGCTCGGTAATAAACCTTCGGCTTAAAAATAAAAATACAATCGCTCCGATGATAAACCCACCCACTAAAAAAGCGGCTGCTTTAAGGTAAGTGCTGTCAAACTTTCCGATGCTCATCATCACGACAATAAGCAAGCAAAGCAAGACCAAAGCTAAGATACCCTTCATGCCCAAGTTAAATGTACGTTTCATACGGCAGCCATAGCGGTAAAGCACCAAAAAACCGATGAGGCTCACGCCAAACAATGAGCCAAAAAGTGTCATCAGATAGCGTGGGTTTTTAAACAAAAGTGTAGGGTTTTGGCTCACCCTCATAATCGGCATCAGAAACCTTCTAATCCAGCTAGTGGTATTGAGGGCTGCGGATTTGCTGTTGGCTTTAGGTACTGCAAACTGCCCTGCAAGTGCCTCCCAGAGGTCAGTAGAGCCATTGTCATAGCCCAATGCCCAAATGGCAGCACCACCTATTTTTTTGGATTGAATCCAAGCATATTTTTGGGCTAAAGATGTGCTGTCTTCAAACCAAATCTGGCGGTAGTTATCATTGGCATCACGATAAGTCGCATAAGCACTCATGCTTGCGGGTTCGTTGAGCGGATTGACAGACTTGCGCATAATATCTCGATACATTGGGTAATCCAAAAATTCTTTGGCTGCCGAGGGGATTTGAAGACTCTCTGTAACCCACTCTGCTCCGTAGTAAGGCACTGTAAGGATGAGTTTGCTAGGGTCTAGCCCAGTTGCTAGATAATCATCTACGGCATTTTCAAGCCCTAACTGCCACCAAAAAGCACCCCCAGTGATGGGTGAAATAGGGCCCGCAGTGCGGGTGTTGCTCCCATAAAATTCATACCCTCCCATGATAAACAAATCGACTTGGTTTTTAAGTTGGTGAAGGTTTATGATGCGTTTAAAATCAATGGTAGGCACGGACAATGTTACCATTCCGTTGGGGATGAGAGATTTAACTTGTGAGCTAAGGTCTAGCACAAAGTTGGTAAAATCTTCACTATTTTTTTGGGAGATATTTTCAAAATCGAGATGTACACCGTTGGCATTTCGTTTTTTGAGCAGGCTGATTATATTGTTGATACAGTTGCGTTGTGCAGTGCGGTTGCTCAGAAAAATTTCATTGTTTTTTTCACCAAAATTACTCACACTGAGCAGCACTTTCACCCCTTCTGCCTGCGCCTTACCGATGAGCTCGGTGCTTTCCCAATCGTGTATGCTTCGGTAGTTACCATCTTCAGGGTTTATTTCATAGCTAAAATACGCAATCACAGAGAGCAAAGAAAAATTATAGCTTTCGTAGGCATTTTTCATCCAGTGCGGATGCCAGCCAAATACTTTTACTTCCTTTTTAAGTGTATGCTTGGTTTCGTATTTTTGTGTGTTGATGATAGGTGCACTGTTTTGCAGCCCATCTCTATACCTGAGCATATCCCTTCTCTTGACGGCATTCATCCGTACCATAAAAGCAGTAGTATCTAACATACGCTGAGGGTCAGGCAGTTTGTTGGCATCTTCTTCTGTGGGAGCGATGACTCCCCCTGAGCTTGCAAAACCAAAATCATCATCTATTTCGGGGTCATAAGAGAAAATTGCCCTTCCGTCTCCATTGTTGGTTTCTTTTGGCACTGCCGTTTCTTTCTTTTCTGTGCTTGTAGATGGCTTTGTGTCTTGTTGCTGTTTCTTGACAGTTTCTATTTTTTTATCTACATTCTTTTCGATTTTGTCTAGCTGCGCAAATACCTGCGGAGATAGCCCGATAAGCAGAAAAATAGCAATAATGAAAGATAGTTTGTGTTTTGGCATCCCTATATGTATTTGATAAATAGAAGCAAAATTATAAATAAGTTAATCAAAATTTGAATTTAATCAAAATTCTGATTTAATTTAGAAATAATATCAGAAGATAAAAAATATTTATCCTTTTTTGGTGATTTTTCTGGTAAAGTAATGGTTTTTTGCTTCTTGTTTCACACACAAACTCTAAAAAAGAGTATCTTTTATGATTCCATTCAAATACACATCTTCGGTATGCTTCTTTGTTTTGTGCCTTTTGTATCTCTCCAATGGCTACACACAAGAGCTAGACTCCACAGGGCAGGCTTACTGGATAGACTGCCATACCAAAATACAGACACTTGCTCCCAACCATGAGGGCAAGACGGCCTCAGGGAATACCTATAAGCTTGTGGCCATCAAGCACCGAAAAGACTGGCTATTTATTGTCTCGGATAGCATTAGCTTCGATTCTTATTTTAAATTTCATAAAAATGACAGCCTCTTCAAAAATTCTCTCTTCTTTGACAATAACCTGTGCAGGCTTGCAGCTCAATACATAGAGCCTGACCCCAAACCCAAACAAAGTGTCTTCGGTGAGCTGGTATTATCGGAGTATTATCAGATTACAAAAGATGGTAAAAAATTCTATGAACAAATCGTAGAGACCGAAACTGGCAATAAATCTCCTGGATTCTTCGCCAAATTAGGAAAAGCAGTGCTATGGCCCGCAGATAAACTGCTGGGGCTTCAAAAAATAGCTGACATGAAAAAAGCCGTAGAAGACCAAAAAAAGGCTATAGAAACCAAACTAAAAGAGATTCAGGACATCAAAGCGCAAAGCCAAGCACTTGCCACCGAACTAGACCAGCTCAAAAAAGAAAACGAAACACTCAAAACTGAGCTGGAAGAAAGTAAAAAAGAACCCGAATGGGAAACCTACCCGCCTGTGCTCGAAATCATTGAGCAGGAAGGTACAAACCTCAGTGACAGCACTGACATCAATTCTGAGAATACAAAAAATATGGCACCCTCCTTAGATTCTCTCAATACCCAGCAAATGCCTTCTGATACACTCTTGCCAGCTCAACAAACACAGGACAACCTAGCTTCTCAAAATATACTGCCTGAGCAAAATATTGCTAAGGACTCTGTAAATCAATTACTTACAGACTCTTTTCTAGCTCAAAAAGACTCCCTTCACAGGGCAGAAGGGCTGCCAAGCCAGAAGGACTCGAGCAGTGTGCAGCCTCTTTTTCGTAACCCCAAAGACTCACTACAGTATGTACGCATACAGATTCAACAAAATCTCAAAAAGGAAGCAGGGCAAGCCAGTGAGGGAGAAAAAAAACTTGAACTTTCTGAACGCATCATAAAACTCAAAGCAGACAAGCAAGCACTGGATACAAAGCACGCAGCACTGACAGAGGAGTTGATAAAAAGCACTGACCCTCAGGCATCTAGAGAGATTAATAAAGAACTCTTAGCAATAGAAAAAGACATGAAAAAAGTACTTGAAGACCTAAAAACAGAATTACAAAAAGAAAAAGAAGCGCTTGAGCAAGATTCAAGTAACCTACACTAACTCAATAAATACCAAAAATATGCAACAATCCACATCAAACCTACTTAAAAACTCCTCTAATATATCTCTGCCCTTGATATATCTAAGTATTTGGGGCAGTTTTTTGGGGCTGGCCTTGGTCTTATTTGACTTATCGGTTACGAGTTTGTTTTTATTCCAGAATGACACGGCAGATATTCCTAAAGTGTTTTTTATGGCGGGCTTTTTTGGCTTTTTTCTGGCTTTAGGCATTTCTTTTTTACAGAGTTATATAGCTATAGGCAGGCTGGCAAGTGCTTTTTTCTTGTTTTTAAGTGTAGTGGGGCTTTGGGTATGGCTGCACATATATGCACAGGCAGCAGATACAAGCACGTTTGAGTGGGTTGTGTTTTGTTCTTTTGTGGTTTTGTTTCCTATCAATGCACAGAGTTATTACTTGTTTGAAGGCGTTTTTAACCGTTTGTTTGATTTAAGAACAGCTAAGCGATATACGAACCGTGCCAATATAGGGTTCATGCTCATCGCTTCGGTAGGCTTGTTTTTAATTCCTTTTTTACTTCCTAACAGCGAAAAAGCGATTTTTCCATTCTTAAAAGATATATATATTGTAAGTATTTGGCTGATGACCGCCTCAAGTATTTGTTTGATAGTGATGAGTTTGAATTTTTCTCAACTAAGGCGCATTCCCATTGATTTAAAAGAAGTACGTGCCAAGAATGATTTTTTTCAATTGATTGAGCAGCCTTATGTAGTTTCACTGGCTTTATTTTTAGGCTTGGCAGTCATGCTTAGTATCTGCATTGATTACTTCTTTTGGCATATCATAGTCATTCGCTATGAGATTAAGTCTTCAAACTTTACGGAGAATCTTCAAAACCTAAGAAGTTTGGTTACTTTTCTGAGCATGTTCATGGGTTTCAGTCTCTTAAGTGCATTGCTAGTAAGGATTATTTTTTTATCCAATCTGATTCGTAACTATGGGCTAAGAATGGGGTTACTTGTTTTACCTGTCAGCACAGGGATTTTTTTAATCTTGGCTTTGGCTACTTCCCTTATACAGTTATTTGGTAGCACTACTTTAAAGCAAAACAATTACATTCTTATCTTTATGTTTGTGTTTTTGAGCCTTACCAAGCTCATCAAAGACATCTCTAGTGCGGCTTTCAAAATGCCCGTATTCAGACGTTATCTTTTACCTTTAGACACAAACCTTCGTGCTGATATACAATCTAGGCTAGAAGGGGATGTGCGTCAGGTAGCTATCTGGGCCATTGGAATCATTTTGATGACTTATTACACTGTCTTCACAGATATTAGTGGTGTCATTTTTATAAGTATCAGCATTTTGGCGTTTTTGGTGTTTGTGGTAATGCACCTCTACCGTGAATACAGACAAATACTCGAGGAAACCCTCAATGCACAGCCAGACCAAAACAGCAAAGAGGAATATGCCGAACCCAAAAGCCTAGCAAGGCAAATCTTGCAAGATATTCACCAAATATCTCCCAATCAACTGCCTGTCTATCTGAATGTCTTAAATATACTCAACCCTGTCTTGTATAGAAAAGCAGTCTTAACCTTGCTAGATGACAAAGATGGCAATATCAAAGCTCTGATTGTAAGATTTCAGGACATCATCCAGTCAAAATTAAAAGAACAATCTTCCCAAGATTTAGAAAATCTTATGGGGCAAAATCATCCCTATGCAGAGGGATTTACGATAAAGCTCTCCTTTGAAGAAGAAGTAAGGCAACTGATTTCGCTCTTAGATACTCAGATTCTACACAATAGAGAAGCTGAACACCTCCGCACAAAAGGACAGGCGATGAAAGAAGAGCTCAACCAAGTACTTAAAAACTGGCAAAACGAACTCAGATACTTGCCTCTTAACATAGAAGAAGACACACAAAAAATAGTGCTGCACCAAGCCGCCAAACTTTGTATCTTAGAAGCCATCCCTGTCTTGGATGTTGTCCTCAAATCTCGTTATTTTCCTATCTTAGAGAATGCAAGGCTCATCCAGCAGACCTACAGCCGCCTAAGGGGGGCAGAGTTTAGGCTTGAAAGAATTAAATACATCCGACAGCTTACCCTCTCTAAGCAAACCGAAGAGAGGGTATTTGGGGCGTTGCTTACCATCTACGCCAGCCAAGCCGCCCAAGAAGAACTCCTCCCCAACCTTTTGCAAGACCCCTCTTACTTGGTCAGGTACCAAGCCTTGGTGGCATCTTCTAGCAGCAAAGAGACGGCACTTTATTACAAACTCATAGAAAAACTTGACGAGCCACAATACGGAAATGCCGCCTTTGCTGCACTGGTCGCCATTGGTGAAGATATCTTTCCGCAGCTAGAGAATGCCTTTTATATGACTGGGCAAAGCCAAATGATTCAGCTCAGAATAGTTCAAATTTATGGGCGATTGGGCTCTGAAAAAGCCGTAGCCCTTCTACTCAATAAACTCAGCGATGCCAACCAAAATATCAGCCACCTTGCCCTAGATATGCTTAGCCGCTGCGGCCGCAAAATGAGTGAAGAAAATGCAGGACTCATCAACGCCGAGCTGCGTACTGTCTGCGAAAACTTGGTCTGGAACTTAGCCATTTTTATTACCTTAGAAAAATATGGCTTGGATATATTCCTAAAAGAAGCTCTAGAAGCAGAAATAGAAGGAAACTATGAAGAGATTTTTAGCCTTATGGCCCTACTCTATGAGCCAGCCTCTATCTCACTGGTGCGCACTAGCTTACTGCACGGAGAGGCCGAACGTGCCGAATTTGCCCAAGAGCTACTCAATATCGTACTCTCTGACACTGTCAAACCTGTCTTGATTCCTTTGCTAGACATCTCAAGCTCTTACCAAGAAAAAATCCAAAACCTGCAAGATGAATACCCTATGGAGGCAGTTACAAAACTAAACCACCCAGAAGCACTCATCAACATCATTCAGAGAGATTATAAAAGCACCAACCGATGGACAAAAGCCTGTGCATTGGCAGCACTTGCAGCCCTCGAAAAATTTCATGACCCTACCATCTTTGTCGCAAATGTGGTCAATCCTAACACCCTCATCAGCGAAATAGCTTACCAGTTTTTGTATGAGCAAGACCCCGAAGCTTTTGAAGAAAATCTTGATTTTCTTCATTATAAAGAGAATTACCCAAGTGTGGTAGCACTCGCCAAGACAATGCAGTACCTTGAAGACCCTAACGCATCACGTGAAGCACGCACCCGATTTGATATGGTGAAGTTTCTCAGAGGGGTGCATAATTTTAAGGGAGTACCTGGGCTTATCCTTTCCGAAATTGCCGAACTGATAGAGTGGCATCACCTACCCAAAGGTGAAAAAATCGCTCATTATCAGCAAATAGAAGAAATGGATTACATCATCGTCTATCGGGGGCAGGTAAATCTATCTAGTGAAGGAATCATCTTGCAGATTTATAAAAACAAAGACTTCATCCACGATTTATTCTACATCAATGAGGTCATCCCTAATATCACCCTCAATACCGAAGAAGATACCATCCTATTTAAAATTAACCGTGCTAGTTTTCATACAATCATCTCAGTCTATGACCAAGTTCCGCTGGCAGTACTCAAATACACCAACCTACAATATGACTTGGTCAATAGCTTATACAAAGATAAATTATTGCCTGTGGCTGACACACTCGCACTCAATAGCATCATGCAAATTACAGAAAGCTATGAAGCCAAAGCTAATGAAGTGCTTGCCAATTATGCTTTTGTGGAGCAAATGGATATCTGGCTCATCCAAGAAGGAACCGTGCAACTGAAAGCAGCTCAAAAAAATATCCGATTACAAGCAGGGACTTTGAGCAGAACACAGTTTGGCAATGAAGCACTTAGTAACTTAGAACTCAAGGCGCTCACTGAAGCAAAACTTTTTAAATTTCCTGAAGAGCAGCTTCAACAATTAAATCAAGACCTCAACGAAGTTCAGTTTTTTAAGAAGGTAGAAGGTATCCAAAGTTTGGCAAGTTTTACGTTGCTTGAGATTGCCCTCAAAGCCGAGTTAAAAGCTTTTACAGAAGGTGAAAAACTTACTAGCTATACAGATACCTACCAAATGGATGCTTGGCTTGTATTTGGCGGCACACTCAAAGTGCAAATGACTCAAAAAGACGGTACAAAAGAAGAAATCATCTTTGCAGAGCGGGCAATGATACATCCTTGGTGTTTTTTAGACAAAGACATAGCACAGCTTTCCATAGAAGCAAGCGAAGACAGCAGGGTATATCTCATCCAAAAAGATGATTTTATAGCACTGCTCCACCGATTTGACCAACTCTCTCTTAGCCTGCTCAGGCTACAATACTCAGATAGCTACTTCCCGATTACGAGCTTCCTGAGAAGCATGCCGCAGCTTGTACCACTTTCTGTTATAGATTTACTGGCACTCTCAAAGGTAATTCAGGTGAAATATTACCTAGCAGGAGACAGAATCGCTCTCTACAGCAAGGCCGAAGACTGTGATTTTTTGGTAGTCTATTCAGGAAATATCAGAATTCAGAGAGGTAAAAAACAAGTGGTAGAAAGAAATGAAAAAGAGATAATCCATTCTAGCAACTTGCCCGAGGATATGCCCGACCAAGTGAGGCTCATCGCCGAAACGAGCACTACGATTTACCTTATACGCAAAAATGAGTTCTTACCTTTCTTAGAAATTCCCACTTGGAGGAAAATCTTGCAGATAGAAGAGCAAAAGCCTGAGGTGCTGGCATGAGGTGAAAGGGCTTGTGCTGAATGAGGATACAAGGTATAGAATGGAGTATTCAATAATAAAACAATAAAAATGAACGAACTCGAAACGGTAAAAACATGGCTAGAAAATGCCCATGCGATTGTCATTAATACAGGGGCAGGCATGGGTGTAGATTCTGGGCTGGCTGACTACCGAGGCAATAGCGGGCAATGGGGACAAGTAGAAAGCGATACAGAAAAAAGTATTTTCGAAGTGGTCAATCCGCAAGCCTTCATTGATAAGCCCGCTTATAGCTGGATGCTGTTTGGACAACGTATTAAGGAGTATGCCGAAACAAAGCCTCACAATGGATTCACGATTTTAAAAAATTGGATTAAAACCTATAACTTAGATTACTTTTGCCTGACTTCTAATATTGATAGTCATCTACAGAAATCAGGTTTTGCAGAAGAAAACATCAGGGAGCTGCACGGCACACTGGCTTATTTTCAAAGTTCGCGACCCGACCTCACGAGGAAAATTTGGAAAAATGAATTGAGTGGTGAAGAAATTATCACCAATGCAGAAAAAGGTATCTTTCCAGTCTGTGCCACAAGCAAAGCAATAGCAAGACCTAATGTGTACATGTTTAGAGATGATACATATATAGATACGAGGTCAAAAGAACAAGAAAAAAAATTCCAAGCATTTTTGGAGAGAAACAAAAGTAAAAACCTGCTTGTGTTTGAAATTGGCTCTGGGCCTCACGTACAGTCAATCAGAGTAAAAACAAGAATGTTGCGAACAGATTATGGGGCAAAAATTGTACGTATAAACCCCAAAGACTATGCAATGAAGGCGCCTAATATCGGGATAGCTAAAGGAGCATTAGAAGCATTGACAGAGATAGATAACTACCTGAAAATCAATATCTCATGAAGTTCTACCCTTGCCTGTGCCTCCACAGATAAGGGCGAAAAACCAAAAATCTTCCAAATCAAAATAGAGCGTAGCATTCACTGAGAAAATGCTACGCTCATTTTTGTTACTTTTTCTCTTCGGGAAATAGCGAAAGCATTCCTTCCTCATTTGCCTCACAGATGCCTCTTTCGGTAATCAATGCCGTAACGAGGCGGGCAGGTGTTACATCAAAACCATAATTGGCAGCAGGGCTGTCGGGTGGAGTCAGGCGTACATTGAGCATTTTTTCATGCTCTACAGACCAACCAGGGATAAATTTCACCTCTGCCTCTGTGCGTTCTTCTATCGGAATCTCTTTGAGTCCATCACGGATGGTCCAGTCAATGGTAGTAGAAGGCAGTGCCACATAAAAAGGGACATCATTGTCTTTGGCAGCCAGTGCCTTGAGGTAAGTACCGATTTTGTTGGCTACATCCCCTTGGCGAGTGGTACGGTCAGTGCCCACGATGGCCATATCCACAAAACCGTGCTGCATCAGGTGTCCGCCAGCATTGTCCACGATGACAGTATGCGGAATACCTGCTTGGCTCAGCTCCCAAGCGGTGAGGCTTGCCCCTTGGTTGCGGGGGCGGGTCTCGTCCACCCAGACGTGTACGGGGATTCCTTTTTGGTGAGCTTGATAAATGGGCGAGGTGGCAGTGCCCCACTCTATGCAGCCCAGCATGCCCGCATTGCAGTGGGTGAGGATATTGACCCTTTCTCCCTTTTTATCTTGGTAGATTTTCTCGATAATGGGGAGTCCTTGCTCGCCTATTTTTCGGCAAATTTCTACATCCTCTTCCACAATGAGGTCTGCAGATTGGCGGGCAAGCTGTGCTTTTTCTGCCCAAGTGCCGCCTGCCTCGATGGCTCTGAGCTGCCTATCTATAGCCCAAAATAGATTCACTGCCGTGGGGCGAGAGTCTCTGAGTTTTTGGATACATTCTGCAAAATACACATCAGGATTTGAGGCTTTTTCTGCTTCTAAGCAGGCAAAATAAACACCATAGGCTGCAGTAGCTCCGATGAGAGGAGCACCACGCACTACCATCTCACGGATGGCATAAAATACTTCTGCTACAGTATGAAGGTCTTCGGTGATAAACTGGTGAGGTAGCTGACGCTGGTCTATGACCTGTATGCCTGTCTCAGAATCAGTTTTGTGCCAAAGTGTACGTAATTTTTTCATATTCAGGAGATTCACTAAAATTCTTGTTTGCACTTAATTAGATACAAAATTAAGGTTTATTTTGGAGAATGCTAAAGAAGACTCAGGGAAAGGGCTACCCTTACAGAAAGGAAATTTTTATTTTTTGTATCCACACAGACTAAAACTTAATCCTCATTTGTACCTTAATTTCTGAACGAGTATTTCCTTGTATCAAATCACCTGCGGAGCTTATGGTTTCTTGGTTTTGGTAATCAAAGCGTGGGTATGTAAGGTGCTAATAACAAAGGTAAGTAAGATTAATTTCTATTTCTTTTAGTGTAGTTTTTATACTTCTCATTATTAATAATAAATTGAATCCCATCTATTTTCACACCATCTAAGATGCTTTTTTCAATTAATGTATATACATATTTAGCCGTAATAGCTTTTTCTTTTGCGACACTATTGACTTTCAATAATTTGTCTATATCTAATTCCATATTTATTAATCTTCTTTGCTTGGCAAATATAAAGTAAAAATTTTGCAACATAAGTATAAAGTACATACCTTTGTACTGTTTACTAAATTCAAAAATTATGAAAGATATTAAAGTCA
Source organism: Microscillaceae bacterium (assembly GCA_011390205.1). Lineage (GTDB taxonomy): Bacteria > Bacteroidota > Bacteroidia > Cytophagales > Microscillaceae > JAABSX01. Next base: position 28,311 of record JAABSX010000002.1, on the reverse strand, counting down.
AATTTTTTTTAGAAAAGGAAATCATTTTTACTGAAGATGGTTGGATCAATGCTACTGCTACTGCCAAGGCATTTGGAAAAGAAAACTTTGAAAATTTTGTGAGGTCTAAGGCTTTTACAGAGTATCTAAAAGCGTTCTGTAAATTTTACAGAACGGAAAAAACAGAAGTGATTTATATTAAGCAAGGAGGTAACCCAAAAGATCAAGGTACTTTTTTACACCCACATCTTGCTGTAAAATTTGCACGGTGGATTTCACCCGATTTTGAGGTTTGGTGTGATGATGTGATAAGGAAAATACTTACGAATGAATGGGAAGAAAAATACCATGAGCTAAAGCAATCTTATGAAGAAATAGAGGACAAAGCATTTGATTTATATGAATTATTACGCATTCTTCAATTTCCTGAGTAGAGATAGTATTTCACTCCTCAAAACTTCACCCTCATCTGTGCTTTAATCTCAGAGCGGGTATTTCCCTGTATCAAATCACCAGCCGAGCTGACGGTTTCTTGGTTTTGGTAATCAAAGCGGGCATATCGAATCCAAAAATCTAGCTTGCGAGTAGCTTGGTAGCGAACCAGCAGATAGCTCCTTAAGCCTTGCCCTTGATAGCTTAGAGTTAGGCAAGATTACCAAAAAATGTTATTTGAATTAAGAACTGCCTTATCGGAAGGCCATCTCTATTATGTGTTTAGTGATGTAATTTACTCGATTAGGTGATTGTGTTTTTATTTAGGCTTTATTTTCACAATTTCATTATCTCGTAAAATAACCAATTCACTGTTTTTTTCTTTCTTGAATTCTAAAAGTTTTTCATACACTTTTTCAAGACCTTTTAGTATTTTGTTTTTTTCTTCTAGATGTTTTTCAGTGGGTGTCATAGTATTTTTTTAAAAGGTTAAACTTATCTAAATTTACAATATTGAGTGTAGTATCAATCTGTTTATCTGCTAAAAGTTCATGTTTAGCTTCAGAATTATCAAAAATGAATGCTCCATCAACAATAGGAAGATAAATATCAAACAAGTTTTTAATTCCTCTAATATATCTTCTTTCAATGACTTCTGGTTCTATGTTATGTCCACCTTCTAAAACTCTAATTTTTACACGTTCTTTAGCTAATTCAATATTTTGCAGCCAAAAAAATAACAATACTACTCGGTAACCTTTTTCTCTCGCTTCATTAATTTTACTTTTGTAACTCTTGGTTGCTAAAGTTGTTTCAAAGGCAAAATTTTCATTTTCATAAAGTAGTTCGTTAATTCTGTTTAGCATTATTCGTCCTGCTTCAAATGAAACTTTCTCAGGTTGAAAAGGTGAAAGTCCTTTTGCAATTTCGTCTGCATTGACAAACTCTTTACAATCCAAAATTTCAGGTAATATGGTAAAGGATGCAGTAGTTTTTCCTGCTCCGTTACAACCTGCAATAATGTAAAGCTTTTTGTCATTGATACCTTACAAATTTACAATTATTTCTGTTAAATACTAAGTTTTGTTCTTTTCAGAAAATATCTTCATAGTATTCGCTTAAACGGTTCGAATACGCGTAGTGTCCTGAAAGGCATTGCGTATAGGTGTTTTTGTAGTTTGTTATTTTATAAGCTTTATCTTACTTCGATATTTAAAGTCATTCATTCCTTGAAATTTCGCCACTTGGATATAATAATCTTCACCTGTCTCAATAATCTCCACTATTAAATCAGGATTGTTTGGAACATGTTCTTCGTTGTCCCATTTTGAATTCCCTTTTATAAAACTCAATCTATATGAACAATCATTTATCCAGATGATTTTCAGTTTTACTTCTACGCCACTTGATTTGTCAGTTTCGATTTGATATTTCTTCGTTCTTTTTATAAAAGTGTTTCCATCTTTGCTATCGATGTTTTGAAAATATCCAGTTTTGAATTTTCCACAATTCATATCTTGACTGAACCCAAATTGGGTTAACACACATAATATTATAATCAAAATTATTCTCATATTCTTTTTTAATAGGTTACAACACCCAAATAAACGCAATCACATTTTTATAGGTGTTTAGTTTCGTTCATTTCTACTTTATCTGAAGGCTCATCCAATAAGATAAAGCCAGTCAAAGTAGGTAGTACAAATATAAGTTTTTCCTCTAATTATCCAAGTCTGTGATGTGTATGGACTTGCTTGTGCTTCATAGGTAAGGGGATGTGTTTGGCGTGATGTCTTCAAAACTTCACCCTCATCTGTGCTTTAATCTCAGAGCGGGTATTTCCCTGTATCAAATCACCAGCCGAGCTGATGGTTTCTTGGTTTCGGTAATCAAAGCGAGCATACCGAATCCAGAAGTCAAGTTTTCGGGTAGCTTGGTAGCGTATCAAAAGATAACTTCTCAAGCCCTGACCTGCATAGGCAGGGATAGAAAATGCCCACAACACATCTTTTTCAAAGACATATTGCCGATTGTCAAAATCATCTGTTCCGAAGAGAGCAAAGCGAGTGTCTATTTTTATTTTGCCCAAATCTGCCCCGATATCTTGCACCAATGCAAACCCACTGGTTCTCTTGCCATTAAAATCAAAGGTGCTAAACTGAACCCTAGACTGTAGGCGAAATATCTCGGAAGCTCCATAATCTATATTAATCAGGTAATTGCGTTTGTTGCCCAGCGAAATCTGCCTGAAAGCTCCCTGACTCTCTGCACTGTTTACGTTTCTGTCCTTGGCTTCTTGCCTTACCTGTAAAAAAATCCGAGTAGAGCGATTAAAGCTATAAGTCATTCTGCCAAGCCACTCATAGCCCTGCGAGGGGGCATCTACCCTAAACCGAAGCCAAGGAAATTTGAAGGAATCATAATAAGCCGAAAGCACCAGTTTGCGTACAATGGGCGTAATCTTGATGCCCCAATACATGCCACTTTCATTGATATTGCGTGTACCTTCTCCTAAAGCCGAGCCAAAGAAAGTATGAAAATCTTTGTCGTAGTGTCTGTAATGATAGGCAAATTCTACCTGTGGCGAAAGGCTCGCCACTAGCCCCCCTACAAAACCCATCCCGCCACTTTTGGAGCGTCCTGCCTCCCCAAAAAAGGCAAAGTTTTGCCAATTATAGCTAAAATTCATTCCTAGATTATAATTGGCTCTGCCCCTAAATTCAAACAAATACAATAGGCTATCTCTCTGACTAGATTGGTTTCGCTGAAAAGGCAAATTGTAATGTGTATAAATACCTGTAAAACCCACTTGAAGATTTTTTTGTGCATTGGAAAAAAGTAAATTACCACCGGTGCTTTGTTCCGTAAAAAGTCCTTTGCCTGCGATTTCGTTTTCGGTTCGGTGAAAGCCTGTGGTTCTGAGGGTTTCTATAAATGCCTCTAACTCTGCTTCCGTACTGTCTGTAAAAGCCCTAAATGTGCCATCTCGCCTGACTCTAGAGTAAAATCCTGTCAGTTCAAAATTCCGATTAATCTGATAAGTAGCCGCCAATCCTCTAAAAAAGCCTGTCTCGAGGGCAGAGGTAAAAGGACGGATGCCCATATTGCTGCGTCTGATGCCTTGCACAGATTCAGCTCCTTTGCCTATGCCGAAGCCCCCTGCCAAGAGCAAGCCCTGTCCGAATTGCATTTGATAGTCGCCTACTACTATTTTTTTGAACTTTCCTTTGTTTTCAAAATAGGCATGATAGGAGATAAAATCTGCCAAATATTGGCGTTTTTCTGGATTCCAAGCAAGCTGCTCTCCATTGTCTTTTTCTAAGGTAAAGCCCAGACTAAAATCACGGGCATGGCTTACTCTAAATCGTGCATACAATCTACCAGGTGAGCCTAGGTAGGTCTGAGAGGGTGAAGCCGCTTCTGTAAAACCTCTCTGTTGCTCTAACACTCGGTCATAGCGTAGGAGTAAATAATTGTTTTTTTCGGAGATAATTCTTTTGAGAAGGGACTGAGGGCGATCAGGATTGGAAGCCACTTGCACAAAAGGCACAAAATTATAAATCGTGCCTAGGTCAAAATTAGGCACTGCTTGCAGCTCATAAATAGAAAGTAATTTGCCGTATTTTTCTCTGTATTCTAAAAGACTATTGATTTGCAGCTCTGAAAGTATAAAAAGAGATTGGAATTCTTCTCTGCCAGCACGGTTGAGGTCTAGGGGCGTGCGATAATATTGAAACAAGGTTTCATAAATATCTTCATAATCTAGGTCTTCATCTTGCACTGGGAAGAGATTTAAGATGAATTTATCCAAATCTACCTCTCCTCTCGGGAAATCTTGAGCTGAGACAAAACCATCAAAAATTCCTAGACACAGACATAAGAAAAGACAGAGGTATTTGCTCATGGTGTTTTCTTTTGCGGGTTTGAGATTTTTCCGAGGTGATAGCCTAGGGAGAAAGTGTAACTAAGCCCCAGATTATTTTGGGTAGTCAGTGCCAGGTCTAGGAGCCATTTTTTGACCCTTAAGCCTCCTCCAAAATGCAAATCAAAAGGGGCAGTACGGATGCCTGTTCGTCCATAAATCCCTTTGATGATTTGGTATTCTAAGCCAGCTCGGATGCTTGCAGGATAATCTATGTCTTTTTCTACTTCTAAGGTCATCAAAAGTACGTCAGAAGGTGTGTAAGACATCCCTGCCCTCATAATCACAGGTACTGGCTCATCTTCTGCAAACTCGGAGGTGAAGCTACTTTGGCTAAAATTATAGATGTGTGCTCCAAAAGATATTTCAGGGCTAAGATGAACCAAGCCCCCTAGCTCAAACACAAAACTTCCTCTGCTGCCTAGGTCTTGTAGATATACTTGTAAGTAATTGATTTTCAGCCCTAAGCTCACCAGGTCTATCTTTTGGGCATAGCCGATGCCTATTTTTAGTTCATTGTAAAGCTCATCTCCGAAGCGTGAAATACTCAGCCCTGCGGCAGCATCTTTGATATTGAGGGGAAGCACCGCCCCTACACTGAGTGTCTGAAAGGGTGTAAAGCCGAAACGATTTTCATAAGTGGCGAAAGCTGTGCCTTGCTGTACGCCTGTCATCCCTGCGGGGTTATTGAGAATGGCCCATGAGTCAGCCAGAACTACAGAAGCATTGCCCATCCCCGCAGCTCTAGCCCCCACGAGTGCATTGTCAGTTTGGGCATAGCTATTTACAGCCAGAAGGCATAGCATCATCGCTTTTAGAAGTAATTTCATAGAACAGGTATATTTTTCTCGAAATAAAAGAAAAAATTATTTAAAAATAAATGCTCTGCATTAATTTAATATGAATTTTTGGAAATTTCTAAATACTCTTCTTCTTCTCTACTGCAAAGGAATAGTCCTATTGATGGGTTCTTCTAGAGAAATAAAGGTTTCTGTTCTTTGAATCCCCTTGACCTTCTGGATTTTGTCGTGGAGTACGTTTCGGAGGTGCTTGGTATCTCTACAGACGATTTTGGCAAAAATACTGTAGCCTCCCGTAGTATAGTGCATGCCCGTAATCTCAGGGATTTGCTTCAAATCTTCGGAGACTTCACTATAGAGAGAACTTTTATCAAGGTAAATCCCCAAAAATGCCACAATGTCCCAGCCTAGTTTGCTATAATCTAAGGTAAGTTGAGCCCCTTGTACCACACCCATCTCTTTGAGCTTGCGCATACGGACGTGTACCGTACCATCAGAGACGAAGGCTTTTTTAGCTACTTCGGTATAAGGCATATTGGCATCTTGAGAAAGTAGCCCTAAAATGGTCAAATCCACATTATCGATTTCTAAATTTTTATCCATTATTTTATGTGTTTTTAAGATTATCTAAATATTTAATTCAAAAATAACGAAAACAATAAAAATATAAAATATTTTTTAAGAAATTTGCAAAAAAGAATTTCCTTCACTTACTTTGTAATGTCAAAAGAGACAAAGTTCTTTGAAAAAGTAATACTGTGAGATGATGAAATTGGCAGCCATGCCCTCCAGTCTCGGGGGTGGAGATTCGTGGATAAATCTCGTGCTATTGTCTGTGGCAACATAGACAAAGGCAAAGACTAACCGCTCTGTGAAGGTTCGAGTCCTTCTCTCACAGCTTTTTTTTAAAGGGAATCTAAAAGTAGATTCTCAAACATATTGCAAGGTGATGAAATTGGCAGCCATGCCCTCCAGTCTCGGGGGTAGAGATTCGTGGATAAATCTTTGACCATCTATGGTGAAAGACTAACCGCTCTGTGAAGGTTCGAGTCCTTCTCTTGCAGCTTTCCTATTTTATTTCGTTCCGTAAAGACACAAAACGAGGGAGTCAAATCCCCGTAAGGTGTCTCACCTTCGGAAACTTTAGTATCTCACCAGAATCAAACTTACAGAAGTTTTTAAGTGTTAAAACGAGGAATTGTTTCATTTTGTGAAGACAGACAAGACATCTAGGCATACATTTTTTTCTGCAGCTACTTTTTTATTCATAGTGATTTCCGACATATTTTTGATGAAGTGCCTTTGTGTTTTCAGGGGCAAAAACAAGATAGATTATTTTTTATTATAAGAAAAAGTGTAGATTGCTTGTTTATAATGAAAAGTATTACAGTTTTCAGATAAAGCATACTTATCTGCTGTGCGTATGATATTTGGTGGCTCGGCGAGTATTGGAGCTATCTTGCATCCTAAAATTTTCTTAAAAACATGAATTTATCTTCTTTTCTAAATCATTCAGTAATTATTTACGGGTTTACAGGCTTGTTGGCGGTTTGTTTTTTGAGTGCTTGTAGCTCATCAGAGGGCAATTATGTACCCAAACCTACGGGCTATAACCGCATAGATTTGCCTTCGGTAGAGTATCAGTCATTAGAAGATACGCATCCTTATTCGTTTGAATATTCCAAGCATGCATATATCCGCCCTGATTCATCTGGCATCAAAGAACCTCACTGGATTCATATTATCTATCCGAAATTCAAGGCAGATATACAGATTACTTACAAATCTCTGGAAAAAGACCCTGCTTTTTTGGCTGAGTTTATAGATGACTCTCACAGACTGATTAGCAAGCACATGATTAAGGCATCGGGAGTAGAAGAGAGCCTTATCAAGACCCCTTCGGGCAAGACAGCAGCCGTTTATGAGCTAGAAGGCGAAGTGCCTAGTCAGTTTCAGTTTTATGTGAGTGATTCTAGCAAGCATTTTCTGAGAGGTGCTTTGTATTTCAGGACAGCGACTAAGAATGACTCACTTGCACCTGTGATTGAGTTTATCAAAAAAGACATGATTCACTTGCTCAACACTGCTAAGTGGGATTATGAGCAGAATCAGCCTTAATTTTTTAGGGATTAGGCACGATTTCTCCTCCTTTGAGGCGTAAGATGCTTTTGGTTTTGTGGGCAAGGTCTAAGTCGTGGGTTACTAATACGAGTGTTGTTCCGTTCTCTTCATTGAGGTCAAAGAGTAATTTTTCTACCTTTTCACTGGTTTCCTCGTCCAGGTTTCCTGTGGGCTCGTCTGCAAAGAGAATTTTAGGTGTGTTAGAGAAGGCCCTTGCTAGAGATACCCGCTGCTGCTCGCCTCCTGATAGCTGTGTGGGGTAGTGGTGCTGCCTTTCGGCAAGCCCTACTTTTCCGAGTAGCTCTTGCGCATGTGCCTTGGCGTTTTTTTGCCCTCTCAACTCCATGGGCACCATTACGTTTTCTAAGGCAGTGAGTGTAGGGATGAGCTGAAAATTCTGAAAAATAAAGCCTACATATTGGTTTCTTACCCTTGCTCGCTCATCTTCATTGAGTTTGTCTAAGGTAATTCCGTTTAAGACTACAGAGCCAGAGGTAGCCCTGTCTAGCCCAGCACACAGTCCCAAAAGAGTAGTTTTGCCACTGCCCGAAGATCCTACAATGGAAAAAGTATCCCCCTCATTGATGTCAAAAGACACTTTTTTGAGCACTGTGAGTGCTGCTCCTGCACTAGGATAGCTTTTGGTGAGGTTGTGTGTAGATAAAATCGTAGGCATAGAGTGTCTAAGTTTTGGTGATGTATTGAGAGGGCAAATTTACAAAACAATCTCAAAAGCATAGACAGGCTCTAGCCTAATTTCAATTTTAATGAAAAGAAAACATTCCTTTATGCTCAGACGAAGGTAACGAACGATTTATCTGGGAAAAAATGATGTGCATTGAATCCTCTTAGATAAAATTTACCTTTGCTGTAAGAGAGCTCAGTGATGGAGCAATTACTGATTTGCCAGTTGAGTTCCATTACTTTTTCATCATCTAGGTCTAGGATTAGCCCCAGAATCATCCCGATAGTACCTCCCGAAGTGAAGGCAGCTACGGTTTGGTGGTTTTCTAGTTGGGTTTTGAGAAATTCAAAGCCTTCGCTTACCCTTGCTTTGAAGGCTGGAAAGCTTTCAAAGCCCTCTACATTCAGCTCACCTAGAGCCCAAGCTCTAGTTCCTCTAAAAAACAAGCGCATGAGCCCTTTGCGGACTTCGGGGTCTTTGTGCCCTTTTTCTACCAAGGCGTTTTTGAGTTCTTGATTTTCAGGTTCTTCTAAAAAAACAGGAAGGTGATGCCTGTGTATCTCTGCCCCTTGATGCTCATTGAGCCCGATGTGTGTGACGGCTTGCGGGATGTGAAGCCCTGCTGCTTGGTATTGTGCTGCTACGCCTTGGTAAGTGCCTTCGTGCCTGTGGAGAAGCCCCATCAGGCAGGCATCAAACTGAAAGCCTTCTTTGCCAAGATATTCTCCTAAAATGCGGGCTTGTTGTTGTCCTTTTTCTGAAAGCACATCATAGTTTTTTTGCATAAAAGAAGCCTGTCCGTGTCGTATTAAATATAAAGTTGCCATTTTTTATGGGAATTTTTGAGATTGAGCAAAATATTTTGCCTTAAAAGTAAGTACAAAATATGGATTAGGGCATCATACTGGGTCTTTTTCATGAGGGGCTAGGTGTTCAAAAATATATCCTCCTTGTTTTCTAGTGTCAGGTATCTAAAAATATTTTTCCTATAAAAATAGACTTAAATCTATCATAAGAAGTTTTCAGTTTGTTAAATTGCAGTTTATCAGTATGCTAAAAAAGAACAAATGCTTAATTTAGCATTTGAAACACTTATTTCGCCATTAATACCATGAAAAAAACCAACTTTCGTAAAATACTTAAAATCATAGGATACACCTTTTTAGGGATGTTTATTGTGTTGCTCCTTGCCAGTTTTCTGATTCCTTATTTTTTTAAAGATGACATCAAAGCCAAGATAGATAAGCGGATAGCCCAATCGCTCAATGCAGAGATAAACCTAGATTTAGACAAATTAAGCCTAAGTATTTTTAGAAATTTTCCGAATATCACTGCCAGTTTGGATGATTTTAGTATCGTGGGCAAAGAAGAATTTGCAGGTGATACCCTTGTGGCTATAGACCGTTCTCGTGTTACGGTTGATATCTGGAGTGTGATTTTTGGCGCTGAAACCAAGGTAAGAGGCATTTACCTTAAAAACCCTCGTGTATTTGCCAAAGTACTTAGCAACGGAAAAGCCAACTGGGACATCGCTATCTTCGAACCTGAAGATTCTACACTGACCGAAGAAGAAAAAGCAGAAGAAGAAACCAAATTTGATGTGGGTATCCGATTCTGGGAGATAGAAAACGGAAAAATAATTTACCAAGATGCCAGTCTGGATGCATTTGTGGAGATAGAAGGATTGACCCATAAAGGCTCAGGGAATTTTAACCAAGAAGTGTTTGACTTAGAAATCCTGACCGATATGGAGGATTTTAGCTACACACAATCCGGAACAGCGTATCTGACCAACAAAAAAATAGCCTCTGACATCACCCTCAACATGAACCTGCCCGAGTCTAAATACACCTTTAAAGACAATCAAGTCAAAATCAATGATTTTTCGTTCGGCTTTGAGGGGTTTGTGCAGTTATTAGAAGAAAAAATCAACCTAGACATTCGCTTTGCTAGTCGTGAAGATAAATTTAAAAATATTCTTTCACTCGTTCCAGGGATGTTTACAGCGCAGTTTGATAAACTCAAAACCAGTGGATTGCTCAAAATGGAAGGTTTCTTAAAAGGAGAAACAGACTACGAAGGCAGTAAACTTCCTGCTTTTAACCTCTCGCTGATGGTCAAAGACGGGATGTTTCAGTATCCTGCCTTGCCCAAATCTGTCAATAATGTGCAAATGGATTTAGACATAGATAACAAAGATGGAATCATCAACAATACCAATCTTGACCTCAAAAAATTTCACATTGATTTTGGCACGAACCCCATAGATGCCACAGCCAAAGTACAGGGCTTAGAAAATGCACTCATAGATGCGCTGGTTTCTGCCAAGCTAAATCTAGGAGAATTAAGCCAGTTTTTGCCCTTGGAAGGCAATGTATTGAAAGGGAGTTTTGGACTGAACCTCAAGGCTAAAGGGCGTATAACAGAGACCCAAATCCCTGCCATAGATGCCAAAATGACACTCAAAGATGGCTACCTTAAATCTACCCAATACCCCGATGCACTCGAGAACCTGCTCATAGATGCCCAAGTAACCAACGCTTCAGGCAAAATAGAAGACACCCAAATCCGCCTCAATCCATTCAAAATGGTACTGGACAAAGAACCTTTTGAAATCAAAGCCCTTTTTAGTGATTTGAATGATATTCAGTTTGATATGATGGCAAAAGGAGGGATAAACCTTGCCAAAGTGATGCACCTCTACCCCGTAGAAGGAATGGACATAATCGGCAAAATCAGGGCTGACATCCAGACCAAAGGGAGGGCTTCGTATGCCATCAATGGGCAATATGATAAAATACCTACCAGTGGCACTGCTTCTATCAGCAATTTTGAGTTTAAAAGTACTGACCTGCCACAAGGCGTGAAAATCACCCAAGCGCAAGCCAGCTTTACGCCTCAGCAAATGACCCTTGATAAAATGGATGGCTTCATAGGCAAAAGCGATATGCACGCCAATGGAGTTTTGAGCAATTATATGGCGTATCTCTTTGCTCCTGATGCCGTGCTCAAAGGTGTCCTAGATTTTAGGTCTGATAGATTTTTGGTAGATGAATGGATGACCGACACCGAAGACATCACCACGGCCACCACCAATACCGTCTCTAGCAATACTGGCACGAAAACACCCACCTCAAGCAGCTCCGAATCAAATGGTACTTATGCAGGTGAAAGCCTCGTGGTGGAGATTCCTAAAAACATAGATTTTAGGCTTGATTCTGACATCAAAGAAGTCATCTATGATAAGCTCAAAATCAATGAACTCAAAGGCATTATCCTCATCAAAGATGGAAAAATACGCACAGAGAACATTACCTTCCGAACACTGGGCGGAGGCTTTAACACTAATTTTGTCTATGACCCTACCGACCTACTCAAGCCCAAGTATGAATTTGGCTTCGGGATAGATGACCTGCCTATCGGCAATATGCTGGGCTATACGATGGGGGCAAATGCTTCTTTGACCAATACCATCACAGGGGATTTGAATACTATCTTACAGCTCAAAGGCAATCTAAGCCAGACACTCATGCCGCTGCTAGACGAATCTCTCAATGGAAATTTTAATATCAACATTATCAGAGGAATGGCAAAAGACTTGCCCATCCTAGATAAAATCAGTGGACTCACCAACCTACAATCTCTCAAAGCACTTGCCCTCAATGATGTACTTGTGAAAGGAATCGTAGAAGATGGCAAAATCAATTACCAACCCTTCGATATCAAAACCAGTGAACTCAACATGAACATCAGTGGAAACAGCAGCCTAGAGGGAGTACTAGATATGCTTGTGAAACTGACCATCCAAAAAGACAAAATAGGGATGCTCGCCAGCACTGCACTCAAAGCCATCGGGGCAGGCACTGACGAACAAGGAAATATCAAACTGAACCTCAAGATAGGCGGAAACTACCTCAAACCTGATGTCAAAATGCTCAGTGCAGACGGCAAACCTACCCTGATAGAGAAAAAGAAAGAAGAGATAACAGAAAAGAGAGAAGAGGTAAAAAGCGAAATCAAAGACAACATCAACGAACGTGCAGAGGCAATCATGGAAGCTGCCCGAAAGCAAGCAGAGATTATCAAAACCCAAGCCCGTCAGCAAGCTCAAAAAATAAAAGAAGAAGCCAATGAAGCCGAGAAAAAGGCTGTAGAAGAAGCTGCTAAGAAAGGATTATTGGCAAAGAAAGCCGCCGAAGTTGCCGCTAAACAAGTGAAAGAATCTGCCTACAAAAAGGCTGACCAAATCGTGGTAGAGGCGGACAGAAGAGCCGATAAAATTATCAAAGATGCCCAAGAGCAGGCGGACAAACTGAAGTAAGGTTGTTTTGCATTTCTCACAATGCTACCCAAGAGAAGCCTTTGCTCGAGTGTGTTTTCTGAAAGAGCAAAGGCTTTCTTAGTTTTACTTTCTTTTTTTCATTTCATTATGGATATAATGGTCCAGACAGACAGCCCTCTGAGAAGAATAAGGGTGTGTACGCATCAATACCTCAAAATCATCGGGTGATTTGCCTGTACCTCCCTCGAGTTCGTCTAATTTTTTGAAGAAATTTTTTCCTTTGCTTGGGTCATAGCCCGCTTTCCAGGCCAAGTAAGCCCCCTCTCTGTCTGACATGTATTCATCTACCTGACCGAAGGGTGTCCCTACTACGGCTTGAGTCTGGTCTATGATGCCTGCATACTCCCCCATCTCAAAAAAATCAGCCCAAGTTTGTATAGTAATGCTTCTTTTCACATTTCGGATACAATGCTCTAGATCTACGTGCGCCACTTCGTGCCCGATGATAAAAGCAAGCTCGTCTTCACTTTCTATCCATTTCATGATGCCTGTAGTTACAAACAAATGCCCACCAGCCACTGCAAAGGCATTGATAAGCTCATCATCCTCTACCAAGTGAATCTTGAATTTAATGTCTTTTCTGTTGGTATAGGGGGTCAGTTTTTGGAGTATTTTGTCCAGTTGCTTTTGGCGAGGGTCTTTAGGAATTAGTTTGAAAGATTCTTTCATGTATTCAAGTATTTGTTCACCTACCTCCTCTTCTTGTGCTGAGGTGATGGTTACGAAGCTCCACGCCCAATCACCAAGCCACTGCCCTGTTTGGAGGGTCTGAGTGATGTAAGTAGAGTCGCATTGTGCTTTTGCATGGGGGGCAGCCCAGAGTGTAAGTGCTGCTATTAGGGCGATGATTATTTTTTTCATGGCAAACAAGTTTTTGAAAATGTAACGGAATTTTGGGTCAAGGTCTATGTAAAAGCGTTGTTAAACCTGCGTTAAATGAGTTTTTCTTAGGGCTTGGGAGAAAGCGGGATAGTTACTGAAAAAATAGTTTGTTTGTCTAAAATGCTTTCTACATTGATGCTTCCTTGGAGTTTTTCTACGGCTTTCTGTACGATGTAAAGCCCTAGGCCATTGCCTGTTGATTTTTCAGAGCCTCTAAAAAACATATCAAAGATGCGCTCAGGCAAAAACGCTGGTGGGATACCCTCTCCACGGTCTTTGATATACAAGATAAGCTCATGAGGCAATGCCGTAAGGGTGATATTACAAGGATAGTTTTTTCCGAACACAAGTACATTGTCTAGGAGATTGAGCAAGATTATTTCAAGGAGTGTGGCATTGGTGTAGCATTTTGAAGCACCTTCAGTATTTATCTGGAATAAATTAGGAGAAAACACGTGCCATTGGTCTAGCCTGTGTAGGCTATCTTGCCAAAGCTGCTCAAGACTGGTGTCAGCGAGTTTATTTTCTTCGTGATGCACCTCAAAAATCATCAAGAACTTATCTAGGAGTCTATTGAGCTGCCTTACATTGGTATTAAACCGTTCAAAAAACACACGTTGCGTTGCCGTCTTGATTTCCATTTCGGCAAGCTGAATGAGCCCTTGTAGGCTTGCAAGAGGCCCTTTGAGGTCATGAGATGCCCGATACAAGAAAAAATCTAGTTCGTCATTGGTTTTTTGTAACTCCTCGGTGCGTTCTTCCACTCTTTTTTCCAGTTCATTTTTCCAGTTCCAGAGTTTTTCATTGGCCTGCCTGATTTCTTCTTGGGCTTCTAGGATATCGTGGTTTTGTTTGACAAGCAAATCACGTTGGGCAGAGATTTCTTGGCTTTGGCTTTCTATTTTTTGATTGTGTTCGAGTAGTTTTTCATACATTGCCTTTAAATCTCTGGCAAGCCTGCCTATTTCATTTTTTGTGTCTATCCGTGGGATATAAATTCCCTCTTTAAAATCTTGCGCTATGATGTAGTAAATCGTATTTGAGAGTTCGGTAATGGGCTTTCCTAGCTGTCTGGCGATGTATAAACCAATGCCGATGACCAGCAAAGAAGCAATAAGCAAGAGGGCATACATTATCCATTGGAGGCGTTTTTTTAGCAATTCTACTTTTTGTATAATCTGCTGAGAAAGTATTTCTATATCTTGATCAATGGTAACAGAAAGTGCCTGTATATTTCCTTTTAATCCTTCACTTGCTTTTAGCCCTATGATTTTCTCGGTTTCTACCAGTTCTATGAATGTATCTTGATAGAGTTGTAATTGTTTGCTGAGTGCTCGTTTTTTTTCTTGAGATATGCTGGAGTTTTGGCTTATGTCTTGTGCTAGTTCAGAGATGATAGTTTGGACTTTTTGTAGATACATGGTATCTTTTCTGATAATAAAATCTTTTTCAGACCTTCTTATATTGAGTATTTTGTTGAGGTCAATGTTTGTGGAGTCATCTTCTATTTTGTGGATAAGCTGTCTCATTTTCCCTTCCAATCCTGTATTTTTAAAGCCTCTTTTTCGGGTAAAGCTCACCAGTTTATCAAAGCTTTGGTCTAGTGCGGCAGCGTGGTTATGAAGCAGTTTGATTCTCTGCCTGATGTTTTTACTTTGTGTTTCATAGTTGGCTTGGAGGAGCCTTAAATCTTGTTTGATGATTTTAAATATTTTCTTTCTTTGGTTAAGGAAGTTACTTTTTCCGTAGTTAAAGAAGTCAATATTTCGGGTTTCATAGATGAAAAAATCTCGTTCTACTCGCTCTGCTCTCAGGAAATTGGCTTCTATCCGATGCATTTTTTCTTTGAGGGCACTGAGGTGTTTTTCTTGATAAGAGTGCCACGCAAAAGCTCCTCCGAGCAAAAGAATAGCAAAGCCAAACGCTAGGAAAGCTTGTGCGAGTTTTGCTTTGATACTTCTTCCTTTCACCAAAGCCTGAAGCCATCTTTTACGGTTTTTGGTCATTTTTGCGAAATACTTTGTGTACGACAGATGTTTAGATACTTTTTTGAAGATAGATTTTTTATAAAAATGAATCAACAGTCTTTGCTTTTTTGCAATGTCCTAAACTAATAAATACTCTTCAGTAGGCAGTCTTTTGTGTAAGTACCATGGTGTTTGTTTGCCGCTTTTCTGAGAGAAAACTATGTTATCGAATTTATAAATCTGTAAGACAATGAACACAGCCCAAGCAGACTTGGTTTCTTAACAATATTAAAGTAAAATATTTGAAAATGAGCAAGATGTCAAAAAAAATCCTCAAAGAAGTAAGAGATTGGGGGATATTTCTAGGAATTTTATTTCTGGTTTATGTTACTGGAGGGCATATCTTGCTGCAGAGGCTTTTTTTGCAGACAGGGTTATTTAACCCGAGTGCCTCAGAATCTGCACAGCTAAGTACAGCCAGCTATCAGCTGCGTTTGCAAGATTTATCAGGCAAGGTATATTCTCTTTCTGATTTTGAGGGCAAGACAATTTTTTTTAATTTTTGGGCTACTTGGTGTCCACCTTGTGTAGCCGAGATGCCAGGCATAGAGGCACTGTACCAAAAGGCAGACCATGACAAAGTTATTTTTGTGATGATGAGTGTAGATGATGACCCCTCCAAAGTAGAGGCTTTTCTAAAAAGAAATGAATACTCTTTTCCTGTATATTTTTTGGCAAGTTCTTTACCAGATGTCTATCAGCACAACGCTATCCCTCGCACCTATGTCATCTCTCCACAGGGCAAAATCATCGTCAAACAGATAGGAATGAGTAATTACAATACCACTGCTTTTTTATCTCTTTTAGAAAGACAGAATAAATCAAAGTAAATAAAGACCACACATAAACCTAAGGGCTGATTTTATAGTTGAAGTCTGTGCATACTTTTATGCTATGAAGAGATTCACTAACTTAGCACCTAAGATTTTTAAATATTTTTTTATCCTATTTTATGGCTTTATTATACGTCAAATCCATTCATATTATTTTTGTAGTCAGTTGGTTTGCTGGGCTTTTTTATATCATACGCCTGTTTATCTACCATACCGAAGCCGAAGAACGCCCTGAAGCAGAGCGAGATATTTTGCAAGCACAGTTTATCATCATGGAGAAAAAACTGTGGCAAATCATCACTACTCCCGCCATGCTGTTTACCCTTTTGAGTGGTATCACGATGCTGATACTCAACCCTTACTACCTGCAGCAGCCATGGATGTGGGTCAAAATCAGTTTTGTACTGGGGCTATTGATTTATCATTTTTTTTGTCAGAAGATTTTAAATCAATTAAAGCAAAGAATTTTTAGATGGAGTTCTTTTCAGCTCAGAATGTGGAATGAAGTAGCTACTTTGTTTTTGGTCGGGATTGTATTCGTGGTCGTTCTTAAAAGTGCTACTGACTGGATATGGGGCTTGCTGGGTTTGGTAGTTTTCGCACTTACACTAATGATGGCTATCAGGCTTTACCGAAAATCAAGGCAGAGGGCTATCTAGTCTATCATGCTGCCCTCAAGTACAGAAATCTTGAGGACATCTTGGTAGAGAAGATGTAGTTTTATGTATCTTTACCTTGCACTCAAATATAGATTCTATGAAAAACTTACCCTTAGGCATTCAAGATTTTAGAGAGTTGAGAGAAAAAGACTTGTTGTATATCGATAAGACAGAGATAATTCATAATTTACTTGTCTCAAAATATTACTTTCTTTCTCGTCCACGCAGGTTTGGTAAATCCTTGCTTATCAGTACCTTGCACGAGTTATTTACAGGAAATAAGGCGCTTTTTAAAGGACTCTGGATAGAAGATAAAATAGAGTGGCAAAGCTATCCTGTGATTCGGATTGATTTCTCGGCGATTGATTATAAAGGCAATGGATTTTGGTCAGCAATTCAAAAATACTTACGAAATATCGCTGAAAGCTATCAAATTCAGCTTGAAAGTGAAAGTCCTAAGGATTTATTAGGCGAACTAATTATAAGCTTGCACACCAAATACCAAGCTCAAGTAGTATTGCTGATTGATGAATACGACAAGCCCATCATAGATTTTCTCGAAGATTTAGACAAAGCAAGAGAACACCGAGACTTTTTAAAAAACCTCTACTCCATCATCAAACCGATGGACAGCTACCTGAGATTTGTCTTTTTGACGGGCGTTTCTAAATTTTCTAAGGTGAGTATCTTTTCAGATTTGAATAACCTGACTGATATCAGCACAAGTGCCGAGTTTGCTAATATCACAGGCTATACACAAGCCGAGTTAGAGCATTATTTTGCGAATAGAATTGAGGAAATGGCTGTTTTTATGAACTTAGAGAAAGAAGCATTATTACAAAAGATAAAGACCTTTTATAATGGCTATTCTTGGAATGGAAAAGACTTTTTGTACAATCCTTTTTCAGTGCTTTCTTTTTTCAGAATCAAAAGCTTTGATAACTTTTGGTTTAGCACAGGCACACCCACTTTTTTGACCAAATTACTTCAAAAGGATTTTGTGTATAATCTCAGCAAAGTAAAAAGTAATCAATTGGCATTGGATTCTGTTAATTTAGAAAATCCTAACCTTACGGCTTTACTTTTCCAGACAGGATATTTAACCATCAAAGAGCAGTTGCCACACCGTATGCTTCGCTTAGAATACCCTATACAGAAGTAGAAGAGGCTATGAATCAATACCTTCTTGGGGAGTATATCTTTGATAGTGGAAACCCCCAACCTGCACTAATATCTGATATTTATGATGCCCTCCGAGAGAATGATTTTGAGCTACTCAAAGATTGTTTCAATGCTTTATTTGGGGCTATTCCACAAGATTATTTTCTGGAAAATAGAGAGAAATTCTACCACGCCATTGTCTTTTTGACCTTCAAATTACTGGGTTATTTTGCAAGTGTAGAAACCCCCACAGGCAGAGGTAGGCTAGATGCAGTGGTCAGCTTTAAAGACAAAATTTTTATTTTTGAATTTAAAAGAGATGAATCAGCCCAAGCAGCCATAGACCAAATTCACGAGAAAGGTTATTACTTGCCTTACCAAAGTGAGAAAAAAGACATCTATTTATTGGGCATCAACCTCATCAGTGAGCGTAAAGAAATAGAGGATGTCTTAGTAGAGAGACTGTAGTTTTTTTGTATCTAGTGTTGCATCCGATAAATAACTATACAATTTAAACTTTACAAGGTTTTCCGCCATAAGTCCACTTAAACGGCTTTGCAATGGTTTCATTGAAATAGGTAATAAATTTTTCTACTTTGTCTTTCAGGTCTTCTTTGGAGGTGAAATTGCCTCTCCCTCTGGTCTTAGTGTCTTACCCGCAACAGCAACTGTTTTGAGCATCTCGCTCAGAACAAATTTTATGAATTACTTACACTCAAATATAAAATAAAATTCTGAAATAAATCCTAATTTACAACTAAATAACCACTTCATGATGCAAAAACCTTTGGTCAGAGCGAGGTCTTGACCCGCAACCGCAACTGTTCTTAGCATCTCGCTAAGAACAAACTTTTACGAATCATTTAAACTCAAATATAAAATAAAATTCTGAAATAACCCCCCCGTTGTGCGTAGTTTCCGCTTCGCTCAAACTACGCACGATATTCTGACAAATCTCTGATTTGTATTGCATAAAAGCAAAACTATCAACTTATCCACACATCACAAAACACAAACACCCACTGTTTTTTTACAAAAAACAGGCAAATCTAAGATTTGCAGCATAGCAAGTCCGTAGTTTCCGCTGCGCTCAAACTACGGACAACACTCTACGCAGAACTGGGTTTTAAAATTTGTTAAATTTGCATCTTGAAACTTTACCCCTTTTAAAATACAATTTCTCATAGTTACATTTACAAGTATTGCTTCACTAAAATCTGAGTTTGTAAGATCGCATTTGTAAAAATAAGTATTTGTTAAGTTACACTTTTTAAATCTGCCAGTAAAATTACTGTTTAAAAATATTAAGTCTGATAAATCTTTTTTTTCAAAGTTTTGCTCATCTTCTAATCTTAAATAGTAAAAAGATTTTATTCCTTTCATCTTTTTTTCCATAATCTGCTCCACAGAATCAATTTTTATCAACCTAACCAAGTCGTTTTCCCATTCCAACTCATAGCTATATTTTCTTATTAATGAATTAACAAGTATCGTAAATTCATGCCATCCTGAACCATTATAATGGTTTATCATAGACATATTATTCAAAATCTCAATGATGGATGTTAGCTCGTGTTTTGTTATATTGGTAGTATTTCTAAGAATTTTAAGAATCTTATTGGAATTCTCATACTCAGGTATAAAACTGTCGTTATTTTTTGAACACTCTGCGAAGTATTTTACTACGCTATCAATATTATTTATTATATCTTCCATTTTTATTATTTTTATATTTTAATAAATCATAATTATTTCAATATTACTGTGCATTGCAAAAAAATAAAAAACATTTTAAAAGGTGGTTTCTAAGCCAAGCTGCTTTACTTTCTCTTTATTAATTTTTCCCCCCTCTGGTCTTAGTGTCTTACCCGCAACAGCAACTGTTTTGAGCGTCTCGCTCAGAACAAACTTTTATGAATTATTACAACTCAAATATAAAATAAAATTCTGAAATAAACGCAAATAAATATCCAAAACTACGGCTTCATGATGCAAAAGCCTTTGGTCAGAGCGAGACGCATCTGACCAGTTTGCTAATGTGGGTTACGCTTAATGCTACAACCTCTGACCAGTGGGGTAATAGCAAAATCATTATTTTGAGCATTAGTATGGTTATAATAAAAATAAGAAAAAATTATAACCAATAAGTATCTTATTTTCATGTTTTTAAAATTTACTCTTATCGTATTTGTAATTGAATGGCGGATTAAGTCCCCCTCTGGTCTTAGTGTCTTACCCGCAACAGCAACTGTTTTGAGCGTCTCGCTCAGAACAAACTTTTATGAATTATTACAACTCAAATATAAAATAAAATTCTGAAATAAACGCAAATAAATATCCAAAACTACGGCTTCATGATGCAAAAGCCTTTGGTCAGAGCGAGACGCATCTGACCAGTTTGCTAATGTGGGTTACGCTTAATGCTACAACCTCTGACCAGTGGGGTGACAAAGACGAATACCTAGCCGAAAACATTTTCTATGTGCCAGCCCCCCACCTGCCGCAAGTCTGAGCGAAGCGGGGACTTGTGGTAGTCTTTTCAGCCAGTCTTCAGACTGGGCTAAGTCCTAGCCAAATAAAAATACTATATCTAGCAAACCCTTCTTTCCAGCATAGTCTTTTGCACTGCTATACAAGTAATACGCTGCTTCCTCTACTAATCCAGCTTCCACAGGATTATTATGCAAATACGCTAATTTTTGTTCGGCAATCAATGCACTACTTAACTCAATGGGTTGATTGTTCTGTTGCCAAAACTGATAATGCTGATTATTTGAATTTCTTTTCCCTGCCTGTTTAAACATCCAAAGCATCCATTCTCTACGGCTCTCTTGTGGATTTTCTTTAATCGCTTCCAATATCTTGACTGAGGTATATTTTTTTAAATCTCTAAGTATGTCTTCCATCTTCTTATCAGTAGTTCCGATGATTAAATGCACATGATTACTCATCATACACCAAGCATATAGCTCTAAACCTTTGTGTTGCTGGCAATATCTGATACTATCTAATAAAATATCTCTGTACATATTTCTTGTAAACACATCTATCCAGAATACTGTAGCAAAACTAACAAAATAAGGCTGGTCTTGGTCTCTAAATTTGTAGTTTCGGCTCATAAGACTTGTTGTTTTTTACAAAGATATTGTTTTTGTCTTGCTTATGCTACGCCCAGTCTGAAGACTGGACAAAATAAATGCTCCAAGTCCCCGCTTCGCTCAGACTTGAAGCAGCTTCCGCTTTTTATTCATACAGTCGCGGTAGTGGGGGAAAATTCTTATCTTCGTAGCCTTGTACTTCTATATGAATCAAAATCCATTGTTCTTTGTCCTCTTTGGTGAATACTTGTGGTGTGGTTGGTATTTTAGAAATAGCTGTTGAGGCTGCTCTGTAGTGGAACGTCTTTTTACCCCGCTACGCTTAGACTTACGACAGTGGAGGGCAGTGGGGCGCTAAGGATTGAAATGTTAGGCATACAAAAAAAGCACTTAGCTTTTTGAGTGCTAAGTGCTTGATAATAAAGAGCCTCCTATCGGGATCGAACCAATGACCTACTGATTACAAGTCAGTTGCTCTACCAGCTGAGCTAAGGAGGCTTGATTGTGATGCAAATGTAGTAAAGAGATTATTTACTAGCAAATTTTACCACAATTTTTTTTTATTTTTTTTACTCCATCTGTGTGAGTGCTTTTAATTGGATTTTGAGCGTTTTGAGTTCTTGGTTTGCGGTATCTATTTGCAAGTTAAGAGCGTCTTTGAGTTTATCTGCTTTTTTGGAGCTTGCCAAGAATCCTATGTTGTTATTGAGTACATCTATTTCATTTTCAAGCGTACTAATTTTTCGCTTCAGATTTCCTTCCAATTGGTTCATTTTTCGTTGGGCATTGGGGCTATCTTTGGCAAGTTTTGCTTGTGCAGAAATACGTGTTTTCTCACGTGCGATTTCAGTAGTTTTGGGCAATCGGTTGATGAGGGCATCTATGGCTTCATCAAATCTAGTTTGTATTTTGATTTTATTTTTTTTGGGCACAAAGCCGATGGCTCTCCATTCTTTGATAAACTGATGTACTGTATCATTGGAGGTATTTTCATCGGGCTGCAGCTGCTCTATTTTTTCGCAGATGGCTGTTTTTTTCTGAAGATTTTCGGTATATTCTTTTTCTTGCTCGGCATAGGCCTCACGGCGGCGGTTAAAGAAGGCATCACAAGTGGCTTTGAATCGGTTATAGATACTTTGTCTTTGTTTTGCGGGCACGGGCCCTATATCTTTCCACTTTTGCTGCAAGTTTTTGAGTTGTTCTGCCACGGCTTTGGCATCATGGTCTCCATTTACGAGTTGGTCAGCTTCTTCACAGAGGACTATTTTTTGTTTGAGATTTTCTTCCCTTTCTTCGTCTAGTGTACGTATGAAGGCGTTTTTGTTATTAAAGAAAGTCTTGAAGGGTGTCCAAAAGTTTTTGCTTACCTCTTTGACGTTTTCACGGGGGATAAGTTTGATGGCTTCCCATCTTTTTTGGAGGGCAAGCACTTCTTTAGTTTTTATGTTCCATTCTGTTACTTTTTCAGACTCGAAGGCTGTGTAGGGAGCTATTTCTTCACAGAGTTTTATTTTTTCTGCGAGGTTTTTTTGTTTTTCCTCATCTAGTTTTCGGTGATATTCTCTTTTTCGGTCATAGACCCTGTCAGAGGCTGCTTTGAATCTGAGCCAGAGGGCTTCTCGTTCTTCTTTGGGCACGGGGCCTATGTGCTTAAACTCCTCGTGCAGTTCGTTGAGTTCTTTGATGGCTTGGTTGATGATTTCGTATTCTACAAGTCTTTCCGCCTTTTCACAAAGGGTAAGCTTGATGGCGAGGTTTTTCTTTCGGTCTAGCTCCAGCAGTTCGAAGTGAATGCTTCTTTGGTCATAGAACAGGTCAAGGAGTGCACTGTAACTTGCCCAAAGGTTTTTGTTGAGTTGGGGCTGCACAGAGCCTACTTCTTTCCAAGCTTTTTGGAGTTTTTTGAGTTCTTCTAAGCTGCTTTCAGGGTTTTCGAGCAGTTTTCGGATTTGGTCAAGTATTTCTTCTTTTTTCTGGAGGTTTTGTTCTTTGCTTTGCTCTTGTTTTGAGATGTATTCTTGTCGGCGTTTCTGGATTTCGTTATAAATTTTATAAAACGTCTGTGTTTGTTCGTCTTCTTTGTATTCGAATCCATCTTCTTCTCCGCCCTCTTCTAGGTATTTGTGAAGTGCACTTTGTTTTTCTTCTTGGATGATTTCATCAAACAAAGGACGAATCTCTCTCAGGATGGGCGTAAATTTCCGCAAATCTTCTTCTTTTTCTAGCCTTTGGATAAGGTGTAAAAATTCTTCTTTGGAAAACTGTGAGTAATCAGCCTGTTCTTGCTCGTCTTCTGTATCTGTGTTTTCAGTTTCACTTTCTACATTGCTTTCAGTAGGTGTATTTTCTGAGACGGGTTCTTTGGGGGCATCATCTGTTGTTGCTTCTTGCGCTTGGTGATCGTCTTCTCCTGATGCTTCGGGGAGGGCAGTATCAGTGTTTTGCGTATTGGTATCTTCTGTCAGTTGATTTTCAGAAGTATCCGTATTTTCATTGTGTACCATGTCAGTATTTTCCTGATTGGTGTTTTCGTCTTCTTTTTCGTGCATCATATCAGCGAATTGCTTTGAATGAATAAATCTCCCTTGTGATGTATTTGGGGAGCAAGTTAAAATAAGGCTTACCGTTTAAGTAAGCAAAAATACAAAAAATATTCAGAATAACTATATTTCTATCAGATGCCTTGCAAAGAGTCAGGATGTTTTATGTTTGGTTTTGGTATATTTGGTTTCTGATTTGCACAGTTATCTTTTCTATCAGAGCGGTATCGGGGCATTGTGGGAGCTCAGCTTCTTCAAATTTTTTTTCAATAGATTGTATTTGTATTTGGGCTTTTTGGATAAGTACTTCATAGTCATATTTGCCCGCTTTGATGTCTAGCAGTTCTTGTCTTCTTTGGCTTCGGAGGGTTATTTTTTGTTCGGAGGCGATTTGCTCTGCCATATCCAAGAGTCGGAAAGTATGCATCATATTTTTGGCATCATAGCCCTTGCCGTGTGCTAGAGTGCCTTGGTAGCGTGTGTCATTGCGTTTTTCTACCCACTCCCAGTATTCACGGTATTCACGGCAATAAGAGGAGTAGCCCTCTTGATTAAAATAAAGATAGGTGATAAAATTTTCAGCTTTTGGGATAGCACTCAGCGAAACTTCATTGGAATGCGGGCTTTGTATAATGCCCTTGTAGCCTAGTTTATTTTGAGCATCATAATAAAGTACATAGACGTTTTTAAAATGTGGCAGGCTTGCAAGCCCGCATTGTGTCTGAGAATATTTTGCCGTTTTGAGCCAGTCTCTCAATGGAATACTGGCATTTTGGGTAGCAATGAAACAAAAGTCTAAGACTTCTTTTTTTCGTTTTGGGAGTGGGTTGAGTACTTTCTTGTTCAATCCTTGGGCTTTTCGGATTTGAGAGAAAGCATAGCCTGCAAAGGTCTGATAGCATTGCTTTGATAAAAAATGACCAGCCTTAAAAGCAGTGAAAGTAGGGTGTTCGTAAAGGATACTTTTTTCATCTGTATAAAGCAACTCTAAGATGTTTGGATTACTTTTTGCCAATAAACTGGCAAACTTCTTTAACTCATAATAGACTATATCATTGCTGTCATTGCTGACCTGCTCAATGTCATCAAGCCCATAATATCTCTCAGGAGGTAACACAAACACACCTTTGATGTCAGTATCAGAGTGTATATTTGCTAAATCATAAGCTCGGCTGCCACTGATAGACTCAAAAATAAGCCATCCTTGTGTTTTGACATATTCGGGCGAAAGTGATTCTGTCATTGTTTTTATGATATAAATTAAAATTATTATTGAGGTATTATTTTATCTGTCATGATTACTACACAACATACACCAAAGAGGATGCATAAAACAATCCGAAGCAGTTTTTTGCTCTTCTCTTTGATTTTTATACCACTCATAGCACAAGCTCAAGATGACATCAGAAAAAGCCTGCGTGAGGGCAATGCTTATTTTAAAGTCTATGAATACAGCACGGCTCTAGAATATTACCAAGAGGCATACAGCCAAAGCCCCGAAGATGCAGAAGTTAATTTCGGGATAGGGCTATGCTACCTCAAAATGAATGACAAGCAAAAGGCATTGCCTTTCTTACAAAAAGTACAAAACATTGCTCCTACAAGCTATCCTTTGCTAGAGTTTTATCTCGCAGAAGCCTTCAAATTTAATCACCAAGCAGATGAAGCCGTGCATTATTATGAGTTTTCACAAGAAAAAATAGCCAAAACCACAGGTACACTCCGAATCTACAATGAAGAAATCACGGTGCAAGATTTTTTAGAACTCACCAAGCAGCGTATCAGAGAATCAAAACTAGGGCTTCGCTTCTTGACAGACCCCACCAATGCAAAAGTACAAAACATAGGGGATAAAATTAATTCTGAAGACAGTGACTACGCCCCCGTCATCTCTGCAGATGAATCTGTGCTGATTTTTACATCACGCCGAAAGGGTACTACAGGAGGCGGACGCTCACCCGAAGACAATCTATTCTATGAAGACATCTATATCTCGCATCAGAAAAGAGAAGGGTGGAGCAAACCTAAAAATATTGACGGAAATATTAATTCTAAATACCATGAGGCATCTGTGGCACTCTCACCTGATGGCAAGCAACTTTTTATTTACCAAGATAAAAATGGAGGAGATATTTACGTATCTGAGCTAAATGACAAAAATAAATGGTCTGTTCCCCAAAAAATGGGCGGAAATATCAACTCCAAATATAGAGAAACATCCGTATCTATTACCAAAGATGGCAATACACTTTACCTTGCCACTGACAGACCTCACCCCGATGCACAAGGAGGGCTAGACCTCTACAAAGTAGAAAAAAAAGAAAATGGCAACTGGGGGGAGCTTGTCAATCTTGGCCCTGCCATCAATACACCTGAAGATGAGGATGCTCCATTTATTCATTTTGATGCCAAAACACTCTATTTTAGCTCAAGAGGGCATCAGACCATGGGGGGCTTTGATATATTTTATACCGAACTGATAGACGGCAGCTGGACTGAGCCTGTCAATCTTGGATACCCCATCAATACCAGTGATGATGACATTCATTTTGTGCTTTCTTCCAATTATAAAAAAGGATACTATGCCTCTAACCAAAAAAATAGCCTTGGCGATAAAGACCTCTATACAGTAGATATGCCTGACTACCGTGATGTGGAAGTGATTGATTTTCAGTTATCTATGAAGACCATCTCTGTAGGTTTTGACCCACTCACCGCCAATGACCCCAAGCGTGCCATTGTCATTCTGAGGGGCATCGTAAAAGATGAAGAGAGTGACCAGCTCATCAGTGCCCGAATGTCTCTGATAGATGTAGAAGAAAATCAAGTAGTCAATGAAATAAATGCAGTTGCCCCAGCAGGAGTCTATTATACACAAATGCAGACAGGGCGGAAATACCTCTTACACGTCCAGAAAGAAGGCTATCTTTATCATTCTGAATATTTTGAAATCCCTGTGGGGGTCGTAAACCAAGAAAAAATCCTGCATATCTACCTTAAACGCATCAATATCAAAAAATCAATAGATTTCAAAGCCTTGTTTGATTACAACAGTGCCACCCTCACCAAAAACTCTATCCCTGCATTGCAGAATTTACTCGCTTTTCTAAATACCAATCCCGAAATCAAAGGACAAATAGAAGGACATACGGACAGCATAGGTCCCGAAAATTACAATCTGCTCCTCTCTGAAAGTAGGGCGAAATCGGTCTATGATTATCTGGTGATGCAAGGCATAGACAAAAATAGGCTTAGTTTTGTGGGCTATGGTGAGCAAGAGCCTGTCGCTTCTAATGATACCCCTCACGGGAGAGAGCTAAACAGACGTACAGAGTTTAAGATTTTGGAGATTAGTCAGTAAAAATAGAGGCTGATTATCAGTGGTTTACATTAGATAAATGACCTGATTTTGAGTGATGATGTGCAGATAGAAGCACTTCTCTTGCATACAAATCCAGATTGTCTGCAAATAAATAAGAAAGCATAAATTCTCGAATAAATCTTGCTCAAATGTTTCAATGTCTTCCCATGAAGGCTCAGGCTCAAACGCAGAAGCGTTTTTTTTAAAGCCGCAATTTCATACACATACTCATCAAACTTATCTTCCAAATGTGCGCACATACTTGCTTGGTCGGGTAAATCAGCACACAAATCATCGGGACAAGAAGCATACAAATCGCTAATATATGTTTGAAGCCAAACTTGGGAAACTTCCATCGTGCGGGCAATACCCGCCAAAGATGTTTTTCCTAATAAAAGCTTGTTTATCAGGGCTTTATCTTTTTCTGAAACCACTTTATTGCTCGGATTTAGCACAAATTGGCGACCGCAATCCTTGCAAAGATGGTTTTGTTTACGGCTGTGAATATGCCCATTTAGTTTAATGTTTTCGCTTTGGCAAGAAGGACAAGTAATCATAAAAAATACAATTTAGGGAAACATGAATTTTTTCCGTAAGTTTACTCAAATTTTTGAAAGAGCATTACTTGTTATACACTACCAGATTCTGACATAAACTCTAAAAAATCAGTGCTTATCAAAAAAAATAAATTAGATTTGAAAGCCGAAAGGCTAAAAAAAGCATAATGAGGTGTCTCTCAATATTCTGACTCGCGTAGTTCTATACCAAAAAATATAAAATTACTCGTGTTAAATCAACTTTGGGAAGCTTTTTGCGGGGCGGAGTGTATTCGTTTATTTTATTAGGATTGAGATAAGATATGTTTTCAAAAATAAAATATAAGTTACTATTCTTTTTTTTGATAGTGGGTGTTGTTCCCCTCATTGTAACCATTTACATCGAGTACCAGCAAGTTTCGGATACACTGAGGCAGCGTTCTTTTGACCAACTCACCACGGTCAGAGAAATCAAAAAGAAAAAAATAGAAGAGTATTTCGTGCACATTCGCCAAGAGTTAGACTTTTTTTCACAGACAACCAGTGTGATAGAAGCCATGAAAGCCTTTAAGGAGGCTTTTAGAGCCATAGATAGCTCGCAGCTTGCACTCGATGGGGTTGAAGAGCGATTACAGGCGCATTATCAGGAAGAATTGCTTGCCAAAATAGAAGTACACGAACGAGATACTTTCAAGCTAGAAAATATCATTCCTAAGAACCCTACCACACAATTTCTGCAATCTCAGTACCTGATAGGCAACAAAAACTTCTTCAAGCCGCACCCTTATCACGAGGTGCACGAAAAATACCATCTTACCGTCGCTAATTTTCTGGCGACCTACGGCTATTATGATATTTTTCTGATAGATGACCAAACAGGACACATTGTCTATTCAGTCATTAAGGAAGTGGATTTTGCGACGAGCCTGCTGA